>CARCZS010000024.1 GCA_948956705.1 uncultured Phocaeicola sp.
ATCGTCAGCTGTAGGGGCAGGGTTTGCCTGCCCGAAGACACAAAGTAAACTGTTTTCGGGCGAGCGAAACGACAGCATTATCCACGTTTTGACACAACCCACCTCCGACCACATGGCAGTCACCTTCACTTCTCGACAATAGATGTCAGCGGATGCCTGTTTCCTTTTATTTCTTTCAGAAATGCCTTTGCGGAGCCAAAGTTCAGATAAAGGTCCAAGCGCACGGGCAAATGGTTTTTATCATCGGTGATATAAAAGGTAATCACCTCTTTCTCTTTTCCCTTTTTATACTCTACCAACGAAAAGACAAGGCAACGATATTTCACTCCGCCTTCCGCCTTAAATACCTTCTTCCCACGATAAATCAACGTCTGGTCTTCTATCTTGGTTCCGGTGGCCATCGGGAAAATAATTTTCTGTCCCACCGTGTAATCATCGACATCGAAAGAACGCGCCTGCATCAGAATGCTCAGCATATCAAATATACATCCTTTGCTTTCGTCACGCGTCTTCACCGTGTCACGACCACGACGCATCCTGCGCTGGTCGGCAATACATTTATCACCTTTATAGCTGAACCATACTTCGTCCACTGTATAGCGGTCACCTTCCTCTGCTCCTTTACGGAAATAAAGAGGCTCCAACCGATTGGTCGTGATACAAGTCAGCGTATCACGCATCTTGAAAAAGAAATCAACCATACCATTCGTGACGGCCACCAAATTGGTGCGGAAACAAGGCTTGCCCTGATAAGTCACTGCCTGCATATCCATCCGGGCGACACCGGCATCTTTCCAGATGAATTTCCAGTTGAACTTAAGGTCATAAGTCAACAGTTCGCCCGCTTGTATAGCTTCATTCTTTGCAGCACACTGCGCTCCCGCGGTACACATAATGAACCAAGAGCACAATAGTATGGATATTATTTTTTTCATCGGCCTAGTTTTCTAGCTCTTTCTTTGTTTCTGTCCTGTATCTTCTTCGTCTCTTCCGGCTTCTGCTTCTTTATTTCATCCAATTTCTGTTTTTCAACCGGGACCGCATTGATATCCCAATTTTCCTCAAACTCAAAGTTTGCCTTCATCTCCCATACCTTCGGGAAATAATAGACTTCTTCAGGCTGCGAATGCTCCGAATATTTTCCGGTATCCCAGACTCCGTTACCGTTCCGGTCATTGAACAGACGGATATAGAATTTCGTTCCGGGATTGAGATAATAGAAATCCGCCGTATTCTGAGGAGTTATCCGTTGCCGGCGCAACACTTTGCCGCTTCCATCCAGCAACTCTACCACTGCTGTGGAATCGGCACCGGTAATATTCAGCAAGATAGTTCCATATTCATCCAGTTTTTTCACCTTCATGGTCTGCTTCACCTTATTGGTATGCAAGCCATACATTCCCCTAAAGGCCATCGAGTCTATCGACAGCTGATATTCCTTTTCGGGTTCCCACTCCGCCAATATTTCATACTTGCGGGGCATCACGGAGTCCGCCACAAACATAAATGGAATTTCTTCCCACAGGCTGTCTTTCTTTATTTCCATGTGAATGGCCGCCGTATCAATGCTTGCCACAGGCTCATCGAACGACAGATATACATTTCTATCAAGGTCGAAAGCAGAAGGGGCATCCACATTCAGTGTAAGGAACTTGGTAGGTTCCGGCTCAATCGTTTCTCCTTTCTTTTCCTTCTTCTTACGTTCCTTTTCCTTCTCTTCGGCTGCTTTGGCTTCCAGTTTCTCCCGCTCCGCACGAGTCAACTTATTTGCCAGAAAGAGTGTATCAGTCTGCGGCACAAGACGGTCCAATGTATCCGTTGCCAAGTAATCCATCTGAATTTCGAGCGTGTCCATCTGATATATCAACGAGTCTTTAATCCAATAGCAGATAGAGTCGTTGCGGTCGGTCTTCTCGATGATAAAAGCATCCCGTTCATCAAAGTTCAATCCCTTCAGCGTGGGAAGCGTATCTGCCCGCGCACTGAAAGTAAGAACAAAATGATTCTCTTTATCACGTTCGCTGCGAGTAAGGTATTGGCGGTCATTTTCTTCCTTAAACGCTCTCAGTATAATATCATCCGGCAGGAAACGGGTGTATCCCACACTCTTAATGGTATCGATGGTCAGTGAATCCTTCCAAATCGTATCTTGGCGCATGGCATCCTCCATGGCAGGTATGATAATGGAATCGCTGAAAGCAATCATCTCGGTCTTGGAATCGAATAAATAATTCTGATTACCATCCATTAAGGCATAAATACGATATTTGCCGGGAGCGATGCCACGAATGGAGAAGTGTCCGCGACTGTCTGTACGGGATACGCGGTCGAATGGTTTCTTCATAAAGGCACTGTCACTCAAGTCAGAGTGCAGACCTACCTGGATATTCTTCACCGGCTCCAAATCTGAAGCGCCGAGCACTGTCCCCGATACTTCCATTGTATCGATAGTCGTACCGGTGGAAAAGGTAAAGGCATAATTACCCAACGGATTACCCTCGTTGTTATCGACAATAGCATCCGCGAAATCGATAGTATAAGTAGTATTCGGCTTTAACGAATCCACCAATCCTACCACTACTTTCCTTCCACTGGCTTTGATTTCGGGCTGTTCCAACTGGGGAGGAGATACTACCACCTTCTCCGCAGCCTTTTCCAGCTTGATAAATTCATCAAATTCAATGGTTACTTTTTTCTCTTTACTATTGATGGCAAATGGTTTGGGGGTACTCCTGACAAACTTTGGCGGCTCTTCATCATACGGACCACCGTCGGGGTTTCCCATGCTGGCGCATGAGTACACCACAATCATCAACATCAGCAAAGCAGGTAATTTATGTCTATTCCAATTCATTTCTTTACTTGTTCAAGCTTAGCATTTCTTCTATATATTCACGCGTATTGCTCAGCCTAGGTACTTTGTGTTGTCCTCCCAACTTGCCTTTCTCTTTCAACCAGTCATGGAACAGGTTGGGACGGGCTACAATAATTTCCAAGGGCTGCAAGGTAAGGTTTTTATGTCGTTTTGCTTCGTAATCGGAGTTAATTTCTTGTAAAGAGGCATCGAGTACCTTGCTAAATTTCTCTAAAGAGTCTGGCATGACTGCAAATTCTATCAACCACTGATGACGGCATTTGGCATTGGCATCCATGAAAACAGGAGCAGCGGAGTAATCTGTGATTTGTGCACCGGTAGCGGCACATGCCTTTGCCAACCCCTGTTCGGCATTGTCCACCATCAGCTCTTCACCAAAAGCATTGATAAAATGCTTGGTGCGGCCCGTGATGACAAATTTATAAGGATGCTTACTCGTAAACTTCACCGTATCACCAATCATATAACGCCACAATCCGCAAGATGTACTGATGACCATCGCATAATTCCTGTTCAGTTCCACATCTGCCAAAGGAATGATATGGGGGTTTTCGTTTTCTATCTCTTCCATCGGAATAAATTCATAGAATACCCCATAGTCAATCATCAACATCATGGCAGGATCATCGAAATCATTTTGTAATCCGAAGAAACCTTCACTGGCATTATAAGTCTCCATGTAGTGCATTTTATCACTGCGAATAATCTGCTTGTACTGTTCGCGGTAAGGGGTAAATGCCACTCCTCCATGAAAAAACACTTCCAGATTAGGCCATACTTCCGCCAGATTATCTGTCCCCTTGATTTCCATGATATGTCTGACAACAGCCAACATCCACGAAGGCACTCCCGACAAGTTGGTCACATTCTTGTTCATCGTGCTGCGGGCAATCTTCTCCACTTTTTCCTCAAAGTCGCTTAACAGTGCGATTTTCTTTTCGGGCACACGAATAAGGTTAACCAATGGATTGACGTTCTCAATCAGAATGGCAGACAAGTCACCCACCAAGCTCCGCTTCAGATTATAATTGGAAGCATGGCTACCTCCCAAAATCAGCCCTTTTCCCGAGAAGAAACGGCTATTGGGATTTTGCTGTAAATAAAGCGCGACGGCATCCATACCGCCGGCATAATGGATATCATGCAATCCTTCTTTGCTGACAGGAATAAATTTACTCTTATCATTGGTCGTGCCCGAAGACTTTGCAAACCAGATGACTTCACCCGGCCACAATACATTTTTTTCTCCCCGGCGCATACGCTCCACATAGGGCTTTATTTCCTCGTAAGTCTGTAAAGGAACACGTTGATAATCCTGATAACTCTTTATGTCTTTATAGCTATACTCCAATCCCCATTTCGTATTGGCAGCGTCTTTGATAAGACGGTCAAAAACCTTTGCCTGAATAGCTTCAGCTTGAGTGGCATACAATGCCGTAGCTGTCTGTCGGGGTTTGAATAGTGTACTAATTAGTCTGGTCGAATTCATTTCCGTTAATATACAATTCGTTATATCCTGCAAAATTAACCTTTTCTGTATTAATAAGCCTTATAACATTATTTTTTTTATAGTTTTCTGCATTACTTTTATTTTTTCTTATCTTTACGCACGTTTACAACTTAACATCAACGGCTATGAAGATAGGAATTTTGACATCAGGAGGAGACTGTCCCGGAATAAACGCCACTATCAGAGGAGTTTGTAAAACAGCCATAAATCACTACGGCATGGAAGTTTTTGGAATCCGAAGCGGATTTCGAGGCTTATTGGACAACGATATAGAACCTTTGACAGAAAAATCGTTATCAGGTTTGCTCAATTTAGGAGGAACCATTCTTGGAACTTCACGTGAGAAACCATTTAAAAAACGTCTGTCTGCCGCTTCCGAAGACAAACCGGCATTAATGTTGAAGAATATCCATGACCTGGGATTGGACTGCATTGTCTGCATCGGTGGGAACGGTACACAAAAAACAGCCGCCAAGCTAGCACAAGCGGGCGTCAATGTGGTGTCTGTCCCCAAAACCATCGACAATGACGTATGGGGAACCGACGTGTCTTTCGGGTTTGATTCTGCTGTAACGATTGCAACCGACGCTATCGACCGTTTACATTCGACTGCCAGTTCGCACCAGCGTGTCATGGTTATCGAAGTGATGGGACATAAGGCCGGATGGATTGCCCTTTACTCAGGCATGGCAGGCGGTGGTGATGTCATTCTCATCCCGGAACTACCTTATAATATCCATAACATCGGCAACACAATTATCGAAAGGTTGAAAAAGGGAAAGCCTTACTCCATTGTCGTTGTGGCAGAAGGCATCCAGACCATCAACGGTAAAAAGGCCGCCGAATACATAGCCGAAGAGATAGAATATGAAACCGGATTCGAAACACGCGAAACGGTTTTGGGGTATATCCAGCGCGGAGGCTCACCCACCCCATACGACCGTAATCTAGCCACCCGGATGGGAGGCCATGCTACGGAACTGATTGCCACCGGACAATTCGGAAGAATGGTTTCCCTGCAAGGAGCTCAGATAGGCTCTGTTCCTTTGGATGAAGTAGCCGGCAAATTAAAATTGGTGGACGAAGACCATGACCTGATTGTCCAAGGAAAACGGATGGGAATCTGCTTCGGCTAGCTCCCTTGCATTTCAGGTTTATCTATATACTTGGATGGCGACACTCCGAATTGCTCAGTGAAATGTTTTCGGAGGGTACGGGTGTCGCTATAACCTACCATTTCTGCTATTTCCTGAATGGAGTATCTGTTCTCCATGATTAGAGAGGCAGCTTTGCTCATACGGATACTGCGGATGATATCTATCGCTGCCAGTTCGCTACGCTGTTTTATCTTTCTATATAAAGTAGGCTGGCTCATATTCAATTGTTCCGCCAATATCTTCACATTAAAGTTTTCATCTGCCAGATTAGCCTCAATAACCTGAATAACCCCTTTCATGAAATCATCCGCCACTTCTTCTGCCTCGCCCTGTTTCGTTTCCTTCTGCTTCAGCATCAAAGCTTTGGTATAAATACGTTTCAGGCGTTCGCGCTGCAAGATAAGATTCTCAACCCTCGATTTCAGTATTTCCGGATTAAACGGTTTCAGTATATAATCGTCCGCCCCCACTTTAGACCCATACAGGATATCCGCATCTTCTGCCTTGGCAGTCAACATCAAAATAGGAATATGCGCAGTGCACGGCCGCTCCCGAATCTCACGACAACAGACAAATCCATCCTTGACGGGCATCATGATGTCCGATATAATAAGATTCGGAATCTTCTCCGTAGCTATCCGGACACCTTCTTCTCCATTGGCAGCCTCATACAACGTATAATTCTTGCAAAACAAACTGCATATATAGGCACGTACCTCCTCGTTGTCTTCGATAATAAGAAGGCTTTTCTTGTTTCCAGCCTCTTTTTTCTGCTCGGCAACAGAGGAACTTACAGGTACAGGAATATCCGTCTCCTCATTCACCGGTGTTTCCACCAGTTCATACTTATCTTCCGAAAAATGAGCATTTCCCTCAGGAATAGCCAATACAAACGTACTTCCTTCTTGCGGACTACTCTTCAAAGAGATAGAGCCATGATGCAAATCCATGGTATTCTTTACAATACGCAGCCCGATACCGACTTTGGTAGAGAGCATCGGAACTTGGTCACCCGTGATGAAAGAGTCAAAAACCCGTTCCTGCAACTCTTCGGGTATTCCCTTACCTGTATCAGAAACAGTCAGTTTGCAAAATGCCTGTCCATCTATTTGTACCCGCTCCATGCGTAAAATGACACGGCCCCGGGGAGAAGTGTATTTAAAGGCGTTCGACAATAAATTACGGATGGCCGATGATATTTTCTCCACATCTATCCATAACACCAACGGCTCTGCAGGGAGTTGAATATCGAAGTCAAACCCTTTTGTCTCAGCAATCTGACGAAAAGAGTCCACTACTTCCTCCACAACAGTCACTATATCGGTTTGAGACAGGCGAAGCTTTACCATGCCCGCCTCTATCTTCTGCACATAAAGTAAATGGTCTACCAATGTATGCAATGAAGCGGCATTACGATAAACCACAATCAGTTTCTTATAAATTACATCAGCCGAACTTAATGTCTGCAACAATTCTTGCAAAGGCGAAAGTATTAAAGTCAGCGGCGTACGCAACTCATGTGAGGCATTGGTAAAGAAGTTCTCCCGCTCCAGCCGTATCTGCTTCTCCTTGTCTCGTTCTACGTTGGCCGTAAAAACTTCATGTTCCAATTGCAGCTCATGCTCCAATCTCTTTTGACGAATCCGGAACCGATTGATAGTCCATAATACAATCATGAGAGCCAATCCCAACAGCGATAATTTAAACCATACCGTTTCACTCCAATGTGGAAGAATAACTACCTTCAAAGAAGTCATTTTACCCATTTTCTCATCCGGAAACAAATTCTGCACTTCAAACATATACTCGCCTGCACGCAAATTGGCATACGATATCTTTTCACCTCTGTTGCCTATCATCCAGTCCGTTTGATAAGGAAACAACCGATACCGAAGCTTCTGCTGCTCATCGGAATAAGACAGATTATTAAAGGTGAGCGAGAAATCACGATTTCTGTCATTCAATTCTATTTCCTTGGTATAAAACAAATTATTATTCAGTATCACCTGCCCGTTTATCTCTTCCCCGATATTTACCGTCTTGTTTCCAACTTCCAAGGTAGAAACTGCAACAACCTCCGAGAAAGGAAAAGCATTGATATTCTCCGGATTGAAATAAGTAAGACTCTTATTATTACCAAAGAACAAATTATCACCATGTAAGAACGCAGTGCGGTTACTGCCTGAGATATAATAATGGTAGAACAATCTCTGATGACGGCTATAACGCGAAATCCCCGAATTGGAGCCAAGCCATATTTGGCCCTTGGCATCCTCGGTGATACACCCTATAAAGTTATTGCACAGACCATTGTGTGTGGTATAGAAGTCTTTCATCTCCTCCGTTCGCGGATTCACTATTGCAAAACCATTCTCATATCCCACATACAGTAACCCATCGGAAGAAGCAAGCAATGACCGGACAGACACATTCTGTAGTCCGAACAAAGAATTATATCCGACCTCCATAACTCCGTCATTGTTGATGCGCGCCAACCCTTTCGTCTCCAAGCCCAGCCATAACTTACCATCTTTTGTTTCTGAAATAGCACGAACATCAATATAAGAATCTGTCAATGATGCCTTTCGGACTTTTATCCGGTAACACTCTCCGGTTTCAGGATTAAACCTCAACAAGCCACCTTCCGTACCAATCCAAAAAATCTTTTTCGAGTCCATATAGAGAGACCACACAGAAGACTTATTCATCAAGCCATCCGGATACAAAGTATAGCTCCTAAACAGACCGGATTTATCATATACCGACAATGTACCGTCCTGATTACCGAACCAAACATTTCCTTCCCCATCTTTTAACAAGCATAGCACTGTTTCCCGGCTTTTAACTTCCCGACTGCCCACAGTGTCAAAATCAAGCATCTCCAATGGGTTAAAAGGTTTACGGCTTTTCATTATGCCTTTATGAAAAGTAGCCAACCATATATATCCTTTATCATCTGCCGTGATACCGCAAATTTCATTATGCCTGTCCTGATGAAATTGATTAAAATACTGCAATCTCAAGTCTGAATACATCACTCCACCACCATTCGTCCCTATCCACAAAATTCCCTGTGAATCATAATATACCGAAATCATGCGTATCTCAAGATTCCGGTTAACAAGTGAAACATTATTATAGATACTCGTGGTCAATCCTTCAGAAGAGTCCCTGCCGGGAGTTATGATAGTATATCCATTCCACGTCACAGCCAACAACCGGCCATTATTAATTGGAACTAACCCATAAACATCCGTATGCGACAATAAATTCGGTTTACCCTCCCCTTCATACGAAATACGATAGATATGTCCGGTACGCTTATAATAACGAATCAGCCCATACACCTTAGTAGAAATCCATATAATATCATCTCCGTCTAAAATGGAACTGATATTATAGTTTTCTTTTACTGGAATACAACCGGCTAACGAAACTTGCCCGGTCACAGCTTGCTTTTTCACATTATAAGTAATCAGGTTAATATGGTTGTCGGCCAAGTAAATCTCATCATTGTCATGCGAAAAAGCAAAACGAACAAGATAATCCTTTTTCTGAACCAATCCCCCAACCTTTGTTTTTACATTTAAAACAAGATTTATGACATTCCCCTCTTCATCTGTTTCCTCCTTAACATCAAATAAATACAAATAATCCCGACTCATCGCCCAACATTGTTTATCATGACTGATGGCAACTTGCGTCAGTTTAGGCACTTCTGCTGCCATCTCTATCGGAATGAATTGTTCCGTCAGCCTGTTAAAACCCCAAAGTGTCTTCTGAACCAATATCCCCAAACAATGTTCAGACAGTTCGCTTATTCCTGTAACATTCATATACGGTACCGAATCTACCGTAAAACTCTTAACGGAAGAACCATCATAACGGCTTATTCCGTTATTAGTTCCGAACCACATAAATCCATCTTTATCCTTATGTATGCAGTTGACATTATTGTCGGCCAACCCATTTTGTATAGTCAGCAAACGAACGTCACGATTTAAAAAGGCATAACAACCATTACACAGCAAGAAGTTTATCACGACAAATAACAAGGTAAGAATTGCAAGACGTTTCATTGGCATCAGATTATTGAAAGCAAAAGAACTATATTTTCTTTAAAAAGCAAAGAAAATCAGCGCAAAAACATGGAATGAATTAAACGTGTATGCAAACTGAAAAGAATATGTATCTCCCTTAAATAAGTTCAATCGTACATTTGCCAGTACTAATTAACCTTATGTGTAACTTAAATAATATACAATGAAAAAAATCACACTTTCACTCATTCTATTGTTGGTAGCCATGGTCACCCATGCACAACAATTTAACATTACCGGTAGCGTTGTCGACAAAAAGTCCAACGAAGCTATTATCGGTGCCAGTATAATTGTCAAAGGAACTGCTCATGGGACCATCACCAATGCAGATGGTGCATTCTCTCTTGACAAAGTAAACAAAGGAGATGTATTAGTCATCTCGTATGTAGGATATCAGTCACAAGACATTTTTCTTAATGGAAATCAAAAGAATTTCGACATCAAGATGGTCGAAGACTCGAAAACCTTAGACGAAGTGGTGGTAGTGGGTTATGGTATCCAAAAGAAACAGGATATTACCGGCTCTGTTGTCTCGGTAGGTGAAGGCAAATTTACGGAAGGCGTTAATACAAATGCTTTTCAAATGATTAATGGTAAAGCAGCCGGTGTAAATATCAGCCAGACAAGTTCTGCTCCAGGTGCCTCAACGAAGATACAGATTCGCGGTGCAGGTTCCATTAACAGTAGCAACTCTGCATTGGTGGTAGTAGACGGACTTCCGGGGGTAGATCCTTCTTCCATTAACCCCAACGATATTAAGTCAATAGAAATATTAAAGGACGCCTCAGCCGCAGCTATTTATGGAACACGTGCAGCCAATGGCGTCGTACTGATTACGACAAAGGGTGGCAACAAGGGAGAAATGACCGTAAAGTTCGGCGCAGAAGTAGGATTTCAGTCTGTAGCAAAAACAATAGATGTTCTCAATGGGAAACAATATATGGAAACACTGAATGCCCTTCGTTTGGAATCAAATAATCCCGAAGGAGCTATCTATACAGCAGAGCAAATTGCAGCTGTAGGTAAAGGTACAAACTGGCAGGATGAGATTTTCCGAGTTTCTGCACCGGTACAAAACTATCAATTATCCATATCCGGCGGAAGCGATAAGCATGACTATTATTTAGGACTCAGCTATTTTGACCAACAAGGAGTTGTGAAACTCTCTAGTTTAAAGAAATACAATGTAAGAGCCAATATGAATTTTACTCCAAAGACCTTCTTACGCTTTAAATTCAATATGAACTATACACGTACCGATGGAAAATCTACGTATGAAAATATGACCGGAGCCAATGAAGCCGCAGGCCCAATAAATTCTGCTCTGCAATTTGACCCGACTCTAGCTCCGGGTATTGACCCGGAAACAGGACGTTATCGGAAAAACAGCTTTATCGCACTCGACAACCCACAAGCACTTTTATATGGTATCAGTCCTGAAAAACAAGGGAATAGTGTTTATGGAACATTCACCACAGAAATTGAGCCATTCAAAGATTTCGTGTTTACAGCCAGATTAGGTGCCACCATCGATTCTTATACCGAGTCCAGCTACAGAAGCAGAGAGACTATCAACGGATTGGCCAGTAAGGGCGAAGCCTCAAAGAAAAGTGGAGAAAATACCCAATGGCTGGCAGAATTCTTATTGAGTTATAAAAAGAATTTCAATGACGTTCATAAACTAACCTTTCTGGCCGGTGCTACATTCGAACAGTTCTTGTCACAATATGTAAGAGGAACAGCCAAAGGCTTCTTGTCGGATGTCACAGGTTTCAACAATATGCATAGCGGAGACAACCTGAATGGAGATGATGTTTATTCTTATAAAGACCGCAACCGCTTGAATGGTTTCTTAGGCAGAATCAACTACGATTTTATGAATAAATATCTACTTACAGCATCTTTCCGTTATGATGGAACTTCACGGTTCTCCAAAGACCATAAATATGCTTTCTTCCCATCCGTGGCTTTTGCATGGAGAATGTCGGAAGAACCATTTATCAAGAAGTTTGAAAATATCAGCGATTTAAAGTTGCGCATCGGATACGGACAGTTAGGCAACCAAGGTATCGCCAACTATCAAACCATCCAAACTCTTTCTGCCGGAGGCTCTGCTGTCTTTGGGAACTCACTCGCTCAAGGAGTAGTACAGGCAAGGCTTCCTAATCCCGGACTAAAATGGGAAACAACAGCAGAATCCAATATAGGTGTAGACTTTGGCTTCTTTAATAACCGTATCACAGGTAGTTTAGACTTCTATATCCGTGATACAAAAGACCAGTTATTTAACAAACCGTTGCCCTCTTCTATAGGATTCAGCAACGTAAAAGTGAATGCGGGAAAAGTTCGTAATTCCGGTATCGACTTTACACTAAACACAGTAAATATTAACTCAAAAGCATGGGGATGGGATACTTCTTTAAACCTTTCTTTCCTAAAGAACAGAGTTAAGGAACTTCCGGCATTTATTCCCGAATTGATAACAGGTTCTGTTTCCAGCTTCATCTCCGGTTATGAAATAACCAGAGTGGGTGACCCCATTTATTCATATTATGGTTATGAAGTGGAAGGAATCTTTCAAAAAGACGATAACATTGCCAGCTCTGCCCAGCCCAATGCCAAACCAGGTGAATTAAAGTTCAAGAATCAGGATAGCGACAATGCCATCACTTCAAATGACCGGGTAGTATTAGGTAAACCTTTCCCCGATGTGACCTTTGGCTTTACGAATAGCCTCCGTTACAAAAATTTCTCTTTAAGCATTTTTGTCCAAGGGGTGCTGAGTATACAAACACTAGATGCAAATGTCATTGAAACACTTTACCCGACCAATGAATATCGTAACCGAATAGCTAAATACTATACAGGCAGATGGACTGAGAATAATCCAACCAATAAATATCCCAGCGGAGTAAATCCCTCTAATTATGGCGGACAATATTCCATTAACTCATTAACAGTAGTAGATGCTTCTTTTGTACGCATTAAAAACATAAATCTGAGTTATGACATACCAATCAAAAAAAATAATATTATACAGGCTGCCACCATTTATGGAGCAATAGATAATCTTTTCACATTCACCGGCTATGACGGTTTCGACCCTGACGCAAGCGCATCAGGAAGCGATAAGGTTTCTAAAGTAAACTATAATAGTTATCCATTGGCACGTACTGTAAGATTTGGAGTAAATATCACATTCTAAAAACAAAGCACTATGAAAATAAATAAATACATATATATCATTGCCGCATCATTATTATTAAGCGGCACCATGAGCTGTACAGATTTTCTTGAAGAGAAAGTTTACACAGAATATGACCCCAATGCAATGTTGCAAGACCAGTCAGGTATTGATGCACTGCTTGCCGGTGCCTATGCACGTTCCAGAATTATCGAGTACTCCAGCCGTAACTATACCTACCTGATGAATGAGTTTCCAACCGATATTGCTTTCGAGACAGGAGGTGGACTGGAACGTGATGCGGCTCCGTTTATCAACTTTATTTGGGCGGTAGACAATTCCATCTTAAATTCTTTCTGGGGTAAAATGTATGAGGCAATTGCCAGTGCCAATTCTGTGCTTAACGTCACAGAAGGCCTACAAGGTGTCTCAGAAGAAAACCTAAAGAAAATACAAGGAGAAGCTCGTTTTATACGTGCCGTATCCTACTATTTCTTATATAATATCTTTGGAACAACTCCAATTATCGAAATTCCGAAAGATGCAAGTCCCGATGAAATTGAACAGATAGGCAAGTCAACCCCACGCGCCAGTCAGGAAGATTTCGTCAAATATTTAGTAGCTGACCTGACCTTTGCCGCTGAAAATCTGCCGATAGAAGAAAACCCAATCGGAAAAGCGACAAAAGGTGCAGCTCTTGCCGTTCTTACCAAACTTTATATGCATGAAAAGGATTGGGACAATGTCATCTCAACCTCACAACAAGTCATTGATTTGAATTATTATTCATTATATGACAATTACAAGAAGATGTTTTCCATAGAAGGAGAAAATAACAAGGAATATATCTATAGAACTCCCTGTATCGCCCAATCAGGTTATCACAATAACTATATGCCGCATGCATTTCCTCCCAATTATCCGATTCAGTCCAATTGGGTCAACTTTGGTGCACAGTTCAGGACTTACACCGCATTTTATGAAACTTTCTTGCCCAACGACAATAGAACGGAAGTCCTTATCACAAATTACACCGATCAAAGTGGAGAGAAAGTCGAATTACTCAGAAACGAAGAAGGCGTTGCCTTGGACAATGTAAGAAGCTTTAAATATTGGCCGGACCCTGATGCTGTAGGTGAAGCAAACGGTAATGATATTGTTTATATTCGTTACGCAGATATCTTACTCTGTAAAGCAGAAGCTTTAAATGAGAAACAAGGACCCAATCAAGAAAGTATCACGCTCATCAACATGATAAGAAAAAGAGCAAAGACCGATGAGATTTCGTTAAACGACTATAACAGTAAAGAAGCATTAAGAGACTTTATCTTAGCAGAAAGAGGCAGGGAATTTTTCTCTGAAGGCCTGAGAAGAGAAGACCTCATCAGACATGGCAAATTCATTTCTGATGCAGTAGCAAGAGGCAAGAACGCAAAGCCTTTCCATGTGCTTTATCCTATTCCGCAACGACAAAGAGAGGCTAATAGCAGTTTGGGACAAAATCCGGGATACGAAGGAGCCGAATAACATAGCAAAGCAAAGGGACTGACTCCAAAGGCAGGACAACCTGTCTTTGGAGGGTATCTCTCCACACTGTTTATCCGCCATCCATCACTTTCATTATGAGAGCCATATTGGTTTGCGGTAAAGTAAAGAAGGATTCTCGGCTGAATATCATTTTTTTATTCTATCTTTGGATGCACTGTCCACCAACAACCATGTGCTAAATATAGTATAAGCAATGAAAAAACTCTATCTATCTATAATGCTCGTTATGAGCTCTGTCTTGTGTTATGCACAACAAGAAATTATTGTTCCCAAACCTCATCAGCTGAAATGGCACGAAGCGGAAATGGGAGCCGTTTTTCACTATGACCTTCATGTGTTTGATGGAATACGTTACGGACAAGGCAATAACCGTATCAATCCCATTGAAGATTATAATATATTTAATCCTACCCAACTGGATACTGACCAATGGATTCAGGCAGCCAAAGCAGCAGGATGTAAATTTGCCGTACTGACAGCCACGCACGAAACCGGGTTCGGTCTATGGCAAAGCGACGTAAATCCATATTGCCTGAAAGCCGTAAAATGGAGAGATGGAAAGGGGGACATCGTCCGGGATTTTGTCAACTCTTGCCGTAAATATGGTATTCAGCCGGGCATTTATGTAGGAATCAGATGGAACTCATTACTGGGTATACATAATTTTAAAGTAGCCGGTGACGGGGAGTTTGCAGCCAACAGACAAGCATGGTATAAACGATATTGCGAGAAAATGGTGGAAGAGCTATGCACACGCTACGGAGAATTATTCATGATTTGGTTTGATGGCGGAGCCGACGACCCTCATGGAGACGGACCGGACGTGGAACCCATCGTCAACAAGTATCAACCCAATTGCCTATTTTATCACAATGTAGACAGAGCGGATTTGCGCTGGGGCGGTTCTGAGTCGGGCACTGTCGGTTATCCTTGCTGGAGCACCTTTCCTTATCCCTACAGCCATAGCAATGCCACCGAGCCCAATCGCGACCACGGAAAACTGCTGAAGCATGGTGACCCTAACGGCAGATACTGGGTACCGTCAATGGCAGACAGTCCACTACGAGGCGCCAATGGCCGCCACGAATGGTTTTGGGAGCCGGACGATGAAAACAATATCTACTCTGTGGATGAATTGATGAATATGTATGAAAAGTCTGTGGGACGTAATGCCACCCTGATGATGGGACTGACACCGAATCCTGACGGATTAATTCCCGATGGAGACCGCCAGCGCCTTATGGAATGGGGACAGGAAATAAACCGTCGTTTCAGTACTCCACTTGCCCAGACAGCCGGACAAAAGAAAAGTCTGGTGCTGAAATTAGATAAAAAGCAAACCGTCAACTATTGTATCCTTCAAGAAGATATAGCCAAGGGAGAAAGAATCCGTCAATATAAGGTGGAAGCAAAAGTGGATGGTAAATGGAAAACTGTATGTGCAGGGCAGTCTGTCGGCCACAAACGGATAGAAAGATTTGAGCCGGTAGAGACCGCAGTTCTTCGCCTGACAATTACAGAAGCAATAGCGCAACCCGAAATTATCAACTTTAGTGCTTACCATATAACTCCTCTTGAACAGACAGATTACACGTACGAAAAAGGAAAATCATTCAAGGATATGCCGGCTTTGTTCATGCAAGACAGTATTGACCTGACTCATATTTCAACCACTGTCTCTTATGCCAGAACTATTCCCGAACGTACCCAAACAGTTGCTTATCCCGTAAAGTTACCGGATTATGTCCGTGGCACCTTTTTCAGCCGCGATTCAAGGCCGGGAGATTACGAATGGCCCAACAATACCAACCGGCTCCTTCCTTGGACTTTCAATCATTTAGCCGAGCTGACAGATTCCCAATACCCGGGAATTCCTTCCAATGCCGCCCCTTCCACTGTGGGGGATGCTTTATTGCTTGAGCTTAAAAATGGAGAGTTTGTATTTGCCAAAGCTGTTGCAGGAAAAAATAGCCTAAGCTGGCTGCAAGTCAATAAAAACGATTCGATAACCCTTTACGTTTCAACTTTAGGAAAAGATGCCCTTGCCCCTACCGTTCCTCTTTTATTAACCGGACAGGCTAAATCTGTATATGAAACTGTACGCAAGGCTTATCAAGCCCTGATTGCAGACAAAGAAGTTTCCAGTTTGAAGAGCCGGACAGAGAAAGATTATTTCGAAGCTTTCCGCTATCTGGGCTGGTGCACTTGGGAACATTATCATTACGATATAGATGAAAACAAAATAACAAACGATATCGAAGCGATTGAAGCCTCCAAGATTCCCATCAGATATGTTTTAATAGACGACGGACATCTTGCCAACAAAAACCGACAACTGACCGGTTTTATGCCTGATAAAAAGCGTTTCCCCTCAGGATGGGGAAATATCATCTCACATAAGAAGGACGATAAAATCAAATGGATGGGGCTATGGTACAGTTTATCAGGATATTGGATGGGATTATCACCTGAAAACGACTTCCCGACCGACATTCAGCACATATTATACAGACAGAACCAATGCCTGTTGCCGGGTAAAGACAGTGCCAACATCCGCACTTTCTACCATTATTATGTCAGCTCATTGAAAGAACATGGATTTGACTTTCTGAAAGTCGACAATCAAGCATTCACACTTCCTCTTTATATGGGAGGAATAGAAAGTATCAGACAGGCGGCTGACTGCAACCGGAGTCTGGAAGAGGAAATGCATAGACAGAAGATGGGGTTGATGAACTGTATGGCACAAAATGTTATCAATACAGACCATGTGCTTTACAGCAACAGCACCCGCGTCAGCATTGACTATAAGAAGTACAATGAGAATATGGCGAAATCACATCTGTTCCAATCCTATACCAATACTTTATTATTGGGACAAACAGTATGGCCCGACCATGATATGTTCCACTCCAGCGATACTGTTTGTGGTGCTTTGATGGCGCGTTCCAAGGCAATTTCGGGAGGGCCGGTCTATTTGTCGGACTCCCCTAAAGATTTTATCAAAGAGCATATACTGCCATTAATTGATGAACAAGGAAAGCTGTTCCGTCCCAACGAGCCGGCTGTGCCTATGCCTGAATCCGTTCTTACCAACCCATTATGGAGTGGAAAAGCCTACCGTGTCATGGCACCGGTTGGCAATGGTGCATTAGCGGTTATCTGTTATAACCTTAATGTTTCTCCCGAATTCCAACAAGTAGAGACAACCTTATGCAAAGATGACTATTATTTACGCGGAGAATTTGCAGGAATCCCGACAACTCAAGCTTCGCGCATATTACTTTATGATTGGGAGAAACAAGTAGCCGAAGAACTATCCGAAAAGACCTCTATCCAATTAACCGGATTTACGGACAAGCTCTTCCATCTCTGCCCGATAGAAAAAGGCTGGGCAGTAATCGGCATTCAAGAAAAGTATTTGTCCCCCGCCACTGTTGAGATTGTCTCATTAACAGATAATCAACTGACACTAAACGTTTTATGTCCGGGTGTACTGAAAGTATGGATAGAGAAAGCCGGAAAAGCGGAGTTGAGAAGTATATCCATCAATCAACCGAAACAAATTGTAATCTATAAATAACCCATAAAACAAACCTATATGAATAAAAGCTTACTATTATCCTTAGCCTTGGCTTCTGTAGCAGGAACCAATGCACAAGCACGGGAGAAAGCTACACAGCCCTCTGCAGAGCAGAGACCCAATATCATCTTATTTATGGTGGACGATATGGGATGGCAAGACACTTCATTACCTTTCTGGACACAGAAAACACATTATAATGAAGCCTACGAAACTCCCAATATGGAACGTTTGGCCCAAAAAGGAATGATGTTTACACAGGCCTATGCCTGCAACATCAGTTCAGCTACCCGATGCAGCCTTATCACAGGCGTCAACAACGCACGCCACAGGGTCACCAATTGGACACTTGAAAGAGACAAAACCACCGACCGCCAAAGTGAAACGGTTCAATTACCGGATTGGAATTATAATGGGGTCAGTCAGGTAGAAGGTACTCCAAACACCTTTGTCGGAACCTCTTTTGTCGATTTATTAAGACAAAGCGGCTACCACACTATCCACTGCGGTAAGGCTCATTTCGGGTCTATCGACACCCCGGGCGAAAACCCTAACCATTGGGGATTCGAAGTCAACATTGCCGGACACGCTGCCGGAGGACTCGCCACTTATCTGAGTGAAAAGAACTATGGTCATAAACGAGACGGCCAACCTTACTCACTTATGGCCATTCCCGGACTGGAGAACTACTGGGGAACAGGTGTATTTGCAACAGAAGCCTTGACTCGTGAAGCTATCAAAGCACTGGATAAAGCTAAAAAATATAATCAGCCTTTCTACCTGTATATGTCACATTATGCCATTCATATACCCGTAGACAAAGACATGCGCTTCTATCCCAAATACCTCAAGAAAGGATTGACCGAAAAGGAAGCCGCCTATGCCTCACTCATCGAAGGAATGGATAAAAGTCTGGGAGACTTGATGGATTGGCTGGACAAAAATGATGAGGCAGATAATACGATTATTATCTTTATGAGCGACAATGGCGGACTGGCTTCTGAACCTGCATGGCGTGACGGTGAACTCCATACTCAAAACTATCCGTTAAATAGTGGAAAAGGCTCTTTATACGAAGGCGGTATCCGGGAGCCCATGATTGTCAGATGGCCCGGTGTAGTCACTCCCGGTACCCGCTGTGACAAATATCTGATGATTGAAGACTTCTATCCTACCATCCTCGAAATGGCAGGAGTCCAAAATTATAAAACCGTACAACCGCTTGACGGAACCAGTTTCATACCGTTGCTGAAAGGAACCGGAGACCCATCCAAAGGACGTGCAATCGTATGGAATTTCCCGAATATATGGGGAAATGACGGCCCCGGCATCAATCTGGACTGCTCCATCCGAAAAGATGAATGGAAACTGGTCTATTATTATGAGACCGGCAAAAAAGAACTGTTTAATATCCCCGAAGATATCGGAGAAAAACATGATGTAGCCGCACAACACCCTGATATTGTAAAACGCTTATCCAACGAACTAGGTAGCTACTTACGTAAGGTAGGAGGGCAACGCCCCAGCTTTAAAGCCACAAACAAACCCTGTCCATGGCCGGACGAAGTGTAAAGGCTTGACTCAAAACTCTATA
This sequence comes from uncultured Phocaeicola sp., assembly GCA_948956705.1. The sequence goes on from CARCZS010000024.1 coordinate 19,552, forward strand.
TGAAAGTCGGGATTATTTCATTTCAAAAGAAAAACAGGAAAGGAAATAATTCCGATTTTTGTGTATACGAAGACAGATAATTATTTCGCTTCCTTAAAAGCCATCTCCTCAGCTTCACTGATAATCTTTTCGTCGAGTTCAGAAATACCGATTTCTTCGGATACAGTACTGATTACAGTCTCCACCACTTCTTCTTGAGGAACCATAACTTCCTCTTGGGGAGCTTCACGCACCGATTTAGCCGCCAAGACACTTTCCATAAAAGCACTGTTTTTTATCTTGCCCATGGCCTCATGAGCCGCCCTTTGTTGTGATTCCTTCTTTGAATAGCCGCTTCCTCTTCCGGCCGGAATACCCTCAATCAGCACTTCACTTTCAAATGTCGGGCTGAAACATTGGTCATGCGACTGGGTAATCAGTTCGAATACTATCTCAACACGGTTCTTTTGGCTCCACTCAATCAGTTTAGATTTGAAATTGACCTCTTTTCGTGAAATCTTTTCCAAATCAATATAAGGTCCGATAATACGGTGCTCCATAAAATACTTACAGGCACGGTAGCCCCTATCCAGATAAATGGCACCGACCAATGCTTCAAACGCATTGCCACACATATAACTGTTGTGAGAAGACTGACGTGCAGAATATTTAATCAGTTTATCCAGACCGATTTCAGTAGCCAACCGATTCAAAGTTTCACGTTGGACAATCTTAGAACGAGTATTGGTAAGAAAGCCTTCACGTTTTCCTTCAAACTTCTTATAAACAATATCTGCCACTACTGCGTCTAAAATAGCATCTCCTAAAAATTCCAGACGTTCATTATTAAGCAGACGTCCCTGTTCAGACTTCACAGACGAAGATTTGTGAAGTAAAGCCTGTTCATAAATGCTGATATTCTTAGGATAAAAGCCCAGCATCTTATAAAAACGAAAATAAGACTCCTTATCCTTACGAAAAAGAAGTCTTATCCTATCTGTTATATTGCCAAACACGATTATTCAGCGTATTTTTTCACGATTACACATGCATTGTGACCACCAAAACCGAAAGTATTGCTCAACGCAGCATTTACAGTACGTTTCTGAGCCTTATTGAACGTAAAGTTCAACTCATAATCGATGTTTTCATCGTTATCACCTTCTTCGTGGTTAATTGTCGGCGGAACAATGTCATTTTTTACAGCCAACACGCTTGCAATAGCTTCTACAGCTCCGGCAGCACCCAGCAGGTGACCTGTCATTGACTTGGTAGAGCTGATATTCAGCTTATAAGCATGTTCTCCAAATACATCCTTGATAGCTTTTGCTTCCGAAACGTCGCCTACAGGAGTAGAAGTTCCGTGAACATTGATATAATCAATATCTTCCGGTTTCATTTCTGCATCTTCCAAAGCATTCAGCATCACTAATTTTGCTCCCAATCCTTCAGGATGAGAAGCAGTGAGGTGATGAGCGTCAGCAGAAGCACCTACACCGGCCAGCTCTGCATAAATCTTAGCACCACGTGCTTTGGCATGTTCCAATTCTTCCAAAATCAAACATCCTGCACCTTCACCCATGATGAAACCATCACGACTTGCGCTAAATGGACGAGAAGCATGCAGAGGATCGTCATTGCGGGTAGAAAGAGCATGCATAGCATTGAAACCACCTACACCGGCCGGGAAAATGGCAGCTTCAGCACCACCGGCTACAATCACATTCGCTTTACCCAAACGGATATAGTTGAATGCGTCAGCGATAGCATTTGATGAAGATGCACATGCAGAAGTCGTTGTAAAGTTAGGTCCATGGAAACCATACATGATGGAAATCTGTCCGGATGCGATGTCAGCAATCATTTTCGGAATGAAGAACGGGCTGAATTTCGGTCCGATAGTATCTTTTGTCTGAGCATAGCCCAAGACTTCTTCCTCAAAAGTATGAATACCACCGATACCTACACCATATATTACTCCGATTTTGTTCAGATCTTCTTTTTCGAGGTCCATTTCCGAGTCTGCAATCGCCTCTTTAGCGGCAACAATGGCATATTGTGTATACAAGTCCATCTTGCGCACTTCTTTGCGGTCGATAAAATCGGCTCCGTTGAACCCTTTTACCTCACAAGCAAACTGTGTTTTGAATTTAGACGCATCGAAATGAGTAATAGGCCCTGCTCCGCTTACACCATTCACAAGATTCTCCCATGTTTCGGCAACAGTGTTACCAACCGGAGTAAGCGCACCAAGACCTGTTACTACAACTCTTTTTAATTCCATATTATAAAATAAGGATAATTACTTAGCGTTAGCTTCAATATAAGAAACAGCGTCACCAACAGTAGCAATCTTTTCAGCCTGATCATCAGGAATAGAGATACCGAATTCTTTTTCGAATTCCATGATCAATTCTACAGTATCCAATGAGTCTGCACCCAGATCATTAGTGAAGCTAGCTTCTGTAGTAACTTCTGATGCTTCTACACCCAATTTATCAACGATGATGTTTTTTACTCTTTCTGCAATTTCAGACATAACTTTCAAATTTTAGTTAATTAATCGAATAATTTTATTTTCTTTGCGGTTGCAAAGGAATAAATATTTCTTGGGCTGCGCAAATATTCAGGCAAATAAATGCGAATTTTTGCACATTTTTTTGTTTTATGTGCACCAAAACCAGTAAAGTCATGAAGAGAATCGCAATTTTAGCATCGGGAGAAGGAACGAATGCCGAGCATATTATCCGGTATTTTTCAGAAAGAGAAACGGCAAAAGTGGTGGTTGTCATTACCAACAAGCCACAAGCCGGTGTATTGAATCGAGCTGATAGACTGAGAATTCCTACCGAATTTATTCCGGCTCAGGGTTTTACAGAAGGTAGAGCCTTGGAAGTGCTGCACCGTTATCAAACAGATTTTATCGTCTTGGCAGGTTTCCTGCTAAAGGTACCCGATGATATTTTGCATGATTATCCGAATAAAATAGTAAATATTCATCCGGCTCTTCTTCCTAAATTCGGTGGAAAAGGAATGTATGGCAATCGTGTGCACGAAGCGGTCATCGCTGCAGCAGAAAAAGAGAGTGGAATCACCATTCATTTTATCAATGAGCATTACGACGAGGGAGATACAATCTTCCAAGCTACATGCCCGGTCATGCCCGATGACACTCCGGAAACTTTGGCTGCACGAGTACATGCATTGGAGTATGAGCACTTTCCACAAGTGATTGAAAGAATACTCATGTAATCCGTGCCTATGCCAATCAATGGGGATGTGTCAAAACATTGCTAATGTTATCATTTTGCTAGTAGGGGCGAGGTTCGCTCGCCCGAAAGCAGCTTGCTTTGTGTATTATTCCCAAGGTCGTACCCGTTGGTTCGGGCAGGCAAACCCTGCCCCTACAGTTGACGATAGGGCGTTTTAGTTTTGACACACTCCCATGACAGGTTATTTTTTATCTTTCAACTTCTTTCCAAAGCAGTGAATGGAAGTGTTCTGAATAGGACGAATAATCAAATCAGGTGAAGTACCTTCAGGATAAACCAACATTTCCTCGCCTTTCTGTAAATCAACTTGATAAGTATGCTCACCCAACTGCTTTACTTCCAGATGGCGCTTGCCTTTAAAGAAAGGCCGTGCGATATCCGTTACAAGGATACAAGGTTCTCCGGCCAGACTCTTAACCTGTATAAATTCTGTTTTTCCGGCTTTCCGATTGGCAGACACCTTGAAAGCCCCTTCTGTCCGCAACCCCTCAAAAGCCACATCTTGCCATGCATCCGGAACAGCAGGGAAAACTCTGATTTTATCTCCCCAACTCTGCAACAACATATCGTGGATGGACTGCGCCCCTGACAGCGGTGTCTCAATCACCGGCCCCGATTCTCTATACAATGTATTCACACTCAAGAAGCGGCCAAACAACTTGTTCAAATAAGCCAATGCATCATTTCCTTTTCCCAATGCAGACGAGATAGAAGAGGCTCCGGTCAATGAATAACCCTGGTGGGCTCCGGTCTTCGACTGCCAGAAATGAAGAGACCTCTCAATAAGATCCACATCCTCAGGATGTTCTTTGTTTAACGTATACAATGGATAGGCTGCCAGCAGATGCGAATAATGCCGGTGCGAAAACGCATAAGGCGTATTTCGTCCGATAAACAATCCATTTTCATCCTGCGGATAGGGAGTTAACTCTTCCAACACGGTTTTCCATTTAGGAAGCAGAGGGTCGTCAATATTCAGTCTCTCTGCCGATTGTATCAAAGTCAGACAGCCCCAACGGAGTAAAGAAAGGTCAAAATTACAATCCTCAGCACTTCCATATTCAGGAGAATAAGTAGCAGGAAGATGCAGTTTTCCATCCTCTTCCTTCTGCAAGAAATGCAGGTAATAATTTACCGCCCCTTTCAGCAAAGGAAACAACTTATCGCGCAAAAGCGCATCATCCATCTTATGACGATAAATCAACCAAAGATTATGACAAGCCCAAGTGAGCAGACCCACTTCAGCCGTTTTACTCACTCCGGGAATGCCGACCGGCTCTGTAGCGCAATAGAAGTTACTGGTACGCCCCAGTCCCAAAGCGTCATGCCGATACGCCTCCGGAATGTTTTTCCGCAACTGTTCCACATTATTATAAAGAGCATTCTCCAAAGAAGCAGCCAAATCCAATCTGTCGGAAGCATTCAACGGCCAGTAAGTCAACTGCACGTTCAGATTCCACCAGGCATTCGGCCACGGAGTTTTGGTGAGCCACGGCCCGGTACAATCTATCAATGCCCTGTCAGCACGCGTTGCCGAAGCCAATTTATACATTTGTATCCAATAGAAATTCTCTTTCACACCTTCGGGCAATGTCAGGAAACTGGCAGGGTAATAGGCATTCCACCATTGACGGTGAGTCTTCTGCAATTTTTTATACCCACACTGCAACGCATCCTCCAGTTCGCTCCGGCTGATTTCACGGGCATTGGATTCCGGATAAGAATGGGCCAGATTCACCCACAGCACACGCTCTCCTTTTTTCACCGTTTCCTTCCAGGTAACTGCAGTTTCACCTCCTGCCTGAAGTTTTTGGTAAGACATACCTTCCTTTTCCGTCCCGGTTACTTCGGGAGCCGGATTAAGCGGATAATCTTCGGGCACTTTAATCCAATTGCCCTCTCCTTTGGCAAACAGATATCTCGGACTCTCCGAAGGAGCCGGTACCCATTCCCAACGGAAATCCTTTTCCCCGCCTTCGGTAGTGGCCTTAGTGATAATAATCATCTTCTCACTATGCACAAAACTATGTAAATGGATTTTTCCTTTTGTGGTCACAATATCAGCAGTGGTCTCGGCATTCCATAAATCCACCCGCATCTTGCCATTCAGGATTTCACCTTGCGGATGCAAAGCAAAATGTCCGGTCAGTAAGCGTCCGATACTGAAGAGATCGTTCTTGCCCTTACGATGATCATGTACTGCACAGTTTCCTGTTTCCAACCGAATATAATTTTGTCCCGGTTCTTTATAAATCATCAGCCCCAACATACCGTTGCCCATATAAGCTGATTCATACCAATACTCAGGGAGTGTTTCCCACACCATGTCCTGTTTACTCATAAACTGTGGCCAATCCACATCCAGCTTGACCGACGAAGCGGCAGCACCTGTCATCGTATACAAAGACACTACACAAACGGCAAGTATATGCCGCAAATAACACTTAATGATAGAATACATTGCTCTAATAGTTTATAAATGACGTATTTTATTTTTCTCAATAGACTTCTCTTTGCCAAAGTTACAGACTTTTTTTATAAAGTCCAAACAAAGGGAAGAGTAAGCCGTTTCTTAGGGTTAGCCAAGCCTTTTTAGACGGAAGATTATTACAGTCTCCGACAGCGGACCGTACAGTCCGTTACGGTGGACTGTACGGTCTACTACAACGGACTATACAGTCCATTGCCGAAGACTGTAGTAATTCGACTGACAGACAGGCATAATCGAAAGGACGAAAAGGCTTAGCCCGGCTAATGAAACGACTTAGGGTGTTCAAAACGCATGCAGAGGTTGAAAACCGGAGGAGAAAACATCCGGGGACAGGTGTTTGATATGCTAAATCACCCAATAATAACTGACCCTGGAAAAAGGGATAAAAAAAGGGGATGTATCAAAACTTCCCTTTTATCGAAATCACCCTCGCTACAACTACCTGTGGCGAGGGTGATTTTTAGTTTATGAGAGTTTCGACACACCCTCAAGGTAATAAGAGAATACTATTCCGTAATCTTGGCATACACCTCTTTGGCGACAGCTATCACATCGCCTTCGGCCTGCGAAGAATAAGGATTAGTTTGTTTGGTCCATGGTTCCTCGATGGCATAGAAATCTATTGCTTTCACCGGTGCACCATCCAGCTGTGCCTTTTGGCAGTCAATCCATACCTTCCAACGGTTATAATAGAAATCACGCAACAAGCCGTTCCATTCTTTGTGCGCATAGTCACGCAATCCGCCTTTGTCGGCTGCCACACGATTTCCCCACGTAGTGACCTGCACGCGTGCGTTCCACTCATACAAATCTTTTTCCTCAGGAGTCGTGCCCAAGTTACGCGCTTTCTCAATCCATGTGCCTACCTTAAACTCAGGGCGGGAAGCCAATAATTTATCCTGCAACAGAATCAGCTCGAGGAAACGTTGTGAAGCAGCCGCAAACAGTTCCTTTTCTCCTGCCTTATATGCATCTATCATAATAGGATATACCAAACGCCCTTTTTCCGCCACTGCCTGACGGACAATATCTATCAAATCATATTCAAAATTATTATTTCCCTTAAAGGCATCGGCTGCCGAAAGCATCATGCCTGCCGCACGGATTATATCTTCCGGTTTATAATAAGGCTCCATCTCGCTCCAACTGGATACCTGATAAACATCATAATCCGGCCGGCCGCAGAAGACAGATTCATGTGTTCCTTGCTGGGTGTTCTTTGCCGGACAGTTATAAATGGTATTACTCAACAGCAGCCATGCATCCTGAACAGCTTTGTCGGCCTTGCCATAACGCGCCACAGTATAGTTTTTCAGCCATTCGTCTTTGTCAAACAGAACAGGACGCCAAGGCAGTTCACACAACAGTTCGAACATCACCGGATTATTTTCCGAACCTTCCATAGTCATACCCACTCCTTTCATTGTCTTTCCGAAAGAAGACGTTTTTGCCTTATAGAACTCATCGATGACATGCTTCATCTTTCCATGCAGCCCTACATTGCCTCCATAGTTCAGCAACATACAGTAGAGCCAGTCATGCTTGCCGAAACCTTCTTTACGATACCAAGTCGATTCAGGGTCACCCCATTGAGGACGGCTCTCGGCAAAAAGGTCGAGCACTATCAAATCTCCGGCAGGAAGATTCTCAATCATCTTTTGGCGAGGATTTGCCTGCCATGCCTGAGCCACCCAGACCGCTTTCGGATTCGCCTTTTTCATTGCCCCCCAGATAGCCTGGCCTGCAGCATTCAAATCGACACCTGCCACACTGCCTCCTTCATGGAAGGGGTCCATACTGTAAAAATCGGCTTTGCCATACAGACGACTCATCTCCTTATAATAAAGGTCGGCTATTTCATTGAAACGAGGATCTGTAGGCTGCAAGAAAGCAGGACGTCGATAACCGCACCATAAACCCGGATCGGAAACATTCAGCCCCAAACGCTCTTTGGCATTGTGAGGAACCATGCCCGAGTAGCCCGGCAATACCGGCTGGATGCCATATTCACGCATACGCTTCAAGATTTGTTTCTGTAAAGTTTCACGCTGTTTATACCAGCTGTCCGGGTTAGGACCGCCCCAACCCTCCAGGTTATTCATCAACCACCATCCCTGAAAAGCAGGACCGGCAATAAATTCATTGATTTCGTCTTTGGTATAGCCCAGTTTGGTTAATACATTATACCACACCACATCTGCACCTACCACTGCCAAAGGAAGGTTGATGCCATGCAATGCCATCCAGTCTATTTCCTTTTCCCAACGATTCCAATCCCAAAAGGCCATGGTATAGGAATAGGTACAATAATTGAAGTCATAACGATACTTCAAATCTGTTTCATGACGTTCTTTCTGAGGCACGGCAGGAAGTACGGCAGGAAGTTGTGCCGTCATACCGTTCCACGAAAGTTGGACACCCGCATAGTACTTCAAGTACCAGTTCAGTCCTGTGGCAATGCTCACATAATTATTGCCACGAATCACTACTTTATCACCTTTTTGGTCTAATTCAAAGAAATCAGTGGGCGACTTCACCTGTTCAATGACAAACTTGCGTGAGGCCCCCTTATCAATACGTTCCAGCAAACCTTGTATGGGAGAAGCCGCTTTAACAACCACTGCCAGACAGAGCATGCAAATAAGACAAATCGTTCTCATGTTCATTTTATGATTTAAAAGTTAATATTCTGTTTATAAAGGCAACTTGCAAACGTGTATACCGGGAGAAGAGAAAGAGATTTCTTTTTCCACACCATTGTTTGCAAACATAAATTTAACGGTATCGGGGCCGGTGGTCTGAACCCGTACCGTCCATCCGTCAGCTTCCTTCACAATAGAAAGCACATCGGTGGTATTGCTTGACGGAGCTACCGCCAGCTGAGCCGCACAATGAATCGTACCGAGTTGATAACGGGCTATGGACAGGCGGAACTTGCCATTTCCATAGACAAAAGTATAAGGATGCATTTCCTTATCACTCTGCCAATCTGTATTCAATACATAAAGTGTACGGCGCCCGCCATCCTGCCATGCTGCAAACCCTACTGACGGAGCAGCATCTATCCAGCCATTCTCTGCCTCGGGCTTAACAGTCGACGCAGCAACATCCTGCATGACTTTTATATAGTCCGCCTTCAACGGTTCTTCTGCCGGATACAAAGGTGTCGGGAAATAAATCACCTTTCCTTTGCCATAGCCCAATACCGTTTGTTGTGTCAGGTTTCGGTAGTCTTCTCCCAACATCTCGCGAACAGGGGCATCATCTTGCGGGAAGACAGGTTGTTCATCCGGCTGCAAGCCGGCATTGATATGGGCAGCAGACAGAATCAGTGTTCCTCCATTGAAGACATAATCGCGTATACGTTCAAAATCTCCCTTATCATAGGTATTCCATCCCAAGAAAATCATCGCTTTATATCGGTTCATCACATCCTGCGGAGCCTCAACCGGCAACAAGTCAACCGGTCCGTAAGGCGTAGAAGTAAACCATCCTTCGGGACCGCATCCGTCAATGATATGATTGGGATAAAACACTTTCAGCAAATCAAAGCTTTCGCAAGCCTTGTTGAACTTCCACTTTTCGCCGTCTTGTGACCACAAGCTGCCGCGTCCAAAAGATTTCCATGCATCATTCCGCCCCTGAATCACAGCTATATTGCTATGAAACTCTCCACGACGGTTGTGAGTCTCAATAAAATCAAGCATGCGGTGCTGTGCCGCAATGTGTTCTTTACCCGATGGAGAATAGCGGTCGTTCATAAATTCGTCTGTCCACAGAGCCTCTTCCGTGTTCATGTGTGACGAACCGTGCATATAGGCCGCAGCCAATGAAAGATAGAGACGCAACGAATGTTTAGGGTCAGTGAAAGGGCCGCTTCCCCATTGCATTGCATGCAACGAACCATATACCGGACGGCTGTATGCCAAAGATGCACCACGCAGAGCAGAAAGTATCGTCTCTTCAGGGCCATACATCTGTTCGGCTCCCGCCCATTCATAACCTGCCTGATAAAAATAACGGAATAAGGAAGAAGGGCCTGTATGACGCACACTTTCTCCTTTAGAGTAACGCAAGTTGGATACCAGTTTCCGGGCTCCGTCTGCCATATCGGTCACACCCTCCGTATCATAATGGATAAATGTGCCATGGTCTGTGTAAATAGGGCGATGCTTCGCAAAGATACCACCCCAGGGACGATTGCGGGCAGCCATGTCCGAATGCAGTCCCTGATATTTGAAATGTTGCCAATAATAGTAACCACCATCATTCTCATGGGCTTGTTTTCCACGGAACATAGGTGAGGCAAGTTCTTCATTTGTCGGATTCAAGCGATTACCTGCCAAGGTTCTGCCTTCCACCTGCCATGCATAAGGTATCTTCAGACGATTCAGTAAACGGGTATAATATCCTATTGTTTCCGGATTGGTTATGCGGCATCCACTCCATTGGTAAGAAGGACGGAACTGATACCAGTTACCTATGCGTTGTGATATATACCATTTAAAGAAATAACTGTATGGAGTATATTGCTTGTCGATATAGATTTCATCTCCCGAAGAAATATATATATTCTCGGGAGCCCGTTCCACAATCTGTTCTATCACAGCAGCCTCGCTACGGCTACCGTCACTAAACTCTATTTTCACACCGGCCAGACAAGAATCCGCCCTGAACTCTACAACGTGCAGTCCGGGTTCTTTAAACTGAACATCTTGTGCCACAGGCTGCAAAGCAACATCACCCCTCACCTGCAATTTCACGTCCGGACGGTTCGTCTCAATCAAAACACCGAAAGAGGCAGACTTGGATACATACTTAGGAACTGAAATAATCTCAAAGTCACGGGCCGTCTCTTCAATCAACTCCAATGTCCGCACCTCATAAGGAAAAGCAGCCCGGTGAGGCTCTTTCAACAAAGAGAGTTTAAAATGACCTGTTCTCTGCAAATCTTCGGGCAACAGAATATAAAAATCAGCTACATTGGAAGCACGGTCAAAGATATTACCCTCGAATACCTCCTTGCCGTTGAACTCCAATCTCCAACGCGGCCAACTGCGAGTAGCCAAATTACAACCTACCCAATAGTTCACTTGATCCGCTTTTTGTGCAAACTTTGTAAAAGGAACATGCCACACTGTTTTGCCATTCTGCTCCAAACGAGGTGCTTCCAACCAACATTCGCCACTGAAGTCGCTTCCCCCCACACACAGTAAAGCACAAGCCACATGGTCGGGTAATGTAAAAGTACGGCTGACATCCTGATACTTTCCCGTACCGACAGGAACAGGCACAAACAACACACTGTCGGGAGCATCAAAAATATCCTGCGCCGCCCGTCCCGGTTTCTTATAATAAAGTTCCAGTTCCAATCCAAACCGTCCCTTAGCGTCCACAGTCAACTGCTGACGGCGGACCACCGGGATATGCACAGTCAGTTTTCCCGGTTTGAGCGCCTCTCCCATGACACGGAAGTAGGCATAACGCTCAAAAGCATCATTCTCTCCCTTGAAATAAAGAGAATACCGATCTTTACGAGTAACGACAGAGTCCAGATTATCATCAATAAAGAACTCACTTCGGCGGAACATCTCTTCACCACGTTCCTGAAAGGGAGCAGGCATCTTGATACCACCGGTTACACGCAGAAACTTGCGAGTGGGATACGTACGTTGGGGAAATGAAACAGCTTGTTCCAGACTATGTCCGGGTTGCAAGAGATAAGGATTTTCCGGCGTTTCCGAGGAATAGATAACCCGGCGTTCCTCCTTGTAAGGTGTTTCCCCAAAAAGCGGAAACACCTGTACAAAAGACAGAAGCAATAATAGCAAAGAGTGTTTTTTCATATCATAGAATCAATTATAGATAAATGTCCTTTCCAAAAGCCCAACCCAAATATGACTGTTTCAGGTCTTGAGTTTTACCGTTGAATGATACGGTATAGGCTTTTCTCAAATTACAGTGGAGATTGACTATCTGCTTTTCATTTGCTTTTACAGTCAGCCTGTTTCCCTGACGGGTTACCCGACAATTATAGCCTATCACCTCGCCATTGGGCTGTTCTACAACAAACGCATTGGTCAACATTGCCTCACCGATACATTTAAAGAGCTCGTGCACATCATTATCCTGTGTATTGACTGTCTGCCAGTCACTAATCATATTTACATATTGTTCACCAATCACAAACTCACGGGTGTCATATAATTCGGGATGCGGATTGCCAAAACTCAATGAATCTTCCGTCACATGAGTATCGGCACTGCAAGCCTGCTTCACTTTCAGATACGGATCGACCACAAAAGCCCAACGTAAATCGCCGGAACGGAAATCAATCAAATTAGAGAAAGCACCCATGGCATTAAATGTCTCTTTCAACCAACGCTCTTCACCGGTCAGCAAATAAGCATAGTAGGTGGCATAAGCACGCCAGCCACTCCAACCGTGAGGCGAGTTGAACATATTAGGCAGCATCTGCACGTCATATTGAGCCTCCCAATAGCGCATGGTTCCCCCACGACGTCGAGCATCGGGAACACGCAACTGAGTCAGGCAATCATGGCTGTTCAATATCTGCAACATGGCATCCGTATAATGTTTGCGTTCCTTTTCATCCTGCTGCATCAATGCAAGCATACCGATTTGAAGCGCCGAACAGGAAATCATCCCATCCTCAAAAGTCAACTCACCTTCAGTCTCAAAATCACCTTGTGAGGCCACCAACTGGTCGATGGCACGTTTGGCAGAAGCATAGTGACGGTCGGCAGCCTCTTTCCACATACTCTCCGTCTTGCCCAGTTCACGTTCGACCAAAGTAAGTTCCAACATACTTTTCGCTACATAAATAACGCTGGTATACACCGTATTATGGTTTACATAAGCTCCGTCTTTACGCTGCCAGGTATTCATCAGCCAGTCCGCCAAACGAGACGCCTTCTTCAAATCCTCTACATCGCCATAGGCTTCATATTTATCAACCAACAATCCTATTGTTCCCGATGTATTCTGAATACGTGAAGCATGATATAACGGCACCATCTTTGTCTGGTCGTGCAGCAGCCCGAACAAATAATCAAAACGACTGCGCAAAGCCTCATCCAATTGCTTTTCCGGGAAATACCTGGCTGCAATAAAAGAAGAATGGAAACCATACCAGCTCTCGATATGGGAAGTTGCCTTCTGATGATATTTCAATGCGCCTTTCCGGGCATGTTCCATTGTCCATTCCCAAGAAGCATGAGCCGACAGCACTCCCTGCGACTGCTTGTCGCCGTCCGTAACCTTCACTGTATAAAGTCCCACAGAAGGAAGTGTACAAGATATTTCCTTCACATTGCCCGACTTGCTTTTCACAGTAACTTTCTGGAGTTCTCCTTTACTGTCTGTCACCTCAACAGTCGGAGCAGAAGCCAGTACCTCAAATATTGCAGTTTCTTTAGGCTGATAAACCGTTTGAGGCATACGAATCATAGGCACAGCGGCCACCTTATGAATCGTTTCTTCAAATTCGCCCGGGGTATTGATATCAACAAAAGCAATCGTCCACGTTTTACGCTCTCCTTGTTTCAAAACCCACAAATCCTGCGGACAGTGCTGAGGCAAAGGCAGTGCATTCATCAAATCGAGATTCAGAGATTCGATACGGTGCCCCATAAACCAATGAGGAGCCGGATCCTGATATCCCAAATTATAATCCACACTCCACGATGCAACAGGCTGTGGTGAAACAACCCCCAGCGTATGTCCCGACGGAGTCTGAAGATAACCGTAGAAATGAGTTTTCTCATTCATCATCAGCGTAGGAAAATACTTACCGAACCAATCCGGATACTTATCCATATAAGTATCAATACCCAATTTCAATCCTGCCTTTACGGGTTGGAAAGGAACATTCCCCTTATTTTCCAATGTAACCTCCATGGCAGGCTGCCCTTTCCATTCTTTATAAGTAAGGCGGCACTCCACACCGTCGATGGTTGCGCGATAAGAACGGTAACCATCCGGTATCCAATCCGCTTTTATATTCCCATTGCCCATGTTGGCATAAAAACTGGGGCCCGCATTACTCTTATCATGGAAAAAAGGCACTGTATCATTACGCTGACTACCTTTAAAAACAATCTGCTCCAATGTCCCTTTATCCGAGATGCGACATTCCCAACCGCTGCGTTTCCATATTGTAGTTTGTGCAAAAGCGCTCATTCCCCATAGCAAGGTTCCTATAATCAAACAACTTTTCTTCATAATATAAATCCTATTATTCTATCTTTTTCAGAGTAAAGCAGTCAATATCGGGTGCCCAACAATAAGGGCTTCCCATACGGACCACATTATTTCCCGGTTTCAAACGTACCTGTACCGTTACACACGCAAGTTGCTGTCCATCGGTTCCGGCAAGGTCTCTCAGCAGGATACTCTTTTCAGTATTTACTTTAATTTCCAGCTTGCGGTCTGCATGAGGCACATACTGAATATTCATTTCATACATTCCACCCTTTTCGCTATATACTTTATTCCACTCGGCATAGTTCTCGGCACGACCTCCCAGATAGCTAACCTTCATACCGCCGGATGCTTCTTTCATCGGTGCATACAAAATGGTTTTCGGACGAAGCCCCAAGTCATTAAAACAAGGCAGATAAGCCCATTCAGCCTCATAACGTACAGGTTCAAGACGTTGCTCCGCTTCCATACGCAAAATCAGGACACTATGTGCAGGCAATTGCCGATTCAATGTTCCCTGAACTGCGGGAAGATCTTTTTGCTTCACCAAATCACGCATCTTCACTTTACCTCCCATTTCCAAAACGCTCATAGGAACGGAAAAATCACAAATGCTGTCAGAAGGGTTATACAAAGCCACCGCACGCACTTTACCGCGTTCTTTTTCTATGTCTTTTACCAATACATAACCCCTATTCTCATGCTGCACCACATAAGCCTGTAGTCCCAACGGGTCCTGATTCAAGGCAATCAGTTCCTTATTTTTCAAAAGCTTCAGCGAAGCCTCTGGAATTGTTGTCAGATCACAACCTATCAGCAACGGAGAACTCATGATGCACCACATACCGAAATGCACCTCTTCTTCTTCCGGCTTCAGCCCGCGACCAATCTCCAACATATCCATATCATTATAATGACCGTCTCCTGCATACGCAGAAAGATACAAGTTCTTATCAATGATATGTTTCACAGAACTCCATCTTGGACTGATATCACCACTGATACGCCATGAACAACCGATATTCTTTGCCCATGTACCCGGGAAAGCCCATCGGCACACATTGATGGAAACATGGTTGCCTGCCACTTTGTCAAAAGCACGGCGAATCTCCGTATATCGTTTTTCCTCATCCAGACTCAATTCCTGAGAAGCACCGCAATAATCTATCTTAATGAAATCAAAGCCCCATTCATTGAAATATAAATCGGCATCCTGATGCTCATGACCATACAGACCCGAACCTACTCCATTGACATCCTTATCCCAAATGGAACCGCAAGTATTACTTCCGGCGTCCGAATAGATACCGGCTTTCAACCCCAAAGAATGAATATGATCTGCCACCCCTTTCAGTCCGTTCGGAAAACGTTCCGGATGAGTCTGCATAATGCCGTGCTCATCGCGCCAGCCGAAAAATCCGTCATCTACATTGACATAGTTATATCCAACTTCTTTCAAGCCTTTCTGCACCATAGCATCAGCCTGCTTCTTTATCAAAGCCTCATTGATATTCACCCGATAAGTATTCCATGAACTCCATCCCATCACAGGAGGATCGAATACATTTCCATTCCCGGCAAATGTCACCGAAGACATGCCCAAAGCTAGCGCACATAACAATAATTTATTCATAATAACCAACCATTAATGAATGCTTTATTAATTCCGTCAGATTTTTATATAAATCTTCTTTCTATATAAATACGCTCCGACCAACCATACAACTCCCACAAAAAGAAAAGCATAGACAAATGAAGTAAAGGCATTATCGCCCAACCAACCGGATAAACCGGCATATATAATGTCGTGCATATTCTGTTCTTGCAGCGGTAAACTGTCAGCTAATATATATAATATCTCACTAAGTACATAGCAAAACAACGGATTTACGCCAAATATGGCAAAAACCCAAGTCTTCTGATATTTCTTCGTCACATCGATATACCACAGCAAAATGGACAAAAGAAGAACAGAAAAGCCGCAAGTAACCAACACAAATGTAGGCGACCACACCTTTTTGTTCAGAGGGCATACATCCTGCAGCAGAAAGCCTGCTATCAGCCCCATAGCTCCATAAAGGAATAAACGGTTCAGTTTGTCCTTCATATCGGGAGTCTCCATGCAGATTTTTCCAAACCAGAAACCTATCAGAACTTGGGCAATGGAAGGAATCGTACTCAACACCCCCTCCGGGTCTATTCCCCGGTCATTATACATGTGCGACACCCCCAATACAAACTTATCCGCATGAGAAAGAATATTCTCCGGACCGTATACAAAACCGTTACCGGCCAACAGAATTCCATAATATACAATCAAAATGGCAGCCACCAGATAAGGGATATAACGATGACGAATCGTAGTGACCAGCAATGAGCCTATTCCATAGCACAAAGCAAGACGCTGCAACACACCCAATATGCGTACATGAGCCAGCGATGCAAAAGCCGCCTTCCAAGGGCTGCCTACAAAATCGGGTTGCAGAGACGCTTCGCGCAATGTACCCAGAAAAGTAGCAGTGCCGTAAATAAACGTACCGATAATAAAAATAAGAAAAGTGCGACGGATAATTTTCAGGAATAATGCTTTATGCAAAGTAAAAGAGAATTTCTTCAGAGAGATATACATGGACATTCCCATCATAAACATGAACAAAGGATAAATGACATCCGCCATTGTCAAACCATTCCAGGGAGAATGTAATAAAGGGGGATAGACATAACTCCATGTTCCGGGACTGTTCACCAATATCATGCCTCCTATCGTCAATCCACGAAGCACATCCAAAGCTAACAAACGTTGTTTCATAATAATGCAAATATTAGATTAGAGAGTCAAAGGTATAAATATTAGTGCAATATTAAAAAAAAGGCTGCCGGAATAATTTTCCCAGCAGCCTTCTTATCTTAATTACTAGTATCCGGGATTTTGCTTAATCTGACCCTGACCTTCATTGATGGCAGAATCTGGCAATGGAAATACGTGCATAATAGTCCCTTTTTGTGATATGACATCCGGCCACCCGTTTGCCTTACACTTGTTGGACATGAATTCTACGTACTTATTGTTACGGATTAAGTCTTGACGGCGTTGTCCACTTTCATACCACAATTCGTGAGCGCGTTCCCACAACAGTTTGTCAATGAAGTCTTCAGCACCGGTGAAATCAGCAGCGGTATAGGCGGGCAATCCGGCACGAGTACGTACTTGGTTCAGCAAGTCGATTGCCTCTGCACTTACAGAATTGTCTTTGTGTACCAAGGCTTCCGACATCAAAGTCAATACGTCAGCATAACGGTAAACAATCCAGTCGGTAACACAGTGGTCACCTACATTGTCTTCAATTTTGTATTTCAAAGGAATAACGCCATCTGCCAATGAGTTGGCGCTGCTTCCCTTGTTTTCCTGATTATAAGTATTGGTTCCATCACTGTATTCCGATATGATGACAGAGGTACGTTGGTCACCTTCTTCAAAAGTATTGAAAAAGTCCCATAGCATTTTGTAACCTCCCCAACCTCCTGCAAATGAACCTTGCGGAGAATCTACCAAGTTACCTACAATGGCGTGTGGATACCACAAGTGATATTGATAACCTTCCTCACAATTGACAGCCCAAATGGTTTCCGCATTCTTTTCATTGGCAAAAGTAAAAATATTGGCATATGCGCAGCTTTCGTTACCTTTGTCTGTTACCAAAGCGTAACCGTATTCCGGTTTCATCAGTTCGCGACCTTCGGCCACCGCCTTGTCCCATTGGTGAGTTTGCATATAGAGCTTCATCAAGATGGTGTGACAC
The DNA here is from genome assembly GCA_948956705.1 of uncultured Phocaeicola sp. The sequence goes on from CARCZS010000024.1 coordinate 37,317, forward strand.
AGCCCGGCAGTAAAGCGTCCGTAGTCTGAATCTCCTTTCTTATAGTTCTTCGGTAAAACTTTGGCAGCTTCCTGCAACTCAGTTTCGATGAACTTGATGGTTTCTTCTTCACTCAAACGAGGCAAAATCTTTTCTGCCATAGGGTCTTTCAGGGTTTCCAAATCGGCAACAATGATAGGACCGTACATATCGTAGCCCACGAAGCCCAAAAAGCCGCGTCCACAACGAAGTTCGGCAATGTATTGCGCCTTTTTCGTTTCGTCCATATCAATATTTTGGATACGGTCGATGTTGAGGGTCATTTTGCTGATTCCATTCAAGCGTCCCCAAGTAGCAGTGGTATTTCGGGTTTCAATTTTAGTGAAATCAGCTTTTTCCAAACTATACCAGCAGATGTCTCCCCACGAGCAGAAACCATAGTCTGAAGCTATGTCGGCTGTCAGTCCCGCACCTGTGGCAATGTTGAATAAGCCAGAGTATCCGTCATTTTGAAAAGGTCCGTAAGCACTGTCGGTCACCAAGTCTCTGGCATCACGTTCTGTAGTGGGATACATGGATGAATTAATTTTGTCATACACCTCCGATTCTAACTGGCAACTTTGCAAAGCTCCTGATGCAAAAAGAGGTAACATGATAAGTGAACGATATATCTTTTTCATATTTCTATTTCTTTAAATTAAAAACGTACTTCTAATCCTAAACTAAAGCTTCTTACATTCGGATAACTGGATAATGATTGGTCTGTTTCCGGGTCAAGACCTTTCCAGTTGGTGATAACGAACGGGTTGTTAACGTCTGCATATACACGGATGTTTTGTACAATGTTATTCTTGTGCAAGGGCACGGTATATCCCAAGGTGATGTTACGACAACGTAAAAAAGATACTTTTTCGTGATAATAGTCTCCTGTCTTGTAGTTAGAGGTCAACATACTTGGTACGTTCGTGTTCTGATTGTCTGCTCTCCAGCTGTTCAATGTCAATGTAGATTGGTTGATGCTGTTAGCTTCCAATGCGGGAATCCATCTGTCATAGTAGCTTCCGCTTCTCCAGCGACCTATTTCGCCATACATATAGACATTGAAGTCGAAGTTTTTATATTTCAATGTATTGTTCAAACCAAATGTGAGGGCCGGGTCTTCCGAACCTAATAAAACAACGTCTTCTTCGCCTAATACATTAGGACTTCCTTCTTCATCTTTTAAATTTTGAATCTTAATCTGTCCGGGAAGCAAAGAAGGTTGCCAAGCGGGTGCTTTTTCGCCAGCCTGCAATAGTCCGTCTGACTTATAAACGAAGATGGAACGGATATAGTCGTCTTCTTTTTGATAGACGCTAGGTCTCCAGTTCGGGTCACGTTCTTTCCAACGGTCTTCGTATTTGTAAAGAGTCAAGTCGGTAGACCAACTGAAGTCTTTGGTAACAATGTTTTGTGTATTTAACGTAAATTCGATACCTTGTCCTTGAGTTTTACCAATATTGGAAGCGATAGAAGTCAATTCATTGTAAGACGGCAATGATTTGTTGGTTACCAACAAGTCGGAGATGATACGGTTGTAATATTCTACGGTCATGTTGATGCGGTTATTCAAGAAGCCTAAATCCAAACCTACGTTGAATTCGCTGGTTGTTTCCCAAGTCAGTTTCTTGTTTCCCAATTGGTTGGCTGCCATACCTATATAGCCGACATTTCCGAATGCCCATTTACGACCTACACCGAAATAGTCGATGGTACGGTTACCTACATTGGAGTTACCGGTTTGTCCGTAACCTACGCGCAATTTACCATTTGACAACCAAGTCAAATTTTTCATAAACTCTTCATCGCTAAAACGCCATGCCAACGAACCGGAAGCGAAAGTACCCCAACGGTGATCCGGGTCGAAATTGGATGCACCATCCATACGGATACTACCAGTTACTAAGTATTTGCCTTTGTAGGAGTAGTTCAAACGTGCAAAATAAGAGCCCAAAGAGCTAACACCTGCGCTAGAACCGCCATCTTTCATACCTGCACCTGCACCGATGTTGTTATAAAGGAAACCGTCAGTTGCAAAGTCATAGTTTGAAACATAGAAACCTTCGCTGGTGAATTTTTGGTATTCGTAACCAATCAAAGCGGTAATGCTATGATCTCCAATGGTTTTTATATAATTGGCAGTTAAGTCCAACAGATAGTCTACTGCATCGTTTTGTGACTGGCTGGCACTACCTCCCTGCTGTGCTCCGTACAAAGTGGTGTTGGGCACATATTGCTGACGTTTTGCCGAACGGCGGTCAAACCCGAATGTTGCTTTCAAAATCAAGTTTTTGATAGGTTCGGCTTGAAGATAACCGGAAGCCAATACGCGGTCTTTAGTAGTCTTGTCTTCAATGCCAAGTAAGGATACCGGATTAGGGAACTGTGTCTGGTCTGTAAATACTGAGAATTTACCATTTTCATCATACACAGGGATAGAAGGGTCAAAAGTAGCAGCCGAAGTCAGAATACCTGCATTTTCGTAGCTATTCTGTCCCAAAGGTACATTGCTGTACTGGTTACGGCTTAAGTTTACAGAAAGGCCTACTTTTACAACTTTAGAAAGGATATAATCCATATTAAATTTTCCTGTCAGACGTTCCAAGTCGTTGTTCTTCACGATACCGTCTTGCTGGAAGTAGTTCAAAGAAGTCAAGAAATGCATTTTTTCGGAACCTCCGGTCAACGACACATTATGTGACTGCTGGATACCAGTACGTGTTACTTCGTCCATCCAGTCGGTAGTGATGGCATTGGCTACTTCTGCGTCAGTATAGCGAGGAACGAAAGGAGCCGGATTAGGATTAGGAGTTACGTAGTCTGCGTAAATGCCTTGTCCGTTTTTGCTAAGCCATTGTTCTTTGGCTTTCATGTTGCGATAGGTACGATACTGCGGTCCGTCCAATATGTCATAGTGCTTGGCGATGGTTTGTACCGACATGTTACCTGAATAAGTTACGTCCAAACGACTGCTTTGTTTCCCGCGCTTGGTGGTGATGATAATTACACCGTGACCGGCACGTGAACCGTAAATAGCTGTAGCCGAAGCGTCTTTTAGAACTTCGATGCTTTCAATGTCGTTCGGGTTGATAGATTCCAATACATTGTCTTGACTACCTGCATCATAGCGGTTTCCACTGCCCGGATTGGTAGAAGAAGATATGGGGAATCCGTCAATGATAACTAATGGGTTGTTGCCGGCATTGATGGAGGTAGCACCACGAATTTGAAACGTAGCACCTGCTCCCGGCTGGGCACTGTTCTGTGTAACACGCAGACCTGCGGCCTTACCTGCCAATGCATGGCTGACAGTAGAGAAGGTACTGACGGGTTCATCGCTCATCTTTACAGATGAAATGGCACCGGTCAGGTCGCGTTTCTTCTGCACACCGTAGCCTACTACCACAACTTCATCCAGCACTTCGGTATCTTCGCTCATAGTAACAGCCAATTGTTTGCCTGCCTGAGGTTTCAAAACCTGTGTCTTATAACCGATATAAGAAACTTCCAATTCTGCTTTAGCCGAGCTTACGGTTAAAATAAATTTACCATCCAAATCAGTTACAGTACCGTTTGTTGTTCCTTTTTCCACTACACTGGCACCGATAATAGGTTCACCGGTTGCATCAAGTACTGTACCACTTACCACAGTAGAAGTCTGTTTAACAGCTTTAGTTCCTTCTGTAGAGAGGATAATTTTCTTATCCAAAACAGAATAAGTCACATTCGTTCCAGCAAATACCTTCTCCAGAACTTCAAACACATTTCCTTGATTAGCCGAAACAGACACACGACGATTCAAATCTACATGTTTATTATTGAAAAAGAAATCAAAACCGGTTTTTGCCTTGATCTGATTCAATACTGTTTCAACTGTTTGATTACTAGCATCAATGCTGATTTTTGTTTTTTGCGCATACGTTTCTGCTGCATGAGTCAAGCTCAATGAGCAGGCGAGAAATAGAACACATAGTCTCATAAACAATGGGATTTTGTTAAATGATAGCCATAACGACTTTATCATCCAGAATACTTGGATGCTAAAAGGATTTTGCATAATTTTGTAAAGACTGAGGTTAATAAAAATGTTATCTTAGCTTGTCGCCAAACAAGCTTTAAAAAGTTTTCATTTTTCCATGCGGTAGATACGCCAATATCTTCCGCATGTTTTTTGTTTTAAGGCGCTCTCTTTTGTTTCATAATATTTTTAAAAGGTTAATAAGGTTTTATTTAATACATCTCTATCCGCTGTTTTTTATCAGAAATATTATCACTGTCCAAATAACGCCAATTTATTTTGGACGAGATTTTAAAATATTCCAAGATACGTTCCAAACGCTGAGTAGAGAACGTTCCTGTAAACGAATATTCCTTAATACGATTATTCTTCACAATAAAGTCCACATTATAGCGTTTACCCAACATACGAAGGATATCCTCCATAGAGGTATTGTTAAATACTATCTTACCATCTTTCCAGGCAATCTCCGATTCGCAAGAGGTAGCAAACATTTTCGTCTCACCCGATGCCGGAGTGTACACCAGTTTATGATGAGGCTTCAGCTTTACCATCTTGGCTTCTCCTACTTTATCTTTAAAGAAAAAGCCAACACTTCCTTCCACCAATGTAGTCGAAATCCGACCGTCGGCGGCATACGCCTCCACATTAAAACTAGTTCCGTATACTTCTATTTGTGACTGATGAACAGTAGAAATCACAAAACGTTTCTCTTCATTTTTCGTCACATCAAAATAAGCCTCACCAATTAACTCCACTTCACGGCTTTCGCCTATAAAGCGGGAAGGATAACGCAATGAAGACTCAGAATTCAAATAAACCACAGTATTATCAGGCAATACGACCGAAGTAGTCATTCCCGGATTTGTCTTTATTTCAATCATTTGAGCCACTTCCTGCTGCTCATCCTTATCCTGATACATCCACAAAACAGCAATCAATAGTGGGATGGACACCATTGCAGCTATTCGTTGCGTCCATTCCCACCAAGAGATTCTTTTTTTGTTCATCCTACCTTTTACCTTCCTTAATGCCTTTTCTATATCTACACTTTTCATCACATGCAGCGTATCGGCGGCCCAATAAAGCGCATGAATCTGATTCACAATCTTACGGTGAGATTCATCCTGCGCTATCCATTCCTCCACCAACCGACTTTCCGCTTCCGTTGTCATTCCTTCACAGAAACGAGGCAACAGTTCCTCTATGCTATTATTATATGTATTATCCGTATCTGTCATCTTTGAGCTCATTTACTATTAAGACAAGTTCCGAAGAAAGATTCCTAAACAAAAAATGATATTTTTTTAAAAAAAAGTATTTTAGTATTAAAAACATAGACGAAAAACTTATCTTTGCAAACAAGTTAACGAGGAATAATAAGATGAAAACAGACAAAAATATAGAAGATATGGCTTTATTGAGTTCCCTCCGAAAAGGGGAACAGAAAGCGTTCGACAGTCTGTTCAGAAAATATTATCCGATGCTATGCGCTTATGCCCACCGTTTCATTGAAATGGAAGATGCGGAAGAGATTGTTCAAGAAATCATGCTCTGGGTATGGGAAAAACGTTCGGAACTGATAATCGAATCCTCCCTCAACCAGTATCTTTTCAAAATGACCTATCACCGGGCATTAAACCTTATAACCAAGAAAGAAATCACTAGCCGGGCAGAAACCTTTTTCTATACCAAAAATCAGGAAGCGACGGAGGATGTGAATTATTATCAGATAGAAGAACTGAGCAAAAGAATCGAAAAGGCAATAGCTGCATTACCCGAATCTTATCAGACGGCATTTGTTATGCATCGTTTTAAAGGCATGAGCTATAAAGATATCGCCACCATTTATAATGTGTCCCCCAAAACAATAGACTACCGCATTCAGCAAGCCTTGAAATTACTGAGAGAAGACCTAAAGGATTATTTGCCACTGACAGTATTGCTGGCATTGCATATCGGCTGATATGCAAATTTATTTTTTACCGGTTAATTCTTACTTTCTATACCTCTTCCATCCTTTCCAGCTCCCATCCGCAGAACTGCATCACAATGCAATGCAGGCGGGTTCCCCTGCAAAGCTGCCGCACCTTCTCCCCTTCGGCATAACGGTGGATTTGCTGCACGGCTGCATCCCACTGTTCCGCCGACTGTGCCTCGAACTTGTCTTTCGGGAGATATTTCAGTTCCAGAATGTAGCTGTGCTCCACTTCAGGATATCGCTGCAGGTCCGGCATGAGGAACATGTCGCAGAAACCGTGGTTCAGCTCCACTTCGGGCATGGTCAGGTAATAGGCATTGATACTCAGGTAGGCGGTGAAGAAACCTTGAATGTTCCTTTCGCCCTCTATGCTGCTGCGTACCGATAAAATGTGTAGTTCGTGACAAGTATCGGGTGTAATGCCGGCTCTCGGCTTTTGTCATAAAGGTCTTGTCATACAATGACTGAATCCACCACTTAACTTTTTCTATAACGCTTTCATTTACGGTAGGCTAAAAAGACGGCGGAAGTGATTTCTTCTTAACACCGGTAGCCAATACA
>CARCZS010000025.1 GCA_948956705.1 uncultured Phocaeicola sp.
CACCAGTTGCCTGTCGGAGAATCCGGTGTATGCCTTCAGGACCATAAGGGCGATCTTTGCGGAAGGACTGAATCTGTTCCTGCGTCCCAGGCGCCGGTCCGACAGGCCGGCGGCTTTTGCCATACATTCAAACGGAAAGACCGAATGAAGCTTGCCAAGCTCACTCTCATTAAAACTCTTGCGGTATTTTTCCAGAATATCAAATTCTGTAAAACCCAAAGTAGGGTGAATTTCTGAAATATTCACTATCTTTGCCATATCTTATTAGTTTGGATATTTCCCCCGTTTTGGCCGTCAAACCTTATTTTCGGGGGAATACCTAAAGATACAAAAAAGCCAACTAATTCGCAATACTTTGTGTATGAATTAGTTGGCTGATTTTGTAATATTTAATGAATGTCCCTGATTATTTCCGGAGCCGATCATACGGATTTTTTTGATGATTTCCCATAATCGTCCTATTCTCAGTAAAGCAGGAACCCTGCCACTCCGCAAAGTATAATCATTAATATAGGATTGATTTTGTATTTCCGTGTACCTATAAAGGTTACTAGAAAAATAATTATACTGATGATGAATTGATACAAATCTATTTGATAACTGCCGAAGTTTTCAGCATTCATCAAGACGAGTGCAGCTGCTGCCAGCAGACCTACTACTGCCGGACGCAACCCTTTGAATACGGCTTCTACAACCGGATGCTTTTGGTATTTCAAGAAGAACCGGCTGATGATTACCATTAATATGAACGATGGAAAAACTACAGCAAAAGTAGCTATGCAAGAACCGAATATAGCCCAGCTTTCATTGTAGCCTGCATTCAATACCGCAGTATATCCCACATAAGTAGCAGAGTTGATGCCAATGGGACCCGGTGTCATTTGGCTGATAGCGATGATATCTGTAAATTCGCTGGCACTGATCCAATTATATCTTGTTACTACTTCTCCTTGTATCATGGACAACATGGCATAGCCTCCTCCGAAACCGAAGAGCCCTATTTTACAGAATGTGTAGAATAAATATAGAAAAATCATTTGGATGAATATTTATGTTTGTACTTGCCATATATAAAACCTCCCACGCCCGCTATTATGATAATGTAGACTGGAGACACGTCCAATACCCAGATAAGCAATGCGGATACTATTGGTATCCAGACAGTGTAACGGTTTATCTTGGCGGATTTTGCCATGGAGAAAGTGGGAGCTGCAATAAGGGCTACTACCGCCGGGCGAATTCCCTTGAATATATTCTCTACAATTGGGTATTGTTTGAACTGTTGAAAGAACAAGGCAATTGCCAATATGATAAAGAAAGAGGGGAGTATTGTGCCTAAAGCCATTGCCAATGCTCCACGGAATTTACGCAATTTATATCCGATAAATATGGCAATATTTACAGCAAATATTCCGGGTACAGACTGAGTGAGGGCTAATAAATCAATAAAATCCTCTTTGTCAATCCATTTTCGTTTGTCCACTATTTCATCTTGAATTAGGGGAACCATAGCATATCCTCCGCCAATAGTAAATAGTCCTATTTTTAGGAAGATAAGAAATGATTGTAAATAGAAATTCATTTTTTTAATTTTGTTTCATATAAGTGCTTGGTGGAACTCCGTAGTATTTCTTAAATGTATCCGTAAAATATTTGGGATCACTGAATCCCATCATATCCGAAACTTCGGATACGGTATAACGTTTGCTTTTCAATAAAATGCTAGCTTCGTTCATACGTACTTTACGTATAAAGTCACTGGGCGAATCATTGGTTAAGGCCTTTATTTTATTGTATAAACTACTCCGGCTCATATTCATTGCATCACATAGGTTTTCTACGTTCATTTCTTTGTTTATACTACTTTTTATGATGTCGGTAGCTTTTAAAAGAAATTCCTGTTCCAAACTGACCGTCGGATCATCTGATACCTCGTCTGCATTGAATTTGAATTGTGAGAAACGCTTTTTCATGATTTCCCTGTTCGCCAGAACGTTGGTTATGTTTGCTTTCAGTACTTCCATGTCAAATGGTTTGACTATGTATTTATCGGCTTTGGTCTGTAAGCCTTTGATAATACTTTCTTTATCGTTCAATGCGGTCAGCAATATGATAGGTATATGACTGGTTTCAATATTACTTTTCAATATATTGCACATTTTGTCTCCATTCATGATAGGCATCATTACATCCGACAGTATCAGATCAGGTTGTCGCTCTTTGATAAAATCCAGTGCTTCTTGCCCGTTTCCTACATCAGACACATGATAATCTTCCGATAGTGTATGCAATAGGAAAGTACGCAATTCCATATTATCTTCCACTATCAGAATGGAAGCGGCATGTGTTTTGACCGGCTTGTTTTTGATCTCTTTCACCAGTTCTTCCGGATTGCCTTCGATGACAGGCAGCGGGTCAATTACATCAGCTTTTTTGAATATACGGTAGTTGTATTTCCGACTTTTGATAGGGAATGCCAGTTTGAAGGTAGTTCCTACATTCTCTATACTGCTCATTGATATTTTGCCGGCATGGCTTTTTATCAGTTTGTAGGTAAGCAGCATGCCGATGCCGCTTCCTGTGATTTGCAGATTGATGGCATTATTCCCTCTGAATAGGCTTTTGAACATTTTCTTTTGTTCATTGGCGGGGATCCCGATTCCTGTATCTGTAATAGTGATGAACCAATGACTTTTATTTTTCTGAGTTTGCACAGTGACATTGCCCCCCTGACAGGTATATTTCAAGGCATTTGTCATTAGGTTACGGATAATGGAATCCATCTTGTTTCTGTCCAGCCATACTTCCTGGCTTTCGAAATTAGTTTCAAATATGATATTTATCTGTCTTTTGCGGGCATATAAATTGAACTGTTCCAAATAGTTTTTGATATAGTTGTTCAATTCGTATCGGGATACATATACAGTGGAGGTATACAGTTCCTCTTTTTCAAAATTAATCAGATTACTGGCTAACTCAGACAGATTGTCTGTATTTTGTATAGCTAGGTTGATATTGATTCTTCCCTGTTCGGACAGGTTTTCGTTTTTAAGAATCTCTCCCAAAGGAGCTTTTATCAAAGTCAGCGGTGTACGTATATCATGCGCCGTGTTGATAAAGAACCGGATTTTTTCTTTTGAATTGTTTCTGTCTTTCCTAAGCCACAAATAACGTAAGACAATTACTCCGACCAGTATAAAAATGATCAGATAAAGAATGCCTGCCCAAAAAGTAGCCCACCAAGGTGGGGTTACGGTTATGAAAAGTGAACGTTCTTCTAGCAAATGGTGATCATCCATCAGGATGGCTCTCACTCTTAATTTATACTTACCGGGACCGATATTAGTGTAACGTATGCGGTTATCGTTCGTGAGTGAAGTCCATTCATCATAAAACCCTTCCAGTTTCCAGGAATAGACGATGTTGGAGGGATTATCATAATTGATGGAAGACACATCCAATGAAAAAATATTCTGGTCGTAATTCAGTATGATATGCCGGGTATCATCAATTTCTTCTTTTAAAGGGGAACCTTTTTCACCAGGCATTACTTTCTGATAGAGCAGTCGGAAATTATCAAATACCATTTTGGATTTGAATTGATGAGGCAGCGTGACGGTATCTGCCAGTTCAATGGCTCCGTCTCCACATCCGAAAATAAATTTTTTATCGCGTGTATGTACTCCGGCAGCTTGGTTAAAGTTGGTAGACATCAACCCTTGTTCTTTTGTCCAGTTAGAGAATATTTTTTCTTTTGTTTTGAAACGGGTCAACCCTTTTTCTGTACTAATGATCAAATCGTCTTCCAGAGCAGACAGTATGCAATGAATATTATTAGATATCAGAGCTGAATTATTGACATGGTAATTAGTTACTTTTTCTGTATAATTGTTGTAAATCCATATACCGGAACCATGTGTACCAATGAAAGTGATGTTCTTTTTACTTTGATAAATAGTATTTATGCAGCCTAGTTCGGAGTCTAGATTCACCGCTTTGAGCTCTTGATTGACTTTATTGAACTGATACAATCCATTGATAGTTCCTATCCATAAATTGTGGGCGTCCTTATTGGTGATATAGGTGATAGGGAAATCCATTTTATAACAATGCATTTCCTTTGTATCCATATCATAACTTTTTAAATTGTAATATCCTCCGGCCCAAATCAGATTATCCCAATCCTTATAAATACAACGAATATATTTATCCGGTTTTATGGTGTCATCATTTAATGTCTGGGGAATAAAATATTGTGTGGTCATGTTTTTCTTATCTATTTTGTACATTCCCGACATATATCCTCCTACTAAAATAATTCCTGGCCGGGATTCACATATAGAGATAAATACATGATTTTGATTAGGTGTGTCATGCTGATAAGTTGATAATAAATTCGTCCATTGTTTGGTGGAAGGACGGTAGCAACATACGCCATTATTGGTCGCATACCAAATATCTCCTTCAGAATCTTCCAATATATAGTTCACTTGGTTATCTATCAGTGAGTTGGGATTGTCGTAAGAGTGCTGTATCCATTTATATCCGGGATATTTCTCGGAATACACAGTAATTCCTATAGGATAGACTGCCATCCATAATTTTTGATCATCATCAATATAGATATCATTAATGATATTACCGTTCATTTTATTGGAATGGTTGTGGTCGGCATTTAGAAAATTTGTCAATTCGTAAGTGCCCAAGTTTAATTTATATACACCTGCGCCATTAGTTGCTATTAGCACCTCGTTTTCATTTTCTTTACTTGCTATGATAGAGTTGACATTAATGTCTTGTAGTCCGTTGTGTACATCAATCAGTTGGCGGCTATGGATATTGTATAGATAAATACCATCCAGCAAGGTACCTATTACTAGCATTTGGGTTTCCGGATGAAAATAGATGTAGTTCACTATATGAAAATTATCCAGTTCCGGATGCTTGATTGTTTCTAATCGGCCATGATTCAGTTTTGCACAGTAAATCTTGTGGCTGGATGCCAGAAAATATTGGTTGTTCGTAGATTTTGCAATATATGTGATTTCTTCCTTGATAGGACTTTCCAGTTGAATAAGTTCATGGGTATCTATGTCGAAAAGATATTGTTTATTTTTAGTGCAAAGCAATATATTGTTGTCTTTGGAGTCAAGAAATGAAGCGGTGAGCGGCAGTCCGCTGTTGCTTTTGTCCTTACTGGCAAAATCGCAAACTAGTTCAAATTTATCTTGTAAGGAATTGTACCTGAATAGATGACCGGTTTTTCCTATCTCCCAAACCACTCCTGCCGTATCTGTTTGCAAAGTGTTCAAGTTAGGAAAAAAGTTCAATAGTTTTCCGTTGGCTGTTAAGCTATAGTGTGTGTATTGTTTTCCGTTGTACCTGTCTATTCCTTCGTGAGTGAGAAACCACATATAGCCCTTTTTATCTTTTCGTATAGATAAAACTCTACGGCTGCTCAAACCATTCTGAGTATCCAGATACTGGTATAGTTGAGCAACGGCAGGTGTTACCAAAATAACAAAAAGGCATATAAGTAAAAGAATTCTTCTCATATTATTAGGAGGCAAAATCCTTACAAAGTTCGTAATTTCCCTTAACATATCAAAATCTGTTATATACAAAAAAAGCGGTAATCAGTATGACTCACCGCTTTTTTAGTAAATATAACAAATCGTTTTTATTTTTTGTTCATCTCAATCCATTTTCTAGCATTGACAAATGCTTCCATCCATGGAGTAATCTGATCGTTCTTTATTCTATCAGCCGGATAATAAGCATTTTGCCATGGGAAACAAGAGCGTTCCAGATGAGGCATCATGGCCAAATGGCGACCGTCAGGACTGGCCAGACCGGCTACGCTGTAATCTGAACCGTTCGGATTGCCGGGATACTCATCGTATGAGTATTTCAATACAACATTGTATTTATCTTCATGATATGGCAATGAGAATTTACCTTCTCCATGGGCTACCCAGATGCCAAGCTTGCTTCCGCTTAACGAACCGAACATGACGCTTCTATTCATAGGAACAGTAACACCTACAAACTTGGATTCGAATTTATGTGAATCATTGTGCAGCATTTTCGCTTTCTTGGTGAAGTCTGGGTTAATCAGGTTTAATTCTATCATCAGCTGGCAGCCGTTACATACGCCCAATGACAATGTATCTTTGCGTGCATAGAAGTTATCCAATGCAGCTTTGGCTTTGGGATTGAACAAGAAAGCTCCGGCCCATCCTTTGGCAGAGCCTAAAACGTCCGAATTAGAGAACCCACCGCAGAATACGATGAAATTGATGTCCTCTAATGTCTCACGTCCGCTGACCAGATCGGTCATTGTTACATCCTTCACATCAAATCCTGCCAAATAGAGCATGTAGGCCATTTCGCGTTCGCCATTGGTTCCTTTTTCACGGATAATAGCTGCTTTGATACCTGTCGGAGTACGACGGTCGGGGTTAAGGCCGAATTGTGAAAGTTTGCCGGTGAATGATTTGTCGAATACAAATTCCAAAGGTTGTTTCTTGTAGTTCTCGAAACGTTTTTTGGCGCAGCCGTTCATGCTCTGCTTGCGGTCTAGCAAGTAAGAGGTAGAATACCATACATCGCGCAGATAGTCTATGCCGAACTGGTAAGTCGCATCTCCCTTTTCTACCAGGATATGTCGTTCTTCAGTCGGTTTACCTAATTTTACGTAGCCTATGCCTGCGTCTTCCAAGATTTTTTTCACTTCTTCTTTGTACTTATCTTTTACCTGGATAACAATACCCGGATTTTCGGCGAACAATATCTTGATAATGTCATCTTCCTTAATCTTGTTCAGGCTGATTTCCATACCACCTTCCATATTCGAGAAGCACATTTCAAGCAGTGTAGTAATAAGACCACCGGCAGAAATATCGTGACCGGCCATAATCAGACCTTTATTTACTAATTCTTGTACAGCCAGGAATGCGTCGCGGAAATATTCAGGATTTTGTACAGTCGGTACATCGTCACCTACTTTGTTCAGTGATTGTGCAAAAGCAGAACCTCCCAGACGTAACTTGTCAAAACTGAAATCAATATGGTAGATAGTGCTCTTTTCATCATTTACCAATACAGGAGAAACCACTTTCTTCACATCCGAAACTTCACCGCCGGCAGAAACGATGACAGTTCCCGGACTGATGATCTTTTCACCGTTAGGATATTTCTGAGTCATAGACAAAGAATCTTTTCCGGTCGGTACATTGATTTGCAATGAGCAGCAGAAATCGGAAAGGGCTTTTACGGCAGTGTACAGGCGGGCGTCTTCACCTTCCTGTGCGCGGCATGGCCACATCCAGTTGGCAGACAAGGAAATGCTGTCCAATCCTTCCGCCATCGGGGCCCATACGATATTAGTCAGTGCTTCGGCTACCGACAAAACAGAGCCTGCGGCCGGATTGGCTAAGGCGGCTTGGGGAGCATGGCCTAGAGAAGTTGCTATACCTTTTTCGCCACGATAATCGAGAGCTACTACACCACAATCGCTCAGAGGCAACTGAATTTCACCTTGACATTGTTGGCGAGCGATTTTACCGGTTACGGAACGGTCTACTTTATTGGTTAACCAATCTTTGCAAGCAACAGCTTCCAGCTGAAGTACGCGGCGGATATATTCATTTAATTTGGAAGTTTCGTATGAAACATTTTCATAATGGCGCTCTACGGTCTTGTCAACCATGTAGGTTTTCGGAGAAGAACCGAACATCTGATCTACTGCCAGATCGAACGGACGTACTCCATCGGCCTGTTCAAAGGCAAAGCGGGCGTCTCCGGTTGTTTCACCTACGGTATACATCGGCGCACGTTCGCGATCAGCAATTTTTTGTACATGTTCAATAGCCGACTCGTCAATCAGCAATCCCATACGTTCCTGAGATTCGTTGGCGATAATTTCTTTGGCAGACAAAGTCTGGTCACCGATAGGTAGTTTGTCCATATGAATTAATCCACCGTTTTCTTCTACCAGTTCGGATAAACAATTCACGTGGCCGGCCGAACCGTGGTCGTGAATGGAAACAATCGGGTTGTTATCTTCTTCACACAATGCACGGACTACATTATAGGCACGTTTTTGCATTTCCGCATTGGCACGTTGAACGGCGTTTAGTTCGATTCCCGATGAGTACCGGCCTGTCTCAACAGAAGAGACCGAACCTCCACCCAAGCCGATGCGATAGTTATCACCACCCATTACAACGACTTTATTTCCTTTTTCGGGATGTCCTTTCAGACAGTCGCGCTGAGTACCGTAACCTACTCCTCCTGCCAGCATAATCACTTTGTCGTATGCATACTTCTCGCCGTTTTCCTGGTGCTCGAATGTCAGTACAGAACCACAAATCAGCGGTTGACCGAATTTGTTACCGAAATCGGAAGCACCGTTGGAAGCCTTGATTAAGATCTGTTCCGGAGTCTGGTATAACCATTGGCGGACAGGAAGGATGTCTTCCCATTCGCGTCCCTCATCAGTACGGGGATAAGAGGTCATATAAACGGCAGTACCAGCAATGGGCCATGAGCCCTTGCCACCGCCCATACGGTCACGGATCTCACCACCGGTACCGGTAGATGCACCGTTGAATGGTTCTACGGTTGTCGGGAAGTTATGTGTTTCGGCTTTCAGTGAGATAACAGTCTTGATATCTTTGATAATGAAATAATCGGAAGTGGAATGATCGGCCGGAGAGAATTGCTCTACTATCGGTCCTTCGGCAAATGCTACATTATCTTTATAAGCGGAAATAATCTTGTTGGGATTTTCAGCAGTCGTTTTCTTGATCATCTGGAACAAGGAAGACTCCATTTCCTGACCATCAATAATGAATGTTCCGCCGAATATCTTATGGCGGCAATGCTCGGAATTGATCTGTGCGAAGCCGAATACTTCGGAATCGGTTAATTTACGTCCCAAATCTTTTTCAACCTTCAGCAAATAGTCCATTTCCTCACGGGAAAGTGCCAGACCTTCTTTTTCATTGTATTCTTCGAGGTTCTCGATGTGAACAATCGGCTGGGGTTTGATGTTGACTGTGAAAATCTCCTGGTTCAATCCCTTATACATACGTTGCAGCATAGGATCGTACTCGGCGTTTTCGTCTTTTACAGGGAAATATTCCTCAATGCGTAAGACACCTGTAAGACCCATGTTCTGAGTGATTTCTACAGCATTTGTACTCCAGGGAGTAATCATTTCCCGACGCGGTCCGATGAAGCAACCTTTCAGGTTCTCTTCGTTCTCTACAGTGGCTTCACCATAAAGCCAGCTTAATTTCTGAATATCCTCAGAAGCCAGTTCCTGGCTGACTTCTGTTGCTATTACACTTTTAGTGGGTGTTCTGAAAAATAGAATCATAGCACTTTTATAGTTGTTTTGTTAATTGAAAACTAGTTCTAATATCAAGGGTCTATTAATAAGGTGCAAAGTTATATAAAAGAGACGGGGTATGAAAGAATTTTGAGCGTAAATATAGGTACTTTCGTAAAAAAGTAGCATCTTTGCAGCATGAATTGGATAGAACAAGTAACCATACTCGATTTATTGGTGAAAGGGCTTATCGTCGGTGTAGTGGTTTCTGCGCCGTTAGGTCCTGTTGGGGTACTTTGTATACAGCGCACACTGAACAAGGGACGATGGTATGGATTTGTTACCGGTCTGGGAGCTGCCCTTAGTGATATAGGCTATGCCTTGATTACAGGTTATGGCATGAGTTTTATGGATGATTTCTTGGCAAAGAACCAAGTTTTGTTACAAATTATCGGCAGTATCATGCTGTTCTTTTTCGGTATTTATACTTTCCGTAGTAATCCTGTCCAGTCTATCCGTCCTGTATCTTCTACCCCGGGCAGTTATCTTCATAATTTTGTTACTGCTTTTTTTGTGACTCTCTCCAACCCCCTCATTATATTCCTGTTTATAGGTTTGTTTGCCCGTTTTTCTTTTGTGATGCCGGGCAGTCCCATAGGCTTTCAACTGGTAGGGTATTTGGCTATTGTATTGGGGGCTCTTCTCTGGTGGTTCGGAATTACGTATTTTGTCAATAAAGTACGCACCCGTTTTAATTTACGCGGCATTTGGATTTTGAACCGTGTGATTGGTATTGTAGTGATGCTGATTTCAGTCGCAGGTTTCATTTATACTATTTTAGGAAAAACGATGTACTGACAAAGAAACATATCTTGTGTATCATACGTTGGTTTTTTAATTTTTTAATTATCAATTTTAATTTAAAAAGTATGTTCGTTTCCAGGCAGTTAAAAGAAAAGAATATAGCCGAGTATCTTATATATATGTGGCAGATAGAGGATTTAATCCGTGCCAACGGCTGTGATATGGAAAAGATAAAAAGCACCATCATAGCTCCTTATCCGTTAACGGAAGAGCAGAAAGCGGAACTCACCCAGTGGTATATGGATTTGATTGAGATGATGCGTCATGAAGGGATTATGGAAAAAGGCCATTTGCAGATTAATAAAAACATTATAACTTGGCTTACCGACCTTCATTTGCAGTTATTGCGTTCCCCTAAGTTTCCTTATTATAATTCTGCTTATTATAAAGTATTGCCTTATATTGTAGAGTTACGCGCTAAAGGTGCGGATAAAGAGGAGCCTGAACTGGAAACTTGTTTTGAGGCGCTTTATGGTATCTTATTGTTGAAATTGCAAAAGAAAGAAATCAGTGAGGAAACAAGAAAGGCACAAGAAGCAATCTCGACATTGCTGGCTATGTTGTCAAACTACTATATAGAGGATAAAAAAGGAGAATTGGAATTCTAATAAATGAAATAGAAATGAAGAATATATTGGTGACTGGTGCCAACGGTCAATTAGGAAATGAAATGCGTGTGCTATCGGCTGAATACAAGGAATACACTTGTTTTTTTACGGATGTAGCCGAATTGGACATTTGTGATGAGCAGGCGGTGATGACTTTCGTAAAAGAGAATAATATTCATGTCATAGTGAACTGTGCGGCCTATACGGCGGTAGATAAGGCAGAGGATGATATAGAGTTATGCACCAAGCTGAATAAGAACGCAGTGAGCTATCTGGCGAAGGCGGCTGAAGCCAACTGGGGTGAGTTTATTCAGATATCAACGGATTATGTGTTCGATGGCACGAAACATCTTCCTTATAATGAGGGGGATGTTCCTTGTCCCAATTCTGTTTACGGCAAGACCAAGCTGGCCGGTGAAACGAATGCATTGGAGTATTGCAAAAAAACAATGATTATCCGTACCGCATGGCTTTATTCCACTTTTGGGAATAATTTTGTAAAAACGATGCTCCGTCTGGGAAAGGAAAAGGAAACTTTGGGTGTGGTCTTTGATCAGATTGGTACACCGACATATGCCCGTGATCTGGCACGTGCTATCTTTACAGCCATTTATAAGGGAGTGGTTCCGGGAGTTTATCATTTCAGTGATGAAGGAGTATGTTCCTGGTATGATTTTACCAAGGCTATCCATCGTATTGCCGGTATCACGACCTGTAAGGTCAGTCCCCTGCATACAAATGAATATCCGGCAAAGGCTCCCCGTCCCCATTATTCCGTATTGGACAAGACCAAGATTAAAACTACTTATAACATTGAGATTCCTCATTGGGAAGAGAGTCTGGAAGCATGTATCAAAGAATTAAATGCATAATAAAATATGAATAGTGAAATAGAAAGAAGACGGACGTTTGCGATTATAGCGCATCCGGATGCCGGTAAGACCTCTCTAACTGAAAAATTGTTACTTTTTGGCGGACAGATACAGGTGGCCGGAGCCGTAAAGAGTAATAAGATAAAGAAGACCGCCACATCCGACTGGATGGACATTGAAAAGCAGCGTGGTATTTCTGTGACCACTTCTGTGATGGAGTTTGATTACAATGATTATAAAATCAATATTCTGGATACTCCGGGCCATCAGGACTTTGCCGAGGATACTTATCGTACTTTGACAGCCGTAGATAGTGTCATTATTGTGGTGGATGGTGCGAAAGGTGTGGAAACGCAGACACGTAAGCTGATGGAAGTATGCCGTATGCGTAATACTCCGGTAATCATATTTGTCAACAAAATGGACCGTGAGGCGAAAGATCCGTTTGATTTGTTGGATGAACTGGAGGAGGAACTCATTATCAATGTACGTCCTCTGACGTGGCCTATTGAAAGCGGTCCCCGTTTCAAAGGTGTGTATAACCTTTATGAACATAAACTGAATCTTTTCCAACCTTCCAAACAGGTGGTAACAGAAAAAGTGGAGGTTGATATCAATACGGAAGAACTAGACAACCAGATCGGTGCTCCTTTGGCTGAAAAATTGCGCGGAGAACTGGAACTGGTTGACGGTGTTTATCCTGAATTCAATGTGGAGGAGTACCTGAAAGGCGAGATGGCTCCTGTATTTTTCGGGTCGGCATTGAATAACTTCGGTGTACAGGAACTGCTGGATACATTTGTGGAAATTGCTCCGAGCCCCCGTCCTACCAAGACAGAAGAACGTGAGGTGGAACCCGATGAACCGAAATTTACCGGATTTGTCTTTAAGATCACAGCTAATATCGATCCTAATCATCGTTCATGTATTGCATTTTGTAAAATTTGTTCGGGCAAATTTTCCCGTAATACTCCTTATTATCATGTACGTCATGACAAGACGATGCGTTTTTCTTCTCCCACTCAGTTTATGGCACAGCGTAAAACAACAGTAGACGAGGCTTGGGCGGGAGATATCATCGGTTTGCCGGATAACGGAACGTTCAAGATCGGTGATACGCTGACTGAAGGTGAGAAACTTCATTTCCGTGGAATTCCCAGTTTTTCGCCCGAGATGTTTAAATACATTGAGAATGCTGACCCTATGAAACAGAAACAATTGGCTAAAGGTATTGACCAGTTGATGGATGAGGGTGTGGCACAGTTATTTATCAATCAGTTTAATGGACGTAAGATTATCGGTACGGTAGGGCAGTTGCAGTTTGAAGTGATCCAGTATCGTCTGGAAAATGAATATAATGCAAAATGCCGATGGGAGCCTATCAGCCTATACAAGGCATGTTGGGTGGAAAGTGATGATCCGGAAGAACTGGAAGCTTTCAAAAAACGTAAATATCAGTATATGGCCAAGGATCGTGAAGGAAGGGATGTATTCTTGGCTGATAGCAATTATGTACTTCAAATGGCACAAATGGACTTCAAGCATATTAAGTTCCATTTTACCAGTGAGTTTTAATTTGTTGTTGGAGGTGGTCAAAAATCCCTAAGGGATGGACACACCTCCTTCTTGTTTTCACGAAATATTCTTTTTTACTTTATTCCTCTGGCTTTATAAATTCGTTCTTTAGCGTTATTAATTTGTTGGAACTTCTCTTCTGCCGCTTTTTTCACATCTTCACCCAATGTAGCAACACGGTCAGGGTGATGTTTTAATGCCAGACGGCGATAGGCTGTACGTACTTCCTCATTGGTGGCGGACGGGTCAATTTCAAGTACTTTGTAAGCTTCTTCCAATGAGTTTCCGCTTAAGTTCAGCATGGATTCCACTTCTTTGGGCGACAGTTCCATGCATTGTGCCACTTCTTTTAATGCTGCTATTTCCTCAGAGCATACGCTTCCGTCACTTTTGGCTATGTTTACCAGAAAGTCCAACAATTGCAGCCGTTGTTCGTAAGGCAGGTTCGCGGCAATCTGTGCACCACATTCATGGATGGTATTTTTAAATGCCATCGGGTTTTGACGCTCCATCTGTTTGCGCTGTTCAAAAAGATTCAGCAAAATCTGTTCTCCTTGGATGACTGCCTCTTCGCCGAAATTCATTCTTAAGAATTGGCGTACATATTCCATTTCGCTGTGCATGATGCGTCCGTCTGCACGGATGATGTAAGACGCCATAACCAACATGGAGAATAAAAAGCTATTCCGCTGGCCTTCGTCATAGTTTCCGGCTTCCGCCTGTCCTTTTTCGTATGTATTGCCAAAAAGTCCGTTGTTTCCATCCAGCAATGAGCCTAAGGCAAATCCGGCCAAAGCTCCCAGTGGTCCCATAGTCATGAATCCCAGAATACCACCAATCCATTTTCCTGCTCCCATTATTCTTTTAATTTTTTCGTTTTGGATGCAAAAATAAACAATCTTGGATGAAAAAAGTCTCTTTGCCGCATTTTTTACTATCTTTACCAGTCAAATTAAAAATACTATGTTTCAGAAACTTGTAGCAATAGAACCTGTCAGTCTGGTTCTGTCAGCAGAAAAAGCGTTATATTCTTTTGCAGATGAGGTTGTTATGTACTCTGATATTCCGGCGGGGGATAATGAGATTATTGCTCGGATCGGAGATGCGGATGCTGTATTGTTAAGTTATACATCACAAATAAACCGGTATATTTTAGAGAGATGTCCGAATGTCCGGTATATCGGTATGTGTTGTTCACTATATTCTCCCGAAAGTGCGAATGTGGATATCCGTTATGCTAATGAACGCGGTATTACGGTGACAGGTATTCGTGACTATGGTGATGAAGGGGTAATAGAATATGTAGTCAGCGAACTGGTGCGTTGTCTTCATGGATTCGGTCAGAAGCCGTGGAAAGGGATTCCCCGGGAGATTACCGGCTTGAAAGTGGGTATTGTAGGCTTAGGAAAATCTGGTGGTATGATAGCGGATGCAATGAAGTTTTTTGGTGCGGATATAGCTTATTATGCCCGTAGTGAAAAAAAAGAGCCGGTGCGAAAGGTTATCGTTTTATGCCTTTGAATGAACTTTTGACATGGAGTGAAGTGGTATGCTGTTGCTTGAATAAGAATACGGTTTTGTTGCATGAGGCAGAGTTCAAGGCACTTGGAAATAGGAAGATACTATTTAACACAGGATTGTCACCTGCGTGGGATGAATCTTCGTTTACCCGATGGTTGGAGGAAGATAATCTTTGTTTTTGTGATACATTAGGAACATTGGGGAGTACGGCATTGCTTACCCATCCGCATGTGCGTTGTATGCAAGTATCAACCGGCCGTACCCGCCAGGCGTTTGACCGCCTGAGCGAGAAGGTGCTGGCCAATTTGTCAGAATACAATGGGTGAAGTGATATTGAGCAGGGTGTTCACTACAGACCATCCTGCAATCTCTGATGTGGCGCTGTACACTTCTACTACTGCGTGTACTTGTTCATTTTTGATTTCCACTTTTTGAGTATCACCTGTAAATCCAGGGGTGGACTGTATGGATACCTGCATATTGTCCGGTCCTACGGAAGCCAATGAGGCTGCGACAGATACATTTACTTTGGTTGGAAAAACATTTATTGCCTCTGTTGCATTGCCGGAAAAGACAATGCGTTTTTCCTGTTGCAGCTCTTCCTTGTAAACCGATGTGCCTTTCAAAGCATCAGGTCCTTTTTCATTGAAAAAACGAGCTGTAGCATTTCCCATCAAAGAGGTGGTTCTTAATACATCAAATCCTCCGGTGGCCCCGGATACCAAGTAAACCCGTGTATCGTTTGCCTTGGCCGTTTCTTTGACTTTCTCATAAAAAGAGGTGTCTGCCAAAGCTCCTATGGATAGGGTGATAATGGAAGTTCCGTTTTCCAAGGTGGGTAAGGCCAGTTCTTTCATTGCGGCAGGCGAGGCTGATTCCACCAGATAATCAGGTTTTAATTCCAACAGTTCTTTTAAAGTGTGACAGGCTGCACACATTTTTCCGTGTTGCCTCATTTTATTCGCAATGTGTTCGGCCTTTGATGCTGTACGCGAATATACGCCTACTAATTCATAGTCGGGCAACATTCCTTTGACAACTGCGTTTGTTATAATTTCAGCAAGTCGTCCACATCCTACTATAACCAATCTATTCATAGAACAAAGATAGTGATTTTCATCATATAAACCTATTTTGTGGAAAATGGAATTTATTGTGATGTATTTCTTGTTCTATGGGTATGTCTGTCCGAGCTGTTTTGAAATGTTTGCACTTAGTAAATGGCAAAGTATCTGAACTTCGATGAAATGGGAAGAAATGAAAATCTACTCGTGAAAAAGAGATGTCTATGACGAATCTAAAATGAAGATTTAAGGTAAATCTAAGGTCGTTTCTTCTTGTTTTTATGAATAGTTTGTTTACTTTGTGCCAGATAAGTAAATATAGAAATCAAATGAAAAACAAACAACTATTATGCGTTTTATTCCCTTTGTTGGTAGCGTGTACCGGGCAACGCCACCAACAGCAGGTATCCAGTGAGTCAATCATAGAAGAAGCGGTGCGGAAGGGAGAAGTTCTGAAAGGGGAGATTGTTCCCATTGATACGGCTCTGTTCCGGTATGCCTATCGTATGCGTGTACAGGGTGACAAGGCGGTGATATTGGATTTGCACAATGCCGATTACTATTATCATGTATTTACTTATCCCGATTTTCAATATCAGTCTTCTTTTGGAAAGCGTGGGGAAGGCCGGGTGAGTCCATTTATGCGGCGAATATCCGTTTTGCAGGGCAGGACACGGTGTGGGTGCTTGATGACGGCAAGGGCAGGATGTATCAATATAGCGGTATAGCCGGGGGGAAAACTCCCAAACAGGAAAAGGATATTTTGTTGGATAAGCGCTTGTTCCGTTCCCTTGATTTTGATTTGAAGGATGCCTCTACTGTTGTTATCCCCGATTATTCCGGTGAGAACCGTTTCAGTTGGGCTTCACTCTCTTCCGGCGAATTGCTTCGTAAATCCGAGCAGATACCTGTGTCCGATCCGGAACTGTTGAGAGAAAGTGCGCCTGCTGTGGCTCAAGGCTGGAACAGTTTTGTATCATTCAGTCCTGATAAGAAGATATTGGTTTCTGTCACTCAGTTTGGAGATAGGCTCGATATTTATAGCATGGCTTCACAAAAGCATATAGGAGAATTGGGTGGGGATGGTGAACCCCAATTTAAAGTGAGTCCTGAAGGGTATGGACTTCCGGCGGGGAGAATCTGTTATTATGATGTGCAGGTGACTGACCAATACATTTATACCATTTATGACGGTCGTAAATTTAAGGATATTATGAAGTTGGCCGATGCCTATCAGCAGGGTGGTAAAATATTACGTATATCCACCCACGAGGGCGATGTGGTGAAAACCTATGTATTGGATCGCCCTATTGCCGGTATTTATGTAGATGAGGCTGCCGGTATGTTATTCGGTTTGGATGTCAATGCTGACGAGCAGATAGTGAAATTTCCCCTTGAATTGGAATAGAGGAAGTTTTGAAAAGAAATCACCGTGTTATCCTATAATGGCGGATAATTTATTGTAGTGTATGGTTGGAAAAACATAAGTTCGTTTTCCGAAAAGAACCGGATCTTTTTTAAAAAGAACAGGGCCTTTTTTAAAAAGGTTCTAGTGTTTTATGAGCTGGACTGTCTGCTTATACCAATTTAGAATTCATGCGTTTTTTCTTTCAAATCCTTCATCCTTATGTAAGATGTTAGTTCTTAGCTGATTATAATGACGGATTTGTACCCGGAAAGCTTCAGCCAAAAAAAATCCTTCAGGGTGAAGGAATATGGATGATTTTCAAGTTTGCTTTCATAGAGTTTAAAAGTGAGAATTATCTGTCACACTGTCACAGTACTAATTATTTTGCTGAAAAACAGGTTGTTAAGATGTGACAGATAGCGTGACGGAGAGTGTGACAGATAAAAGTCTGTCACAGTGTTATTGTCCTGCACTGCATTGTCCTGTGGCCTATAATGAATGAATCAGAATATAGTAACGAGAATCTCTTTGTTTCCCGTGTATTACAGTGTGTTCCACTGTTTGGTACAATTAATTTTATATGGTGGAACAAATAGTTTTATATGGTGGAATATTTAGTTTTACCTTGATGAAATAAATTATTCCACCTTAATGAAACAACTCGTTCCGCTGTGAGAAATGCTTTGTTCCTGCTGCGGTGGGTTGGTGATTTTAAGTAAGATTGTATACCTTATGTATGCTTATTATTGGAAATAGGAGCTATTCATTCGTTTGAGGAGATAACCAGTCGGTATCCTCCTTTTTCTGTCACTATCTGATATTCGGGAAAGTCCTTGAGTGAGGATTTAAGTGTGGAGATATGACTATATATTTTATTTTCGGGATTGTTATCTTTCGGCCAGAAAGCATTTTTAATATCTTCTTTAGTCAAAAGATGCTTGGGCGTTTTGATAAACAGTTCCAGCAGATTGAAATCTGCCGGTGCTATGTGGCAAAGCCGGTCGCCAATATATAGTTTCTTGCTTTCCAACTTTAAAGTCATTTTCCCCAATTGTATGTAGTCCGGATTGTCAGGAATTTCTTCACATGGTATGCAGTCCGGATTGGCGGGAGTTTCTTTTTCCTGTGGTTTTTTCAGAAATGACAGAGACACCCATATCAAGACAATGAAATAAGCAATGATACTCCATAACACTTTTGGAGTGGTATGTTTTACTATTTCTGTCCAATGAATCATAGCCCATGCCTGTACGCCGGCGGTTCTTTTAGCGTCTATTGCTTGTACAGGGGTGACAAGAGCTTTCTGGAAAGAGATTGAATCATTGTCACTGAATACCTTTTTCTTGTTGTAGCGGTAAATGATTCCCGTCTTAGCGGCGGAAACTCCATTCTTTTCCCATTCTTCTTGGAAGATCTTATTGAAATTGTCTGGATTGACGGGGATAATCCTTGTCATCACATACTGGTTGGCCAGTTGGGTAGCCAGTGACTCATGGGTGCTGTCTTCAAAATAAATGATTTCTAGACTATCACCGTATTCTATTTGGACACCTTTTACCTTTCTGCCTAAAGGGCGATAACTAACAAGTATTTTGTTTAATCGTTCCTGATAATCAATATTGATTGCTTCACGTAGGCTGTCCTTCATTGTTATCAGAGCATTTGCCTTTTCATCTTTAAAAGCAACATAACATAGCAGGATGAATACAATCCATCCCAATGCAATAAAGCTAAACTTGAATAAGTTTGTCGGTATTTTCATGTTTCTTGTTCATGTTAGAGATTGCAAAGATACGCATATTTATAAAAAAGGAACTTATAAGTTAAAGAAAGAATATGATTTAATTGGATGAACCTTATGATTTGGAGATCAGGGCATTAAAATAATCCTTCCGATGAAATGGGGATTTTTTGAATCTTAAGAAAACTTTAAGGTCACCTTAAGATCAATTTAAGGGAAAAAATTTGCGTGCCCGATAGATGTTCTCTACCTTCACACAAAAAATGATAAACCAATGAAAAAAGTATTTGTATTATTTACCGTTGTTATGCTAATGGCGGTAATGGCTTGGGAAAAGCAATCCGGAAAGCCGGTAGAGAGTGAGTTTCTTTTAGATAATGTGGAAGCATTGGCTGCAGGAGAATTTGGACGTGATATATGTCTGGGTAGTGGGAATGTGACTTGCAGTACTGGAGAAAAAGTAGAGTGCGTAATTAGACCTTTTGGCTTGGATTAATCAATGAGATACCTTTGTCTATTACTATGTGTTTTTGCTCTTTTTTCCTCCTGCAAGGAATCAGAAAAAGATAAAATCGCTCGTTTGGTTGAGGAATGGGAAGGGAAAGAAATTCTCTTTCCTGCCCATTCCTTTTTTACTATTCAAGGGAAGGATACAGTGGACTTTTCTTTAGCGGATGCGGATTATAAGGTAGTGACTTATATCGATTCTGTAGGCTGTACTAGTTGTAAGTTACAATTGCTTCGCTGGAAGCTGTTTATGCAGGAAGTTGATTCAACGTTGAACCGTCCGGTTCCCTTTGTCTTCTATTTCCATCCGAAAGATATGAAAGAACTGCGTTATATTACCCGTCGTGATGCATTTGTCTATCCTGTTTGTTTCGATGAAAAGGACGATTTTAACCGATTGAACCACTTTCCGGATGAAATGACTTTCCAGACATTTCTATTGGATAAAGACAACAGGGTGGCGGCTATAGGCAATCCTGTTCACAATCCAAAGGTGAAGGAACTTTATTTGAAAGTATTGACAGGTGGTGAAGTTGTAAAAGCGGAAACACCGATAACGAAAGTCAGTCTGGACGTAACAAGCATAGACTTCGGTTCATTTCCTCAGTCGGAGAAGCAGGAACGCAAGTTCACACTGACCAATACGGGACAGCATGTACTGGTGATATACGATGTCATCACTTCCTGTGGATGTACCAAGGTAAACTATAATAAGGAGGGTGTTCGTCCGGGAGAAAAAGCGGAACTGACCGTGATTTATGAAGCCGAAAAGGCTGAGCATTTCAGTAAGACGGTTACCATTTATTGCAATGCAGATAATTCTCCACTTCGTTTGAAGGTAACGGGGAATGCTGAATAAAGGATGAAGTATGAATCAATGGGAGTAAAAAGCGGATGGAAAGAAATTCATTTTCTTTGCCGAAAGTCGATTCTTTCCACCCTGTGGCTCTCTCCTAAAAGAAAAGGAGGTTAAGTCCGATGTAAAAGTAGTGTAAATAATCAGAATAAGCAAGCGGTATTTTTGTTTTTTCTGCGGTGGAGTTCTTTCCGAGAATAAGATGAAAATATGAATAATAATAATTTTTTTTACTAGAAATAAGATGAAGAAGAATATTTTGAAGGCAACTTTGGTTGTTGCGTTTGCTTTGATAGCAGGAATGAATGTGTATAATGCTCAGCAATCGGATGTAATGTCTGATTTGGCTTTGGCTAATGTGGAAGCGTTGGCTAGTGGTGAATCTTCGACAACAAATAGATACCAAACTATGGGGTATTGTGCACCATTAAACATGAATTATATGTGTACTTCAAGACGAACTGCAGAAAGTTGTCGAAGGCCGTGCAGATAAAATGAGAGTATTATGATATAAATTTGAAACAGCTCCAATTCATATACTCCATTGGATTGGAGCTTATTTTAACTTTAAATTCTATATAATGAAAAAGTTGATATTAATATTTTTCCCATTTCTTTTTGTTTCATGTAGTGTAAAACATAAAAAAACATTTGATTATATTTTTAATAAAACTGAAGCAATCACACTTGAGCAAAGCAAATTGACTTTGAGTAAGGATATAACCGTTCTCAGTTTTTCAGATTCTAGTATGGTCGATCGTAATTCATCTATAATTAAAGTTGACAGTGGTTGGATTGTATATTCAAAAAATTCAGAATCATCTATACTTAGCTTTACTAGTGATGGACAGTTTTCCGGTTATATCGGACACAGGGGAAATGGCCCTGGTGAATATACTAGCGTCTATGATGTCGTTGTTAATCAGAAAAGTAAAGTTTTAGAGGTCCTATCAGATGGAGGAATTTTTTGTTATACTTTTGGGGGAGATTTCTTAGACAAGAAGGAGGTTACTTATCCTGCGTTTTCTTTTGCCATAGATGATAGGCAGAATTATTGGTTTTATGTAGGTAACAACACCACGTATGGCGATGCTAAAATGATTTGTACAGATGAAAATATCGCCAATGTGGCATATTATCTTCATCAAAAGTCTAATATGCTTCCGATGGTAGAGAATAATTTTGGAAGAAATGGAGAATGGTTGACGTTTCATGAGTCGCTAAATCATGATTTGTATACGATAGAAAATGGGAAATTGGACTTATCATATGCTATGGACTTTCCTAATTATAAGCTGCCTAAGAAATTACATGAATTATCGGGCATGGAAGTTATAGAAGAATTGCAGCGTTCTAACTATGCATCTATTATAAATTATCTGGAAAATCATGATTATATATTTTTAAATGTTTTATTGAACAATGAAGGTGAACGAATCCCAGAGGTTTATTATTGGATTATTAGTAAGAATTTGCAAGAGGAAGTTATCATCAAAATTGATGGTGGAATTTCTGCAGAATCCTATTTGTTTAATACTCAGTATTTGTCTAATGATAATAAATTATATTGTTTGGGGTATATATGGGAAAATAAGGATGTGGAATCCTTTGAGGAAAATTTAAATCCTTCTGTAGTAGCACTTGAATTTAATGAACTATTTAGTAAAGTACGATGACAAATATAGTATCTTTATTTTATTGTAAGTGTGAATCCTTATTCTCTCCTTTTCTGAAAATAAGATGAAGTAACTAATTATTGAAACTAAAAATATCAATTGAGTCTGATTCTTCAGACTGGTTGAAATGTAGTTTTACTCAGGTACATAATTTAATTCCTGTGTTTTAGATTGTATCAGATAGCGGGAAGAATAAGGTGTGTTTTGAGTTTAGTTTTAATTTATGTTTTCGCAGGGGTAAATTATACTATTCCACCAAATTAACAAATGAATAATATTATGTTCTTAGCAAGACTCCTTGTCCTTTTTTCATTAGTATGTATCTCTTGTGCCCACTCTTCTTTTGAGCAGAAACAATTGAAACATGCTTTAGATTTTGCTACTTCTAATCGTTTGGAATTGGAGATACTGCTTCAGCATTATACCTATGATTCTTTAAAATTGGAAGCGGCTAAATTTTTGATACGGAATATGCCTCATTGCTATTCCTACCAACAGGGAGGTGAAATGGATAGTGTGAAGCGTGTACGTACTTATTATAGTCCTTTCGGACAAATAGACCAGACTTATGCCAGACGTTGGGGGCATTATACCTATCGTAATCTTCCTAAAATATATGATGCCCATATTATCACAGCCGAATACTTGATAGACAATATAGACCGTGCTTTTGATAATTGGCAGAAACGTCCATGGAACCGTTCTCTTTCATTTGAAGATTTTTGTGAATACTTGTTGCCTTATCGTATAGGGGATGAACCGCTGGAAGAATGGCGTGAACTTTATGAAAAGAAATATGGATATTTATTAGATTCCATATATAAAGGCAGTGATGTGGTGGAGGCCGCGAATTTGGTAAGCAGGCATCTACAAGAACCTGTCTTTATTTATTGTGAAGACTTTGAACTGCCTCATATCGGTCCCAGATATTTATTCAGCCATCGATATGGTAGTTGCGTGGATGCGGCGGATATAGTGACTTATGCATTTCGGGCTGTCGGCATTCCTTGTATGGAAGATACGGATGCCAGAGGGGGACATGTGTGGAATGTTGTTCGTGACACGACAGGGCGCGATGTACCTATTTGGTATATAGCTTCGGAGGCTGTAAGGGGGAGTAGGGATACGGGAGGGTATAAACGTGGCAAGGTTTACAGGCCCATGTATGGTTTTCAAGAAGAAAAGGCAGCACATCTGGGAGATGATTGGAAATCAATGCCGCTTTTATTCTATCACCCTTATATGAAAGATGTCAGTTATGCATATTATCCGGATACGTTACGCATACTTACCGGTATTCCTGATGATGAGGTTTGTTATCTGGCCCATTTCCACGAAGCGCATTGGTGGAGTTGTGCCTGTGCACGTTCGGCAAGCGGCAAGATGGAAATACCTAATCTAGAATCGGAACTGGTATATCTTCCCATGAAATATACCAAAGGCAATTATTATCCTTCCGGCTTCCCCTTTTGGTTTGCAGGTGGAGAAATAAATACGTTTCTTCCGGATTGGGAGAAAACAGTAAAGGTTCGTTTGTATAGAAAATATCCGGTATATGGTTGGTTGCGCAGCTTTATGAGCCATGTGGTGGGAGGTACTTTTGAGGGAAGTATGACGAAAGACTTTGAAGATGGAAAGAGATTATATGAGATAGCGGATACTCCCGTGATAGCAAGGAATAGAATCTTCCTGAATAAGCCGGTTAAGTGCCGTTACATAAGATATAAGGCTGACAATGATAAATATGCGGAATTGGCAGAAATGACATTTTATGCCAATGGAAAGGCTGTTTCTCCGATAGCGGTTTGGGGGAGTCCTACGGAAAAAGGAAATATACATGTGCTGGCAAAGCATGTGGCGGATGGTGATCCTCTTTCTTATTATTTGTCTTTAGACAAAGGAGGGGAGGTTGTTGTTGATTTGGGTGGGGCTTCAGTAATAGATTGTCTGGAGTATATGCCCCGGAATGACGACAATTTTATTTCTCCGGGTGATACTTATGAGTTATTCTGTCATGCCGGTACTGAAGGATGGAAGAGTTTGGGAAAACAGCGGGCTGATACTACCTGTTTGGACTGGATTGTGCCGGACAATGCATTGTTCTGGTTGCGCGATCTGACCCGTGGGCGTGAAGAACATATTTTCTTTATGCAGAACGGGCGGCAGAAATTTCCAACCTTTTAAGATTTAAAATGAGGTATATAAAGAAATACATAGGCGTTTTATATAACTTGCTGGTTTGTGTGACCGGAGGGAGTTTGTTAATGATGATTATTTGGTTGTTATTACAGATATTTGTTTTTGCCTCATTTGCCATACCTTCTGACTCCATGGAGCCGGTTCTGATACCGGGTGACTATGTGCTTGTCAATAAAATGTTGAAAGGACCACGTATATTCAGCCTTGGTGATGCCCGGCAACATAAGCCGCTACACATCGATCGTTTGAAGGGATTCAGTGAATTTCAACGCAATGAGGTATTGGTCTTTAATTTCCCTTATCCGGAACGATGGGACAGTATAGGGTTTAACCTGATGCTTTATTATGTAAAGAGGTGTATC
This sequence comes from uncultured Phocaeicola sp., assembly GCA_948956705.1. Next base: position 24,591 of record CARCZS010000025.1, read on the forward strand.
GCATTGCCGGGTGATACTGTTGAAATAAGGGACACCCGATATAGGGTCAGAGGTTATGATAAGGAATTAGGAAATATAGTTTCACAAAACAGTTTGGCGCATTTTTTGGAGAAACCGAGGAATGTGGAGAAAATGATACAGGAAAATTGTTTTTTTGCTTATCCCGGTGATACCATCTTAAAATGGAGTATTAAAGATTTTGGTCCTTTTTATCTTCCTTCCCGTGGGGATACTATTGTGATGGATGATAAACATTATTTGCTTTATCGCAATCTTATAGAATGGGAGCAACAAGATAAATTAATAGCAAGTAACGGACATTTTTATTTAAATGGGCGGGAAGTGGAGCATTATGTTTTTATGCACAATTATTATTTCATGGGTGGTGATAATTGTTATAATTCTCAGGACTCGCGCTATTGGGGGCCTTTGCCGGAGGAATATATTGTAGGAAAGGCGACATTGATATGGAAGTCTAAGAATGGAGTGACGGATGAAATACGTATGGACAGGATATTTAAAAAGATAAAGTAGTATGAGAGTTTGTGGTGTATATTTTGTTTTTGTAATTCTTCTTTCTGCTTGTACGAATGGAGTAAGTCATTTGGATATTGCTTTGCAGCAGGCTAAACATAATAAAGCGGAGTTGGAAAAAGTGTTGAAGCATTTTAAACATGATAGCTTGAAATACCGTGCTGCCTGTTTTTTGATTGAAAATATGCCTGGTAAATATTCAATACTCCCTTATGATTCGTTGGATAGATATAAGAACTTTTTGAAGATTATCCCACAAAATGATCCTATAAGTTGGGATGTGCGATATTCTAAGATTTGGCATGGATTTGATTCTATTTCTAAACGACAGTTGGCAGGTTTTAGTAAGATTGAAGATATAAAAGTTATAACGGGAGATTATTTAATAAAAAATATTGAATATGCTTTTAAAATATGGGAGAATGGAAAAATAAAAGATTACTGTTCATTTGATGAATTCTGTCATTATATTTTGCCTTACCGTATAGACCATGAGCCATTATCGAATTGGCGCGAGGAAGGTTTTCAAAAGTTTGGTCATTTATTGGATTCTTTAATGTCTCCACGAGAATTGGCCCTTCGTATCATAAAATTAGGTGGAATGCGTTATAATATAGGAATGACTAAATATCCTTATAAACAGTCTTATGCTGAAATGCTACAGACCCGTTGGGGTACTTGTGATGATATGGCGGCATTTTTAGCTTTGTCTTTACGTGCCATTGGAATCCCTGCTTCTATTGATTATGTTCCGGCATGGGCTAATAGGAGTTCTTCGCATTGTTGGAATGTGGTGAAAGATGCTACTGGTGATTTTATAGAAGTGGGATATGGCCCTGAAGGAAAAAATGAAGTTGTATACAAGATTTCTAAGATTTATAGGAAAAAATATGATATTCCACTATGTGACGTTACATCCGAATATGCTATGCCTCTTTCTGATTTAACCTTTAGAGTGCCTTCACAGAAAGATAAACAATTAATCAGTCTTTGTACTTTTAATAATCATGACTGGGTTCCTGTTGCTTTATCAAAGGTGATGAATGGAAGTGTTTTGTTTGAATCAGTCGGGAGAGGAATTTTATGGGGAGATAATCAAATAAGAACTTATTTAAACGAAGGAAAGGGGATCGTTTTCTTAGCATTTATCAGCCAAAATGGGCGGTTGAATAATAAACCTATAGGGTTTCCTATAATTCTTTTAGAAGATGGAACCATAAAAGAGCTGTGTGCTAGTACAGAAAAAGAAAGTATTATACTTTACCGTAAATACCCATATTATGGAAGTAATAATGCAATAATACATGATAGTAATGAAATATGTGTCGATAATGAATATGAATTGTTCTATTGGAATATGAAATGGATTAGTTTAGGGCGAAAATTAGCAGTCGACAATAAACTTCATTATGATGATGTGCCTAAAGGCGCTTTATTGTGGTTAAAAAATCATACTCAAGGAAAAGAAGAGCGGATTTTTACATACGAAGACGGGAAACAAGTTTGGTGGTAGAAATGGAAAATAAATGGCTGAAATATGGAATAGCATTGGTGGCAGGCATACCGGTTGCGTTGTGTCTCAGCGTGGTGTGTTGTAGTACGTCTTCACTGTCATCCGATATTTTGGCGGATGACTGGCGGTGGATGTATGCCTGTGGAGTTCTTTCATCGGCAGCTTTTGCCCTGTTGATATTTCTTTTTCCGGCACGGATTAAGGAATGTCTTTCGGCTGTCGTTTCATGGGTGTTTATTCTATACGGAGGAATGGAAGCCGTGTGGGGCATCCGTCAGGTATATGGCTTTACCTATTCCAACCATTCTCTCTATGCTTTGACCGGTTCATTCTATAATCCCGGTCCTTATTCAGGCTACCTTGCCATGATATTCCCTATCTGCCTGTATGAATGGTTAAAGCGGAAAGAGGGTAAGAAAACCATACCTTATTATGTTGCTTTAGCTGTCATGCTATTGATTCTTTGTGTGTTGCCTGCCGGAATGAGCCGCTCGGCATGGATAGCTGCGGCGGTCTCTTCCATTTATGTTTGTGGTATGCACTATAAGATGGAAATTCAGCATTATATCAGGCATCATCGTAAGCAGGCAGTGTCTTTTGCCATAGTAACCTTTATTTTGGGCGGTATAGCATTGGGTGGCATTTATCAAATGAAAAAGGATTCGGCAGACGGCCGTCTGTTTATGTGGAAAATTGCTGCCCAAGCTGTCAGTGAGCACCCATGGACAGGATGCGGATGGAACAGTGTTCCGGCTGCTTACGGACAAGCGCAGGAGAATTATTTTGCAGCCGGAAATTATACGGCAACGGAGGAACTTGTGGCAGGTGCTCCCGAATATGTTTTCAATGAATATCTGCAAGTAGCCATTGCCTGGGGAATACCTGTGCTTTGCATCGGGTTGTTGATACTAGGTGGGAGCATGTACATAGGTCATAAACAAGGCATCTATGGACTATGCGGCGCATTGCTATCTTTAGCGGTATTTGCGTTTTCTTCTTATCCACTACAATTTCCAGCGTTTGTTTCGGCTTTGATTATATTAGTATTAGCTTGCGGTATCCGTGTTCTTCCTTTAGAGAAAGTTTGGCCTCGCATTTTGTTTACTGTTTTATTGTTAATCGGAAGCTATGGCTGTTTCTGTAAATATCAGCAGAAATCCAAGACTGTAGAAGCTTGTAAGCAATGGACCAAAAGCCGTATGTTTTACCACTCGGGAGCTTACCGGCAAGCAGTAGAAAGTTATGCTGAAATTCAGAAAGAAATGAAAGGGAATGCTCGCTTTATGTTTGAGTATGGCCATGCCTTGCATAAACTGCATGAACCCGAACTGTCTAACAAGGTACTGAAAGAGGCCTTGAAAGTGAGTGGCGATCCCATGATACTAAATATTATCGGGAAAAATGAACAGGAAATGAAGCACTATGATAGTGCGGAATATTGGTTCATGCGTGCTGTCCATCGGTTACCCGGACGAATTTATCCTTATTATCTATTGGCTCATTTATATGCGGAACCGGCTTTTTATCAGTGTGACAAATTGGAGCAGATGGTACAGACGGTATTGGAGAAAGAACCGAAAATTCAATCTACCGCTATCAAGCAGATGAGACGGAAAGCACGGGAACTATTGAAAAAAGTACCCGAAAATTAGTTTTTTCAAAATAAAAAGTTTTTATTTGTTATAGATATCACAAAATATGATCATGAAATTACACATATTTGCATCAGGCTTATTATTAGCCGTTTCTTTCACTGCCTGCTCGGGAGAAAAAAAGGAAACAACGGAAAAAGAAGGGGTGGAAACAGTTCTTCCTTCTTTACCCAATGAGGTGACGGTGATGCCGCTGAAAAAGCAGGTTTTCAATCATGAATTGATCAGTAACGGGAAAGTGACGGCACAGGATTATGCCGACCTGTATTTTCGTACCTCGGAAGTGGTGGCGAATATCTGGGTAAAGAACGGGGATATAGTGCGGAAAGGTCAAAAAATAGCCCAATTGGATTTGTTTAAGTTGAACAATACGTTGGTACAGAATAAAAATAGTTTGGCACAGGCTACCCTGGAGATGCAGGATGTGTTGATAGGACAAGGATATGCTCCCGATAATCTGAAGGTGATACCTGCTGATGTGCTGGAACTGGCAAAAGTAAAAAGCGGGTATGAGCAGAGCAAAGCTCAATATGAATCTGCTCAATATGATATGGAACAAGCTACGTTGACTGCTCCTTTCGATGGAGTGATTGCCAACCTCTTTGAAAAGAGATATAATATGCCCAAAACTTCCGAGCCTTTCTGCCGGGTAATCAATGCCGGAAATATGGAGGTGGATTTCACCGTACTTGAAAATGAGCTGCCATTGCTGAAAGTGGGGGATAAGGTGGAGATTACTCCTTATGCATCGGCAGCAGGGGTGCGCCAGGGAAGTATCAGTGAGATTAATCCGCTGGTGGACGAGAATGGAATGGTACGGATAAAGGCGAGAGTGAACGGGAGTAATAAATTGTTCGACGGCATGAATGTAAGGGTAAGCGTGAAGCGTTCTGTGGGCGAACAACTGGTTATCCCCAAAACGGCGGTTGTACTACGTTCCGGCAAACAGGTGGTATTTACACTGAAAGAGGGTAAAGCTATGTGGAACTATGTGCATACGGGATTGGAGAATATGGAGGAATATACTGTCACAGACGGACTGGAAGAAGGTATGGAGGTGATAACTACCGGAAATGTGAATCTGGCTCATGAAGCACCGGTGAGGGTGATTAAAAATTAAAAGTATGGTTAAGTTCTTATTACAACGTCCTATTGCGGTGCTGATGGCCTTTACCGCCTGCTTTATTGTTGGGTTGGTGACTTACTTCTCGCTGCCTGTATCTTTGCTGCCCGATATTGCCATACCGCAGATTACCATACAGGTGACGGGTGAGAATTCATCGGCACGGGAATTGGAGAATACGGTGGTTACCCCTGTGCGCAGGCAGTTGCTGCAAGTGGCCGGACTGAGAGAAATAAAAAGTGAAACTCGTGACGGGGCGGGCGTTATCCGTCTGGAATTTGATTTTGGTGTGAATACCGATCTGGCATTTATAGAGGTGAATGAGAAGATAGATGCCGCTATGAACAGTCTTCCCAAGGAAGTGACGCGTCCCAAGGCTATCAAAGCGAGTGCAACGGATATTCCTGTACTTTATGTCAATATGACTTTGAAAAACGACGGTGCTTATCAGGAAACCGACGAGCAACAATTTCTGGAGTTGTGCGAATTGGCGGAGAATGTGGTGAAACGCCGCATCGAACAGTTACCCGAAGTGGCTATGGCGGATATAACCGGAGTGCCCGGAAGGCTTTTGCAAATTGTTCCTGATAAAGATAAACTGGCCATGACGGGTATCAGTGTGGAGGATATAGAGAATACACTTTCCGCCAATAATGTAGAGCCGGGAAGCATGTTGGTGAGGGATGGTTATTATGAATATAATATTCGCATAGCTACCCTGCTTCGTACCCCGGAGGATGTGAAGAATATCTATATCCGCAAGGGGGAACGTATTATGCAGTTGAAAGAGCTCTGCAAAGTAGATATTGTTTCGCAAAAAGAGATGGGACGTTCCGTAGCCGGAGGAAAAAGGGCGGTAACGCTGGCCATTATCAAGCAGAGCGATGAAAATATGGATGTCATGAAAGAGAAGCTGAAAGAAACAACCGATTATTTTGCATCCCTGTATCCGGATATTGAGTTCAGCGTGAGCCGTAACCAGACGGAATTGCTGGACTACACCATTTCAAATTTACAGCAGAATCTTTCTTTGGGCTTTCTATTTATCTTTATTGTAGCTGTGCTGTTTCTGGGGGATGTCCGTTCACCGTTGATTATCGGCATCAGCATGGTTACTTCTATTGTAATCACATTCTTTTTCTTTTATTTCTGTCATGTGTCGCTGAATGTGATATCACTTTCGGGCTTGATTCTGGCAGTAGGTATGATGATAGACAGCGCCATTATTGTAACGGAAAATATTTCGCAGTATCGTGAACGGGGGTATTCTCTGAAACGTTCGTGTGCCGTGGGCACGACGGAAATGATTACACCGATGCTCAGTTCGTCCCTTACAACCATTGCGGTATTTGTGCCTTTGATATTTATGAGTGGCATAGCCGGAGCTATTTTTATGGATCAGGCTTTTTCTATCACGGTGGGATTGATGATATCTTATATTACGGGTATTATGTTGCTGCCCGTATTGTATCTGTTGTTTTATAAGGTCGGTATCCGCAGTAAGGGATTTCTTTCCAGACGTTTTGACAATCTGCTGAAAAATGAGTGGCTGGAAAGCTTTTATGATAAAGGGATTGACTGGGTGTTCTCACATAAAAAGCTTTGTGTGACCGGCACGCTGGCAACCCTTCCACTGTGTGTGTTTCTTTTTTATGTAATGGAAAAAGAGCGTATGCCGCAGATTGACCAGAATGAACTGGTGGCAAGGATAGAGTGGAATGAGAATATCCATGTGGACGAGAACAACCGCCGGGTGGATGATTTAATGAAACAGGTGGACGACCGGGTAACGGAGCATGCTGCTTATGTGGGTATGCAGGATTATATATTGAACGGGGGCAGTGAACTTTCGTCTACCGAAGCGGAACTTTATTTCAAGACGGAAAAGCCATCCGGAATCTATTCATTGCAGGAATTATTAGAGAAGGAGATAAGAGAGAAATATCCGTTGGCTGTGGTTACTTTCTCACCTCCCGAAACAATCTTTGAAAAATTGTTTGTGACAGGAGAAGCGGATGTGGTAGCGGAACTCCATACGGCGAATAAGTCGCAGGCACCGGATGCGGAGCATTTGCAGCGGTTGGAAAAGGAAATTACGCGGGTGGCGGGTAATGTTCCGACGGGCATCGCTTTCCGGAATCAGATGAATCTGATAATCAATAAAGAAAAACTGTTGTTGTATAACGTATCATATGATGAATTGACGCGGGTGCTCCGCACGGCTTTCAAAGAAAACAAGGTTTCCGTTTTACGCTCTTATCAGCAATATCTGCCTATCAGTATTGCCGGAGAGGAAAAGAGTGTAAATAGTGTATTAAGTGAAACTTTGGTGCGGACGATGGCGGATGGTAACGGAGAGGTGAATCATATTCCTTTGAATAATCTGGTGACGGTAGTGCCCGCCGAAGATTTGAAGAGTATTACGGCGGGAAAGAACGGAGAATATATTCCTTTAAGTTTTTATGATGTGAAGGATGCACCGGAACTGATGCGGAATGTAAAAGAGGTGGTTAGTGAGGAAAAGGAATGGGAAGTGGATTTCTCGGGTAGTTTCTTTTCGAATGAAAAAATGATGGGGGAATTGACTGTGATTCTTTTTGTTTCTTTGTTGCTGATGTATTTTATCCTTTGCGCGCAATTCGAGAGTTTCCTGCAACCGCTGATTGTCTTGATGGAAATTCCTATTGATACGGCTTTTGCTTTGCTGGCATTATGGGTTTTCGGTCACACGTTGAATTTGATGTCTGCCATAGGCATTATCGTGACTTGTGGTATTGTGGTGAATGACTCTATTTTAAAAATGGATGCCATCAATGAATTACGGAAAGCGGGGATGCCTTTGGTGGAAGCCATTCATACAGCGGGCAGGCGCAGGTTGAGAGCGATTATCATGACTTCGCTGACAACTGTCTTTGCAATGGTTCCGTTGCTGTTTACCTCGGATATGGGGTCGGAGATGCAGAAGCCTTTGTCTATTGCCATGATTGGCTCTATGGTGGTGGGAACTTTGGTCAGCTTGTTTATCATTCCTTTAATATATTGGTTTATTTATAGAAAACATGACAAAAATGAAGTACATTAGCATATGGATGGTGGGGTGTATGCTGTTGTCTCTCGGAGCAAAGGCGCAGCAGGTGGTGAAGCTGGATTTGCAACGCACGATAGAGATTGCGAATGATAGTTCCTTGTCCGCTTTCAGATATCAGAATCTTTATTTGTCGGGATATTGGGAATATCGTACTTACAAGGCGAACCGTTTGCCGAGTCTTACGCTGGATCTGACTCCGGCTAAATATTATCGCTATATCACCCAGCGTTATGATTCGAATGAGGATATGGATGTGTATCGTGAACAACAGATGTTCAGCGCATCGGGTGGATTGAGTATCAAACAGAATCTGGATTGGACGGGCGGTACTTTCTATATTGATTCGGAACTGGACTTTATGCGTAATTTCGGTGACTCAAAGTCTACACAGTATTCCAGTATCCCTGTGCGTGTGGGATATCAACAGAGCCTGTTGGGATATAATGCTTTTCGTTGGGACCGGAAAATAGAGCCGTTGAAGTATGAAAAGGTGAAGAAGCAATTCATTTATAACACGGAAATGGTTTCAGAAGAAGCGGTGACTTATTTCTTTGCGTTAGCTATGGCACAGGCGGATTACCGCTTGGCGGAGGAGAATGTGGCGTCCAGTGATACCCTTTATAGCATCGGGCTCCAGCGTCATAAGATAGCAGCCATATCACGTGCCGATTTGCTGACATTGCAACTGGACAAAGTGAATGCGCATAATACGTTGCAGAATGCGCAGATTGCTTTGAAACGCGCTATGTTTTCATTGGCTTCCTTTCTGAATCTGGATAAGAATACCGTGATTGAATTGGATATACCGGGACGTCCCACAGGAAAGATGATTCCCGTAGATGATGCGTTGATGCGGGCCAAAGAGAATAATCCTACTTTCCTGGAACAACGGCAGAATGTGCTGGAAGCGGAACAGAATGTGGACAAGACAAAGAAAGAATCCCGTTTCAATGCTAGTTTTAATGCCAGTGTGGGTTTTAACCAGGTGGCGGATAAACTGGGAGATGCCTACAGACATCCTTTGCAACAGGACTTGGTTTCTGTCAGTGTTTCTATTCCTTTGATTGACTGGGGGGTGAGAAAGGGTAAATATAATATGGCGAGAAATAATCTGAATGTGGTGAGGATTGCCGCCCGTCAGGAAGAACTGAGTGTGGAGGAAGAGGTGATTATGACGGTGAATGATTTTAATATTCAGCAGAGTTTGATTGCGAGTGCGGAGGAGGCTTTGGATCTTGCCGTAATGGCATACGAGCAGACACGCCAACGTTTTATCATCGGAAAGGCGGATGTGAATAGTCTTACTCTTTCGTTGAACCGCCAGCAGGAGGCGCAGAAAAATTATATTTCGGCTTTGCAGAATTATTGGTTGAATTATTATAAGATACGTAAACTGACGCTGCACGATTTTGAGTCCGGTTTTTCCCTTGCGGACAAGTTTGATTTTAATACAGGAATTTATCGATGAGTAATCCGCGTAACCTCTCCTCGTTTACCTTGATAGTGACATTTGTCTGCCTGTCACTGATAGGGGTGGTATTAGTACCGCTGTTGCCGGTTAAGCTGGCGCCGTCGCGTACCTTGCCCGGTCTGACTGTTTCTTTCAGTATGCCCGGCAATTCGTCACGGGTTATTGAGGCGGAGGTTACCAGTAAACTGGAGGCGATGATGGCCAGAGTAAAGGGTATCAGGAAGGTGAACTCTACTTCGGATAACGGCAGCGGCTCAATTTCTTTGGAACTGGACAAGCATACGGATATTGACGTTACCCGCTTTGAAGTGTCTACCATCATCAGACAGACCTGGCCTCAGCTGCCCGAGGGGGTGAGTTATCCTCAAATCAGTACGCGACGTTCGGATGATAAGGCATCCAGACCTTTTATTACTTATACACTGAATGCGCCTGCCAATCCTATTTTGATTCAGCAGTATGCGGAAGAGAATATCAAGCCGGTATTGGGACAGTTGAAGGGGATTTATAAAGTGGAACTGAATGGAGCTACACCTATGGAGTGGCAGTTGGAGTATGACAGTGACCAGCTTTCACGTTTGGGAATCACACTGCAGGCTGTGCAACGGGCCATTAACCGCCATTATGAAAAAGAGTTTCTGGGGATCTGTTCTATTGAAAAAGGTGCGGAGGGCAGAGAGTGGATCAGACTGGTACGTACATCTACTGAAAAAGAAATGGAATTTGAACCGGGAGCCATTCAACTGCAAGCCGAAGATGGAACGATGGTTACGCTGGATAAACTGATAAAGGTAAGGCATGTGGAAGAACGACCGCAAAGTTATTACCGGATAAACGGGCTGAATTCTGTCTACCTGTATATCACGGCCGAGGAAACTGCCAATCAATTAAATTTAAGTGGGGAAGTGAAGCACCTTATGGGTGAGTTGCAACAGAAGATGCCTCCGGGCTATGAGGTACATATCAGTTATGACGCTACGGAATATATTCAGAAAGAATTGGATAAGATTTATTTCCGTACCGGACTGACCGTATTGATTTTATTGCTGTTTGTAGCGTTGATAACACGAAATCTGCGTTATCTGTTCCTGATTGTGACCAGTCTGGCGGTTAATATATCTGTTGCCGTCATTCTTTATTATGCATTTGGTCTGGAAATGCAGCTTTATTCATTGGCGGGTATTACCATCTCATTGAATTTGGTGATAGATAATACGATAGTGATGACAGACCATATTCTGCATCGCCGCAATCTGAAGGCGTTTGTTTCTGTACTGGCGGCCACGCTGACTACTATCGGGGCATTGGTTATTATTTTCTTTCTGGATGAGAAGATACGTCTGAACTTGCAGGATTTTGCAGCGGTGGTCATTATCAATCTGGCAGTATCTTTGTTTGTTGCATTATTCTTTGTTCCGTCCATGATTGATAAAATAGGTTTGGAGAAGAAAAAGAGAAGAAAAAGAAGACGTTTTCTGCTCAGACCCACTTTTATGAAACGGTTGACTGTCTATTTTACCCGTTTCTATCAAGGGGTGATTTATTATTTATGCCGTTTCAGGGTGATAGCTTGCCTATTATTGCTGCTGGGGTTCGGTCTGCCTGTATTTATGCTGCCCGAGAAGATGGAAGGAGAAGGTAAATGGGTGGAATATTATAATAAGGTATTTGATAATCCTACCTTCAAGGATAAGGTAAAGCCGGTAATCAACAAGGCTTTAGGTGGCAGCCTCCGTCTTTTTGCGGAAAAAGTATACGAGGGAAGTTATTTCAATCGTGATGAAGGTGAAGTGGTGCTTTCCGTTTATGCTACGTTGCCTAATGGCAGTACATTGGAGCAGATGAATGTGCTGATTAAGAGGATGGAAACTTATCTGAGCGATTTCAAGGAAATCAGGCAGTTTCAGACGTATATCTATAATGCGCGTCAGGCTAATATCCAGATTTATTTTACAAAAGAAAATCAGCGGAGCGGATTCCCGTATACTTTGAAAGCTAATATAATCAGTAAGGCACTGACTTTGGGAGGTGGTAGCTGGAGTGTATATGGTTTGCAGGATCAGGGCTTCAGTAACGATGTGCGTGAGAGTGCGGGAAGTTTCCGTGTGAAACTGTATGGATATAATTATGACGAACTTTCTTATTGGACAGAACAGCTGAAAGAGAAGTTGTTATTACACCGTCGTATTAAAGAGGTTACGGTAAATTCGGAGTTCTCTTGGTGGAAAGATGATTATAGCGAGTTCTATCTGGATTTGGACAGGTTGAGGATGGCGAAAGAGCATATTACAGCCACGCAGCTGTTCGCCGCTTTGCGCCCTGTTTTCGGAAGGGATATTTATTGTGGTAACGTGTTGTTTGATAGTCAGACGGAGCAATTGAAACTTTCATCGGTTCAGGGACAACGATATGATGTATGGGGATTGGTCAATATACCCTTTTTTATTGATGGCCGTTCTTATAAACTGGCTGATTTCGCTACTGTCCGGAAGGGACAGTCACCTCAGAAAGTCGCTAAAGAAAACCAGCAATACCGGCTTTGTCTGCAATATGAATATATCGGTTCTTCCGAACAAGGAAAAAAACTGTTGAAGAAAGACTTGGAAGAATTTAATAAGATATTGCCTATGGGATATACAGCCGAAAATGAGCAGGATTACTGGTCATGGAATAAGAAAGATAACAAGCAATACGCATTGCTGTTGATTGTAATCGCCATTATTTTCTTTACGACGGCTATTTTGTTTAATTCCTTGAAACAGCCTTTGGCTATCATTTTTGTTATTCCGATATCCTATATCGGCGTATTCCTTACGTTTTATCTTTTCGGACTGAATTTTGATCAGGGGGGATTTGCTTCTTTTGTATTACTTTGCGGTATTACAGTAAATGCCAGTATTTATATTCTAAATGAATATAATGCGATAAGAAAAAGGTATCCTCTGTTATTACCGGTACGTGCCTTCACCAAGGCATGGAATTCGAAAATTCTGCCTATCTTTCTGACGGTCGTTTCTACTATTCTGGGATTTATTCCTTTTATGGTGGGAGATGGAAAAGAGGCTTTCTGGTTCCCTTTGGCAGCAGGTACTATAGGCGGGTTAGTTATGTCTATACTTGGAATATTTTTGTTTTTGCCTATATTCTCATTGAAGAAACAAAAAAGATAATAAAGGTTTTACTTTTCTTTTTCAATAGAAGTGTTTACTTTTGTTGTTACAAAAAAACGTTGAATAAATATTATCTAATACTCGCTAATCATGTTGACTCAAATTATTAACGGCAAGATTTTTACTCCGCAAGGTTGGCTGGACGAAGGCTCTGTACTGATACGGGATAATAAAATATTGGAAGTGACTAACTGTGACCTGGCACTGATCGGTGCAAAATTGATTGATGCTAAAGGGATGTATATTGTACCCGGATATGTGTGTATGCATGCTCATGGCGGTGGTGGTCACGATTTTAATGAATGTACGGAAGAGGCGTTTCGCGCAGCTGTAAAAGCGCATCAGAAGCATGGGGCGACCAGTATTTTCCCAACTTTGTCTTCTTCTCCTTTTTCAGAAATCCGTAAGGCGGTAACTGTGTGCGAAACCTTGATGAACGAGAAGGACAGTCCTGTGTTGGGGTTGCATGTAGAAGGTCCTTATCTGAATCCGAAAAGAGCAGGTGAGCAGTTTGCCGGGAAATTGAAGAATCCTGATAAAGAGGAATATACTTCTTTATTGGAAAGTACTGACTGCATCAAGCGTTGGGACGCTTCACCTGAACTTCCGGGCGCGTTGGAATTTGCCCGCTATTTGAAATCAAAAGGTATATTAGTGGCTGTGTCACATACAGAATCGGAATACGAGGGGATAAAAGCTGCGTTTGAAGCTGGGTTTACTCATACTGCCCATTTCTATAACGGTATGCCGGGATTCCATAAATGTCGTGAATATAAATACGAAGGGACAGTGGAAAGTGTTTATCTGACAGACGGAATGACCATTGAATTGATTGCCGACGGTATCCATTTACCTGCTACTATTCTTCGGTTGGCTTATAAGTTGAAGGGAGTGGAAAAAACTTGTTTGGTTACGGATGCTTTGGCATATGCCGCTGCTGATGGAATGGAAATAACAGATCCTAATGTGATTATAGAAGATGGTGTATGCAAAATGGCTGATCATTCTTCATTGGCAGGTAGCATAGCAACCATGGATGTATTGGTACGGACAATGGTAAAAGCTGGTATTCCGCTGGCCGATGCCGTGCGGATGGCTTCTGAAACTCCGGCACGGATTATGGGAGTGGATGACCGGAAGGGGGCATTGCAGAAAGATATGGATGCCGATGTGTTGATTTTGGATAGAGAACTGAATATCCGGGCGGCTTGGGCTATGGGCAGGCTGGTGGAGGATACGAATACTTTGTTTTAAAATAGAAGATAAAGGGAGAATTAGTATCCTTATTGTGTGGACAAGATGCCTTGACTGTTTCGGAAAACAATCAAGGTATCTTTTTTTCGGGTTTAACTCGTCATTATCAAGAGGATTTGCTACATTTGCAACTTGTTAAAATGAGAACCAAATAATAAAAAACGATATGAACGGAGATTTTAGAGAGGATTTGAAGAGAGCCTGTGAAGTGATGCAGAAGGGAGGAGTGATTCTTTATCCTACTGATACTATTTGGGGAATAGGTTGTGATGCAACTAATCCGGAGGCGGTGAAACGAGTTTATGATATAAAGAAGCGTGCTGACAGTAAGGCGATGCTTGTATTGGTGGACAGTACGGTAAAAGTAAATTTTTATGTTAGTGATGTACCTGCGGTAGCTTGGGATTTGATTGAGTTTACCACAAAACCATTGACTATTATTTATGATGGGGCACGTAATCTGGCTGAGAATTTGCTGGCTGAGGACGGCAGTGTAGGTATTCGTGTTACGGCTGAGGAATTCTCCAAACAACTTTGTTTCCGGTTTCGTAAAGCTATTGTGTCGACTTCTGCCAATATCAGCGGTCAGCCTTCACCTGCCAACTTCAGTGAAATCAGTGAAGAAGTAAAACAAGCTGTAGACTATATTGTGGAGTATAGACAAGATGAAGTGGGGCATCCCAAACCATCCAGCATTATCAAACTGGGTAAAGGGGGAGAAGTGAAGATTATTAGAGAGTAAAAAAAGGAATGGACGCAATTATAGACGAAAATAAGAAAAGTTGGTTACAGCGCTTTATCTTATGGCGCGAAAAGAAGATAAAAGAGAAACACTTTATTCTTATATTAAGTTTTCTTGCTGGTATTTTTACGGCATTGGCCGCATGGTTTCTGAAGTTTCTAGTAGAATGGATCAAGGAATTTCTGACTGAAAATTTTGATTCTACAGGAGTCAACTGGTTGTATTTGGTGTATCCGGTTTTTGGTATTTTTCTTACCGGATTGTTCATTCGTTATATTGTGAAAGATGACATCAGTCATGGGGTGACGAAAATATTATATGCCATATCCCGTCGCCAAAGCCGCATCAAGCGGCATAATACATGGTCGTCTGTGATAGCCAGTGCCATTACTATCGGTTTTGGTGGTTCCGTAGGTGCAGAGGCTCCGATTGTGCTGACCGGATCGGCTATCGGTTCTAATTTGGGAAGTGTATTCAAGATGGAGCATAAGACCCTGATGCTGTTGGTGGGGTGTGGTGCGGCAGGTGCTGTGGCCGGTATTTTTAAGGCTCCTATTGCAGGCTTGGTTTTTACTTTGGAAGTCTTGATGATTGATCTGACGATGGCATCATTGTTGCCTCTTCTTGTTTCCTGTGTCACGGCAGCTACTGTTTCTTATATTCTTACCGGTCCCGATGCCATGTTCAAGTTCCATATGGATGAACCGTTTCTGATGGAGCGCATTCCTTCGGCAATTCTGTTAGGCATTGCGTGCGGGTTGGTTTCTTTGTATTTTACGCGGGCTATGAATTCTGTGGAGAATATATTTCGTCGATATAGTAATCCGTATATCAAGCTGGCTATAGGCGGTGCAATGCTGAGCATATTGATTTTCTTGTTTCCTCCATTGTATGGTGAAGGATATGATACTATTAATTTATTGCTGAATGGCGTAACCAATCATGACTGGAATACAGTAATGAATAACTCTATCTTTTATGGGTTCGATAATTTGTTACTCGTTTATTTGGCCATGATTGTACTTTTCAAAGTCTTTGCTTCCAGTGCAACGAATGGCGGTGGTGGTTGCGGGGGAATTTTTGCTCCCAGTTTGTTCTTGGGGTGTATCACCGGGTTTATCTTCGCTCATTTCTGTAATGAACTGCATGTAGGTCCTTATATCCCGGAGAAAAATTTTGCCTTGTTGGGAATGGCGGGATTGATGTCGGGAGTAATGCATGCTCCGCTGACTGGTATTTTTCTGATTGCAGAACTGACTGGCGGGTATGATTTGTTCCTTCCGCTGATGATGGTATCTGTCAGCTCTTATCTTACCATTATGATATTCGAGCCGCATAGTATTTATTCTATGCGTTTGGCTAAGAAAGGTGAATTGATAACGCATCATAAAGACAAGGCCGTATTGACTCTGATGAATATTGACAGTGTGGTTGAAACTGATTTTGAGAAAGTGCGTCCTGATATGGATTTAGGTGAAATGGTTAAAGTCATTTCGCAGGCTAAACGCAATTTGTTTCCGGTAGTGGATGTCAATGGAGAACTTTTGGGCATTGTGGTATTGGATGATATCCGTAATATTATGTTCCGTCAGGAATTATACCATCGTTTCAAGGTGGAAAAATTTATGATTTCTCCTCCGGCACGGATCAATGTTACTGATTCAATGGAAGAAGTGATGAAGAAGTTTGATGATACAAAGGCCTGGAACCTGCCTGTGATTAATGAAGAGGGAAAATACAAAGGGTTTGTTTCCAAGTCCAAAATATTTAATTCGTACCGGCAGGTGTTGGTTGATTTCTCTGAAGATTAAATAATGTAAGTATATGGAAAAGAAAGATTTGCGGATCGTATATATGGGTACTCCCGATTTTGCGGTGGAGAGCCTGAAAAGATTGGTTGAAGGAGGCTATAATGTAGTAGGTGTGATAACTATGCCCGACAAACCGATGGGACGACATGGCAGTGTGCTGCAACCTAGTCCGGTGAAAGAATATGCTGTTTCTCAAGGTCTGAGGATACTTCAGCCGGAGAAATTGAAGGATGAGGCTTTTATAGAGGAACTCCGGTCTTTACAAGCCGATTTACAAATTGTAGTTGCTTTCCGTATGCTTCCCGAAATAGTATGGAATATGCCGCGTTTGGGCACATTTAACTTGCATGCATCTTTATTACCTCAATATAGAGGAGCTGCTCCTATAAATTGGGCGGTGATAAACGGAGATACGGAAACTGGTATTACGACTTTTTTCTTGAAACATGAGATAGATACCGGTGAGATTATCCAACAGGTGCGCGTTCCTATTGCTGATACGGATAATGTGGAAATAGTACATGATAAGCTGATGTATTTGGGGGGAGATTTGGTTTTGGAAACCGTGGATGCTATTTTGAATGGAAGTGTGAAACCTGTTCCTCAGGAAAGTTTGATCCGGCAGGAAACGGAGTTGCGTCCGGCACCGAAAATATTTAAAGAAACTTGCCGTATAGACTGGAATAAAGGTGTGAAGCAGATTTATGACTTTATTCGCGGGCTGTCTCCTTATCCGGCTGCATGGACCGAACTGTGTGTGGCTGATGGAACACGTCAGGTTTTAAAAATATATGAAACGGAGAAAGTTTTTGCTTCCCATGAGATGAATATAGGCGATATCCGTACGGATATGAAGACCTATTTTCAGGTGGCTGTAAAAGATGGTTTTATTAATGTGCTTACTTTGCAGCTGGCAGGAAAGAAACGTATGAATGTGGCTGATTTTTTGAGAGGCTACAGAACTTCGGATAATAATAAGGTAGAATAAATGATAAAGGCTGTATCGAAAGATTTTCGGATACAGCCTTTTCGTTACAATAAGACAAGGAGTTGTTAAGAATCATTTAATTTTTGTGTTGGATATACCTTGGGATATTCAGTAAATGTCTCTAAAAAATAAGATGGCATATGAAGATGATAGGGCATGACCATTTCATATGCCATTCTTATTGTCATTTTTCCGTGCTTTCTCACATACTTCTATCCGACAGGACATGACGTTCCGGAAGAAGTCTGATGACCTCTTCTGATTCTGTGAGTAAAATCATATCATGCTGCTTTAGCTGTTTTGTTTCTGATTTTTTCTATTATCAGTATGGCATTTGCCGTATGTAT
>CARCZS010000026.1 GCA_948956705.1 uncultured Phocaeicola sp.
CCTCGCCCCTACGAACGAAACGACAGCATTATCCACGTTTTGACACAACCCCTTTGCTCCATATACAGTGCAAAGATGCGTTTTTATTCTTGTCCGAAACGCTTTGCTTGTTCAGCAATCAGCTCCGCATCATCGAAATAATTTATCTTCATGGCCTTGCGTACATCATCCAATGTTTCTGCCGCTGTTGCACGAGCTGTCTCACATCCTTTACGCAACATCTCATAAATAGCCGGAATATCTTTTTCAAATTCCTTGCGGCGCTCACGAATGGGAGTCAGTTCCTCTTGCATGATAGCTGCCAGGAATTTCTTTACCTTCATATCTCCCAAACCGCCACGCGTATAATGTGCTTTCAATTCATCCAGGTTAGGATAATCAGACAAATAACGTTCAAAATGCTCAGGTTTACAGAAAGCATCCAAATAAGTAAAGACAGTATTGCCTTCAAGTTTACCCGGATCGGATACTTTGATATGGGTCGGGTCAGTATACATACCCTTCACTTTCTTTTCCACCTCATCGGCTGTATCGGAGAGATAGATACAGTTACCCAACGATTTACTCATTTTTGCCTTTCCGTCCGTGCCCGGCAACCGCAGACAAGCAGCATTGTCGGGCAACAGGATTTCCGGTTCTACCAGCGTATCACCATAGATATGATTGAACCGGCGGACGATTTCACGCGTCTGCTCAATCATCGGTTCCTGATCTTCTCCCACCGGCACGGTTGTAGCCCTGAATGCCGTGATATCGGCTGCCTGACTAATAGGATAGGTAAAAAAGCCTACAGGGATACTTGTCTCGAAATTACGCATCTGTATTTCTGTCTTCACCGTAGGGTTACGCTGCAAACGAGATACGGTAACCAAATCCATGTAATAGAAAGTCAGCTCACAAAGTTCGGGAATCTGGGACTGAATGAATATAGTAGACTTGGCAGGGTCTAAGCCGACAGCCATATAGTCAAGTGCCACTTCAATAACATTCTGACGAACCTTTTCAGGATTGTCGATATTATCTGTCAGAGCCTGTGCATCTGCTATAAAAATAAAAGTTTTATCATACAATCCGGAGTTCTGGAGCTCTACCCGGCGTTTCAATGAACCTACGTAATGACCGATATGCAACCTTCCGGTAGGACGGTCACCTGTCAATATGATTTTTTCTTTTCCCATATCTCTTAAATATTATCTTATATTAAAAATTACGCAAAGATAGGAATATTCTAGCACAATAACTTAACTTTGAATCTGTATTTCACATATAATAATTGTTATGAATAAACTAAGACCAACTATTAAACTAGCTCTATTTATTTCTGTTGCAAGCATATTTTTCGCTGCATGTTCCGATGACGATGATAAAAAGTCTTCTGCCCCATCAAAAGTCATTACCGGAATTAAAGTGTATAAAATCACCGATGTCATCAGCTATGAAGGTGATATTGACTTTACTTATGATAAAGACAAACGCCTGACGGGTGTGCGCAGCAATGCTCCACTGGCTACCATAAACTATTCCTATGGAGACAATTCACAAATAAGCTATAATTACTCTTCGGAAAACTCTCCGTTGGTGGAAATGACCACGACTCTAGAGAACGGACGCAGCTATGTGTGCAAGTTTTCCAATCAGGACAGTCCTATCACCTATTCGTATAATAATGAAGGATACCTGAAAAGCAGTAACAATAACGGAATAGTGCTTGAATACCAATGGAACAAGAAAAACCTGTCCTCCATTACTTCCACGCCAAGGGGAACTTACAACAGTGAATACAAAGTATCCACCATTGCCAATGACTACAGCCTTGATTTGAACACGCTGGTGCAATGCATTGACGAACGCCAGAATTATGTAAACGTAGTAAACACATTCGGACAACTGGCAGGCATCCTGGGCAAACGGAGTGAGAATATCATAGAAGACACTTACTATACATACGACTATAGTTTCTTGCAAGACGGCAGGCTGAAAGACATTACCTTAATAGATATGAATAACACCGGCTATTCCTTTCTCTTGCATTACGCCGATTCTGATAATATCGAATAAATATACAGAAAGTGAGCTTCCGGGCATAGATTTCTCATTTTTATCTCAATCGGCATTGACAAAGAGCCTGATTTATTTTGTTATCTTAGAAATAAGTAGTTACTTTGCACAAAATTTAAAGATGCTATGTATCCTACAGGAACAAAGATAATATAGACATAAAGCAAATGCGTTAGTCCTCTCACGAGGATGGACGCATTTTTTTTATATTTTAGCGACATTAAAACAACTATTATAAAAAGAAACTTTCAATGAAAAAGGATTTAAAGAAAGTCCTGGTATTGGGTTCGGGTGCCCTTAAAATCGGCCAGGCAGGAGAGTTTGATTACTCAGGTTCACAAGCGCTGAAAGCATTGCGCGAAGAAGGTATTCACTCGGTGTTGGTAAATCCGAACATCGCAACTATTCAAACTTCGGAAGGTATAGCTGACAAGGTGTATTTCCTTCCTGTCACTCCCTTCTTTGTTGAAGAAATTATCAAGAAAGAACAACCGGACGGTATTTTATTGGCTTTCGGTGGTCAGACTGCACTGAACTGCGGCACTGAACTTTATCTGAACGGTACATTAAAGAAATATGGTGTAGAAGTACTGGGTACCTCTGTAGAAGCCATCATGTACACTGAAGACCGTGATTTATTCGTAAAGAAACTGGATGAAATTCCGATGAAGACCCCGAAGAGCCACGCTGTGGAAAGCATGGAAGAAGCTCTGAAGGCTGCCCGCGAAATCGGTTATCCGGTTATGGTACGCTCTGCCTACGCATTAGGTGGTTTGGGTAGCGGTATCTGTCCGGACGAAGAAGCTTTCATCAAATTGGCGGAAAGCTCATTCGCGTTCTCTAAACAGATCCTGGTTGAAGAATCATTGAAAGGTTGGAAAGAAATTGAATTCGAAGTAATCCGCGATGCCAACGACCATTGCTTCACCGTAGCAAGCATGGAAAACTTCGACCCGCTGGGTATCCACACCGGTGAGTCTATCGTGGTGGCCCCCACTTGCTCGCTGACAGAAGAACAAGTGGCCATGCTGCAAGAACTGTCTACAAAATGTATCCGTCACTTGGGTATTGTGGGTGAATGTAACATCCAGTACGCTTTCAATGCAGATACCAACGACTACCGTGTCATTGAAGTAAACGCGCGTCTGAGCCGTTCTTCCGCACTGGCTTCCAAGGCTACCGGTTTCCCCTTGGCATTCGTTGCCGCTAAAATCGCTTTGGGTTACACACTGGACCAGATTGGCGAGATGGGTACTCCCAACTCAGCATACGAAGCTCCTCAATTGGATTATTTGATTTGTAAGATTCCCCGTTGGGACTTGACCAAGTTTGCCGGTGTATCACGCCAAATCGGTTCCAGCATGAAGTCGGTAGGTGAAATCATGTCTATCGGACGTTCTTTCGAGGAAATCATTCAGAAAGGTCTTCGCATGATTGGTCAGGGTATGCACGGTTTCGTGGGTAACGACCATACCAAATTCGAAAACCTGGATGAGGAACTGGCTAACCCGACAGACCTCCGTATCTTCTCCATCGCTTCTGCATTGGAAGAAGGATACAGCATTGAACGTATCCATGAGCTGACCAAGATTGACCCGTGGTTCCTGGGCAAGCTGAAAAACATCGTTGACTATAAGGCTAAACTTTCTACTTATAACAAGATAGAGGATTTGCCTGAAGATGTACTTCGCCAAGCTAAAGTGTTAGGCTTCTCCGACTTCCAGATTGCACGCTTCGTGTTGAAAGCAAACGGCAATATGGAAAAAGAAAACCTGGCTGTACGTGCCCGTCGTAAGGCTTTGAATATTCTTCCGGCTGTGAAACGTATCAATACAGTGGCGTCAGAACATCCCGAACTGACTAATTACCTGTATATGACATACGCTACTACAGGTTATGATGTCAATTATTATAAGAACGAAAAATCAGTAGTCGTATTGGGTTCGGGTGCTTACCGCATCGGTTCTTCCGTAGAATTTGACTGGTGCTCTGTGAACGCCGTCCAGACTGCACGCAAGCTGGGTTACAAATCCATCATGATTAACTATAACCCCGAAACAGTTTCTACCGACTACGATATGTGTGACCGTCTGTACTTCGATGAACTTTCATTCGAACGTGTACTTGACGTAATCGACTTGGAACAACCGGGCGGCGTTATCGTATCGGTAGGCGGACAGATACCCAACAATCTGGCAATGAAACTGCATCGTCAGTCCGTACCTGTATTGGGAACTTCACCACTGTCTATCGACCGTGCTGAAAACCGTCATAAATTCTCGGCCATGCTCGACCAACTGGACATTGACCAACCGGCTTGGAAAGAATTGACCAGCCTGGAAGAGATGGAAGATTTTGTTAACAAAGTAGGCTATCCGGTATTGGTTCGTCCTTCATACGTACTCTCGGGTGCTGCCATGAACGTATGCTACAACGAAGACGAATTGAAAGAGTTCTTGCAGATGGCGAAGGAAGTTTCTAAGGAATATCCGGTAGTGGTATCACAGTTTATGCAGGAAACCAAAGAAATAGAGTTTGATGCTGTAGCCCAGAACGGTGAAGTGGTGGAATATGCCATCTCCGAACACATTGAATATGCTGGTGTACACTCCGGTGACGCTACATTGGTATTCCCGGCACAGAAGATTTATTTCGAGACAGCCCGCCGCATCAAGAAAATCGGTCGCCGCATCGCTAAAGAACTGAATATTTCCGGTCCGTTCAATATGCAGTTCCTGGCCAAGAACAACGAAGTGAAAGTGATTGAGTGCAACCTGCGTGCCTCACGTTCATTCCCGTTTGTTTCTAAGGTATTGAAACGTAACTTTATTGAAACAGCCACCCGCATCATGTTGGGTGCTCCATACAGCAAACCGGACAAGTCGGCATTCGACATTGACTGGATTGGTGTAAAAGCTTCTCAGTTCTCATTCTCACGCTTGCACAAGGCTGACCCTGTATTGGGTGTAGACATGTCTTCAACCGGTGAAGTAGGTTGTATCGGCGATGACTTCCATGAAGCCTTGCTGAACTCACTGATTGCTGTAGGATTTAAGATTCCTCAGAAATCTGTCATGTTCTCGTCAGGTGCTACCAAATCTAAGGTAGATTTGTTGGAAGCCAGCCGCATGTTGGCAGACAAAGGATACGAAATCTATGCAACCGCCGGAACTGCTACTTTCCTGAATGCACACGGAGTAAACACCACTCCTGTGTACTGGCCGGATGAACGCCCTGATGCAGAGAATAACGTGATGAAAATGATTGCCGAACACAAGTTCGACCTGATTGTCAACATTCCGAAGAACCATTCTAAACGTGAGTTGACTAACGGTTACAAGATTCGTCGCGGAGCCATCGACCACAATATTCCTTTGATTACCAATGCTCGTCTGGCAAGTGCCTTCATCGAAGCATTCTGCGAAATGAGCGAAAAGGATATTCAAATCAAGAGCTGGCAGGATTATAAATAATCCTTCCCAATAAATAAAAAGAGGGTGTGTCTTCAATCTGACACACTCTCTTTTTTTGACAAGATACTACTATGGGACTAATATTGGAGTACGTTAAAAATGAAATTTGTTAACCAACAAAATCCGATTTCCATCATTCAGCGCATTTCTTATAGTGTCAGGTAGTGATTCATAATCTCTGCACATATTTTCCAGTTCTTGGCTGATAAGACTTACAATAGTTCCTTTACCATCTGAGGACATAGGTTCTATAATATCATATACAGAAGATGATTTTGTAAACTTTCTACATCCACATTTATTATTGAAAGGATTGAATATAATAGTATATTGACTATTCCCATCTTCAATAAGTCCTATCCAAGTACTATCAGAAACGACGATAGGACTGTTTACCAACCTTAAGTAATCGGCAGAAGGCTTACTTCGACGAAAGGCTAAATAATCTGTTTTTGCCTTTTGAGAGATAGCTTTATCTAAAAAATCAAAAACAATGAAGGTGTGTACCTTCCCATCTTCATCCAATATTGCCAAAGAATCTGAAGGCGAACGATAATAACATAATCCTGAATTGTTATTCCTGAAAATTTCGTTTGTCGTACATCCTCCTATATAACCTTCTTGATAAGGCATTGAGCGCGCAATAGGATTCATTAACGAATCCGTATAAATCAGAGCTGGCATTTGTGTTCCGTTAGGTGTCGTGTTAAATATAAAATTGCCATTCTTCAGTCGTTTGAAGGCATCTGCAAAAAAAGGAATTTTCTGTTCACTTAAGAAAGTCCCGGATTCAGTGTAATGAATGATTTTTTTGGAATTTGTATCTAATACGTACACTCCGGTTTCGTCTACATGCATATCCCAAGGAAAAACATATTCTCCCGGGCCCTGTCCTACACGACCATATTTAATATCAGATGTACCATCCTTTTTAAAGGATACAACAGTTCGTAATGCGCTTTGGTCTAGAATATAATATTTGTTATTGTATTCTATTATTTTGTCGGCACAAGAGAACATGATGTTGTTTCCTTCGTTCAGAACAACGAATGAAGTGTCTGCAATGTGACTAGTGACGGAATCATAATAAGCTTCATCAAGAGGTATTGTTATTTTATATACATCACAATTTAAAGGAACTGTTTCAACAGAATCTTTATTCCCAGAACAAGCTGATAATAATCCTAGTAGAAATATCTGTATAATTCTATTTTTCATTTTTAACAAGCACAATCATTAATGAATAATTTAGACAAGGCTTTAATTGTCTTGTCCAAATTCTGCTCAGTATTAATACAAAGGCGTAAAAAAAGAAGTTAATAACAATCAGAGTCAGTACATGATTCGGAATTAATGGAACGACACACCATTTTATGTCCGCCGCCATAACATTTTTTTTCTTCTCTAGGTCCCGTATTGGAAGCTCCACTTTCGCCACTTGCTAAAGCTTCAATATTTGCTAGTTGAAGTTCTGACAAGTTTCCTGTTGAATCAATACAATCCCAATAAATATTTGCACCAAGAATTAGAAATAAAGCAAATAAAACTACAATCTTTTTCATACATCATTATATTTAAAGTTAATATATGAACAAAGCTAAAAAATAAACCGTCACGCTGTTCTTCGCAACAAAAAAAAGTTAACCTATTTTATCTTACATCAACAGCTCCAACAACGTACACTTTGAAGCCGTGCCCCTCTCTTCAAAACAGGAATTTCCCCCTTCCCCCATCCGTTTTTGTCCTATTCATCGGCATTTCGAGATGAATGGTTTCCCCTTCGCATGCCTCGCCGCCCATTCACCCCGATTGTAGATGCCGGGAGTCTTGAAGTTGAAATGATAACCGTCTTGGCGAAGGCTCTCGAAATTCTGTATACCGATGGAATAAATACTCTGCTCTATACTGATTACCTTTAGGATTCTGCAAAAGTAAAGACAGCTATTTCTTCTTGACATAAATCCGATTCAACCTAATTATTTTCCCTTTTCACTCACAGCTATAAGAAAAAATCCATAACTTTGTCCCCGAGTTAGCCGAAACAAATATAACGTTGACATTTTGATTCAACAAAACAACAAACATAAAAAGCTATGAATAATTTTTTCTTAGAAACGCATCAAGTGGTCAAACGCTTTGCCAACCACACTGCGCTGAATGGTGTCAGCATTCAGGTCCCCGAAGGACAAATCTTTGGATTGCTGGGGCCGAACGGTGCCGGCAAAACTACACTCATCCGCATCATCAACCGCATCACGGCCCCCGATTCGGGAGAAGTACGCTTCAACGGACATCTGTCACAGGCCGAAGACATCTATCATATCGGTTATCTGCCCGAAGAACGCGGTTTATACAAGAAAATGAAAGTGGGCGAACAGGCTATCTACCTGGCGCAACTGAAAGGCCTCAGCAAAGCAGAAGCCAGCTCACGACTGAAAATATGGTTCGAGAAGTTTGAAATTACTCCGTGGTGGAACAAGAAGTTGGAAGAACTGTCCAAAGGGATGCAGCAAAAGGTGCAATTTATCATCACCGTATTGCATAAACCCCAATTACTGATATTTGACGAACCGTTCTCCGGCTTCGACCCTGTGAACGCCGAACTGCTGAAGCGTGAAATACTGGAACTGAAAAAAGAGGGACACACCATCATCTTTTCCACACACAACATGGCTTCGGTAGAAGAAATATGTGACAATATCGCGCTCATCAATCATTCGGAAGTGGTGTTGCAAGGTAATGTAAAGGAGGTGCGTTCGCGCTTCAAGGCCAATACCTATGCCCTGAGCACTCCGAAAGGACAACCCTTGAAAGAATCTCGCCTGTTCAAGATTGTAGACAGTCAGCCCACCGAAGAAGAAATCCGATATACCCTACAAAAACAACAGGATATGTCCAACTCGGCATTACTGACCCAAATAGCCCAACAAACCGAAATAATCTCCTTTACCGAATGCCTGCCATCCATGAACGAAATATTCATCCGCACGGTAGAAGGTCTGGATAAACACTAAACGCCAAAAGTCATGAACAAGATATTAATCATTATACAACGTGAATTTCTGAACCGCGTAAGCAAGAAATCATTTATTCTTCTTACCATCCTGATGCCGTTCATCTTTGCAGCTCTCATTTTTGTTCCCGCACTGCTATCGACAGTGAAAAGTGATGAAGTAAAACAAGTAGTAATCATTGACCACACACAGAAGTACATCGGACAATTCAAAGACGATGAATCTTATCATTTCATCAGCGGAGAAGAAATGTTGCCCGAATACCGGAGTGACACTACCCACATAGACGCTGTAGTGGAAATTACAGAAGACTTGATTCAGAATCCCACAGCCGCCGCCATCTATTCGCGCAAAGAAGTGACTAAAGGCTTGCTGTCATTGGTAAACAATACGCTGAATGAACAAATCAGACACGATAAGCTGACCAGTTATAACATTCCCGAGTTACAAAATATCATGCAGGACTTTGATAAGAGATACAGTGCACGCACCATCAAATGGAGTGAAGACGGTAGCGCCAACGAATCAAACGCCGGCATTGCAATAGCCGTCGGTATGGTACTAACCTTCCTTATCTATATGTTCGTTATGTCTTATGGAGGCATGGTGATGCAGAGTGTCATGGAAGAAAAGACAAGCCGCATTGTCGAGCTGATGGTATCATCGGTCAAGCCGCTTCAACTGATGCTTGGCAAGATTATCGGCATTGGTCTGGTTGGTATTACCCAACTGCTGATATGGGGTGTTCTGCTTGTTATCCTTTTGGGTATTGCCGACAATACTTTCGGTGGAGATGCAGCCATTCTAAAAGGTGCCGAAGGCATGATTAGCGCCTTACAAAATCTGAATCTGCTGAAGCTCGGAATCCTCTTTACCCTGAACTTCATCGGTGGATTCCTGATTTATGCCTCCATCTTTGCTGCCATCGGAGCCTCTATCAATGCCATGGAAGATTCACAACAGTTTATGACTCCCATTATGATACTGATGATATTCTCCCTTTACGCCGGTATCTACAGTGGCGATAACCCGGACGGCCCGCTGGCTTTCTGGTGTTCTCTCATACCGTTTACCTCCCCTATCGTCATGATGGTACGTGTTCCGCTGGATGCACCGACTTGGCAAATCATTCTTTCACTTTGTCTGCTCTATGCCTCAGCACTTGCACTCATCTGGATTTCGGGAAAAATATATCGTGTAGGTATCCTGATGTATGGCAAGAAACCGACACTCAAAGAAATGATTAAATGGATTTCTTATAAATAGATATCATTCACTTCACTCTAGCTATCGGGCACTCTCACAAGAAACGAGGGTGTATCGAAACTCTCATAAATAAAAGTCACCCTCGCCACAGGTAGTTGTAGCGAGGGTGATTTCGATAAAAGGGGAGTTTTGACACATCCCCACTTTTTTATTATTTCCACTCACCCAATTGAATACCCAGCTTTTCCCAATGCCCGATAAATGAATCCAACGAGTTACGGAAACGCTCATAATCCTTATTGGATGGACTTGTCCAGCCTACTTCGGCGTATGCGGCAAGACGCGGATAAATCTTTTTATTCATACTTTCAACTGCAGGAATAAATTCGCCCCACATCTGGCAACCGATACCCAAGACCTTACTTTTCTGCGCCTCCGTCAGTCCCTCGGGAATCGGATTGAACTCATACGATTTCTGCAAAGGGATGGACTCATAATCATAGTCCAGATAAGTATATATATGATAAGAGTTGACGATATTATATCCTTTTTCAATGGTTTCTTTAATCAATTCAGGCTCACCCTTCCAGAAATGAACGATGGTTCCGGGGGCCAATTGCTGCTGTGAAGCAGCAGTACCATCCTGCTGATAATCATTAATCTGAGCACCCGTAATTTCATTCCACCCCATCATGTGCCGATTCTTTGAGGCCAGGAAGTTAGAAATATTATTCGTAAAGAAAACTTGTAGTCCGGCCGGTGAAGCAATCTTGTTCTGCTTCATATAATTGCGCACCATCGGCGATTCTTTCCAAGCATTATATCGCAATTCATCCCCGCCGATATGGATTACCGGAGAAGGGAATAATGCAATCACTTCCTCCAATACATCTTCCTGAAATTGAATGACACGAGGGTCGGCCACATTATAAGCATTGTAATGCACACCAAAGTTACAAGGCACCTTAATCTGCTTTCCGGTAGTTCCCAGCCATGGATAAGAAGCAATAGCAGCACTGGCATGTCCCGGCATCTCTATTTCGGGGACAATCATAATATGGCGCTTGGCAGCATAGTCCACTACCTCCTTGATATCATCCTGAGTATAAAAACCACCATGAGGCTTACCATCAAACACATTGCTGTGGAAATGATTAATCTCTGAAGAATCACGGAAAGCACCAACTTCTGTCAACTTCGGATATTTCTTGATTTCAATACGCCATCCCTGATCGTCTGTCAAATGCCAATGAAATACATTCATCTTCAGCTCAGCCATTCTATCAAGCATGTTGAGGACCACTTCTTTACCTTTGAAATACCGACCTTCATCCAGCATGAATGCACGCCAAGAGAAAGCCGGATAATCCGTCACCAAAGCTTTTTGAACAGTCAGGCGTCCTTCTCTTTCTTTAATAATCTGACGCAAAGTCTGCACACCGTTAAACACTCCTTCGGGAGCAGGAGCCTTAATTGTAATCCGGCTTCCGGCAGCTTCCAATGCATATCCGCCTTTCTTGTCAGGCAAGACCATCGAATCCAACGAAAGAACAATATCCCCTTTGTCTTTCCCTTCCTGCAAATTAGCCTCCACTGCAAAATCATTCTTTAAGTAAGAAGCCAACAACAGAGCCTCATTAGACAATTCATTAGAGTAAGCAACTGTCGGCTTATCCTTCAGTTTCACAAAACCTTGAACATAATTAATCTCTTGCGGTTGGGGAAGCACAACATACGCTTCTACCGGCGGCTGTTCACAGGAGCTACACACCACAATACACAACAAAACAGCAATCAGTGATTTGATTTTCATAAGTATTAGAATTAAAATTAGTTTCAATAATAGCTTTTGATTACTTCAAAGCTTCTTCAATAGCGTTCATCAAATGATTAAACTCCTCCTTTTCATACCCCATAGAAGTATAAATTGCTTCTCCTTCCTTATTGAACAGATACGCACGAGGGATAGATTTTTCAGCAAAGAGTGAGAAAACTTCACGCTTAGGGTCAGGATACAACGGGAAAGTAAATTTCTTCCGCTCATTATAAACCTTCAGTTGTTCGTCCGTATGTTCACGGCCAATCACCAACAATACAAAGTCCTTATTATCCTTATATTTAGGCCAAAGCGTTTTTTGCACTTCTGCAAGTTCCAACTGGCATGGACCACACCAAGTGGCAAATAAACTGACCAATACCACCTTACCCTTCAAATCAGCAGATGAAACATTTCCATAAACTGATGATTTCAACTGAAAATCAGGTAACTTATCTCCCTTCTTCAATTCCTGTGCATGCACTGCAAAGCTGACGCATAGCAACATCAATAACAATCCTAACTTTTTCATTTTCATAGTTCTGAATATTTAATTCGCGATATAATAAAGACAAATATATCTGTTTTTCCTATATTTGCCGACTGAAATATCATTTTTTAGCCTATGATGACTTTTATTTCGTGTGCCAAGACCATGACGGACCGTTCTAAAGTGAAAGTTCCCACCACCGGTACGCCACAATTTCAGGCTGAAGCCATTCAGCATGCACTCAATATGTCCCAGTTCTCTGCCGAGGAACTGGAACGCCTGTTGCGGGTAAACAGTAAAATAGCCGCTGAAAATTACCTTCGCTTTCAGGATTTCTGTTCTGAAGAAAACAAAGCTCTTCCTGCCTTGTTAGCCTATACAGGCATAGTGTTTAAACGTATCTGTCCTCAAGACTTTACAGCCGAAGATTTTCAATACATACAAAATCATCTGCGTATCACTTCCTTTTTATATGGATTACTTCGTCCGCTTGACCTGATAAAGAATTATAGATTGGAAGGAGACGTCAGACTGCCAGAGCACGGAGGAATATCCATGTTTGATTATTGGAAACCAATATTGACTGATGAATTCATTAAGTCCATCAAAGCACAAGGAGGCACATTAATCAACCTTGCCAGCAATGAAATGAAAGACCTTTTCGACTGGAAACGTATTGAACAACAGGTACGCGTGATTACACCCGAATTTCAGGTTTGGAAAAAAGGGAAATTAACAACTGTCGTTATTTATACTAAAATGTGTAGAGGAGAAATGACACGCTATATCATCAAGAACCGCATTGAAAAGCCTGAAGAATTAAAAGGATTCAATTGGGAAGGATTCAGTTTTGATGCAGAACGCAGCACTGAGTCGCACTACCTTTTTAGCCTTCTTTCATAAAAAAATATTAAATATTCAAGCCGCACAAACTTTTTTTCAACGCTCATGTTATTTAGTTGAAATTGGGAAGATATACCTAAACAATAATTTAACTAATAGAAATGAGTATGAAAAAATTAATGTTTGCACTGGCAATCGCCAGTATCAGTTCTGCAACGTTCGCGCAGCAGAGCAACAAATCACAAAACGCTATCGTCAGCGAAAGCGTAGATGTTATGGAGGTTCCGGTAGATAAGTACAAAGTAGAGACCAATCGATTCTTTGATAATTGGTTCTTCTCTGTAGGAGGCGGTGCACAAGTATTATTCGGTGACCAATCCGACCTGGGCAAATTCGGCAAGCGTATCGCTCCCGCCCTGAATGTATCAATTGGTAAATGGTTTACTCCCGGATTAGGATTACGCTTGCAATATAGCGGTTTACAGTCAAAGAGTTTTTCAAGCGAACCTTCTGCATACTCCAAACCTCATATGATGAGTGAAGGATACTATCAGGATAAGTTCAACTATATGAACTTACACGGCGATATCTTATTCAACATCAGCAATATGCTAGCCGGTTATAATCCCGACCGTGTATATGATGCTGTTCCGTTTGTAGGTTTCGGTTTCGCTCATTCTTATGACAAACCTCACCTTAATTCATTAGCATTCAACTTCGGTTTGATTAATACCTTCCATGTGGCAGATGCTTGGGATTTGAACTTGGAACTTTATGGTATGGCTGCTGAAAACAAGTTTGACGGAAAGACCCTGAACAAAGGATTGGACGTTATGCTGGGCGCATCAGTCGGTGTGACCTATAAATTCCCGCAGAGAGGATTCAAACCTGCTCCTGATGTGGATGCTATGATGGCTCTTACAGCATCTCAGATGGATGCTATCAATGCAGCTTTGGCTCAACAAATCGAACAAAACCGCCAGTTGAAGGCACAACTTGCAAATACTCCTAATGAGGTGGTTACAGAACAAGTTACCGTTAATCAGCTGACTCCGGTTCCGCAATCTGTATTCTTCCAGATTGGTTCTGCCACTCTGCCTCAAAACAGCGTAGTCAACCTGCAACAGATTGCCAACTTAGTAAAAGACAATCCGGGCATCAAACTGAAAGTAACCGGTTATGCTGACAGCGACACAGGTAGTGCATCATGGAATAAACAATTGAGTGAAGACCGTGCAAATACAGTTGCAAACGAATTGGTTAAACTGGGTGTAAACAAGAGCAATATGATTATTAGCGGTATGGGTGGCGTTAATACATTAACTCCTCCGGCATTCAACCGTCGTGTAATTATCGAAGCCCAATAATACTCTGCCTTAAAAAAGGTAAGCCAAAGCCGCTTGGAATCGCTTCCAAGCGGCTTATCTTTTTATAGTCAGATTTTATTTAAACAGCTTTTCCAACTCATCCTCCTGAAGCACGGACAACACGGTTTTACCGTCAGGAGTATAATTAGGAGTAGTTACAGCAAACAACCCATCTACCAAACCATTCATTTCCTCGTTCGTCAAAACCTGCCCCGGCACAATAGCCGCAGCTTTAGCCAATGTCAAAGCCAGATTACTCTGCACCTCTTCTTTCACTTTACCTCCCTTCTCAATGGCAGTATGAACCATACTCTGAATCAGTTCCACCGGATTTAAACCTTCAATACCCGAAGGTATGCCGTTGATAGCATAACTACCACCTCCCAAATCAGTCAGTTCAAAACCCAAGTATGACAAATCTTCCATGATTTCTTGCAATACAGGTACTTCCGAAACCGGGAATTGCACAATATCAGGAAATAACATTCCCTGCGATGCTCCCTGTCGACGTGTTATCTGCTCCAGATATTGATCATAAAGAATACGAATATGCGCCCGTTGCTGATCGATAATCATCAAGCCTGATTTGACGGAAGTAAGGATAAAGCGTCCTTTAAACTGATAATGTTGAGATGATTTCTCTCCCATTGCCGACTCTTCCGAATTGTCATACAAAGTGGGAGCAGCCGGTTCCTCCATTGGAGATGCCGTGAAATAATCCCCATCATCCGGATAAGACATCTGCGTATGTTGGGCCGACGCATGCTGTTCCACGCCCTCATACAGCCGTTCCCAATCACGAGTGGGCTTTGAGGAGTAGGAAGAGGGAGGCACAGCAGACGTATTGAAAGGATTGTAATCCGGGTTATAAGTTGTTTTCGGAGGCTGTATTCCGGCATAAAGAGAACTCTCGAATGCAGGGATATCCGGCATACCCTCCGTATCAAAATCAATGGAAGGTACAGCATTGAATTTACCTAATGTTTCCTTGACAGCCGCTGCCAATATCTGCCAAATGGCCTGTTCATTCTCAAATTTGATTTCCGTCTTGGTAGGGTGAATATTTACGTCAATATTACCAGGGTCCACCTCAAAGTAAATAAAATAAGATACTTGTTCACCTACCGGTATCAGATGCTCGTATGCATCCATAATGGCTTTATGGAAATAAGGATGACGCATATAACGTCCGTTTACAAAGAAGTATTGGCGAGCTCCTTTCTTGCGGGCACTTTCCGGCCGGCCGACAAAGCCTGAGACGCGCACCATCGTGGTATCTACATCCAACGATAGAAGATCCTGATTAATTTTCTTCCCAAACACTCCCATGATACGTTGGCGCAACTGAATGGCGGGAAGATTAAACAACTCAGCATCATTATGATACAAAGTGAAAGACACATTGGGGTTGACCAATGCAATGCGTTCAAACTCAGTCAATATATTGCTTAGCTCTGTCTGATTGGATTTCAAGAACTTACGCCGTGCAGGTACATTAAAAAACAGATTCTTCACACAGAAATTGCTGCCCTTGGGACACGATATGGCTTCCTGGCTTTCCACCTTGGAACCGGCAATAACCAGTTTAGTACCCAGTTCCTCTCCTTCTGTACACGTGCGCAACTCTACTTGTGCCACCGCTGCAATAGAAGCCAACGCTTCCCCACGGAATCCCATCGTCCGCAAAGCGAACAAATCAGCCGCCTCCTTTATCTTAGAAGTTGCATGGCGTTCAAAAGACAGACGCGCATCGGTTTCAGACATCCCTTTACCATCATCTATCACCTGAATAGAAGTCTTTCCGGCATCCGTTACCAATACATCTATATGCTGCGCTCCGGCATCAATGGCATTCTCCACCAGCTCTTTTATAACAGATGCAGGACGCTGTATCACCTCTCCTGCCGCTATTTGATTAGCGACAGAATCCGGCAGTAAACGTATGATATCGCTCATAATACAACTACGAATGATTCATTAAAAATTTAATTCTCCGGTCACCAGATAATGCAAGATAAAAAGTAGAACGCCAATGGCAACAAACAAAGCCCCATAAGCCAACGGTCTGCGTCCACTCTCTTTTCTGCGTTTCAGATGCTTGGTTCCTTCAATAAACTTTCCACGAATGTCTTCGGGGGAAAACTCTTTCGGAGGAAGCATACCCAAGTCGCGCTTGGCGTTCTCTTCCATCTTCTGCAATTTCTCTTTTCGTTCGTCCACATATATATATTGGTGGTTGAAACGGCGAGGCTTTTCCATTTTAAACATTCCCATAGTTATTTCTTCTTTTTATTAAACAAGTCTTGATTTGGCAAAGGTGCAGTACCTCTATTACTCTTCTTTAATTCCTGCCCGGCTTTCTTTCCGCGCCAGTTAAAGATATCCTCTTTATTGAGCGGACGGATATAGTCGAACCAATTAAAGTTTTCCAGTTTCATTTTATTCGGCGGAAGTTGAAGCATCGGATAAAGAGTTCCATTTGATTTCGGACTCATAACCATCTTTTTCATCTTCCGGTTTTCCAGATACATATTCAAAAGGCTTGTCTCCGATACATTCATGCCAATTAGTGTGCTGTCGCTCTCCATCGGATAATAAATGACACGGACCGAACCGATTACGTCTACCTGGTGCATCTCTCCATTCTTGAAATATGCCTTGATATCTTTTCCGGTCACCTGATTATAATTGACAGAATCCAACTTTTCAACAGATAGTGCCTGATTGTGAATATGCGCCCAATCAATAGTACTGTCATTCATGTAAATCATTATTTCCTCACCTAACAATTGCTGGTTGTTATTCCAAAGAATAGGGTCATAATACATAGTCAGACAGCTGTCTTTGGACGAAAAAACCAGCGAATCACACACTCCCTGCACATCCGTGCGATACATACGCACTTTATGATACGCTCTTGTTTCACGGAAGATAGAGTCGGTATTCAGATTGAAAGTGTACATCTGCAACGTATCGGCATGCATAAACAAACTATCACCCTGTGAGTAATCCACCGCTACCGCCTTTTGGGTTGCAATGGCATATTTAGTCAGTTCATTGTAATAACAATAGTCACCGGTAAGCATATTTTTATTAATGGTATCATTAAACAACACATTATCAAAAGCTTCCCCATATCCTTTCACACGGTCATAAAACAAGCTGTCGCCCGTCAAACGCTTACCCTCATTCGTCAATACAGAACGATTCAGCAATTCTGCCTGACCAATCTGCGTATTATAGAAGCCCAATTCGGAGTAGATATGATTATTGTCACTGTCAATGTTCGATGGCCCTACAATATTGGCAATCTTGCTGGCCGTATTGTAACGCAGTGTGTCCGAAGTCAATGTAAACTTAGGATTTACCAGTTTCACATCATAGTTAAAGACCGACTGTTTAGTGGCAGGACTATACTCTCCCCATTCCGAAGTCAACACATTTTCTTCATCCATGAGCGTACCGCCATCAAAATAATAACCAAGGTTATAAATCCGGTCATAGTTCAGGCTATCGGTCAGCAACGTAGTATTCTTATTCTCCATGCGCACATTGTTGCGCACTTGGGCAATCTGTGTATTGCCATCATAAAAGAGATAATCCCCATACAAAAACAACGTATCTCCCTGCACCATTTTTACATTATCAAAAGCCTCTAATGAATTGGTCTTTTCATAAAAACAAGCACTGTCACAATACATATAAACACTATCATGGCGAAAAGCCACATTCCCGACCAATACCTGTGCATCGGGATCAGGATTTAAAGGACTTTTCTTCAACACATCGGAATGCAACAGATACACTTTGCTCTTGGCAGGCTTCGGTTCAGTCCTTTTTGTGGGATTGACCTGCGCCAACAAGCAAAAGACAAACAGGCACAGGACACTAAACAAAAGTATCCTATGCCTGCTCGAAGAGTTATTTTTTTTTCTTTTTTCAAGCATACGGTTCAATATACTACTTTATTCTTTTATCCAACCCGGATATTTAAAATCGCATTTCTGCCACTTCTCATTAATACGCACGTATGTATGTTTTTGCTTTTCTTTAATCCACTTTTCAAGCTTATCTTCACTACGTTTTTCCATGACGATAGCCTTCAAACGCTGATAGTCTTCCGTAATGGTAGCCTTATGTCCGTTTATACGGCTTTTTAGTTTTACGATAGCACACACTTCTTTTCCTTTATCATTAATCATAGTGAATGCTTTCGATATTTCGCCTACGTTCATGTTTTCCACCACCTTGGCCACTTCCTGAGAAACCTGTGCCAAATCCTGCATTTCAAAACGTGCCGTACCGGTATTCTTGTTAGCCATCAGACCATGATTATTCTTTGTATCCTTATCCTGCGAGATATAAGTAGCCGCATCATCGAAAGTGAATTTCTGGTTACGGATATCATCAGCAATGGAATCCAAACGAACCAGTGCAGCCTCCAAGTCCTTTTCCTCCACTTTCGGCTTCAACAGAATATGGCGGGTCTTAATACGGTCACCGCGTTTTTCAATCAACTGAATGATATGGAAGCCAAACTCTGTTTCCACAATCTTCGAAACCTTATTGGGATCCTGCAAGTTAAAAGCGACATTGGCATATTCGGGCACCAATTCCCCTTTACCCATAAAGTCGAGCTCACCGCCGCGACGAGCCGTTCCGGGATCTTCAGAATAAAAACGGGCATAGGTGGCAAATGACATCTTGCCGGAATTAATGCCATCCGTATAGTCACGCAAGGTCTTCTTTACACGCTCAATTTCTTCCAATGGTATTTTCGGTTCCAACGTAACAATCTGTACCTCCACCTGAGTAGGAACGAAAGGAATACTGTCTTGCGGCAAATCCTTAAAATAACGACGCACTTCGGCAGGAGTTATCTTAATCTCTCCCACAATATGCTGCTGCATCTTTCTCACTGTTTCTCCATCACGCACATTCTCACGCAACATCTCACGAATCTGGGTAGAAGTCTTGTTGTAATATTCCTCCAATTTCTCTTTAGAACCTCCTACTTGTTCGATGAGCCAATTCGTACGTCTTTCCACCAATCCGATTACTTCCTGTTCGGAAACCTCGATACTATCGATAGCTGCCTGATGAAGGAACAATTTCTGGACGGCAAGCTGCTCCGGAATTATACAATACGGGTCACCGTCAAACTTACGTCCTTCATACTGGGCATTCAACCGCTCACTCTCTACGTCAGATTTAAGAATAGCCTCATCGCCTACTACCCACACGACTTCGTCTATAACGTTGTCTTGTCCATATACAGAAACAGTAGCAAGCAGCATCAGTAACAGTGCATAAACTTTAGTACACATCAATTTATTCATCTGAATTCAAATAATAATAAATAATCTTGTTTCTATCCGAAGCCCGCTGATACAAGTCCTCTTTCACCTTGTTGATAAACTCCACACGCTTCAGATTTATTAAAATCTCTTTTATTTCATCTCTGGCAAAGTCCAACGGCTTTTGTTTATCCTTTCCCAAGAAATCTTCTATATGCAAGAAATAGCAAAAGGCCGTGTCCTTTACTTCTACATTCCTGTTTTTATCCAAATAGCTTGCGTCCGTATCCAGCACCTTCAAAGGTATCTTGACAGCCACATCGGGCACAGACGTCCAACGGTCATAAAAATAATCATAACTCACTGCATTACGCAAACTATACTTCTCCAATTTTTCAATAGCGTCCTGATTATTCTTCCGATACCACACACGCACATTCCCCAAATCAGGAGAAGTGAGAGGAACCTTTATAAAAAGTCCTTTGACCAATGGGTTATCCAGTCGGAACAAATCTTTGTTCTTTTCATAATAAGCATTGATTTCCTCCTCACTGATATCGTTTGCCAATTTCTGATTCACCAACTCCTCTTGATAAGTGTGCATAATCAATGCACGGCGATAGTTCTCCACCAGTTTGGAGATTTTATCATTGTCGGGAATATTCCCCTCCGCCTTATCAAACAGCAGCGCATCCTCTATCCAATTCTTGATATAGTGTTCGGCAAACAATACACTATCATCCTTCGATATATTGAGAGGAAGAGCCGCCTGCAAATCTTCCTTATACAGAAATTCACCGGACACTTCCACTAAAGGAGTTTTTCCTTTATGGTTATGCTCCTGACCGCATCCAGTCATGGCAGCGGCAATCACAAGTATTACTCCCCAGTTTTTCACGATACTCATAAAGCATTAAAATAGTGAACGAAGATACTGCAATAATTAATTACTTCCGTTATTATTAACTGTTTTTAAAACCTCTTGGTTTATTTCAACCTTATACTTCCGTTTCAAATCTTTCATCCAAGAGTCCTCATGTACAGCCTGATAATCACGGATTACCGCATCCTTTACATCCAAATAGTTCTCCGGTCCCTTTTTCAACTTCTTTCCCATCACAAAAGTATAAGAAAAACCGGGAACTTGTTCAAAACTTCCGCACTTAAAGACTAATTTATCCACATATTGGTTCTTTCCAATGATAAATACTCCCACTTCTATGCTTGCTTGCGGAACCGATGCGTTCATCATCAACTTTTCTAAAGCGGATTTCCACTCCTCCACCGGCTTTTTCTTTAAGTATTTCTTGATGGCAGAAGCCATTTTCTTATCCTTGCAATGAATAACAGCTCCTTTATACCGGGGCAACTCCCAAGCATAATCTGATTTATGCTGTTTGAAATAGCGTTCCAAATCGGCTTCGAAACAAGCATACTCCCCCTCCTGATACTTCCGGGTAAGATAAGAGGCCAACAGACCATCATGCACTTCTTGCCAACGCAACGTCCAATCGGGATATTTCCCGGCCAAAGCGCCTGACCGGTAAAGAGCCAAAACATCTTTTCTGACCGAAGGAGAAGAAACTCCTTCATGCTCCATATATTCCTGTATTTCCTCCTTTTTATCCTCGTAAGAGGCAAAAGGCTTACGCTCCACCCACTTGACAATATGAAGACCTAAAGGAGAATAAAAAGGAACCGAGACTTTGTTCTTTTCCAACACTGCCAGTTTGTCCACCCATTCTTGCATATTCTTATTGACGGGCATCCATGGCAACAGTCCTCCGACTTGCCGGCTGTCCGCATCATCTGAATAATGACGTGCCAACCATGAAAAATCAGCCCCATCCTGCAATGCAGAATAGATGGAGTCCATAACAGCCTGCGCCGCCTGTTCTGCGGCAGGGGTCGCATTTTGAGGCAAATATTTACTGATATGAGCTATTCTCACCCAATCATTTGTCTGGAGACGCCGTTTATTCCGTTCATAAATGGAACGGGACTCCCGTTCCTCCCCAGCCGTATCCACCACATACGACTTTACCAAACGACCTTCATAAAATGAAAGTTGCCTGCGAAAAGCAGCCACAGTATCCAAACCACTATCCATGGCATATCTCACCTTCAGTTTATAGTTGATAAAGGCAGGCAAATAAGCTTCGGGAGTCTGCTTGGGAGCTTTCCGATAATAATATTCGAATTCAGACCGATAAACAGGCTTGCTGTCAATATACAACATAACATCTCCTTGCGCCTGCGCTTCAGACACAGACACAAGGAGAAGCAAGAGAACACCGAGCAAATAACGCGGCATTATATTTTCATTTTATTGAGGACGGCTGTAATTAGGAGCCTCACTAGTGATAGCTACATCATGCGGATGGCTTTCCAATACACCGGCATTGGTAATGCGGGTAAATTTGGCATCATGCAGTTTCTCAATATTGGCAGCACCGCAATAGCCCATACCTGCACGCAGACCACCCACCAACTGATAGATTACTTCGTACAAAGTGCCTTTATAGGGAACACGTGCGGCAATACCTTCCGGCACCAATTTCTTCACATCGGCAGTTCCACTCTGGAAATAACGGTCTTTTGAACCATTCTCCATCGCTTCCAAAGAACCCATACCACGATATGACTTAAACTTACGGCCATTAAAGATAATCGTATCACCCGGAGATTCTTCTGTTCCGGCAACCAATGAACCAATCATTACACTATATCCACCGGCAGCCAAAGCCTTTACGACATCTCCCGAATAACGCAAACCACCATCGGCTATCAAAGGAACACCTGTACCCTTCAAAGCCTTAGCTACGTCATACACAGCAGACAACTGAGGAACCCCTACACCGGCCACCACGCGGGTTGTACAGATAGAGCCCGGACCGATACCAACTTTCACTGCATCCGCACCGGCTTCAACCAATGCTTTTGCAGCTTCTCCGGTAGCGATATTACCTACTACAATATCAATGTTCGGGAAGCGTTTCTTTGCCTCTTTCAGTTTTTCAATCACATATTTAGAATGTCCATGAGCTGTATCAATAACGATAGCATCAGCACCGGCATCCACCAAAGCCTGCATACGGTCGAGTGTATCCACTGTCACACCTACACCGGCAGCAACGCGCAACCTGCCTTTGGCATCTTTACAAGCCATCGGTTTGTCTTTCGCTTTTGTTATATCCTTATAAGTAATCAAGCCTACCAGTTTACCGTCTTTATCCACTACGGGCAACTTCTCAATTTTATGTTCCTGCAAAATTTGTGAAGCAGCTTCCATATCGGTAGTCTGGTTGGTAGTAACGATATTCTCTTTCGTCATCACTTCATCAATACGCTTATCCATATCTTTCTCAAAACGGAGGTCGCGATTGGTAACAATACCTACCAGATATCTTTCATCGTCCACAACAGGAATACCGCCGATTCTATACTCAGCCATCAGTGCCAAAGCATCTCTCACGGTAGAGCCTCTCTTGATAGTTACGGGATCATAAATCATACCATTCTCAGCACGTTTCACAATAGCTACCTGGCGTGCCTGTTCTTCTATAGACATGTTTTTATGAATAACACCGATACCGCCTTCACGAGCAATGGCAATAGCCATTTTAGCCTCAGTAACCGTATCCATAGCGGCGGTCACAAAAGGTACTTTTAACTCGATGTTGCGTGAGAACTTAGTCGAGAGTTCGACTGCTTTGGGTAAAACTTCAGAATAGGCTGGGATTAACAATACATCGTCGTAAGTCAATCCGTCCATTACAATTTTATCTGCAATAAATGACATAGGGCTTAATGCGTTTTGAATTTATTGCGTGCAAATATACGAGTTTTATTCAATACTGGAAAATGATAGAATATTTTTTTGTTAAGGTGAAAGAAAATTTAGCAGAAACAATAATCAACCCTACCCCGACAAAGCCTCCATTATCTGATTAGCCATTCATTTGCATCCTCCTCCGTTCACGTATATAAAGCGGATTAAGTCAAAAAGTGTGCGGGCATCATAGTTTGAGAAAATCCGGGTCACTTATTATTCTTGGGGAGGGAGTAAATATCTTATCACAAACAAAGGGAAGAACAAGCTGTTTCATAGGGTCAGCCAAGACCTTTTGAACGGAAGATTATTACAGACTCCGGCAGTGGACTGTACAGTCCACTGTAGTAGTCTGTACAGTCCACTGCAACGGACTATACAGTCCGCTGCCGGAGACTGTAGTAATCCGACGGACACACAGGCATAACCGAAAGGACGAAAACGCTTAGTCCGCCTAATGAAACGACTTAGGGAGCTCAAGAACGCATGCAGGGGTTGAAAACCGAAGAAGACAGTATCAGGAGACAAGTATTTGATTGATATATTAAATCCCCAAGAATAATGACTGGCCCGAGTTTTCTCAGAATATGATGCCAACACACTTTTTGGCTTGACCCGCCTTTTCGGAGTAGCAGTAACTACAACAGAAAATAAGACAGCCCACGATGGGACGCCCTAATAAAGTCTGTGGCATCCGCTTTCACACATAACGTATAGTACGTTTCACCTATCAGCACTATATATCAACAAGTTATGCCTTGTTTTGTGTGAAAGCAGTTTTTCCCAACTTCATC
Organism: uncultured Phocaeicola sp.; assembly: GCA_948956705.1. The sequence goes on from CARCZS010000026.1 coordinate 24,191, forward strand.
ACCGTCATCGGCAGAAGCCAACCCGCAAGATTCAATGAACCGTATCAACCTTCAACAGATATAACTTACGCAGCACCTGCTTGACATCGTACATTATACCTTCTTGCACATCCTTCGGCACACTAAGTTCGACGGATATCACGTTTTTCGATACGTCCGCTCCTTCGAGCAAGGAAGCTATTTCGGATTCCAATTCCTGTAAAGTAAAATCTTTCAGACTTCCTTTCTTCTCTCCTTCCATGAAAATCGTGATGCCAAACCCTTCCAGACGTTGGTTTTTATCCGAAACCCCTGCAACCGGATTTCCATAAGACCGGGGAGGATTATAGACAATCCGACTGGAAAGGCTATGCTGCAACACTCCGGCAGGATAGGTTGCACTCAACTCGCGCACCGCCAACTCATATCCGCGGCTTATCTGCTGCTTGGCCTCGTAAACACAGCCCATCTTCGCATTCCGGTCGGCTGTGATGCAGGCTACCATCTCCGGTACCTCCTTCCTCTTAGCATATCGGGAAGAGAAGTCAGCGACGAGCCTCTTCGACACGGCATCTGCCAGACCTTCCAACTTCACCGCATCCATCTTGTTGAAGGCACCAATCATCAACTGGTTGCGCTGATTGACATACACATCAAATGCCACGGCATCTGCCGCCAGTCCAGCATAATCAGCCGCCGAAAGCGAAATATCCAGCGAACTGCTGTCACACGCGGTTGCCTGTCCCGCCACGACTGTCTGTAAGGTGGCATCTACTTTAGGCTGGGCGAACACAAATACGGCTCCCGCAGCCAACGGAAACGCTATCAAGATATACAAGCGTTTCCATCCGGGTGTTTTTCTTTTCATCATCATAGTTATACGTTTTTTAAGTGAACAATGGTCAAAACCGCAGGCCATAGAGTAGAGCCTTGTGCCCACAGCTTTTTCCACCAATAATAATTGATATGTTTTTACATCAATGCCACGACTGATTACTTCATGGTCTGCCTGATACTCATGCAGGTCGCGCAACTCTTTCTGCCACAGCCACACTACCGGATTGAACCAGTGGAAAACCTGCAACAGCTGCACCAAAAGGCCGTCCCATGAGTGACCGTGAAGCACATGCATCTGTTCGTGCAGGCGTATCAACGGATAAGCCTCATAGTCCTTACGATTCATCACAATGTAATTTCCCCAGCTGAAAGGACTTACCTGCCTGTCTGTCAATGCCCAACACACACCGCTTTCACGAAATGTGGAAGCACCTCTTATCAGACGCCACATACGGATGTATGCCGACAAGAACAGACACAGGACAAAGGCACACCCTCCGGCATAAAGAAAAAAGAAAAACCGGGGATAGAGAAACACACCTTCTCCGGTATCGGCAGGAACAATCGCCCCTACCTCAGCCTGTCCCTTTTCAGGCAAAGCAACTATAGTCAATGCCTCGTCCAACATACGCAACGGACGATGCACTGGTAATTCTTTCTCTAGAGTGAAATGTATCAGCGGAAGTAATGAACACACTAACAAGCCCAACACTAAAATCTGGCGATTAAACCGAAAATGAGTGGTTCCTCTGAACAGCAGCCGGTACCACAAATAAAATACAGACAGGCAGAGGGTGCTTTTCAATATATAAATGACAAAGGCAGCCATAACGTTTTTCTTTTATTCCTATCCTTTTTCAATTTTTGCTATCAGTGCCTTCAGCTCGTCCAGCCCCATCTTCTCTTCCTCAATGAACTGCGACACCACCCGAGTATAAGAGTTGTCGTAATATTGCGAAATGACATCGCTCAACGCCGCCCCTTTGTATTCTTTCTCCGAAACTATCGCATCATAGCGATAACTATTGCCCCACACACGGAAAGTAACAAATCCTTTCTCGACCAACAGTTTTACCAATGTAGCCACGGTATTATAGTGAGGCTTGGGTTCCTCATAAAAGGCCAGCATTTCACGAATGAACATCGGCCCGTGTTGCCAGAAGATATTCATTATCTCTTCTTCCTTCGCTGTCAGTTTCTTCATTCTTTTCTTTGTTTATCGGTTAGACACAGTACAAATATAAGCAAAGTTTGATACAAACTACTAAGGTTGTTAGTAGAAATATTATATTTAATAGTAATTAACGATATAATATAAAGAAAGCCGGATTCCCTCGTAGAAATCCGGCTTTCTTTATATATTAATCCTTTGATTAGTTTGCCATTTCGGAAATGAACTTGATACGCACCAGACGGATTTCGTCTTCGGTATAGTCATCACCCAACTCTTCCATTGCATCGTCTATCTTATCGGTCGTAGACTCTTTGAAGTAATCGTAGATGTCATCCAAGTGGTCTTCATCCATAATTTCTTCGAGGAAGTAGTCAATATTCAGCTTAGTACCCGAATACACGATAGCTTCTACCTCATCCAGCAGCTCGCTGAATTCCAACCCTTTGGATACGGCAATATCATCAAGAGCGACCTTACGGTCGATTGACTGGATGATAGACACCTTCAACTTTGACTTATTGGCAACGGTACGGACACGCAAATCTTCAGGACGTTCTATCTCATTTTCTTCGCAGTGTTTCTTTATCAATACACAGAACTCCTGACCGTAACGTTTAGCTTTGCCTGCACCCACACCCGGAATATTCTGAAGTTCTTCCAGCGTAACGGGATAGATGGTCGCCATTGCCTCCAAAGAAGGATCCTGGAATATGACATAAGGAGGAACATCCAGCTTCTTCGACAGCTTCTTGCGCAAATCTTTCAGCATGGAATAAAGCACAGGGTCTACTGCACATGAAGCGCCTCCCCGAACCGGAGTTTCTTCTTCTTCCTCTTCAAAATCATTATCTTCCACTATCTTGAACGATTTCGGATTCTTAAGGAACTTATGACCTTCAGAAGTCACCTTCAGCAATCCATAGTTCTCGACATCTTTGCTTAAATAACCGGCTATCAACGCTTGGCGAATGACAGCATTCCACGTTTTATCTTCTTCACCCATGCCAGAGCCGAACACTTCAAGCTCTTCATGTTTGTGTGCAAGTACTTCCGTAGTTTCCTTACCCAGAAGAATATCTATTATATAATCTGCTTTAAAGTTTTCTTTTACCGCTATGATTGTTTCAATCACGGCACACAATGAATCCTGAGCCTCCACTTGCTTTTTAGGATTTAAACAGTTATCACAATTTCCACAATTATCTTCTGTAAACTCTTCTCCAAAATAATGTAATAACGATTTGCGACGACATACCGACGACTCGGCATAAGCTGCTGTTTCCAGCAATAGCTGTTTACCTATTTCCTGCTCGGCTACCGGTTTTCCCTGCATAAACTTTTCCAGCTTCTGCAAGTCTTTGTTGGAATAGAATGTAATGCACATACCTTCTCCCCCGTCACGTCCGGCTCTACCTGTTTCCTGATAATAGCCTTCCAGACTCTTGGGGATATCATAGTGTATCACAAAACGCACATCAGGCTTGTCAATACCCATTCCAAATGCGATAGTAGCTACAATTACGTCGATGTCTTCTTTCAGGAAACCATCCTGATTGGCGGTGCGTGTTGCCGAATCCATACCGGCATGATAAGCGCGGGCATTGATGCCGTTGGCTTGCAATATTTCTGCCAGTTCTTCTACTTTCTTACGACTCAGACAATAAATAATGCCTGACTTGCCTGGATTTGCCTTAATAAACTTAATAATATCACGGTCGATATTATTCGTTTTGGGGCGTACCTCGTAATAAAGATTCGGACGATTGAATGAAGATTTAAACTCTGCCGCATCCAGCATTCCCAAATTCTTCTGGATATCCATACGAACTTTCGGAGTAGCCGTAGCCGTAAGCGCAATGACAGGCGCCTTTCCTATTTCATTTATAATAGGACGGATCCGACGGTACTCGGGACGGAAATCATGCCCCCATTCCGAAATACAGTGCGCCTCGTCTACTGCATAGAAAGAAATCTTCACACCTCTCAGAAACTCTACATTCTCTTCCTTCGTCAATGACTCGGGAGCTACATAGAGCAATTTGGTCTTTCCACTCAAAATATCTGATTTCACTTGGTCGATAGCCGACTTGTTTAATGAAGAATTGATGAAATGAGCCACTCCGTCTTCTTCGCTGAAGTTACGCATGGCATCCACCTGATTTTTCATTAATGCAATTAAAGGAGATATGACAATTGCCGTTCCTTCCATGATGAGTGAAGGCAACTGATAACATAACGATTTTCCGCCGCCCGTAGGCATTAACACAAATGTATCATTCCCGGCCAGCAAATTACGGATAATTGCTTCTTGGTTTCCCTTGAAAGTATCAAATCCAAAATACTTTTTCAGTGCGCTAGTCAAATTTATATTCTCCTTCATTGTATCAAATAGTTTTTCGCGGTTCCCCGGTTCTTGTTTTTACATCTTTTGTTGTCTAACAAAGTTATAAACAAGTTCTCAAATTACACGAATATTTCGAGTAATATTTTTCAGAAGAATTGCATTTTTCTTTCTCTCTCCCTTTATTCTATTGATACTAAGCATTTTGCAGCCGTGAAATATTTGCTTTATCCATCTGTTTTTGAGCGTAATCCAACGTTACTTCAAAGCTTTTCACCTTCTTTGATGGTAATTCAAACATCATATCCATCATAATCGTTTCTACGATGGAACGCAATCCACGGGCTCCAAGTTTGTATTCGATAGCTTTGTCAACTATGTATTCGAACACTTCGGGCTGAAATACCAATTCTATTTTATCCATTTTAAACAGTTTGACGTACTGCTTGATAATAGAATTCTTTGGCTCCGTAAGGATACTGCGCAATGCGTTTCTATCCAACGGATTCAAATAAGTAAGAATAGGCAGACGACCGATTATTTCGGGTATCAGTCCGAATGATTTCAAATCTTGGGGTGCAATATACTGCATCATATTACTACGGTCTATTTTCACCGTTTCCTTGGCTGCACTATAGCCTACAACATTAGTGTTAAGACGCTGGGCTATCTTTCGCTCAATACCGTCGAATGCTCCGCCACAAATGAACAGAATATTTTTGGTATTGACCTGAATCATTTTCTGATCCGGGTGCTTGCGTCCGCCCTGGGGCGGGACATTGACTACCGAGCCTTCCAACAGTTTCAACAAACCTTGCTGCACTCCCTCACCGCTTACATCGCGAGTGATGGAAGGATTGTCCCCCTTACGGGCTATCTTATCGATTTCATCTATGAATACAATACCTTTTTCAGCTTCGGGCACATTGTAATCCGCCACTTGGAGCAAACGGGTCAGAAGGCTTTCAATATCTTCACCCACATATCCGGCTTCGGTCAAAACAGTAGCATCAACAATGGTAAAAGGAACATGCAATAGCTTTGCAATCGTACGGGCAAGCAATGTCTTTCCGGTTCCTGTGCTACCCACCATGATGATATTGGACTTTTCAATTTCCACATCATCCTCGTCCGCTTTCTGAAGCAAACGCTTATAGTGATTGTAAACGGCTACCGAAAGATATCTTTTCGCATCATCCTGGCCGATGACATACTCGTCCAGGAATTCTTTAATCTGTTGCGGTTTAGGCAACTCTTTCAAGTTGAGCTCTTCTGCTTTTCCTTTTGACTGGTGAAGGGCTTCTTTGGTAATCTCGTATGCCTGCTCGGAACAACTGTCACAAATACAGCCGTTCATGCCGGTAATAAGAAAACCTACCTCATTTTCAGAGCGTCCGCAAAAACTGCACTTTCTCTTGTTTCTTGGTGTTTTACTATCTTCCAATTTTCTCTTAATATTAATGTAATTATACCTTATATATTATAGAGCCGGCTTGCGAGACAGCACTTCATCAATCATACCATACTCTTTTGCCTCCTGAGCCGTCATCCAATAATCACGGTCTGAATCTGCCCATACCTTATCAAAATCAGTATGCGAGTGTTCTGCTATGATTGTATAAAGTTCTTTCTTCAGCTTCATTATTTCACGCGCTGTAATTTCAATATCCGAAGCCTGGCCCTGAGTGCCACCCATCGGCTGATGAATCATTACACGGGAGTGTGTCAGCGCCGAACGTTTTCCTTCAGTTCCCGCAACCAGCAAAACAGCTGCCATCGAAGCGGCCATACCGGTACAGATGGTGGCTACATCGCTATTGATAAACTGCATGGTATCATAAATACCCAGTCCGGCATAAACAGAGCCACCCGGCGAGTTAATATAAATAGATATATCTTTTCCTGAATCTACAGAATCCAGATAAAGGAGCTGAGCTTGGAGAGTGTTAGCCGTATAGTCATTGATTTCTGTACCCAGAAAGATAATTCTGTCCATCATCAAACGCGAAAATACGTCGAGCTGGGTTACGTTCAACTGACGTTCTTCCAAAATATAAGGGTTCAGATATCCGCCTTGAGACTTAATGACATCGTCCAGCACCATGCTGTTCATTCCTAAATGCTTGGTAGCAAATTTTCTAAAATCATCCATAATTTAATGGTTTAGTTATTATTCACAAAAAGAGGCTTTCAACCCCATTTTTTCAAACAAACAAAAGTACAAAAAAATACGGTCGACGTATCGAAACTTTTGCTTATAACGAAATTTTCTGGTCAAAAGCCCCCTTTTTTAGTAAGATTTAGCAATCAATGCTTATCTTGCCAAAAATATTATTCAAACATTTTGTTGAATTCTTCCATTGTAACTGACTTGTGGTTCAATGTTGCTTTTTCCTTCAAAGCAGCAGCCAGTTTGCTTTCTACGGCACGGTTTACCAAAGATTCTACCGTTTCTTGTTTTTTCAGCATTTCTTTTGCATAGTTTTCGAGCATTTCTTCAGGAATGTTCAACATGCCATACTGAGCGAACTGAAGACGGGTAGCTTCTTTAGCCATATTCAAAACGTCTGCTTGTTCCACCTTGATTTCATTAGCAGCAATCAACTGTTCCTTAATCAGATGCCAAGTCAGTTCTTCGATGCTCTTGTCGTAGTTTTCAGCAACGAATGCTTCTCCCTTTTCTTCATTGTTCAGCAACATGATGCGCTTCAACAAAGCATCCGGGAATTCAAGTTTGCCTACTCTCTTAGTCAGGTAATCACGAACATCCATCAAGAACTTGTAGTTGCTGTCCGCTTCAAACTGAACGGCAATTCCTTCTTTGATTTTTGCACGGAATTCTTCTTCACTCTTCACTGTGTCTTTGCCAAATACCTGGTCGAACAATTCCTGGTTCAGTTCTGCAGGAATCATGCGAGTGATTTCTTCCACTTGGAAGCTGAAGTTACCTTTAACATCTGCAACTTCTTCTTTCTTGATTTTCAGCAATGAAGAAAGTTCTGCTTCGTTGTTATCAAATGCAACAGCAGGGTTGAATACCAAAACGTCATTAACCTTAGCTCCGTTGAAGATAGCTTTTTGGTCATCGTTCTTCATGTAAGCCGGCATCATTACGGCGCCTTCTACCTGAATACCACCTTCTTTAGTGTTACCGTTTTCGTCCAGCTCAGCCAACAGACCCTTAATCATGTCTTTGTCTTCGTAGGCTTCTACTTTATCATATTTAGCCGCACGCTGAGTGTACATTTTCACCTGCTGTTCCACCAATTCGTCAGCCACTTCGATTGTATAATAATCTACAGTATCCTGATTTGTGATTTCAGCATTGAATTCAGGAGCCAAAGCAATATCGAATACAAACTCAAAGTTTTCCTGAGTGTCGAAATCCACCGGCTGCATCTTTTCAGCGTTCGGCAACGGCATACCCAGCATATTCACTTTGTTTTCACGGATATATTCGTTTACTTTTTCCTGCATCAGCTTATCAACTTCTTCAGCAAGCACAGCTTTACCAAATTGCTTTTTGATAAGACTCATAGGTACCATGCCTTTACGGAAACCCGGAATGTTGGCTTTCTGACGGTAAGTCTTCAACACTTTTTCTACTTTTTCCTGATAATCGGCCTTTTCGATATTAACAGTAAGCAATGCACTTACCTTGTCAACGTTTTGCAATGAAATATTCATTCTGACTTATTTTATTTAATTGTTACTTCTTTCAGATTTTCTCATCAAAGAGGTTGCAAAATTAGTGTTTAATCTTTCAATTACCAAATACACAGGCTAAAAAAAACTAATTGACAATAGAAAGTAGCCTGATAAAAGACAAATAAAATGGCACAAATAAAAAAAAGAAAAAAAAGTCGCTTTTTTTCTTGCTTATTCAAATTTTATGCGTTCCTTTGTGGTCGAACTGGTGATAGATAATATAGCTAGTGATTTTTATTACAAGGTTTTACTTCTGTACGCATAGCACTTACGTAAACTCTCTGTTGTTCTAATCCCCCTATCTCATTAATAATCACCATTCAGAGAGTATTTTTTATTTTATTTATTTTTATTTTTTCACTATGAATATGTATGTTGGAAACCTTAACTACCGTGTTAAGGAAGGAGATTTGGAACAAGCAATGTCTGCTTACGGAGTAGTAACTTCTGTAAAGGTTATCAAAGACCGTGAAACAGGTAAGTCAAAAGGATTTGCTTTTGTTGAAATGGAAGATGATCAGGATGCTGCTAAAGCCATCAACGAACTGAACGGTTCTGAATTTATGGGCCGTCAATTAGTTATCAAAGAAGCATTACCGAAAAGAATGTAATTACTGATTGATACAGACTAAAAAGGCTGCGAATGGATTCGCAGCCTTTTTTATTTGGAATTTTCTGCCGCACATCATCCGACCAATTTTAGGGGACTGACGCATCCGCTTACACGTACGTACGCGTTGGCTCACACGTTAGTACGCATAGCTCTACACGTACTAACGCATAAGCCTATACGTACTAATGTATCTTTTAGCCTTGCATCTGCTGTTTCCGATTGGCTTCTTCCAGTTGGAAGTCTTTACGGCGAAGCACAAAGTTGGTTCCCAGATATTTCTCACGGACAACCGGATTCTCTGCCAACTCTTCGGGCGTGCCTTGGAACAGAATCTTTCCTTCAAACAACAAATAGGCCCGGTCAGTCAAACGCAGAGTTTCCAATGCATTATGGTCGGTTATCAAGATTCCGATATTCTTGTCTTTCAATTTCCACACAATATGCTGTATATCCTCTACTGCAATAGGGTCTACACCGGCAAACGGTTCATCGAGCATAATAAACTTTGGGTCGATTGCCAGACAACGAGCTATCTCCGTTCGACGACGCTCACCTCCCGACAACTGGTCTCCCAAATTCTTACGCACCTTTTGCAAGCGGAACTCAGCTATCAAGCTTTCCAGTTTCTCCTTTTGATATTCGGGACTGGTCTTTGTCAGTTCCAAAACAGAAGCGATATTATCTTCCACACTCATTTTGCGGAACACAGAGGCTTCTTGTGCCAAATAGCCGATACCGTTTTGAGCTCGTTTGTACACAGGATAAGAAGTGATATCCAAATCATTCAAATAAATATGTCCTTCATTGGGTACAATCAAACCGGTAGTCATATAAAAAGAGGTGGTCTTACCTGCCCCATTCGGCCCCAGCAAACCGACAATCTCTCCTTGCTTCACATCAAAGGAAACATGGCTCACTACAGTACGTTTGCCGTACTTCTTTACCAGATTTTCAGTACGCAATACCATTTTGCCATTTTCAGGCATTACATTTTGTTGTTCTATTTCCTGCTCTGACATATCTACGAATTTTGGGACAAAAGTACTAAAAAAGTTTAGGAAACGTATAACAGAACAGAAAATCAGAACATCTTTTGCATTTATATAGACAAAAAAGGCTACTTTTGCAGGAAATTGTGAAAACTATGATGATAAGACCCATAACGACTGTAGGAAAATACATCATACTGATGGGACGTACTTTTGCGCGTCCGGAACGTATGAGAATGTTTTTCAAACAATACCTCAATGAAATGGTGCAACTGGGAGTAAATTCTATCGGCATTGTGCTGCTGATTTCATTCTTCATTGGTGCAGTTATTACCATTCAAATCAAATTAAACATCGAAAGCCCTTGGATGCCGCGCTTCGTAGTAGGTTACACTACCCGTGAAATCATGTTGTTGGAGTTTTCGTCCTCTATCATGTGTCTCATCCTTGCCGGTAAGGTCGGGTCCAACATTGCTTCAGAGATAGGAACAATGCGGGTAACTCAGCAAATCGACGCTCTTGAGATTATGGGAGTCAATTCGGCAGGTTATCTCATTCTGCCTAAAATTGCTGCTTTGATGACTATGATTCCTTTTCTGGTGATTTTTAGTATTTTCTCCGGAATCATAGGTGCCTTTTGCACCTGCTGGTTTGGTGGGGTACTGAATGCGGAAGATTTGGAATACGGTTTGCAATACAGTTTCCAGGAATGGTTTGTCTGGTGTAGTTTTATAAAGTCATTGTTCTTCGCTTTTATCATCTCCAGTGTATCAGCCTACTTCGGTTATACAGTAGAGGGCGGCTCCATTGCAGTGGGTAAGGCAAGTACAGATTCTGTAGTCATGAGCAGTGTGCTGATTCTGTTCTCCGACTTGGTATTAACACAACTTTTAATGGGATGATACAAGTTAAATCATTATATAAGTCATTCGAAGGCAAAGATGTATTGGTAGATATCAATGCCATTTTTGATAACGGAAAAACCAACCTGATTATCGGTCAGAGCGGTTCGGGAAAAACGGTATTGATGAAATGTATCGTAGGGCTGCTGACACCCGAAAGGGGGGAAATCCTCTATGACGGGCGTAACTTCCTAAGCATGAATAAGAAAGAGAAAAAGACATTACGTCGCGAAATGGGAATGATTTTCCAAAGTGCTGCCTTATTCGACTCTCTTACGGTATTGGAAAATGTGATGTTTCCACTCGATATGTTCTCTAACGACACTTACCGTGACCGTCTGAGGCGTGCTCAATTCTGCCTTGACCGCGTCAATCTGATTGAAGCTCAAAATAAGTACCCGGGAGAAATCAGTGGCGGTATGCAGAAGCGTGTTGCCATTGCACGTGCCATCGCACTGAATCCGCAATATCTATTCTGTGATGAACCAAACTCCGGCTTGGATCCTAAAACATCGTTGGTAATCGACGAACTGATTCATGATATCACTACCGAATATAACATGACTACGATTATCAATACTCACGATATGAACTCTGTAATGGGAATCGGCGACAGTATTCTCTACATCTACCAAGGACATAAAGAGTGGGAAGGCACTAAGAATGATGTATTCACAGCAACAAATGAACGCCTGAACAACTTTATTTTCGCTTCTGATTTATTGCGCAAAGTAAAAGAAGAAGAGATTAGGGAAATAGAAAAGAAAAAATAAGGGAATTATCTACCATAGGGGCGGACTATATATTTATGTTCGCCCGAATGACAACAATTCAGTTCGCATTATGTATTCGGATGGAAACATTCCGTCCATGCAGAAATAAAAACAATGAGGCTGTCTCATTCTCTTATTCTGAAACAACCTCATTTAAATTTTATGTTAAATACTTTATTTCTGTCTGATATAAATATTTATCGGAGTACCGGAAAGTCCCCATTTCTCACGCATCTTATTCTCAAGAAAACGTTTATACGGATCCTTTACATATTGAGGCAAATTAGCGAAGAACACAAAAGAAGGAACTTGTGTATTAGGCAACTGTGTACAATATTTAATCTTAATATATTTTCCTTTTGTTGAGGGGGGCGGATATGCCTCAATCAACGGCAACATTTCTTCATTCAGACGAGCAGTCGGAATACGGGTTGTGCGGGCATGATAAACCTCCTTAGCCATTTCCAGCACTTTAAAAATGCGTTGTTTAGTCATTGCAGAAGCAAATATGATAGGGAAGTCCACAAATGGAGCAAAACGCGAACGAATAGCCTCTTCGTATGTCTTCATCACCTTAGCATCTTTATTCTCTATCAAATCCCATTTATTCACTACTACTACCAGTCCCTTCTGATTACGCTGGATAAGCGAAAAAATATTCAAATCCTGTCCCTCTATACCACGGGTTGCATCAATCATCAAGATACATACATCCGAATTTTCGATGGAGCGGATAGAGCGGATGACGGAATAGTATTCCAAATCTTCCGTCACTTTATTCTTTTTGCGAATACCGGCGGTATCCACCAAATAGAAATCAAAACCAAACTTCTCGTAACGAGTATAAATAGAGTCACGCGTAGTACCGGCAATCTCTGTCACAATATTACGGTCTTCACCGATAAAGGCATTTACGATAGATGATTTTCCTGCATTCGGACGGCCCACCACTGCAAAACGGGGAATATCCTCGTCCAACAGTTCTTCTCCTTCTTTACTGAACTTGCTTACAATCAAGTCCATTAAATCTCCTGTGCCGAATCCACTCAAGGCAGAAATACAATACGGGTCATCAAGTCCCAACGTATAAAATTCGGCTGCATTATATTGCAAGTCATTGTTGTCAGTCTTATTTGCTACCATGATAACCGGCTTCTTTGTGCGACGCAAGATGGCAGCCACCTCCATATCAAGGTCTGTCACTCCATTTACCACATCTACAACAAATAAAATCACATCCGCTTCATCAACGGCCAACAATACCTGTTTGCGGATTTCCTCTTCAAAAACATCATCCGAGTTTACTACCCATCCGCCGGTATCAACGACAGAGAACTCACGTCCCAACCATTCCGACTTACCATATTGGCGGTCGCGGGTTGTTCCTGCCTGCTCATTTACAATAGCCTGACGAGTCTTGGTCAGACGATTAAAAAGTGTAGACTTTCCCACATTGGGACGTCCTACGATTGCTACTAAATTTCCCATGTTCTTTCTTGTTTACGGCTATCACAGTCGATTTTAATCCAATTGATACCCAAAGTTTTTCAATTCTTTGTCAGAGCTTCTCCAGTCCTTATCCACTTTCACAAAAGTTTCAAGATAAACAGACTTCTGGAAGAAATGCTCTAAAGTCTTACGTGCTTCTGTTGCCACTTTCTTCAATGCTTTGCCCTGTTTACCGATGATAATACCTTTCTGTGAATCACGCTCCACATAAATCACCGCACTGATATGAATGCTCTTTGCATCTTCTTTAAATTGTTCTACAACTACTTCTACCGAGTAAGGAATCTCCTTGTCATAATACAGCAAAATCTTTTCACGGATAATCTCCGTCACAAAGAAACGAGCCGGCTTATCAGTCCATTGGTCTTTACCAAAATAAGGAGGTGAATCGGGCAGCAATTCCTTGATGCGCTTCATCACTACATCTATATTAAACTTCGAAGTAGCCGAAATAGGAATAATTTCAGCTTGCGGAATCAGTTCATGCCATTCTTCCACCAGCTTTACCAAATCTTCCTGATTAGTCAAATCTATTTTATTAATCAGCAATAAGATAGGAACTTGCAGTTTACGAACCTTTTCGATAAACTCCAGATTCTTGTCGGGCTTCTCTATCACATCAGTCACATACAGTAACACATCAGCATCTGCCAGCGCCGACTCCGAAAAATTAAGCATACTTTCCTGCAACTTATAATTCGGCTTCAATACTCCCGGGGTATCCGAAAATACAATCTGCATATCATCAGTATTCAAAATACCCATGATACGATGACGCGTCGTCTGTGCCTTGAACGTAGCGATTGAGATGCGTTCGCCTACCAGCAAATTCATCAATGTAGACTTACCCACATTAGGATTTCCTACTATATTTACAAACCCTGCCTTATGCATAATTTTTTATAATTTATTGGTTACAGACAAAAAAACGCATCTGAGTATGGATGCGTTCATTTGTATTTGTAGTTTAATGATTATTATCTCTTACTACCATCGTAACCCCATTTCACATAAACGGCTCCATAGGTGAAACCTGCGCCGAATGCTGTAAATATCAGGTTATCTCCTTTCTTCAGCTGCTTTTCATAATCCCAAAGGCACAACGGAAGCGTTGCCCCACTGGTATTTCCATAACGCTGAATATTTATCATCACCTTATCCAAGGGCACTTCCAAGCGAGATGCAACAGCATCAATGATGCGCAAGTTCGCCTGATGAGGAATTACCCAGTCGATATTATCTTTATTCAAACCATTGTTTGCAGCAATAGTCGCAGTAATATCCGACATATTTGAAACAGCATATTTAAAAACAGTTCTACCCTCCTGATAGAGATAATGCATTTTATGATCTACCGTGAAATAAGAAGGAGGACATACAGACCCACCTGCTTTCATGTGAAGGAAAGGAAGACCTTTACCATCCGTACGCAGAATAGAATCCATTATTCCGTAATCTTCTGTAGTAGCTTCTACCATACATGCTGCAGCGCCATCACCAAAGATAGGGCAAGTAGCACGGTCTTGGTAGTTTACCATAGACGACATCTTATCAGCACCAACAATAATAATCTTTTTATGTCTACCAGATGCGATGAGTGAAGCAGCTGTTTCCATTAAGTACAAAAATCCACAACACGCAGCCTGTAAGTCGAATGCAAATGCATTCTTCAATCCCAACTTATCGCACAGAATAGAAGCGGTTGAAGGGAAATGATAGTCAGGAGTAGTTGTTGCTACGATTACCGCATCAATGTCGTCAGGATTTGAACCGGTTTTCTGCATCAGTTGCTTGGCTGCCTTACGCGCCATATACGATGTTCCCAATCCCTCCTCATTAAGGATACGTCTCTCTTTAACTCCAATTCGAGTCATAATCCATTCATCGTTGGTATCTACCATTCTTGAGATTTCTTCATTCGTCAAGACATAATCAGGTACATAACCACCGACTCCTGTTATTACTGCATTAATTTTTTCCATCATTCCAAATTATTAGTTTGTACCCTTTATAAAAACAGCCGACAGAGCCGAAGCTCGCCGGCTTTATTTTATAAAACGTACAAACGTGTTTAAAGCTACTGATTAAACAGCAGCTTCTTTTTCGATTGCTAACTTACCTCTATAATAACCGCAAGCTCCACATACAGTGTGGTAAACATGCCATTCGCCGCAGTTAGGGCAGATAGCTAAAGTAGGAGCAACTGCTTTGTCATGAGTTCTTCTCTTTGCAGTTCTCGTTTTTGATTGTCTTCTTTTAGGATGTGCCATTTTTCTAAACTTTAATTATTATCTAATATTTTCTTTAATTCATTCCATCTCGGATCTATTTCCTGAGGCTCTTCATTGCCTATTTCTTCACCTTCGGGTAATTCAACTGCAATATCATCATCTTCCTCATCATCACCTGAAGTACGCAAATGTTTGCTCAGCTTGCCTACCATGCCTTTATTACATTTACCCGGAGCATGCACATGTTTCATAGGTATATTCAATGCTATGAACTCATACAAGAACCATGCAATGTTAATGTAACCGTCTTCCTCAGGAACCACGACAATATCACCTTCTTCGGCAAATGAGGGCCCCAATTTGACTTTCAGCTTATCTGATGTCGAAATAGGTAATTCCATTTCATCCAGACAACGGTCACATGGTACAATGACAATACCTTCAGTCTGGAACTCTAACAAAAAAACGCCAGATGTCTTTTTCACATTCAGCTCCACTGTCAGCTTTCCTTTTTGCACTTCTGGTCCATCCAGATCTACAAAGAATTGATTATCCAGCGTAAACTCATACTTAGCAGAGTCCGCCTTCATATTCTTCAATTCTATCTTATATTTATCAAACTTTCCCAAAGCAATACTATATAAATCGGGCGACAAAGATACAAATAATATTCCATTATCATACCATAATCGGCAGATATTTTTGAATTTAACTCCTTTTTCGGCCGTTTTATCTATTACAAAAGCCTCTCCTCCTACTAAAAAAAGGAGGAGAAAAATAAAAAAGCCTCCAGTTCATAAAACCGGAGGCTTTCATTAAAACGGCAGCTACCTACTCTCCCACTGTTACGCAGTACCA
>CARCZS010000027.1 GCA_948956705.1 uncultured Phocaeicola sp.
TTTATGAGACTACCAACTTTTTATGAACAAAATCTTATCCCGAACTGGGGTATAAAGGATAAAAAAGAATCCACTTTGCTTAAACAAAAAGGCTTTACCTGTGTTTGTGTAACTGTTTTGTTTGTCGTTGTGCTGATAGTAAAACATTGGCGCAACAGACAATCTTCATCATAAGACTTTAAATTTATAAATTGGACTGCCCCGGCTCGTGATGAGTCGGGGTATTTGTTTAAATACAATTTCCCAATTGGATTACACAATCAACTGAAGAGAATAGAATTTTATGTATTTTTGCCTTGTATTGTGGGGTAGAAGCCAATCTCATAACAAAAATTACTCCTTGTTTTGGGGATCTATTGTAATACGCAATAATGTGACAAAAAATATTTTTAGAAATAGGCAAATCCTTTTGAACAAATTCGTCATTGTTTTGTTCTTGAAGAATAAAGTAGATTGTCAAAACGTAACTAATCTGAACCGTTCCGGCTTGTGATAAGTGGGAGCGGTTTTATTTCAACAATATTTTTGTTAAAAGATAGCGCGTGAATTATATGTTCTTTTATTTTTGTACACAGTTGACATGAATTTATGTATCATGGTGAAAAAGAAATCTTATTCCGAAGAGAAATTAAATGAAATGATCGTATGGCTCAATAATCATGCCAATGAACTTCCTAAGGAAATGCAGATAAATAAATTCGCTTTCACACCAAATTTGAAACTTACTGTTGAAAGTTGCATCATGCAGGCTAAACAATGTTTGGGTAACTATAAGATGGCTGGAGCTTTTAGACTGCTCCAACAAATCGGAGAGAACCTTGAAAACAATAAATGATATTCTTCTATTATTTAGTAAGTAAATCAAGATGTTTCTTTCATCGACAAAAATATGAAAGTATGCAATGTGTGTGCAACTTAAAAAGCCAATATGTATAAATGATTAGTTTTTCAGTGCTTTTTTATTTTTCTTCACTTTCCAATTCTTTTATCTCTTTATTGAGGAATACGGATAGGATGGTTCTTAAAACAACAATACCTCCCAATAGGGCCAATTCATTCAAAGTGGGCTCCAATACTGTTTTCAAAATATCCGAAGCTATCAGAAATTCTAAGCCAAGAAGCAGATAAGTTCCGAATGTAGCTCTTAATTTTCGTATATTGGTAATGGAATACCCTCCGGTAAAACGTCGTATTTCATTCTTCAAAAAAGAGATGATACCTATCAACGCTCCGTATGTGACAATCAAAAGGCTTGTCACACTTATAACAGCTGCTAATAAATCCAAGAAATGAGTAAGCATATTTATTTGTCTTTATGAATAGAACAAATAAATAAGCGATATGTTCTTACATCATGATAACTCTATCTTGACAATTCCTCCATAAGGAGTGAGTGCGCCAAACGCCTCTTCGGGTTTAATGATACCTGCATAAATCTGTGCGTTCAGTAAAATGCCGCCATGAGCAAAGATCGCGACTTGTTCATACGGTTTTTGGCGAAGTTCGTCTAGAAAATCGGCAACACGCCGGTATTGATCTTCAAAGGACTCTCCATTGGTCGCTTTTACATGCAGATAATCTGCATACCATCTTTCCAGATTAGCGTCGGCAATTTCATCGAACCGATGCATTTCCCAATCTCCGAAATTTAGTTCCTTTAGGCGGTCGTCCCGTTCTGCATCCGGGTAGCCGCAAAAGGTAGCCAGGCGTACACAACGGGTTAACGGGCTGGTATAAACCTTATCAAAAGATAAGCCTTGTAAATGGGCTGCCGTTTGAGTTGCCTCCATTTCAAAAGTCGGCTTTAAGGGTACATCCGTCTGTCCGTAACAAACGCCTTGCGGAACATCAACAGCAGTATGACGCATGAAGTATATTACCATAGATTTGTATAGATTAAGTTTATAGTCAGATAAAAAGAAAACTCACATAATAGGAAAGTCGCTCCGCAACAATCACCGGTATATCCTTGCAGGCGTCTGCGCATGAGTGACATTAAAAGGATGAACATCATAGCAGGAGCGATGGCTGCCCACCAGTATCCTTTATCCAGTAATAAAAGCATAGGTAGGGCTCCGGCCATAAAAGCGGATAATAAAACACCTGGGCTCATACGGTCATATATGACTTTTGCTTTCGATTCTTCTTCTTTACGGGCGTATGGAAGCGTGTTGATGATTTGTGCGGCACAAAACTTGCTCCAGGCATCTCCGCTTAATATGGCCGCACATGCCAAGGGTACAGAAAGTGTGGTGAGTATATTCCACATCAATCCATAATAGAATAATAATCCGAGCACTCCGTATGTGCCGATATGTGAATCCTTCATGATGGACAGAATCTTGTCACGTGATGTACCGCCCCCGAAGCCATCGCAGAAGTCTGCCAATCCATCTTCGTGTAAAGCACCTGTTACTAATAACCGGGCAGCCAACGCCATGAGCACAGCTATTTGTACAGGCAGAAATTCTGCTGTGATCCATAGAGTGCCTGCCATGATACCTCCTGTCAGCCATCCAACAAAGGGCCAGTAGTCCACTACTCGTTTAAAGTAAACAGGTGGTACGTCAGCTATTTTCCAAAACGGAAGGCGTGTGAAAAAAATGAGGGAGGCAAGCAGTTTCATGGTTAAAAATATTTAGTGATGGAGGCATGGGCGAAATTGTCCATCTCATTCATCATGTTTACAGAGGAAACAACGATGGGATAAGCGCATATCGCTCCTGTTCCTTCTCCCAAGCGCAGACCTAAATTTAATAAAGGGCGTACTTTCATGGCGTCCAATACTAGTTTATGACCGGTTTCATCTCCCTGATGTCCGAATATGGCATACGACAAAACTTCCGGATGAAGTTTTGAGGCGGCCAGTATGCAGTTGGTCATGATGAAGCCGTCTACCAGAATAATCATTCTTAATTCTGCCGCCCGGAGCATGCCGCCTATTGCCATAACCATTTCATATCCTCCGAACCAGGCGATGATATCTTTTGCAGAACCGTCACCGGCATAATGGTCAACCGATTGTTTCAATACATTGTATTTATGGCGGATGCCTTCTGAATCCAGTCCGCTTCCCGCACCTACACATTGCTCTAATGAAATACCTGTCAGCAAATGCATCCAGACAGAGGAAGGGGAGGTGTTGCCAATACCCATTTCGCCAAAACTGACCACATTGCAGCCGTCAGCATGAATCATATCCGTTATCTTTGCTCCACGTTCCAGGCATAATTCCATTTCTTCCATACTCATTGCAGGACCTTTTAGAAAACTGTGCGTGCCACGTCCTACGCTACAGTTGATAATGCCTTTCTCGTAAGGAAGATCGTAATCGACTCCTGAGTCTACTAATACAAGCTTAAAACCATGTTGGCGGCATAAAAAATTAACTCCGGCACCTCCATGTAAAAAATTACTTAGTTGTTGCCAAGTGATTTCTTTGGGAGACTTGCTTACCCCTTCTTCTACTATACCATGATCGGCTGCAAAAAGTACGTTGTGCGGATGGCTTAATGTAGGGGAGAGGGTTTGTTGGATTAATCCGATTTGCAATGCAAGGTCTTCCAGAACGCCCAATGAACCTTTGGGCTTTGTCAAATTGTTGATTTTGTCTATCAATGCCTCCCGAAGACCTTCATCGGGATACTCAATATGAAAGTTTTTCATTGTATTTATTATTTTATAGGAACAGGAATTCCCGATACCATCAAATATACTTGGTCTGCTTTTGAAGCTATATATTGATTCATCCAGCCCTGTAAATCTGTAAAGCGGCGTTGGATGGCGTTTTCGGATACTGCTCCGGAACCTATTTCATTGGTTACGAAAATAAAAGTGGCATCTTGCCGGATAAAATTATCAAACTCCTGTTTGACAGCCTGCAATGCAGCCTCTACATCCGCATCCAAATCAAAGAAAAAGTTGGTACACCATAAGGTGACACAGTCAATCAATACTACATTATCCTTTACTTGATGGCGGCTCAGTTCTTTTTCTTCTTCTATATTCGTCCATTCCGGTCCGCGCCTTTCTTGATGTTTGATAACGCGTTGGCGGAATTCTTCATCCCAAATACGGGAAGTAGCTATATAAACGGGAGTGGGTGATAAGCTTAATGCCAATTTCTCCGCGTATGAACTTTTTCCCGAACGTTGGCCTCCTGTGATTAAGATAATACGTCTCATTGTCTTACTTCTCGGTGGCACGCAGAATCAACGTAGTCGCACCTAATGTGATGATAGCGCCTTCCTCGATCCGTATCCGGTCCTTGTTCCCCAAAATCTCGTTCATCAGAAATGTTCCTGTAATGCTGTCATTATCACGCAGGGTATAAATGACTTCCCCTTGTTTGTTGCGTTTCACATTAATGATACAATGCCTTCTGTCCATGCTCGGATCTGATGTTTCGATGGGAATGTCCACTTCAGTGCCTTTGCTTCTGCGTCCTATCAGGTTGTCACCTTCCATCAGGGGTAATACTTGTTTGTATCCGAATACATTTTCTACTACCACGATACTTCCAAAATCCTCTTTATTGGCTTGTTCGTCCAATATTTCTTCTTTACGGGTTGCTTTCAGTTTGGATTTTCCGATACGGATACTGAATTGTTTTTTACAATGGTCGCATACAAAGACCAACGACTGGCCTTCTGTATATTTGGTTTCATCAAAAGTTATATAGTTGTCACATTTGGGACACAAAACTCTTTTCATAAAAAATAATCTTGTTTATTTGGAACTCAATATCCATGCATTCTTGAATGCATCATTTTGTTTCAGTTCATTTAATTTTTTATAAGCAGCGGCTTTATCTGCAAAGTTGCACAAAGACAGGCGATAACGTCCGTTACCTTCTATGATTGTTACATCCTTGTATCCTTTTTGCTTGTACTCATTAAGTACTTGCTGTGCGTCATTGGCTGTCGGTAAACTGGATACGATGATATAATACTTATTTTTTTTACTGCTCGAAGGTGTTGCTGTTTCTTTCTTCTCAAGGGCAGGTTTACTTACAGTAACAGGCTTGGCAACTGGCTGTTCTGTGCTGTTCAATTTTGCTGCAACAGTATTCTTGGGCACTGCTTCTTGTGCTTTTCCTACCTTTTCTACTTTTACAGTTACAGGTTTCAACGTGTTTTGATTATTTTTGATATTCGTCTTCTTGGGTTGCTGCGGTCTGGAAGGAACGGTTACCAAGGTCGTTGCCAAAGATTGGGAACGAATGGCGTCAAACAGACCATCCGTACCTAAAGAAGCATAATTACCTTTGTCCACATATGTGTTCTCTACCGGAACAGACAAGAAGAAAAATAAGACTACAGCTATAGCCACAGCTACTGCATTTCCTATCCACTGACGTTTGAAACGTACAGTTCTCTTCCTTTTTTCTTGTCGGGGAAGTAATTCTCTGGTTGCTGCAGATGTTGTTGAAGTAAGATATTCTAATCTGTTGATGGAAAACGAACTAAGCCCGTATAGGGTAGGTGATAATGCACCGTCCTCATTGGGATGGAACTCGTATGTGCTATGAATATTATAATGTAAGACCCCTATGCCATGCATTTCTGCACATCCATTTTGGTATAGTTGTTCTTTCAATCCGGCTACCTCTTCTTCTATCATGCGTGTGGCATCAGGAAAATCGGTGTGATGGGCTTGCATATACGATTGAACTAATAAACCATCGTTTATAGTCAATTGGGGATTGAAACCAATAGTACGTACAGGGGGAAGATAAAGATTTTCTTCCTTGATATACCGTGCCGGTTGATAGTGCGCTATAAAACCGCCAAAGTCTGGAATAATCACACAGTCATTTTCCAGTAACAGAATTTCTATATGTCTAGCCAATTCAATCATATCGCAAAATTAGCATTTTTATTCCGTTTCAGCGCAACTTTTATGGAAGAAAATAACAACTCACTCATAATTTATTGTAATTTTGCAGCGAAAAAGTTAGACTAACGAATTAAATAAAATGAATATAGCGATTGTAGGAACCGGGTATGTAGGACTTGTTACCGGAACATGTTTTGCCGAAACTGGCGTAGACGTAACTTGTGTAGATGTAAATGCGGATAAGATTGCTAATCTGCAACAGGGTATTATTCCTATTTATGAACCGGGATTGGAAGATATGGTCTTGCGTAATGTAAAGGCTGGACGTCTTCATTTCACCACCTCTTTAGAGAGTTGTCTGGACAATGTGGATATTGTGTTCAGTGCTGTGGGCACTCCTCCCGATGAAGACGGAAGTGCCGATTTGCGTTATGTGCTTGAAGTTGCCAAGACGATTGGTGCTAATATGAAGAAATACACCTTGGTCGTGACCAAGAGTACGGTGCCCGTGGGTACGGCCCGGAAAGTAAAAGCGGCTATCCGGGAGGAATTGGAGAAAAGAGGGGAGTCGATAGATTTCGATGTGGCTTCTAATCCGGAATTCTTGAAAGAAGGTAATGCTATCGATGACTTTATGAGTCCGGACCGTGTGGTAGTGGGCGTAGAGTCGGAAAGGGCTAAAAAACTGATGACCAAGCTTTATAAACCTTTCATGCTGGTTAACTTCCGCGTTATCTTCATGGATATTCCTTCTGCCGAGATGACCAAGTATGCGGCAAACTCCATGTTGGCCACCCGTATCAGCTTTATGAACGATATTGCCAACTTGTGCGAACTGGTGGGAGCTGATGTAAATATGGTACGTGACGGAATAGGTTCCGACAGTCGTATCGGGCGTAAGTTCTTGTATCCGGGATGCGGTTATGGTGGATCTTGTTTCCCGAAAGATGTGAAGGCGTTGATTAAGACTGCCGAGCAGAATGGTTATTCCATGCAGGTGTTGAAAGCGGTGGAAGATGTGAACGAGAATCAGAAAGGCATTTTGTTCGAGAAACTGGTAAAAGTATTCAATGGAGATTTGAAAGGCAAAACAGTGGCTTTGTGGGGACTTGCATTCAAACCCGGTACGGACGATATGCGTGAGGCTCCGGCTTTGGTACTTATTGAGAAATTGAAACAGTCGGGTTGCAATGTCCGCGCATACGATCCTGCTGCTATGGATGAGTCCCGCCGCCGGATAGGAGAGTCGGTTTATTATGCGCACGATATGTATGATGCGGCTCTTGATGCGGATGCGTTGATTCTGGTAACCGAGTGGAAAGAGTTCCGTCTTCCTACCTGGGGAGTAATCAAGAAGGCGATGAAGCAGCCTGTAGTGCTTGACGGACGAAATATTTATGATGGTGACGAACTACAGGAAATGGGGTTTGTTTATCATTGCATCGGTCGATAAATAAAAAAATAGAGAGAATAACCATGTACAAACGTTTTTCGATAATAATGTTGGCTGTTGCGCTGTCTTCTTGTGGAACTCCGCAACAAAAAGCATCCGCTCTGGAAGAAAACAAGGAGGCAAAATCTTTGTTGGAAGGTATATGGTTGGACGATAATACGGAAACGGCATTACTGAGGGTGAAAGGCGATACCCTGTTTTATGCAGATGCCGCTACGGCTCCCGTTGCTTTTAAAATTATAGGCGATTCGTTGATTACGTATGGTGCACGGACTAATGGTTATAAGATTGAGAAGCAGGGGGAGCATATTTTTTGGTTTCATTCGGCTGTGGGAGATGTGATACGCCTGCATAAGTCTGATACGGAGAATGATTCTCTGGCATTTATCCATACTCGGGAAATCCCTGTTTATAACGAAGTTATTAAGAAAGATTCGGTGGTGACATACGATAATGTCCGTTATCGCGGATATGTGTACATTAACCCGTCAAAGATTAAAGTAATGCGTCCGGGGGTTTCGGAGGAAGGACTTGGGGTGGATAATGTATATTATGACAATATCATACACATTTGCGTGTATGAAGGCAGGAAGAGTCTTTATGCCAAAGATATCACCAAGCAGATGTTCAAGGGGGTGGTTCCGGATGATTTCTTGCAATGGGCTATATTGTCGGATATGGATTTTATGGGGGTCGATTCGAAAGGGTATCATTATCAGGCCACGGTGTGCATACCTGACGGCGCGTCTTGTTATATGGTCAATATTACTGCCGGCAAGGATGGAGGACTTGCATTCGAGTTGGTAAGGTAGTCGTGGCTATGTCATTTTTTTTATTTCGCGATTACTATTTGGTCGCTATCATGCTCTATAGAGAATACCCTGAAAAATCCTTCAAAAGCTTCAGCCTGCTCGCAAATGCCCTGCCCATCGGTATTCCGGCTGAAGGATTGGGCTTGGGAATTCTTCAGCAGGAGATTGGAATCCTTCAGCCGGATTGGTATTCTTCCGATTCTTGGGGAATTGGTTTTCCTGAAGGATATTTTCCGGCTGAAACATTTCACAATGCATATCCTTCAGCCGGAATGCCGATGGGCAGGGCGTTTGCGGAATGGCTGAAAGATCTGAAGTAAAAATAAGGCGTTTCGGCATGTAGATACCGTTATGGAAAAAACAACAGGTCAAATTTTAAAAAGCTCTTGTTCTTTCAATGAAAACGTCCTGTTCTTTTTTTTAAAGACCTTGTTCTTTTCTGAAAAGAACAGGACGTTTGAGAGGTTAGTAACGTACATGCCGGAAGGTTAGTAACGTGTCACCCCATACGTTACTAATGTGTGGGGTGTAAGGTTAGTAATGTTACAGGTGAAAGATTATATATCCTACAAGCAATACATATAATGGATGTTTGTGATTGCCTCGCATCTATTTTGCAGATGAGCCATGAAGTGACCCTCTCCATAAAATAAAATTGGAGGAAAACAAGTCCGTCTTCCTCCAATGGTTTTTAGATATCATCTCTTCCGTCTATTCTTTTGGGGTGTTTCTTCTATTATTGGCATTGGGCTTGCCCGTACCGTTCTTTTTCCCCTTATAATTGCCTTGTTTTCTGGAGCCGCCACCTTTGTGATTGCTACGACCGGCGCCACTTCGCGGGTTGTATTCGGGCGCTTCTCCCAATTCCTCGGGAACCGGGATTTTATAGATGTTCCTACCCAGGAAATTTTCAATAGCTTTGAATTGGGTCTGCTCTTTCTCACTGACAAAAGTAATGGCGCAACCATCATGGTTGGCACGAGCTGTACGGCCGATGCGGTGTACATAATCCTCGCTGTCATGTGGAACATCGTAGTTGATTACCAAACGAATATCGTCAATGTCTATTCCTCGCGAAACAATATCGGTAGCAATCAGAATATTGATTCTGCCACTTTTAAATTCACGCATAATCTGTTCCCGTTGGGACTGCTCCAAGTCTGAGTGCATTTCACCTACGTTCAGTTTCATCCGCTTGAATGCTTGTGTCACCTCCTTTACTTTCAATTTGGAAGAGGCAAAGATAATGACACGTTCGGGTGTTTGATCCTGGAAAAGGGATTGAATAATTCCCAATTTCTGGCGTTCATAACAGATATAAGCCGTTTGGATAATCTTTTCCGCAGGTTTTGAAACCGCTAATTTTATTTCTACCGGATTGTTTAAGATCGTTTTTGCCAATTGTTGTATTTTAGCCGGCATAGTGGCCGAGAACATGATGGTCTGACGTTCTTTCGGCAGATATTTCACTATTTGCATAATGTCATCCGAGAATCCCATATCCAGCATACGGTCCGCTTCATCAAGAATAAAGAAAGAAACTTTAGACAAGTCTACGTAACCTAGGCTGAGATGACTTATCAGACGTCCCGGAGTAGCAATGACTACATCGGCCCCCAAAGTTAAACCTTTCTTTTCTTGCTCGAAGCGCACACCATCGTTTCCTCCGTAAACAGCCACGCTGGATGCCGGTAGAAAATAAGAGAAACCTTCCATTTGCTGGTCTATCTGTTGCGCTAATTCGCGTGTGGGTGACATGATCACACAATTGATGGCATCTTCCGGATATCCGCCTTTGCTTAATTGATTAAGAACGGGCAAAAGGTATGCGGCAGTCTTGCCGGTTCCGGTCTGTGCCACTCCGATCAAATCTTTTCCTTCAAGAATGACCGGTATGGTATGTTCTTGTACAGGAGTGCATTCTTCAAATCTCATGGCATCTAATGCCTGAAGCACCCCTTCTTCTAAATTTAGTTCTGAAAATTTCATATATATAGTTACTTCTTTCTTTAGAGTTTGCCGCGTTCTTCCAGGTAAGAGTCCTTGAAGCCCAGGAAATAGAGGACGCCGTCCAATCCGATCGTATTAATGGACTGTTGTGCGTTAGCCACTACTTTGGGTTTTGCATGGAATGCTATACCCAAACCGGCTTCGGACAACATGGGCAAGTCATTCGTTCCGTCTCCTACAGCAATAGTTTGTGCTATGTCCACACGTTCTACTTGAGCGATCAGTTTCAGCAGTTCGGCTTTACGTTTTCCGTCAACTACATCTCCCAGATATCTTCCGGTTAATTTGCCATTTACTATTTCCAGTTCATTGGCATATACGTAATCTATGCCGAATTTATCTTTCAGATAATTGCCGAAATAGGTGAATCCACCGGATAGGATGGCTATTTTGTAACCATATCTTTTCAACACGAACATCAGACGTTCCACACCTTCGGTGATGGGAAGGTTTTCTGCGATTTCTTTCATTACGCTTTCATCCAGTCCTTTCAGCAAAGCCACCCGTTCTGTGAAGCTTTCTATGAAATCAATTTCTCCACGCATGGCGCGTTCTGTGATTTCTCGTACTTGGTCACCCACACCGGCGCGTTCGGCTAATTCATCTATACACTCTGTCTGTATCAATGTGGAATCCATATCAAAACAAATCAAGCGTCGCATACGCCGGTACATATTGTCCAGCTGGAAAGAAAAGTCCATTTCCAGGTCACTGCTCAGTTTCATTAACGCCTGTTGCATCTCTTCCCTTTGGCGGGGGGTGCCACGGACGGAGAATTCGATACAAGCCCGTACATTCGCTTTTCGTTCATCCAATGGAATACGCCCTGTAAGACGTTTGATAGCATCAATATTCAAACCTTGTTCCGCCAATATTCCTGTGACTGCCGCGATTTGTTTGGCTGTCAGCTTGCGTCCCAGTAAAGTCAGGATGTACCGGTTCTTGCCTTGCATGTTTACCCATTCCTCATATTCTTCCACAGTAACGGGATAGAAACGGATATTGATGCCTAATGCGGAAGCTTTAAATAGCAACTCTTTCATGATATTCCCTGAATCTTTTTCCTGGCTTTTGAATAAAATGCCTAATGACAGGGTGCTATGAATATCGGCCTGGCCAATATCCAAAATGGTAACATCATATTTTGACAAAATTTCCGTAATGGAAGCGGTTAATCCCGGCCGGTCAAGACCGGTAATTCTGATTAAAATAAGTTCAGTATTATTATTCATACTTTGTGGTTGCTATTTACAGATTGCAAAAGTACGTAAATAAATCCTTATCAGCTATATTTTCTGCATTCTTTTTTCTCGATGAAAAGGACGATTTTATGCTATATAACATATTTTTTGAGAAAAAATCTTGGAGTTAATTTCAAAACTCCTTACCTTTGCCGCAGATTTCCAATTTAAATGGTATTGATTATCAGTACTAAAGATAATGTTCCGGGTGGAAATCACTGTTTAAGGGCAGTCTCGGATAGTATTAACTAAGATCGAATTACATGATTAAAAATGTAAAGTGGATTTTTGTTGTATTAATTATTAGTTCCTTGATTTCATTCTCTTTTGTAGGGAAAAACACGCCGACAGAAGGCTTGACCATAGGAGACAAGGCTCCTACATTTACTATCTGTGGCGAAAAGCAGTTGATTGACTTGAAGGATTTAAGAGGTAAATATGTACTGCTAAGTTTTTGGGCCAGCTATGATGCTTTGTCAAGGATGCAGAATGCTACTTTGAATCATGCCGTCGCGCAGGCCGACAATGTAGAAATGGTTTCCGTTTCATTTGATGAATACAAGTCGATATTTAACGAGACCATTAAAAAAGACCAGATTTCAACTTCTAATTGTTTTGTGGAATTGGCTGGTGTTTCATCGGATCTATATCAGACTTATCGCTTGAAAAGAGGCTTTAAGAACTTTTTGTTAGATGAAAATGGTGTTATCGTTGCCAAGGATGTCACCGTATCCGAACTCTCTTCTTATTTGAATTGAGAGAACATTTCCGAAAGGAAGAAAAATACAACAAAAATAATTACCGTGGATTCTCAATGGAATCTGCGGTTTTTTTTGCTATATGGTATTTTATTGACTTACATCATTTACCATTCACGATCAAATGCCTACCTTTACAGCGGATAAATAAAAAGATTATGAAACAGATTAAGAATATTGTGTTTGATTTCGGCGGGGTTGTCATTGGCCTTGATCGTGAACAGGCTGTAAAGGCATTTGAGCGGATAGGAGTGAGGGAAGCGGACAGTTTATTAGGGAAATACCACCAGCAGGGGATTTTTCAGGAAGTAGAAAATGGAAACATAGACGCTGAGACTTTTCGCTGTGAGTTGAGTAAAATCTGCGGGAAAGAATTGACTTATCAAGACGTGGAAAATGGGTGGAAAGGATTTGTTACGGACGTGCCGCAATATAAATTGGATTACCTGAATGAACTTCGTAAGAAGTACAAGGTATATATATTGAGCAACACCAATCCTTATGTGATGGGATGGGCGAGGAGCAATGCATTTACTTCTGCGGGAAAGCCATTGGACGCTTATGTTGACAAGATTTATACTTCCTACGAAGCCGGTTCCACCAAGCCGGATCCTGGCATCTTTAACTATATGATCAAAGATAGTAAACTGAATCCGGCTGAAACAATATTTGTAGATGACGGTGCGGCCAATATTGTTATTGGTAAAGAACTGGGCTTTATTACGATGCAACCGGAGAACGGCGAGGATTGGCGTCAAAAACTAGAAAAGCTCCTATGATTATTTAGGAGCTTTTCTGTATAAATAGATAGCAATAAATGTGTAAAGTATATTAGGAATCCATACCGCTATAATAGGAGGGGTGTTTCCGTTGACAGCAAAGGTTGCTGACACTGTTTGGAACAAAATGTATGAAAAACTAAGTGCTAACCCTACTCCTAAATGCAGTCCCATTCCTCCTTTCATTTTTCTGGATGATAAGGAAACACCAATGGTTGTCAAGATAAAAGCGGCAAAAGACATGGCTATACGTTGGTAATATTCAATTTCAAATTCCTTTATGTTGGCGAACCCACGTCTTTTCTGCTTGTCTATATATTCTTTCAGTTCAGGGCTTGTCATGGTTTGTTGCTGCCCTTTCATAATCAGAAAATCTTGAGGCTCCATTTTAATGATCGTATCCAAACGGTCACCCCGAGTGATTTTCTCACGCATACCTTCCATCTCACGTATCATATAGTTCTTGATTGTCCATTTGTGTACAGATGCTGTATCATAAGTGACACTTCGGGCAGTAAGGTGGGCAACCAGTTTCTTGTCATCAAACTTGTCTAAAGAGAAACGGTATCCCGTTTTATTATAATTTTCATAACGTTCTATGTAGGCAATGACCCCGCTGTCTACTTCCAGTTGCACATTCCGCACATATTCCTGCTTCTTTTTTTTCTTATAACGGTCCTCAAAATCCAAACGGGTTACATTTCCCTTAGGTATGACGTATGCTCCCAGTCCGAAAGTAACAACGGAAATGATTGCGGCCGAAATCATATAGGGCCGCATCATTCGTTTAAAACTCATTCCGGTGGAGAACATGGCAATGATTTCCGAGTTTTCTGCCAGCTTGGAAGTAAAGAAGATAACAGCGATAAAGACAAACAAGGGGCTGAACAGATTGGAGAAGTAGGGGATGAAGTTCATGTAATAATCAAATACAATCGCTTTCAGCGGAGCTTTGTTATTGATGAACCTGTCTATATTTTCGTTCACATCAAATACTACTGCAATGGAGATAATCAATGCAATAGCGAAAAAGTAGGTTCCCAGAAACTTCTTAATGATATATATGTCCAGTCTTTTCACCCATTTATCCAGTTTCAGCCAACTGATATTCGGCTTCCACCATTTTTTATCCTTTGGGGATGAATCTGTGTTTGTCTTGAACCAATTCTTCATTTCTAGTAATTTATAATCTTGTAGATAAGCGTTTTACCATCATTGGTTTCCACGTAGAGAAATCTCCTGCAATGATGTGTTTACGGGCCTCGCCTGCTAGCCACAGATAGAATGCCAGGTTGTGGATAGAAGCGATTTGCATGGCCAGCAGTTCTTGTGCGTGGAACAGATGGCGCAAGTAAGCACGGCTGTACATGGTATCTACATACGATGCTCCTTCGGCCTCGATAGGAGAATAATCATCCTCCCATTTCTTGTTGCGCATGTTCATTATGCCGTTTTTAGTGAACAACATTCCATTGCGTCCGTTCCGGGTCGGCATTACACAATCAAACATATCTACACCGCGTTCTATACCCTCCAGTATATTTACCGGTGTACCGACTCCCATCAGATAGCGGGGCTTGTCTTTGGGTAAGATTTCATTGACAACCTCTATCATTTCGTACATTTTCTCGGTTGGCTCACCTACGGCCAGGCCACCGATGGCATTTCCGTCAGCTCCCTTGGAGGCAATATATTCCGCTGATTGTTTGCGTAAGTCGGGATAGACACAGCCTTGTACTATGGGAAATAATGACTGTTGATAACCATATTTGGGATCGGTTTCGTTGAAATGCTTTATGCAACGGTCCAGCCAACGATGGGTAAGCTGCATTGATTTTTTTGCGTATTCATAATCTGCGGTTCCCGGAGTACATTCGTCAAAAGCCATCATGATATCTGCACCGATAGTCCGTTCTATGTCCATCACCCGTTCAGGAGTGAACAGGTGTTTCGAACCGTCTATATGTGAGCGAAATTCCACACCTTCTTCTCTCATTTTGCGGATACCTGATAAAGAGAATACCTGAAAACCACCACTATCAGTCAGCATAGGACGGTCAAAGCCGTTGAATTTATGCAGACCTCCGGCACGTTCTATTATATCCAGTCCCGGTCGTAAATACAGGTGGTAAGTGTTGCCCAGGATTATCTGTGCTTTAATGTCCTCTTTCAACTCATGTAAATGCACGCCCTTCACCGTTCCCAATGTGCCTACAGGCATAAAGATGGGGGTTTCTATTTGCCCGTGGTCAGTTGTTATCAATCCGGCACGGGCATTCGATTTGGGGTCTGTATATTGTAAGTCAAAAGTCATATTTATTTCTTTTCTTCTGTTTTTTGATTGGTAATATTAAAATCAATGGCATCGTTTACTTTTTCATTGGTGAGAGCCAAAGCCAATACTTCCTTAATATCCGTGACATAATGGAATGTCAGTCCTTCCAGATACATCGGCTGAATTTCTTCAATGTTCTTGCGGTTTTCCTCACATAAAATGATGTCTTTGATTCCGGCGCGTTTAGCGGCTAGGATCTTTTCTTTGATACCGCCTACGGGCAGGACTTTTCCACGTAATGTAATCTCGCCTGTCATTGCCAGATTTGCTTTCACTTTACGCTGGGTGAGGGCGGATGCCAATGAAGTCACCATGGTGATACCGGCTGACGGACCATCTTTAGGGATGGCTCCTTCAGGTACATGGATGTGGATATTCCAATTGTCAAAGATATCTTCCTGTAAATTCAGCAGTTTGGTATGTGCCTTGAGATATTCCAAAGCCAGCATGGCCGACTCTTTCATTACGTCACCCAAGTTCCCGGTCAATGTCAGTTTACCGCCTTTTCCTTTGCTTAAACTGGTTTCTACAAACAAAATTTCACCTCCGACAGCTGTCCACGCCAGCCCTGTGACAACACCGGCGTATTCATTTCCTTGGTATTTGTCGCGGCTATATTCTGGCGTGCCCAGGTATTTGCGTACATCGGCAGGTTTTATTTCATGCATCACTTCATAGCCGTCACGTGCAAATTCCAACGCTATTTTACGCATTACCTTGTTTATCTTCTTCTCAAGTTCGCGCACCCCGCTTTCACGAGTATAATTTTCTACAATACATTCCAAGGCAGCTTTAGAGAACTTCACATATTCTTTTTTAATGCCGTTGGCTTCCAGTTCTTTGGGAACAAGATGCCGGCGGGCTATTTCTACTTTTTCTTCTGTGATATA
The DNA here is from genome assembly GCA_948956705.1 of uncultured Phocaeicola sp. Next base: position 16,117 of record CARCZS010000027.1, read on the forward strand.
TCCGCTGACCTCTATCAACTCCATACGGTCCAGCAGAGCAGGAGGGATGGTGCTCAAATTGTTTGCCGTAGCGATGAACATTACTTTAGACAAGTCGTAATCTACATCCAAATAGTTATCGTGGAAAGTGTTGTTCTGTTCGGGATCAAGCACTTCCAGCATAGCGGAACTGGGATCTCCGCGGTGGTCACTGCCCAGTTTGTCTATTTCGTCCAAAATGATAACCGGATTAGAGGACTCGGCTTTTATCAAACTTTTGATGATACGGCCCGGCATGGCACCGATATAAGTTTTACGATGGCCACGGATCTCGGCTTCGTCATGCACACCACCCAATGACATACGTACATATTTACGTTTCAATGATGCCGCTATGGAACGCCCTAAAGAAGTTTTACCGACTCCCGGAGGACCATAAAGGCAGATGATGGGTGATTTCATATCACCTTTTAGTTTCAGCACTGCTAAATGTTCAAGGATACGCTCCTTTACTTTCTCTAGTCCGTAGTGGTCTTTGTTCAATGTCTTTTCGGCATTACTTATATTCAGGTTGTCAGTGGTAAAGACATTCCAAGGTAATCCTAACAGGGTTTGCAAATAGGTAAGTTGCACATTGAAATCCGGTGATTGGGAATTTGTCCTTTCCAATTTGGAAACTTCTTTTTCAAAGAGTTCTGCCATTTCCGGACTCCATTTCTTGGTTTTTCCTTTTTGGCGGAGTTCATCTATTTCATCTTCCTGTCCGGCACCCAGTTCATCCTGTATGTTTTTAATTTGTTGCTGCAAGAAATATTCGCGTTGCTGACGGTCAATATCTTCGCGTGTACGCATTTGAATGCTTTGTTTGATATCAGCCAATTGTACTTCACGATTTAAGATCTTGACCAGCATATACAGGCGGCTTTGCAAATCGCCAGCTTTTAGCAATTTTATCTTTTCTTCTACCGGAATAGGGAAGTTTGCACAAATGAAATTTACCAAAATTTCCGGATTGTCCAAGTTCTTGATTGCAAAAACCGTATCCGGACTCATCTTCTCGGAAGCCTCTATGAACTTACTCGTCAAATCCTTGCAGGTGTCAATCAATGCTTTGAATTCGTCCGTTTCCAGTTGGTCATTTGCCTCCGGAATAGGAGTCACCATCCCTTTTAAATATGGAGACGTTTTGGTGATACTGTCCAAATGTACTTTGGGCCCGTTTGACTGCATAATTACTGTGGTATTTCCACCTGGCATTTCGAATACACGGAGAATCTTCCCGATAACTCCTACATGGTACACATCATTAAAACCGGGATCGTCCATATCTCCCTGTATCTGACAAACTACCGCTATGGGAAGTTTTTTCTTGTATGCAGCATTTATCAATTTCAATGTGCTGGGGCGTCCAATGGTCACAGGCATTACTACAGATGGAAACATTACCATGTTGCGTAAAGGCATAACAGGTATTTCTTTATTAAATTCCATAGCAGTTACTTCATCCGGATCCGTTTGGATTTCAGCTAACATAGAGATGTCATCGTTATCAGTATTCAACAAAATATCCTCTTTCTTATTCCTCTTCATAATTTATTCCTCTTGTGTTAAATTGAGCCCAATGCCCAAAACGGGGACAAAGTTAATCATTCCTTGTCGAATAAGGAAAATTCATGGGAACTAATTGAGTTTTAAAAATCAAATATTTCCTAATAATTGGAGTAATTAAATGGATTTTCCTATTTTTGACAGCTAATTTAATAAATATAGTATGCCAAATCCTTATTTTTCTTTTAAGCAATTTACTGTTTATCATGATAGATGTGCCATGAAGGTTGGTACGGACGGAGTTTTATTGGGAGCTTGGGCCGATGTGGTTTCCGCCCGTAATATTTTAGATATTGGTACTGGAACCGGATTGATTTCTTTGATGATGGCACAGCGGTGCAATGCCCGGATAAGAGCGGTTGATATAGATGCGGATGCTGTGGAACAGGCTCGTGGAAATGTGGCGGCATCTCCGTGGCAGGATAGGATAGAAGTGGAGTTGCAGGATATTTGTCATTTTACATCGGAAACACTCTTTGATGTCATTGTTTCCAATCCTCCTTATTTTACCGATTCATTGAAATGCCCAGGGAAACAGCGTAATATCGCCCGACATACAGATTTTCTTGATTTTGACAAATTAGCAGGATCTGCAGCCCGTTTGCTTCATCCCGAAGGCGTTTTTTCTGTGATTATTCCTGCTGATGGTAAAGAATCTTTTTTGATGGCTGCCACTCGTTACGGATTACATCTCTCACATCAGACTTTCATTCATACAAAACCTGGATCGGAGCCCAAACGGGTGCTGCTTGCTTTCAAATTCTCTGTGGATAAGTGTGTTACAGACGATTTGACCATCGAATTATCACGTCATGTGTATAGTGAAGAATATATAGCCTTGACTAAAGAATTCTATCTGAACATGTAGAGAGCGGATTATTCTGAACATCATAAAGAAACTGTTTTTATTTGCAGAGTCTTTACTGATGTTCAGAAAAAAGATATTTTTTATTGTTTTTTGGATAGACGACGCAATAAACTTTTGTTAAGTTCAAATAAATGGCTGTGCCGGAAAGCAAAAGTTTCAGCTTTAGGTTTCATACCACTGAATATTTCGGATATTTGCTGTAAGAGACTAAAAGGTTCGTTCTCTTTTTTTTTATCAGAAACAATGATGTTGAGTCCGTGTGGAATCAATTCTACCTCAATATCTTTTCCTCCCATGATCGGATCTCCGTCATAATGCATAACTCCGGGTTTTGAACGATGTATTTTAATCTTTTTAGTACGGAATGTCTTGATCCGGCTGTTTTGGTCTATGGTTTTGTTGAAAAGTTGAAAAGATAAAGAAGGAACATCCAGCACTGTGAACGGCTCTAATATTGTGACATCCATCAACCCATCGGTTAACGAGGCCTGTGGAGCAATATATGCGTTGTTCCCATATTGGGAGGCATTGCCGCAGGCTATCAGGAAAGCTTTGTATTTTACCGTTCCTTCTTCATTTTCTATTTCATAAGTTTCAGGTTTGTAACTCAGACTTTCATGCAAGGTATTTTCCAGATAGGTTAGTAGTCCGCGTTTACCTGAATCAGCAAACTTTAAGCTGACAAACGCGTCAAAACCTACTCCGCATGTGCAGAAAAAGGGTATATTGTTTATTTTTCCGTAATCAATACAGGCAACAGAACTTTCGTTTATAATGTCAATAGCAGCCTTGGGTTCCAAAGGAATTTGTAAATGCCGTGCCAGTCCGTTTCCCGATCCGCAAGGTATAATGCCTAATGCCGTATCCGTATGTATCAACGCACGTCCTATTTCGTTTATAGTTCCATCTCCTCCAATAGCCACTACTATATCTACTTTCTCTTTGGCAGCTGTAGCCGCAATCTTTTCAGCATGGCCGGCATATTGTGTTTTGACAATCGTATAATCATAGAGTGTACGGTTTATACGTTCGTCAATCCATTTTAATATGGCTCTTTTCCCCTGTGTCCCCGAGATAGGATTAACGACAAATACAATTTTCTTTTTCGTGGTCATACTTTTACTTTGGTAGTTTAGCTCTTTATTAAACGCAAAAGTAATACATTTTGTTTATAACTGCCCTAAATCCTAAAAGTTTTGATGCCCCTAAATATTTTTTTTGAAAAAAAGTACAATCGGTTGTAGAATTTACTATCTTTGCAGCCTGTTTTGACGGGAACACCTTGAAAACAGAATGTATTAGTGAGTTTATATACATTATTTTAAAGTAGGCCGACGAGGCTTACATATACAATAGGATATGGGATTATTACAAGACAAGTTAAGTAAATTCAGATTGCCTCAACTATACATGGAAAGAGGCGTTTACCCTTATTTTCGTGAGATAGACAGCCATCAGGATACAGAGGTTATCATGGATGGTAAAAAGGTGCTGATGTTTGGCTCCAACTCATATATGGGGTTAACCTACGATGAACGGATTATTGAAGCAGCTGTTGCTGCAACCCGTAAATATGGTACAGGTTGTGCAGGTTCACGCTTCTTGAATGGTACGCTTGACCTGCACGTTCAGTTAGAAAAGGAATTGGCGGAATTCGTAGGGAAAGATGATGCATTGGTTTATTCTACCGGTTTTACTGTAAATGAGGGTGTGGTATCTTGCCTGACAGACCGCAATGACTACATTATCTGTGATGACCGTGACCATGCTTCCATCGTAGACGGACGTCGCCTTTCTTTCTCCACCCAGTTGAAATACAAGCACAATGATATGGAAGCCCTTGAGAAAGAACTTCAGAAGTGTAAACCGGAATCTGTGAAACTGATTGTGGTGGACGGGGTTTTCTCTATGGAAGGTGATTTGGCTAACTTGCCTGAGATTGTTCGTTTGAAAGACAAATACAATGCAAGTATCATGGTGGATGAAGCACACGGCTTGGGTGTGTTCGGTCGTGACGGGCGAGGTGTCTGTGATCACTTCGGACTGACAGATCAGGTAGATGTTATTATGGGTACATTCTCAAAGTCACTGGCTTCTATCGGTGGTTTTGTTGCTGCGGATAAAGATACAATCAACTGGTTGCGTCACAACTCACGTTCATATATATTCTCTGCAAGTAATACTCCTGCTGCAACAGCTGCTGCACGTGCTGCACTTCATATCCTCAAGAGTGAGCCCGAACGTCGTGAGAATTTGTGGAAGATTACAAATTATGCTTTGGATTGTTTCCGTCAGGCCGGTTTTGAAATCGGTGATACTGAAAGTCCGATTATTCCACTTTATGTTCGTGATACGGATAAGACATTCGAAGTGACTAAACTGGCATTTGACGAGGGTATATTTATTAATCCTGTTATTCCACCGGCTTGTGCACCACAAGATACTTTGGTGCGTGTTGCTTTGATGGCTACTCATACAAAGGAACAAGTTGACTATGCTGTGGATAAACTGACCAAATGCTTTAAGAAGTTGGAAATCATAAAGTAAGATATCACAGGTTGCCTTTACAAAGGCAACCTGTTTTTTTATTATGTATTATTGTCTATCTTTGTATCCGCTTTACTTGAAAAGGACATGAATCGGATAAAAGGTATTTTATATGCAGCAGTGTCTTCTGCGACTTTCGGATTGGCACCGTTTTTTTCCATAAGCTTGTTGGCTATTGGATATTCTTCTTTCGAAGTGCTGACTTATCGTTGGGGAGTTGCTACAGTTGTCTTGCTTGTTTTTGCTTTTCTTACCAAATGTGATTTTCATATAGGGTATAAAGATTTTAAAACAATTTTCGGACTGAGCTTGCTGCGTGCGCTTACTTCGTTCAGTCTTGTCATAGCTTATCAGAATATTGCAAGTGGTGTTGCTTCTATCATCCATTTTATGTATCCGCTGGCTGTTGCAGTAACAATGGCTGTTTTCTTTAGAGAAAAAAAGTCTATTGTGACTTTCGCTGCTATCGTTTTATCATTAGTAGGAGCATCTTTATTATCTTCCGGAAATATAGAATATAATGGTGGAAATAGAATGATGGGGTTGATAGCGGCCTGCATATCGGTTTTCTCTTATGCCGGTTATATAATAGGTATAAGAAAAACCAGAGCAGTGGAAGTTAATTCTACGGTATTAACTTGTTATGTGATGGGACTGGGAGCCTTGTTCTTTTTGCTGGGAGGACTTTTCTATGATGAGGGGGTCCGTTTGGAAACCAATGTAATCACTTGGCTCTATATCGGAGGACTGGCACTTCCTGCAACTGCGATCTCTAATATTACGTTGGTGAAGGCTGTAAAATTGGCAGGACCGACGTTGACTTCCTTATTGGGTGCATTGGAACCTCTTACGGCAGTCCTGGTAGGGGTATTTGTATTCAAAGAACTCTTTACTACATACAGTGCTTTGGGCATAATCCTTGTTGTGATTTCTGTAAGCTTGGTTCTTTTTCAGCAAAAGAGAACATATACATAGACGTTTGCTATTCAGCTTTCAGGCTGTTTACCGGATTAGTGCGTGCACTGAGATAACTATGTATTGTTATCGTAATGGTTGTAATTACCAATACAATAAGAACAGGGGTCAGGAAATTCCATTGTGTGGCTGAAATTCGATAAGCAAATTGCTCCAGCCAATGTTGCATTAATAACCACGTTATCGGAATAGCGATGATGTATGCTACTAGTATTTGCCATAGAAACGAACGGTTTAGTAACCATACTATTTCCCAATTGGAAGCACCGTGCACTTTACGGATTGCAATTTCACGGGTACGATGACGTACAGCGTACCATGAAATACCGAACAGGCCAAAACAGGTCAGGGCCAATGCAATAAATGAGTAGCTGATAAGGATTCGGGAGAGTATAATTACTTTGTTATTACGCAACATAAATTCTTTATGCATATCTACATATTTGAAACCTCTTTCACCATTCATTTCCTTCCATAATTTTTCAATAGATACCAATGTTTCTTTATAATATTCAGGAATGAGTTTTATTTGTATGAATGTTCCTTTCTGAATTAAATCTTGTTCTGTTCCAATAGATATTTGTTGACCACCGATTTCCTCTTCCAGGGAGTTTAATGGGAAGTTCTTGAAAATACCTGCAATAGTACTTAATGAATCCGAGAATTCATCAAATTCATTTAGTTTATGACCTATGTGGGAAATATCTATGTTCAGCAGACGCGCAAGCTTTTCATTGATAAAAGCCGGATGAGTATATTCCCGACAGGCTTGGGAGGGAGATACTCCGGCAATTTGCCGGATATGCATGGTTTGGAAGAAAGTTGTGTCGGTAGGGATGTGTGCTATAGAATTATGTTGGATACTACCGTCTGTTTGTCGGATAGGAAGTTCACGAAGCCAACAGTAAAGTACAGAACTCATGGAAAGACTTATAGACTCTATTCCATCCATTTGTTTCAGTTCCTGATAGAGCGGAAACAGAGGAAGGGTGCCACTCCCTATTTCTATTGTATTTTCGTAATGGTATGCACGGGATTTGATTAAATCCATTTGTTTTTGTGCAAGAGTGGTTGCATACACTAACCCGATTGAAAATATAAACTGGATGGTAACAAGCAACCATATAAATTGTTGCTTTTTCTTTCCTGTATAAGCTTGCCGATACTTGCTCAAAGTCTGTTGAGAGAGTTTATGGCTGATATACAGACCAGGAATGACAGCCATGAGGAAAATGAAGGATAAAAGTAAAGGTAGAACTTGCCGGCTGAAAAAGAAAGAGAAGGAAAGACGGGTAGACAACAGGTTGTTAAACCACGGCAGCATGTCATTAATAAGCAATAATGATAACAGGAATGCAAATAAAACGGTAAGTGCTGCATCAAGAAATAACTGACTGCGGATTTCTTTTGATTTTGCTCCCATCAGCTTTTCTATATGTATCATTTTAAGTTGCTGCAGGGTACGTGAGAGAGTCAGATTTGTATAGTTGAAACAAGCGATGATAAGCACAAGCAGGGCCGAAATCAGACTGATATATAGTAATAATACATCACAATGTTGGAAAAAAGCCAACTGTTGCTGCTTGCTGTCTTTTCCTGTATTAAAGTATAGTTCTTTTATCGGATCAATATAATATCGTGAATCCGGTACTAATGCTGGAATCTTGTCTTTTTTAATTTTTTCCTGTAAAGCTAAGGGAGATGCACCTGGTTGTAGTTTCAATAATACAGGACCTCCCCATGATTTGTCGGATAGTCCTGTCAGCAAATCAAAATGCAGAAAAGATTGTGGACGATCTTCTAATATAGCTGCTACTTTATAACTTTTACTTTGTCCTTCTTTATTGATTATTTCCAAGATTTCTCCAATACCGGAATGATTTCCGAAAAGTTGGTGGGCAAATCTTTTGTTTACAGCAACTTTGTCCGGAGTCGTGAGGACTTCTTCCAGGCTGCCTTCTGAAGTTGTATAAGGAAAAAATTGATTTAAAGTAGAGTCGGCACTGATAAAAAGAAACTGTTTGATATCTGTTCCATTATATTTGCAAAGATTACCAGACATTCCGTTTACACGCAGAATATCTGTAATTTCAGCATATTTTTCTTTTATCTGTGTGGCTGCGTCTGAGGTAGAGTAGGCTACTTTAATACCTTCTTCCATTGGAGAGTCTTGACGTAATAGATAAATGAGGTTACGGTCGGTATTATATTTTTCCACATTATATTCATGGATAAAAAAAGTCATAAGCAGATTGGTGCATCCTAATCCAGCTGTAAGACTGAATAGCGAAATCAGAAAAAAAAGTTTGTTTCGCCACCAGTTGCGGGCAATAAGTTTGATGTTTAAGAAGACGTTCATTGTTATAATATCCTTTTGTTATTATAGAGGTGGTTAAACCACCTCTATAATAAATTGACTTATATTTTTATTTCATTCACCACCTGCCCGTCAAACAAATTAATGGTTCTCCCTGCATAGCCGGAATCGTGTTGGGAGTGGGTAACCATAACAATTGTTGTTCCTTCTTTATTCAGTTCGGTCAGAAGTTCCATTACTTCCTTGCCGTTTTTGGAATCCAGATTACCGGTAGGCTCATCTGCTAGAATCAGTTTCGGATTTGCTACTACAGCACGGGCTATTGCAACACGTTGTTGCTGTCCGCCGGATAGTTGTTGTGGGAAATGTTTTACCCGATGGGCAATAGCCATACGGTTCATGGCATCTTCTACCCGGCGTTTGCGTTCTGCCGCCGGAATCCCCATATACAATAAGGGTAACTCGATATTTTCGAATACATTCAATTCATCAATCAGGTTAAAGCTCTGGAACACGAATCCGATGACCCCTTTACGTAAATTGGTGCGTTGTGCTTCGGTAAATTTGGAAACGTCTGTTCCGTTCAGTTCGTAAGTGCCTCCCGTAGGATTGTCCAAAAGGCCGAGGATATTCAGCAGGGTGGACTTTCCACAACCGGATGGTCCCATGATGGCTACAAATTCGCCTGCTTTGATTTCTAGATTGACATTGTTCAATGCCCATGTTTCGACTTCTTCTGTTTTGAAGATTTTCTGTAAGTTTACTGTTTTGATCATAATCTTATATTTTATAAAGTTATTCGTTCTTGATTACTTTTGCAGGGTTAATTCGTGCAATTCCCAGAATACGGAATAATACCGTGAGGGCCGTAATAAATGTTATTCCGATGAAAATTCCTGCCCAATATATGATACCGTCATTAAAGAATACAATATATGCTTTTTTCCATATTTGTATGACTATATAAATTAATGGAAATGCAATAATTGCGGAAACAGTCAGCAGTTTTATATAAAGGCGGGCAAACAATAAAATAATCTGTTTCAATCCTGCTCCATTTACCTTCCGGATAGCTACTTCCTTTTGTCTGCGTTCCGTATCCAATGTGATGGTCGAATAAACTCCCAACAAAGTAATGAGCAGGCTGACGATAGAAAAGAATAGAATAATCCCTTTCAATTTATTTTCTATTGCTTGTGCTTCATATATATCTTCCTGCAATGTAGTGACATGAGGATGAATACTTTCCGGGAGTGTTTCTTTCAATGTCTTTTCTATCATTTTTTTTATATCAGCCGTTTCCCCCGGCTCGCATTTCAGATAGCAATGACCTACATAATAATTGAAGTCGCTGGGTAAGAATACAAATCCAGGACTTTGATTATATATATCGGCGATAAAATCGTCACATACACCGCAAATGGTATAGCTTTCCGAGTAATTGTATAAAATAGTTCCTAACAGATCTTTTTTCTGGCGTTCCGCCCATGTTTTGTCTACTACCAAATCCTCTTTGGCTTTTAATGTGTGTCCCGATAGTAAAGGTATGTTCATGAATTGGAAGAAGTTAGTGGAAACATTCATGACATTTACTTCAAAACTGCTTTCCGGGTTACCTTTTTCCATTTGCATCCCAGTACCTGATATACCTTTCAGATAACTGATGTCTGCCAATAATTTGTCTTGTACACCGGAAAATTTGGATATACGTTCTATTAAAGCCAGTTTCTCTTCATTCTTCATAAACATATAATCTATGGAGAAACTTAGTATATTGGCTTTTTCTTTTTCAGTCAATGTGTTGAATAGGGTAGATTCCGTTTTCTCCGCTTGCATATAAAGAGCTACGGTAAATGCGACAAAAACCCAGCATATAAAAAATTGGATACCTAACAGTATATTCCGCATTCCATGTTTATGACGTTTTATCTCACTGCCATGAATCTCTGTCTGGATGGGTGTGTAATGTATGCGCAATACAGTTATAAAGCATAATATCATACATAAAAATAAGATGAATACCATATACTCTGCGGTCTGTATAAACAAGAGGTTCTTTTCAATGATAAGAACGTAATTAAATAAATTGAAATTCAAATAGGGACTGATTATTTCAATCAAGCAGAACGTAAACAAGAAAGCGATGAATGCAATGATGACAGACTGGACAAAGAGTTGGTAAAAAAGTTGCTGGTTTCCACTGCCCATAACTTTGCGTATCCCGTATTCACGGTTACGATTCAAAAAAGTTCCCATAAGAAAATGGAAGAAATTAAGAAGTCCGGTCAGTAAAATCAACAGGCCTACTATCATGGTTATTCCTGCAAAATAAGGAGCAATGGACTTATCCCAAAATTTCTTTCCAAAGGGCGAGGCGGTTATAGCTGTTTCTTCGTCATATATGTGGTGCTTCATATTTATGGAGCGAAAACGGGCTTCTAATTTTCGAGCTGTTTTACCCGGATGTAGCAGGGCAAAACCAAAACCTCCAGTCATATTATTACGACCGTTGAATTGCAATGTTCCTTCACTGTCATTCAAAGTCAGCATGTCCAGTTTCTCAAGAAAACTCAGGCTGGTATTCAGGGGAATATCTTCTATCACGGCTTGAATGGTATAGGCTATGCCTCCAGTACGAGGAGTGGTATCCGGTGCTGTAAAAAGACGTTGTGTCAATATCATACGTTTGCCTATGGGATTTTCTGATTCACCGAAAATCCTTTTTGCTAAAGAGCGGGTCAGTATGATGGCATTGGGGGTGTTGGAGGCTACTTCCCATGATCCCTGTAGTATTCGGGGAGTGAATACTTTCCTAAAAAGAGAGTCTACTTCCATTGTCATCAAATGATCGTATGGCAATTCTTTCCCTTCTTTTATCTCTACGTTGTAACTCCGCTCTCGGGGATAAACGGTAAAGGTAAAATCTTGAACCTCATCGAATCTAAGTTTGCGCAATTCTTCAATCGTTGTTGCCGGAATACCAGAATACAAATCTCCCCGTGTTGTACATAAATTTATGTCTGCTATGAGTTCTTTATTGGAAAAGCAAGAATCTACTTCGCTGATGAACCGGCTACAATAAAGACAGATACTAAAACATAATATCCCGACGGATAGCCCTACGATAGATATCAGATTTTGTATCTTATTTTTTAATAAGTGGCGCATTGCCATTTTTATATAATGCCTTAACATATTTCCGTTGTTTTATAAAATTATTCTGTTTTCATGATTTGTGTCGGATTAATATATGCCGCCTTTTGTATTTGGTATGCTAAGGTGCCCAGTGATATGATTATTACCAACAGCAATGATATGATAAAAATGTCTATACTGACAGGTGCCCTTACTGCAAAATCTTGAGTATAGGTATTTATCAGATAATAAGCCAAAGGAATAGCTATGATAAATGCTATAATTAAAACGGTTATATATTTGCGGAATAACAGTCGGTAAAGGTCTTTGGCACTTGCACCGTTCACTTTACGAATCGCTATTTCCCGATATCGTTGGCGAATGTCAAAAAGAGAAATCCCTAACAGACCAAGACTGGAAATAATAATAGCCATACCTGCAAAAATAGAATAAATAGTGGCTGTTTGGCGGTCTTGTGTATACATCGCTTTGATATCATCTTCCAGGAAAGTATATTCAAAGTCTTCACTTCCATAGACTTTATATTCCAAATTACGTAAGAAATCAATCACTTCTTTCTTTTTACCGGGTGTATAAGCTATCTGATAAAGATCACCACTGAACCGTGCTCCGACAGGATAGATAGTAGGCTTGATTCCTGATGTCAAATGTCCTTCAAAATAATCCTCTACTACTGCAACGATAGGTTGAAGAGAAGCGTTAGCATTAGCCCTTTTTTGATTTTCTTCAATCACTCCAGCGCCATTGATTGAAGTATAGCCTAATGCTTTCAGTGCGGCTTTGTTTACAACAAAAACAGTGCGCCGGTCTTCTTTATTTATATCGGGTATCTCACCTTCAATTACTTTTATATCATATAATTTGAAAAATGCAGGAGTGGCGTAATGAATATTCAGAAACACCTTTTCTCCTTTATTGTTCAGATAATTTGTACCAAAGGTAGGAGTAAGGATATTCTCATAGCTAGGTTCGTACAATTCAATAAAAGGGCATGCATTAAGTTCATTATCCAATTGCATGACACGTTGGCGGCGTTGTTGCATACTTTCATAAGTATAACTGCTAAAATCTTTCGATTCATATACTAAATTTACATTCATTATGTTTTTAGTACGAAAGCCGGGTTCGGTATTTAACAACATTCCAAGTTGTCGATTAAAATAAAGTGATAATACCACTAACAAAAAAGTTATAATATACTGTGCCCCTAGAAAGAACATACGAAAATGTTTGGAATGACTTTGGACACCGATAGAGCGAATGGAAAGAATGGGGGAGGTGTAATTGTATTTAATGTATGGATAAATAGAAGTTATTACTGGTAACAATAATAAAATACTTGCCGAAAGCCATCCGTCGAAAGCCGTATAAGAAAAGTGAATGTCGAACAAATATTCAGTAGGGGCAGACATTATTTCAATAATAAGCCAGGATACTAATAAGGCGCTCAGAACTAGTAATGTATTTTCAATCCATATATTGGCAAACAATGTTTTGCCGCATACACCAAATACTTTCTTCAATCCATATTCTTTTCCGCGGCGTAATAATGCTACCAGGTAAAGATTAATAAAATTCAAGATGCCGGTGAGGAGCAATAACAGGCATACGCCCGACAAAATAATTAAGTGGGAATGGTTTCCCGAAAGAAACATAGCAGGTTCACGGTCTGTTAAAGAACCGTCCCAGTAAATATCCTTCACAGAAATTAAAGAAAATGTATGTGTGCGAGTGTCATATTTAGGGTCATTTATATATCGTGGGACACTACCTGTCTTATTTATGGCATTTATATCTGTACCGGGTAGGAAACGATAGAGCTCTGTATTCATCCTTTCCCAATGTTGGGATAATTTAGAAGAGAGGATGATATCAAAGTTAATTGTAGTTTTACACTCAGGTTCTCCTACAATGCCTTCTACGGTAATATCTTTGCCATTGCTATAACGTAGTACTTTACCTATCGGATTTTCATTACCGAAAATCTTACGGGCGTATTTTTCTGTTAATAATGCCGACTGAGGTGTTGTGAGAGATAGCTTTCCTTGCACTATAGGATAATGAAATAACTGGAAAAATACACTGTCGGTAACGAGGCAACGTGCCGGAATACGGTTGGTACCGGAAATGACATAGTCCTTTTCCAATGGAATATAGGTGGTCATAGCTTCTACGAAACGATTGTCGATAGAAATGGTATCATAGTTATATTGTTTCAGTCCACTCAGTCCCCGGTTACCTTCTGTATTGGTACAGATAGCATACACATGCTCCCTGTCGATGCAATGTGTGTCCACTGTCAGTTCCCTATGGATATATCGCATCAAGATGATACTGCATGCCAGACTGAATGCCAGTCCCAGCAAATTAATGATAGTATACGATTTAGAACGCATTAAAAAGCGCCAAGCATATTTCAGTGTTTTCATATTTAATGTGTGTTTATTCTGATCTTATAATTTTTGCGGGATCAATTTGAGCAGCTTTGTGTATTTGCCAAATTAATGTGCTTGATGAAATAAAGGAAATGATAGCTAGAACTGCTAAATAAATTCCTATATCTACAGGTATTTTTAGTACAAAATCCCGTGTATACATATATATGAGGTAATAGGCAAGTGGAATAGCCAATACAAATGCACAACCTATTACTTTGATATATTTGCGGAACAATAGCAGGTAAAGGTCTTTCATCCCTGCGCCATTTACTTTGCGGATGGCAATTTCACGATAACGTTGTCGGATATCAAATAAGGATAATCCAAATAATCCCAAACAGGAGATGATGATTGCTATCAAGGCAAAGACAAAGTAAATGTTTGCTGTTTGACGGTCCTGAGCATAAAGTTTGTGGACTTCATCTGTCAACCAAGTATAGGTGAAGTCTTCGGTATTATATATTTCTTTCTCTGTTTTCTTCAGATATTCTATGACTTCTTTTTCTTTATCGGGGCTGACGGCAATCAAAAAATCGCTGTTGCCGCTGCTGGGCCCTACGACAAATGCCATCGGTTTTATTCCTTCAGTGAGATGGCTTGGGTAATAATCGTCTATTATAGCCACTACAGGCATAAGTTTGGTTCCACCTTCTTCCATTTCTCCTTTTTCGCTGACACTAATCCAAAGCGGGGATTCGCTGCGTACAAAAGCATCTTCTAGCCGAGTATAGCCCATAGCTTTCATTGCTGCTTTGTTCAGTACCATTTTATAGTCACTCCAACCTTCAAATTTTTGGGGGATTTCTCCTTCCAGTACTTTTAAATCATATAGTTGGAAGAATTGTGGAGAAGGAAATAGGGTGAGCATGGGTTGACGGGTATCCTGGTCATTTAACAACATGCAGATAGAGCCTCCCCTTAATATAGAATAATGGGAATTCATCCACATTTCAATGTGAGGACACTCGTTTAATAGTTGCTTGATACGGTCTTGGCGGGCAAAGCGCTCATTGCGCTTTTCTTCTGTATCAGAGCGCAGATAATTTTTGTTTTCGTGTAACAACTCAGCTCTGAGAATTCTTTCTGTCCGATATCCGGGAGAGGTATTCAGCAGGAAATGCAGTTGCTTGCCAAAGTAAAAGGACAGGATAAGGAGTAATATGGTTATAATGTATTGAAAAAAAAGGAATGTCATACGTACAGTGATAGCATGACGGTTTGATGTTATTGAACGGATAGACACAATAGGAGGGAGATAATTATATCTGATGTATGGATAAATAGAAGTGACCAAAGGTAATAATATGATGAATCCCAAAGACAATTGCCAGTCGAATGCCGAATAGCTAATTTGTTCATTCATCAACCGGCTGACTGGTACTTGGGTTGCTTCTATCAACAGCCAGGCGGTTAGCAATGCGGCAAAGGCTAATAACAGATTTTCTATCCATATTTGTAAAAACAAAGGCAGACGCTGCAAGCCGAATACTTTCTTTACTCCATATTCTTTAGAACGTTTCATCATAAATACCATATAAATATTGATGAAATTCAATATACCTACCAATAATAGCAATATGGTTACTCCTGAAAGAATATACAGGTGTGTACGGTTACCGAATTGCATGATGGAATCGTAATCGTCATCGTGACCAATGGAATTTCTCCAGTATAAATTTTTCCAAGTAATAAATTCCCAGCGTATTCTGTTTCCCCTTTTGTCCTTTCTGTACACATTGCTTGCTTTGTTTATCTTATCCAGATCTACACCGGGGAGTATGCGCATCAGTGATATATCCATACGTTGCCAGTGTTCCACCAATCTGTATGATACCAGTAGATCGAACCGAAGTAATGATTTGCATCCCAATTCTCCAATCACTCCCTTGATGGTGATGTTTTTACCATAATATTCCAATACTTTTCCTATCGGATTTTCTTTACCAAATATATTACGGGCATAGCGCTGGGTGATGATGGCGTCACCAGGGGCATCTAAATGGGCCTCACCGGCTGCAACCGGGTAGTGGAAGAAATGAAAAAAAGTGGAGTCAACTGCTGCTATATTCATTGCATAGTTACTGTTTTCATATACCACATTGTCTCGCTGCTGTAACATCAGGCGGCATTGTTCCACTATTTGATGGTCAGGAATATAAACAGAATCAGTTTCAGACCAGCCTTGTTGCAAACTTCCCGGATGAAGATTTCCTTCTATATCCCGTATAGGAATGATGATATGTTCCGGATTTACGCTATGTGCATCCACCGTCAGTTCCCTATGGATATATCGCATCAAGATGATGCTGCATGCCAGACTGAAAGCCAGTCCTAGCAAATTAATGATAGTATACGATTTAGAACGCATTAAGAAGCGCCAGGCATATTTCAAAGTTTTCATGTTGCATGT
Source organism: uncultured Phocaeicola sp. (assembly GCA_948956705.1). Next base: position 32,415 of record CARCZS010000027.1, read on the forward strand.
TTTATTTTAATATCAATTCTTCTGCGTCACCAAAGGTATCATATCCTGTGATAATTACAAATTCTCCAGGCTGTAAACCTTCAGTGATTTCATATTGAAGCGGGTTTTGGCGTCCTATATTCAATGGAACTTTTACAGCTTTTGTTTTTGATGGGTTTATTTTGTAAATCCATTGTCCTCCAGTAGACTGGTAGAAATTTCCACGTGGGATAACTATAGCTTGTTCGGGTTGACCCAATTCTATTTGTACCCGGAAGCTCTTTCCTACACGGACATTCTCGGGCATTTCTCCGGTAAATACCAAATCTACATCAAACATACGGTCTTTTACTTCAGGAACTACTTTAGTAATTCTCAGGGGGTAGCGTTTCCCTTGATAGTTTACGGTAGCCGGAAGACCTGTTGTGATGCGGTCAATGTAATATTCACTTAAAGAAGTATGAATTTTATATTGATCCAGCACTTTTATTTCAGCTATACTTTCTCCCGAAGCAACCTGTTGGCCGGGAGTTACTTTCACAAAACTTAGTTGGCCGCCAATCGGAGCTTTTATTATCAAATCCTCCAACCGTTCTTCCGCACGTTTCAGTTTTTTGCTTTCACGTTCCAGATCATTTTTCAATAATTCTTTGCGGATAAGGGTTACGGATGAATCATGTTTCAGGCTTTCCATTTGTAATGCCGTATTTTTCAGTTTATACTTATATTCATCTTCAGATACTTGAAGCTCAGCCTTGCTCTTAATTCCCATTTTGAATTCCTCTTTGTCCAGTCCGAAGCTCTTGCGCAGTCGTTCCATCTCATATTGTGCCTGTAATGTCTGTTGCTTCAGTGTCAGACTCTTTTGTTCCATTTCTATCTCTTTTTCTTTATAAGTGATTCGTTGTTTTTCCCATTCGTCACGTTGGTCTTCAATGGAACGAATCAGATCCGGATTAGTCAATATCAATAAGGTGTCACCTTGTTTCATCATATTCCCTTCTTCTCCAACAATGCGGTCTACACTGCCGGCTTCACGAGTATTTACTTTGATGGTAAGAATGGGTTGCACCAGTCCTTCCACATCTACATACTCCATAAATTTGTCGTTTTTTACTTCGGCTATCTGAATGTTGTCTGTTTCGATACGCAGCTTGCGAGGACCTAATGAAAGGCTTATCACATAGATAAGGAAGATAATGAAGGCCAGTGCAGCTATCATATAGTAGCGATAGCGGATGTACCACGGTTTCTTTTCAATTTTTATATCCATTAGTTTATGTTTTTTGATATAATTTTTTTATTTCTTTTTTAAGTATGGCGATAATACAAAGATCATTTATATCTGCCGTGTAGTTAAGGTTTAGGTATAGTACATGAAATCTCTGCTTTTCTGAGGAAATCATATCCCGTCATACTTCTAATACCATAATACAGACTCCAATAAGTTTTCAAAGCTGTTATATAATTTCTCCGTGCGGTATCTTTTTCTGTAATGGCGGCATTGAGGTCTAGAATTGTCGATTTTCCTAAGATATAAAGCCGGCGTGCTACATCGTGGCGCCGGTCGGCTGTCTTGTCCGTCTTGGCGGCTACTGCTACACGGTATGCTTGAAGATTGAATTGACGGACCATTTTACATACATTCAATTCAAAATCTTTCATTCCCTGTTCAGCCTGTGTATCTACTAAGTCTACATTGGAACGAGCTACACGAACGCGTCCTTTTCCACGACCCCAATCCAGGATAGGTAAAGAAATACCAATACTGGCATATTGTTGGTTCATGGGGTTTCGGTAAGAATCTGCAAATTTATTTCCGGTTTGAGAAAGCCCGAATTGTACATACAGGTCGGCTTTCAAACCTGCATTGGCTTTTGCAGAAGCTAATGCGCTGCGGCTTTCTAATTGTTTGCGTTTATAAGTGTCAGGATCGGGACTGTTTTTGAATGCCAGTTGTAATGCTTTTTGTAAAGGGATTTCGAGTTGAGGAATGCTGTCTTCCGGAATGACTCGTAAATTTATTTCCCGATTAATGCCAAGGAAGGAACGGAGTGTTTGCATTTGGTCCTCTACTTCGATGCGGGCATTCATCATATTGGTTTCTTCTGTCAGTTTGTTTATTTCCAGCTGTAGCATTTCGTTTTCAGTTATGGTTCCTATATTATATCTTCCCTCGGCATACCTGTATAAAGTATCGGCAGAAGCATAGTTGTAGGCGGCTATGTCAAGATTAGTTTGTGCAGTTGCCAGGTTGAAGAAAAGAGTGCTGGTTTCTGAGGCTACAAGTTCCAATGCTTCTGCATATGCTTTACGGGCTTCCCGGTAGCGAAGGGGTTCGATACGGTGATCCCATTTTAAAGAATTATATCCAAAAAGTTGCTGCTCGTAACCTATTACTATGGGTTGGGTGTTATACGCTGTATGATTATCTTCAAATTCATCAATGCGTTGGGTGGTACTTTTTACAAACAAGCTGCCACCGGTAAACCATATATTTTGATTTATTTTAAGGCTGAGATCTGTGCTTAACTGGTCTTGCTGGATAAATTGATTTGTTCCATCCGGTTGGGTAATCTTGTTTATCTCCCGATTTAGGGTAGGAGATGAAGTTAATGTGACGGAGGGAAGATAATTCGCCCGGAAAAAACGGTAGTTCCAATAAGCTGCCCGATAGGTATGACGGGCAGCTTGTGCTTCCGGTGAGTTTTCTTGTGCTATTTCAATAGCTTGTTGCAAACTCAATGTTATTGATTCTTCTTGTTGTGCTGTGGCTGTTTCCGGGCGAAGCAGAAGAGAAAGTGCTATAATACAATATAGTTTCATGTTCGTTTTTTTTTATGTCTTTATACCTATTAGTACTTTTGGCTTATAGTTAGGTGAACAGGAGTGGGTCTTCGGTGTCTTCTTTGGATAAGTCGCTTTTTATTTTGGTTAATGCTTCCTTTGCTTTTTCATGACCGTTGTCTATAGCTTTTTGGAACCAGAACCGGGCTTGTTGTAAGTCTTTTTTTACACCTTTACCCCACTGATACATGCGGCCCAGGTTGTATTGTGCAGGAGCATTCCCCTGTAAAGCAGCTTTGGTCAGCCACTCAGCTCCTTTAGCAAAGTCTTTTTCCATTCCTTCGCCATAACAATACATATTTCCTATATTATATTGAGCTATCGGATTATTCTTATCTGCTGCTTTTTTAAACCAAAAATAAGCTTCTTCAAAGTCTTTGGGAACCCCAAGTCCGTTTTTATATAAATAACCGATATTGTTCATGGCGTCCGTATTACCATGAGCTACAGAACGTAGGTACCAAGTCATAGCAATGTAACAATCCTTACGTACTCCCCAACCGTTTTTATAAAGGCTTCCCATGCCAATTTGAGCTTCTGGATTTCCTTGAGTGGCAGCTCTGTTCAACCATTTGAAAGCTTGGCTGTAATCCTTAGTGACTCCCAAACCATATGTGTACATAAAACCTATATTGTTTTCAGCATACGTGTTTCCGCCCGCTGCCGATTGATGAAAAAGTTTCAAAGCCTTATCATAATCAATTTCACCTCCTAAGCCTTTTAAATACATATCGCCTGTCAGATATTGGGCATGATGGGCCGTATCAATGTGAGCTATCTTTTCTAATAACTCGCGTGCTTTTTCATATTGTCGATTAACATAGTGAGTTTGTGCTTCTTCCCACAATTGATGGCAGTCACCTATATAAAGCATATAGATCTTATTGCCGAATAGAGTTACTATGCTTGCTATAAGGCATAAATTGATAGCTATTACTGATTTTTTTTTCATAACTTAATATATTAGTATTGTAGACTAATCAAATAGCGTGCCATTATCTTATCTCTTTGTTTACCAGATTTTTGTGGGATAAAAGATAATGATGTCTCTGTGCGGATACGCACTATTTTTGTGCGTATCCGCACAGACAACACATTAAAAAAAACAATATCTTTGCAAAAAAGCGGATAGAAAATCTTTTATTCGTATAACAAGATATATTGAGGATAAAATAATGAATGCAAAAGGAAAAATATTGATTATAGATGATAATGAGGACGTGCTTTTTGCACTAAACCTTTTATTGGATCCCTACGTGGAAAAAATAAAAGTTACTACTCAACCGACTCGTATTGAGCATTTCATGACTACTTTTCAACCTGATGTTATTTTGCTTGATATGAATTTTCGTCGGGATGCTATCAGCGGGCAGGAAGGATTCGATTGTCTAGAGCAGATATTAAAGTTAGATCCGCAGGCTATTGTCTTGTTTATGACTGCTTATGCGGATACAGATAAAGCAGTACGGGCCATTAAGGCTGGAGCTATTGACTTTATTCCCAAACCTTGGGAAAAAGAAAAACTACTTGCTACGCTTTCATCGGCTATCAAACTTCGTGATTCTCGTAAAGAGGTCAGGCAACTGAAAGAACAAGTTGTAGCATTGAGCGCGCAGGATGAAGAGATGCCTCAAATGATAGGTCACTCAGCGCCTATGCGAGAGGTTTTTGATACTATTCGGAAATTATCGGATACTGATGCTAATATTTTGATATTGGGTGAAAATGGAACCGGTAAAGATTTGGTGGCCCGTTCTCTACGTTATTTTTCTCCTCGTCGTGAATGTCCTTTTATAACGATTGACTTGGGGAGCATACCTGAATCATTATTCGAAAGTGAATTGTTCGGCTATGAAAAAGGGGCTTTTACAGATGCCCGCAAAGCAAAGGCGGGACGTATGGAGGTGGCATCAGGAGGAACGCTTTTTTTGGATGAAATAGGGAATTTGTCATTACCTATGCAGGCCAAATTACTAACAGCCATAGAAAAACGGCAGATTTCACGTTTGGGAGCAACGGATATAATTCCTATTGATGTTCGGTTGATAAGCGCAACAAATGTAAATATCCGAGAATTGGTGGAGGAGGGTAATTTCCGTCAAGACCTGTTGTATCGTATCAATACGATTGAGATTACTATTCCTCCATTGCGGGAAAGGGGAGAGGATGTTCTCTTACTGGCTGATTATTTCTTACAAAGGTATACTCATAAATATAAGAAAGAGATAAACGGACTGAGCCGCGAAGCCAAGCAGAAACTCATGCGTTACCATTGGCCGGGTAATGTCCGCGAATTGCAGCATGCCATAGAACGGGCAATTATTCTTTCGGACTCGCCATTGTTAAAGCCTGCAAATTTCATGTTGCAGCCACAACCCGAGAAGAGGGTGAATACGGATGAGATACTGAACTTGGAACAATTAGAACGCAATGCCATAGAACGTGCTATGAAACGCAGCGAAGGGAACTTGAGTCGTGCAGCGGAATATTTGGGGATTACCCGTTACGCTCTTTATCGGAAACTTGAAAAATTAGGGTTATGAGTCGTTTACAAACTTTACGGATGATAGCTTGTATGTTATTAATGGGGGTAGTAGCTATAGCTGCATATCTCTTTTATCAACATTCGCTCTATTTTTGCTTGTTTTTTTCGCTGATGATTATGGCAGGTATTATCATTTATATCTGTCAGTGGCAGTATAAAACGACCCGTATGATATCGCGAATGATAGAAGGTATTCGTTATGCAGATTTCTCTTTGAGTTTTTCTACCCAGCACAAAACTCGTACAGAACAACGATTGGCACAAGAAATAAATAATGTTGTTGCTGAATTCCGTACTCGGTTGTCCGAGAATGAAGAGCGATATCAATATTATGAAACATTATTGAATACTGTTGACAGCAGTTTGCTGGTAGTAGATAGTCAGTGCAATATACATTGGATGAACCGGGCAGCCATGCAGGATTTGTGCGGTTATCGTATTCATTCTGTCAGGGAATTGGCTCTGTTAAATTCTGATTTTCCTACTATTATCCTGTCATTACAGCCTGGAGAAATTAAAACAGTACGAATACATAAAGGAGATATTATACAAGAATTGGCTGTTACGGTATCCGAATATTCCGCTCAACATGGTACGGAACTCCGGTTGGTTAATTTAAAGAATATCCATGCTGTATTGGAGGAAAATGAGATGGAAGCATGGCAGAAGCTGATTCGTGTACTCACTCATGAAATAATGAACTCCATTGCGCCCATTATTTCATTAAGTGAAACATTAAGTGAGCGTGCTGTACAAAATGGTATGAATGAGAGAGATTACAATATCATGTTGCAAGGGATGCAGACTATTCATAGAAGAAGTAAAGGGTTGCTGAATTTTGTGGAAAACTATCGTAAACTTTCTCGTCTGTCTGTTCCGATACTGGCTCCAGTAAATATAGGTGATTTACTGAGTGATATGAAAAAACTGTTTCCTAATAAAAACATACAATATATATATAAAGTAGAAAACCCAGAAACGACACTGATGCTGGATCGTTCACAGATAGAACAAGTATTAATCAATTTACTAAAGAATGCAGGTGAGGCTTGTGTAGAGCAAATCTATCCCGAAGTTATCATTAGCACACATTGTGATTTAGAAAAACATCTATTTTTCCTTTCTGTCTGTGATAATGGTAGTGGCATTCTTCCAGAAGTATTGGATAAAATCTTTGTTCCTTTTTTTACAACGAAGCCAACAGGTAGTGGTATAGGACTCAGTTTATGCAAACAAATTATGAATTTACATGGTGGAAGTATCTCGGCGAGTAGTGAAATCGGAAAGGGGAGTTGTTTTACACTGAAATTTCTTTGCTGCGGATAAAAAAAAGTTTTAAGATTAATGTTTTGATTTATAATTTGATAAGTAATAATGCGAAAAAAAGTAGAAAAAAATCGCTTTAAATATTTGCATATATAAAAAAAAGCCGTACCTTTGCATCGCTTTTGAGAGATAAAGCGATTGAAAAAATAAAAAAAGATTCGGGGTGTAGCGCAGTCCGGTTAGCGCACCTGCTTTGGGAGCAGGGGGTCGTGGGTTCGAATCCCGCTACCCCGACGGATGAGAGTCAAGGAGTTACGGTAAAATGTAGCTCCTTTTTTTTATTCTCCGAATGGGGCGGTTTACCTTTGGTTTAACCAAGTGAGTTAGGGTCAGCGGATTTTCCCGGTTGGCAAGCTTTCTTTTAAGCGTATAGCCTAGCCAGTCTGAACATGAAGAATTTCAGATCAGCCACCCCTCTTAACTGGCTTCGAAAAGCTTTGATTTTAGCATTGAACGATTCCGCTGAAGCATTTGTCAATCGTTCTTCAAAATAATTTATGATGGTCGTACTATGGTTTGAAAAGGTATCAAGTACCTTGTTGAACTCCATATAGTCAAACTTTTCCACTTCATTGTACCATCTTGCGAGATTTAGCCTTGCTTCATCGGGACCTGACTTCTTGTTGAAGATGTCTGTCAGTTTCATGCTAAGGCTGTATCCTTCCAGAAGCTTGGGGAATTTATCAAAGAGAATGGCAGCCCTGGTCTTTTGCTGTTCATTCCATTTGCTCCAGTGTTTCAGTATAATATGCTTGCTTCTGCTTACTATCTGTGGCAGGGTTTCTCCGTTCTCCATTCTTTCAGGCTCCCATTTCCCTATTCTCTCCCTTTCCGCCTTACTCTTTGCTTCTT
>CARCZS010000028.1 GCA_948956705.1 uncultured Phocaeicola sp.
AATACTTTGTGTATGAATTAGTTGGCTGATTTTGTAATATTTAATGAATGTCCCTAAGAAAAGGATATGATAAAAATCATATCCTTTTTCTTATATTATAAAATTATAAACTTGTGTTCTTTATGGTAGAGCTCATCAGGCATTAGCCTGTTGGCTCATTAATTTCTGAAGCTTGTATTGCAAAGATTGGCAAGCAGCTCCCTTTCTCATTGCTTTGTATCTTCTTAACTGATACTGCAACATCTCGATTGTGTCATTTGTTCTTTTCATAATTACATCTTTTTTATGTTCTCCCGTTTGGAGAACTGGTTATTCCTAAAAACCTTTTGTTTTCTCTTTTACTACTGCAAAGATAACACCAAAATTCCTATTTATGTTTTAAAACATAGTATCAATCCGCTTTATTTAACTTTTAATGTGTATTTTGTCTTATGGTTTAGTATACGTTAAGAAATACAACTGTAAAAATGTCACTTATAATCTGACAGGGAAATGTTCATTAACAAATGTGGCGGATCTCCTTAAATCATGTTAGAGAACATAATTTTCTTTTTGTCGAATTTGCAAATTTCAATAATGTTCGTACCTTTGCATTGTGTTTTTCATAGTATTAGATTTAAGGTTAACAAAGGTTGGAGCAAGGCGTTGCTCCTTTTTTTATGTCTATATCTCTGCATAAAGTTTCCTTTTTACAAATTGTTTTGTTACATTCGCACCATACTATTGATATTAAACTACTATTATGAAACACTTATTTATCACAATTCTGCTCTTATTACCATTGTGCCGCATGCTGGCACAGGAGAGAGAATACGTAATTGTTGTTCATGGAGGTGCCGGTGCTATGGAAAACCTCGAGGACGATAAGGAGAAATCAACCTTGTATTATGCGGCTTTAGATTCAGCTTTGAGCATTGGAAATGCTATACTGTCTGCCGGAGGCGAAGGGCCTGAAGCGGTAATGGCAGTTGTCAACTACTTTGAGAATAACCCCTTGTTCAATGCAGGTAAAGGGGCTACTTGTACCAGTGCCGGTACTTTTGAGCTGGATGCTTCTATTATGGAAGGTAAGGATTTGACAGCAGGAGCTGTCGCCGGGTTGAAAACGGTGAAGAATCCGATTAATGCAGCTTATGCGGTAAAAACTAAAACACCTCACGTGATGCTGGCAGGTGAGGGTGCTGACCGGTTTGCAAAGTCACAAGGACTGGAAATTGTGGATAATATGTATTTTGCTACTCCTAAGACGTTGAAGTGGATAGAGGATTTGAAGAAGGAGAGCAAGAAGAATGGAACTGTGGGCTGTGTGGTACTGGACAAGCAAGGTAACCTGACAGCGGGAACAAGTACCGGTGGTATGTTCAAGAAGCAATGGGGCCGTGTGGGAGATTCTCCGGTGATTGGTGCAGGTACTTATGCGGATAATGAAGGTTGTGCTGTGTCGTGCACCGGGCATGGGGAGTATTTTATCCGTCACGTCGTAGCTTATAATCTTTCTACTCGTGTGAAGTTGCTGCATCAGCCTGTCGGGGAGGCTGCCGATTATATTATCCATCAGGAACTGAATACCAAGGAGGGAAATGGTGGATTGATTGCAGTGGACAAGAAAGGTAATTTTGCCATGCCGTTTAATAGCGGAGGCATGTTCCGTGGCTACTTGTATAAGGAAAAAGGAACAGGCAAAATTTCTAAAGCAGTGGGCATAGGGAAGAAGATGAAAACTTTATAATTTTAGTTCCTGTTTGAATTTTCCTCCCACCTGCAACAGAGTTTTGCAAAACTGCTACCACTACTACCATCCTCTTTCGTAAACACCCATGAACAGGGCGTTTCAAAGGTGGTGGTAGCAGCATGAAAAAACATCTGCTACCACCACTTTTTATCTGTTATCACTTCCCTTTCCTCTGATAGTTTGGGAATTCCTGTCACATTTTGTCTTAGCTTCGTTACCCCTTGGAATAGACACATCCGTTTGAAAGCTGTAGGCTGTATGTAACGATACGGACGGTTGGTATGCTTATCGGGAACCGGTACGGATGGCATCTCGACTATTCACTGACGGAAAAGTTTTGGAGCTGTAGAATGTTAGCGGGACTTTCATCCGAAAAAGGCATCTGCAAAAGACTTTGGCATCCGATTCGTCCTTAAAGGATCTTATCCGTATCCCTAACCCTTTCCTGACGTATGGTTAAGGCTTTTCTTCCTGCCTGTTTTATCTCCGCAAGCCTTTGGAGTTAACTCCATAGCCTTGGGAGATAACTCCAAAGGCTATGGAGATAGAACATATCCGTATAAAAAGGCTTAACCTGGAGAAAGAAAAGGCTTATGCTATAGGGTAGGGAGTGATATACATTCAATTGAGGCTTGACTACTCCTACAGTCATGATGTTTGAAGCGATGCTGGATATCCTGCCGGTTCGCTGATGCGGCTGTAACCGGAATATAATATGCGGCAGGCTGGTAATGATCAGACATTTAGGGAACGTTTGGATACTATCCGTAAATACGCCGTTTTGCTATAAAATGCTGTCTCGCTGCGGCTTGATCGGTTGCAGGTGCACTCACTGAGCATGAGGTAAAAAACATTGGCGGAATTAATTCAGTCTTTCAAATACAGTCTGGATTAACTCCGCCAATAGGCTGCCACTATCGGATATCTTATTTATAAGTAACCGGTATCAACCTTACACTACCATTCAATCCCGATGGCAATGGTTGCCAATCAGTATAAGGTACCGGTTTGTATTGCAGATTCACCACATTGATTTCATTGAAGATACGCCATTTCTCACCCCGACGATCCATATCCGCAATGCGGTTGGCAGGCAGATTGGTCACTTCTATTTCTATCTTGTTATCTCCCGGTTTCAGCCATTTGCCTACTTTCAACTGATAAGGTACGGCCCATGCCGTTCCGGCATCTTGTCCGTTGATGCGCACACGGGCACTTTCCCGCACATCGCCCAAATCCAGTATCCAGTCATCGGCGGGAATATGGGGAACAGTGATGATATTGGTATATACTCCCGCCGCCATGGTAATCGGAGCGTTGGGGTGAGCAATTTCAGTCCACGAAGACGGAGTGTCGATATCAAATGTACCTTCTATCCGGGGAGTGCTTTTTGTAAAATGAAGTTTCCAGCCGTGATCAAGGCTGAGGCTGACAGGTTGTTCTTGAACGTATTTCCATTCGGCAACGTCTGTCAGGGCATGGTTGAAAGTTTGCAGGATCACGCTTTCGCCGGAATGCAGTTGGAGGTGTACTTGGGTTTTGCCTTCTTGCTTGCGGGTTTGTGCTTTCCCTTTTTCTCCCGTCATCGGATTGAACAGCATGACACTTTCTGCGGGAACGGCTAAGGTTATCCAGTCGTTTACTCCTTTTTCCTGCAATGAGGAGATGAAATAATGATGTCCATCGGCATGGGAGCGGCGGATACATTGTAAGCCATACCGCGTTTTCATCTCTTCGGGAACAACACCGCTTTTTTCCAAGGCAGATTGATAGTTGTTTCCTGTAATGATGATCCCTTTTTGATAAGGAGTTGCCACCGTCTCATCGAAAGAAGCAATTTCCGGAAGTTGCTTTTGTAATTGCGCAAAGCCTTTCCGGCGTGCTTCCAGTTTTCCATAACCGGGTACATCCTGCGGATAGTTTTCGGTAAAGATGATAGTAGCTCCGGCTTGTGCCAGCTTTAGTAAATGGCCGAGTACCTCGGACGGCATTAGTTTTACAGCAGGAATGATGATGGCCTTATAGGAAGTTCCTCCTTTGGTCAGTAATTTGCCATTTACGCAACGGGTGCTTTTCACAAAGTTGTCAGAGATATAATCCATGTCATAGCCGCAATTGCTGATGGTATGAACGGTCTCTATAAACTTGGGAGCACGTTTTGCCATATCATGGATGCTGAACAGCAAAAGACGGCCCGGCTGTTCCTGCCACATATCATATACAGGCAGATAAACAAGAAAATCATTGTCCGGTTTTCCCATTTGCAGGAAAGACTGGCAACGGGTGATATATTCAAAGAAAGCAGGAGCATCCTGCCAAATGTTATTGGTAGGAGACATGTCAATAGAGGCATAGAACTTCCATCCCGGCCATTTGGCTTCTTTGGGACTGTAGGGAGTTCCGTGGAAAAACATGTGGTTTACACCTGATACGAACATCAAATCCATATCCGGTTTGCACTGGGAAAGTGAGGTACGGAAATGTTCTGTCAGCCAGGTGAATGTTTCGGATGAGGTGTAAGGCTTTCCGGCGATATGGGCAGCGGAAGAGGCATACTTCAGCATGGAAAGGTCGGAGTCATTCTTACGTGTCAGGGAATCTTGACGCAATCCTTTAATATGGAATTGCGACAGGCCGAACCCTTCGCATTCGGGAATATCCACGGAGGCATAGGTATCTATCAGATTGGCAGGGGAACCATGTGCCTGGTTACGGGTGATGCTGCCGTGACCGTGTGCCCAGTTAGTCCATTGGGTACTGAAATTCTCAATCAATAAATCGGAGATGGTTTCGCGATAGTCACTGACTATGCGGGCGGTGGTTTCATTACGGTCCTGAGCTATAAATTCAGGGAAGTGTTCTTCCAGTTTATAGCCGCGACGGCGGGCGAATTGTTCCAGAAAATCAGGAGTCCAGTCAGCACCATATACTTCGTAAGAGTCATTGAAAAAAGTATGTGGAAAATTGGTCTTGTTTTCTTTAAAGGCTTTGTCAAAGTTGGCAAAATAGCGTTTTACGGCTCCTTTATCCAAGTGGTTCATCACATAGCCTTCTCCACCGGGAGCAGCACGTTTCACTTTTTGGAAAGTCTTGCCTATATATAAGGTGATGATATTCCAATGTCCTGCCGGAGCTTTCCATTGTAATTGTCCGTTCTTCGCTTTGGAAGTGAGGTTAAGACATTGCTTATTGTCCGCATTATAGGCCATAACCCGGCTTAAAGTGGCTACAGGGCGTTGTTTTTCTTCTTCTACTTTCAAATCTAGCGTAATTTCTTTTCCACCCTTTACTTGATAGGATTGAAAAATAGCTTTGGTAGCAGCATCTGTCATACTCACGTGAGGACCGCCGAAGGGCCATCCGGTACCGGTGTTCATATCTACTTCAATACCGATACGTTTTCCTTCAGCTTCAGTATGTTGCAACATATTCATCCATTGCGGGCTGAGGAAAGGAAGGTTATTCTTATCGTTGCCTTGAACACCATAAATAGGAGTGATTTCAACACCTCCCAGTCCGGCTTTGGCATATTCTTCCAGATTGTAGGTCAGATTGGTTGCATCGACAGCACTTCCCAGCCACCACCAGCGGGTGGCGGGGCGAGCTTCGGGTCGCACTGCCGGCCATTCTTGTGCGTAAAGGCAGCTTCCGGCCAGCAACAGGCTGAAAAATAAATATTTTCTCTTCATTCTATTTTGTTTTTTATTAGTTGGCTGTATTGAACTCTTTTCCATCCACTGTGATGTTCCTGTATCTGATATCACTGGCATCATCCGTGACAAACAAGGGACGTCCGTCCGCTTTCTCGTAATGGAAATTTACATTGTCCAAGGTGATGTTGCGTGCGTGGCGGATGTAGAAACCTTTGGCGGGAATCGTTCCGAACATCCACGGTTCAGGATATACTTTCTCTTGTTCGGGAGGAGTCAGAAGTCCGTCGGCTTCTGTATATCCTCCTTGGTGATAGATATGAATATCGCTCAGTGTCACATCTTCAATAAGGGCTCCCGGTATTCCGCTGATAATGGAGGAGTAGCGCGAGTCGGCATTAAATACATTGACGTGGCTGATGAGGATGCGTTTCATTGTGCCCACGGGTGTTCCTTGCGGGCTGCGCATCCGGGCTCCTAACCGCAGGAAGATGGGGGCGTTGACAATATCGCGCATCGTGATGTTACTGATGACGATATCTTCCAGTTTGCCACCGTCCACTGTTTCCAGGGCAAGTCCGCGACAACGCTCGAAGATGCAGTTGGTGATGGCTATGTTTTTGAAACCGCCGCTGGATTCCGTTCCTAATTTAATGCGTCCCGTTACAAATCCGTGATCCGGCGCTTGGGGCTCGTCCCTTTGCCAAGTGCAATCCAATACACTGCCACGGTCGTATCCGCTGACAAAACAATCGGAGATGGTTACATTTTCCGTATCCTTGAAATAGCCTAATCCGTAGGACGCTTTAAGCACGATAGCGTCATCCCAGGGAGCGTTGACGGTGCAATGACTGATGCGGACATTTTTGCAGCAGTCTATGTCAAAACCGTCCCGGTTGGTATCTACTTTCACGTTCAGAATGCTCAGATTGTCTACTCCTGTAGCCAGCAGGCCGAAATGACCGCAATGCAACAAAGAGAAGTCTTTCAATGTCACGTTCTTGCAGAGTTTCAAGCTGATGGCTTTATTGCCTACACCGGGCAGGCGGCTTTCCTCACGGGTGAGTCCTTTGCCATAAATCAGTCCCGGTCCGCTGATGGTGATGTCTTCCAGACCGATTCCCCAAATAAGTGAGTTCTTCCAATGACTGTGTCCGAAATCCTGGAATTGGGTGTGTTCATTTGGTTCTGCCGGGTCATAGCCTTCCGTTGCTGATGGAAAGGCGCCGACAATCCGTGCTCCTTGTTCTATATACAGATGTATATGGCTGGCCAAACGTATGGAATAGCAGGCGTATTCTCCCGCAGGGAAATAAACGGTTCCTCCCCCCTGGGAGGCAGCTTCCTCAATGGCCCGGTTTATGGCGGGGCTATCAATGGTAGTACCGTCGGCTTTCGCTCCGTAATCTTTTACATTATAGATCTTTGCCTGTGCTGTCCATGTGCTGAGGCATAAAAGGAAGAGTATGAGTTGTTTCATGGTCTGTCTTTGCTTTTACTGAATGGGCATTAGTTTGAATTTGCGTAAATAAGATGCATTGCCATACATGGTATGCTCATCGGATAAATTCCAGAATCCGTCTTTAGAGGCAGGGTGGGCATCCCAGTCAATCACCGCCCAGCATAGTCCGATTTCATTTCCTTCCTTTAATAAAGTAGGGCGAGATAGTTCGGGACCGTCGGCATCCGCATGGTCAAAGGGGGTGATATAGAATTCCAATACCAGCTTACCCGCTTCTCCCTCCTTGAAAGAGTACTGATAGGCATAATCAGCGTATGGCTTTTGTTTCAGCCATACCTGAGGACCCCATAACATACACCAGTCATTGCCGTGAGCCGGGGTGAAGATGTGATAGTTCTGGGCATGGCATCCGTGAAATTTGAACCAGGCTTGCCACACATCTTTGGGAGCTGTGGGATGAAAACGGTCGATGAACGGCCCCCCTGAACAATCGCCATCCACCACTACTTCAAAAATATCCGTGTTCAAGGAGTTCTCACTGAACCGCCAATAATTATCGTATGCTTCATATAGAAAATACAACTTCTGAGTTTCTGCACACCAACCTACTTTGACACTGACTTTCAATGTGGTAGTGTCCGGCTGTGCATGTTTTCCCTCGTCTTCCTTTAAAGCTGCTTCCGTTATCTTATAATCAGCCGGAACGCAATCCCAGTCGTGGGTATTGCCATCTATGGCAGGAACCTTATCTGCCGGAAATTGGTACACCTTGAATTCCTGTGCCTGGGCAGACAGGCATAGGAAAAGGAAGAACAGGTATGGATACAATCGTTTCATTTTGATCGGGTTTTATGTTCTTTCCCGAATAATCCGGGTAGCATGAAATAATTATAATCGCCTCGTTGGTAGAAACAAAAGTAGAGCTTTTCTTGCGGTTTCCACGGGCATAGGGCAGAGATGACGGGGGCATCTGTCTTTTTACCGGAGTTGAATAAAGCAAGCGGGGATGCTTGTTTATGTCCGTCGGACAGACGAATTTCGGAACCGATGGGAGATACCCCATGAACCGTTCTCAGTTTCATGCTTTCACCATAATAGGTGGTAAAAGCGTTTCCTTCTATACTGAATACATTATGGAAGCAGGAGGCTACCGGAATACTGTTGTCTGTTACGGCAGAGTCGTCTGCACCGTCGCATGCACCGAAAGCCCAGCAAAGTTTGAACTCTTCGGGTAATCGCTCACCCGAAACCTCCATGATAAAACCATTACTATTCGTCAATGGACATACAATCAGCTTTATTTCACCTTCTTTCCATAATTTATCTTTAATGGTATAAGCCTGTCCCTTTTTCTTAACACTGCATTGGTCCAGCCAGCAACTTTCATTGCCGCAAACCACTCCCAGACGGAAAGTTCCCGCACCTTTGGATAAACGGAAGGGAAGAGTCTGGGCGTTGTTGCCAAAGACAGACAACAGCATACAGAGAAAGAACGGAAGTAGCCGCCGGCTATAATTCCATGTTGTTTTCATAGCTGATATCGATTTGTGCGTTCTTATTGTTTTTTTCTTCCACACGACTGCCGTCTTCTACTTGTAACCGGACATCTTCCAGGTGGAAGTCTTCGGTAAAGATAATGCTTCCTGCTTTATTTACCTTGGCTTTTATGCCGGAAATATGGAAATTCTGCAAAGGCAGTTCCTCATTCCAGCCGGCAGCGGTGATAAAGGTTTGCACATTAGTAGCTTTTACATCGCTGAGCCATACATTACGGAAATGCGGATACCCTTTTTCTTTAGGTGTGACAGGAGTCAGCATAACCTTCCAATGTTCGGGAATTTCCTTACCTTCATATTCAGCCGGTAAGGTAGAATAACTATAGCTGGGGTTCCAGTTCAGGTCCGCTGCCAGTACATGGCGGACATGGTCTGCTGTCACTTGGGTCATGTAGATATTTTCTACGGTTCCACCGCGGTTCATGGCAGATTTCAGACGGAGGGTGGAAGAGGTTCCGTATGCTTGGAGGTTATAGCCCAATACATTTCGGATGCAGCCTGAAGTTTCGCTGCCGCAGGTAATCAGTCCCGCACCTTTACGTGCAATGCATCCACGAACAATGATATTTTCTGTGGGGCGGTTTACGCGCAGACCGTCGGCATCCCTTCCGGCTTTCAGGCAGATATTGTCATCGTTGCAATCTACTTCGCAGTTTTCAATCAGGATATTGGTGCTGGAATCAATGTCAATACCATCCGTACTGGGACCATGCCCCCCTACGTTATTATTGATTTTCAGTCCGTTCAAGGTACATTGGTCGGAATACAGCACTTGGCAACCCCAAAATCCGGTACGCATCAAGGTAAAGTCTTTCAGTGTTATATGGCGGCTGTTCGAGATGAGCATACCTCTTACACGTTTGCAGTCGTAGTCCACAATCCACCGCAGTTTGCGTTTCTCGTAATCCTTCCGCATGGTCCAATATTTATCCCAGAATATTTTTCCACGACAATCCAACGTACCTGCTCCGCTGATAGCTGCGTTTTCCGCATCCAGAATATTGATGACTGCCGAGGGCCATACCATTTCGATACCTGCCACGCGGGAGCGCATTTCGGGGTATAAATCAATATTCTCACTGGCTATCAGCGTCGTACCTTGGTTGAGGTGGAGGTTTACATTACTTTTCAGGTAGATGGCACCAATCCGGTAGTATCCCGGGGCTACTTCCACTGTTCCCCCTCCGGAACGGTGGCATTCGTCAATGGCTTTCTGCAGGGCGGCAGTGCTTAACCGGGTGCTGTCATTTTTCAATCCGTAATCGGCTGCTTGGAATATTTTTCCCTTCGGATAGGTTTTGGCTCCTACTTGGGCAGTCCACGAAAGGTCAGGAGTTCCCATCCCTTCTCCCCATTGGAATCCGGGGAGGGATTGGGCATTGGTAAAGAGGGTACCTAAGGTAAATGATAGGGTTAATAATAATGTTTTGTTGTTCATTTGTTCCTACTTTTAAATTAATTGCCGTCCGGCTTTTCAATTTCTGTAAACGGGCTGTCATTCCATTTGAAACTGTCCAAAGCATCCGGATGTGCAGGATTGTAACCGGAATAGTCGCTGCGCAAATAGTTAGAGATAGGTAATCCCGCTTTCTTTATCCCTTCAATGATACATTTGGAGATTTGATAAGCTCCGTAAGGATTGAAGTGGGTATTATCTGCCAATACCCTGTTTTGTCCCGGATAGGTTCCGGCAGGATAATGTACGAATGCCTTTTTGGAAGGTTCCACCCCCATTGCTTCATAGAGGGTACGGGTCATTTCGTTGAGATCGATCAAAGGAACGTTTTCTTTGGCAGCCAACCAGCGCATTGCTTCGGGATAATCTTCGTGAGTATCTCTGATTTTCCCGTTTTCATCGAAACTGCGGCGTTGTGTCGGGGTTACCAGTACAGGATAGGCTCCTCGTGCCCTTGCCTCATCAATGAATGTTTTCAAGCTGGTCATAAATGAATAATAAGCTCCTTTACCGGGACCTTTTTGCTTTTGGTCGTTGTGACCGAATTCCATAAAAATATAATCTCCGGGTTTCATTTGTGTCAATGCCTTTTTCAGTCGTCCTGCACCGATAAAAGTATTGGCGCTTTCGCCGGATTCTGCATAATTGGCAAAACAAATGCTGTCATTGAAGAAGCGGGGAATCATTTGTCCCCAGCTTGCCCAAGGTTCATTGTCCTGGTCTACTACCGTGGAGTTACCGCATAGGAATACGGTGGGTACATTATTTACTTTCTCAATAATCAGTTCGGACAATTGGGGTGCATCCCCGTTGAATTCCAAAGTAAGTTTGTCATCCCAGTTCAATTTTTGGCGTTCACGCGGTTTGATGCGCACATTTTCTTTTTCCGAAATATGTGTGTTGCGCTTGTTGATCACAAATGTACAAGGTTTTAACTCCCCTTTTTTTGTCTTCACATTTTCGAAGAAAAGGCGGCGTGATTCTCCTCGCACTGTTGTTTCTCCGGCAGCGCGTTTGTTTCCTATCACGGCTGTGACATGGTAGTTTCCATCGGGAACCGTAACAGAGAAAAAGAATGGAGCTGTACTTTTACCTTCCGGAGAGGGCTGTCTGTCATATCCGTATCCCTTTTCCTCCGAGTATCTGTCGGCGGGAGTTATTTTGGTATAACCGTCTTTCGTCTTTTTACCTGTGGTAAAATCGAATTTGTAAGTTTGTGCTTCGACTCCTAATGTCGCTAAAAGTCCAAGAGCTAATAGGGCTATCTGTTTCATGATTGATATAGATTGTTATTAATTGATTTTCGGTTTTAGTTCATCCGGAGAGTCATTGGTATAAGATTTGATATCACCGGCTGTTTTTGTGAACAACTCACTGATTTGTTGAGGCGTTACAGTAAATTGCGGACGGAACTGGTCCGAATTCATATAATCCAAAATGGCTTTATGCATCTGACGGGCTACAATGCGTTTCTCTGGCTGGGAAGTAATGTCCATGCTTGTCATGAGCACTTTCCCATTTAATACATTGGCTTCGAATAACATACCTATCTTGCGGCTTATAAACCAAGTGTCGATGCTTTGAACCGTAGGTTGGAAAGCGGGTGGAAAGTGGGTGAATTGCATCACTTGAGCACGATTCAGCAGTTCCCACCATTGCAGATTGCTGTGATATTCTGTCGGAAACTGACGGAATAACGGGTGTTTGGGGTTCACTAAGATACCTGTGGTATGAGGAGGACGCATTTTGAACCAGGAGGTGTTCCAGAATACAGGAGTGAATTGCTGGACCACTTCTTTACCATAACTCACTTTGCCCGCAGCTGTAATAAGCACATTTCCACCATTCTGAAGAATTTCCAGGGCTTTCGAATCCAAGGTGTCGGTAGTGTATACTTTTCCTTCGGCTATTGTCACTTGGGCGGGATAAACCCAGAAATTCCAGTCATTTACAGCTTCTGTTCCCATAATGCGTATTTCCAGATTCAGCTTTTTAGCCTCTTGGATATCAGTAAGCGGAAACTCAAGGCTACCTGTGCGATTTAAATTTCCGACAGGAATGTCTTGTGTTGCCAATGTGCCTTGCGCATATACTTTGCCATATTCGTCTTTTAACGTATATACAATTTCTGCTTGTTTTAATGCCTCGGCACCAAAATGAGCGATTTCAATATCCGCCTTTAAAATTTCCTTGTTATTATATACAAATTTATCTGTACGCATCAGTGGAACTGTAGGTGAGCAGAAACGTCTCCATTCTGCGGAGTTGATATATCCTTTTTCTTCAAAGAAAACATCGAGAACACCTACCAGTGCAGTTCCCTGACCCGAATAATCGTTCAGTGACAATAATTGGAAACCGGCATAATCGGGCGTGCGGAGTGTCTTTTCTATTTCATATTTGTAACAAAGGGCTTGCAACTTTCCGCTGGCCATCATAAATAGATGGGCTTGGTCGCTCATGTGGTTGTCAGCCAGAATGTCTTTGAAAATCTCGAAGTTCTTGGCTTTATTGACGCCTGTATATTTACGTATTTCATTGAAATTGGGGAAAGCGCACCATTGACCTGTTTCATGGGATACGTAGGGCTGTCTCACGGTGTCAAGATGATTCTGGAAACGATAGTCGTCTTGGGTGGACGGTTGTTTCTTGGACCAGGTCAGGCCGCGTGCCCCAGCCTTTACATGATATTGGTTGCGGGGTTGCCATTGCCATCCGTTGCCTACCGATGCTCCGGTATATACATGTCTGGGATCCTTCTTTTCCCAATATTCTACGAACTTGGTCACCCATTCTACCCAGCGTCCGCTAGGTTCGTTTCCGCATGCCAACATGCAATAGGAGGCATAGTTGCCATATTCTTTGGTTAATGCGATGGTTTCGTCCATCAGATATTTGTCAATAGGTTGTCCCAAACCTAATTTGGGACCATGATTGGGCCAGCTCGGACCTTCGGGTTGCAGATAGAATCCTACCCGGTCGGCAGCCATAAAAGCGGCTTCGGGAGGACAGAATGAATGGAAACGCATGTGATTCAGTCCATAACTGCGACAGATACGGAATACCCGTTCCCAACTTTCTACATCCATCGGAGCGTAACCGGTCAACGGGAAGTCACAGTTTTCAACTGTTCCGCGAAGCTGGGTTTTGCGCCCGTTTACATAAAACCATTTACCTTTGATTTCAAATCGGCGCATACCGAATTGTATTTCCTTTATCTCAGTTTTTTTCCCATTGGTGACTTCTGCTTTCAGTTTGTACAGGGCCGGATGAAATTCATCCCATAGCAGCATATCATTCCCCATAGGTAATACCATTTCTGTTTCCGTCACTCCTTTGTTAAGTTTGATTTCTTGTTGTATGGCGGGAACTATATGCTTTTTATCCGTATTGAAGCTCTCTGCTGATAATTTTACTTTTGCAGTGCCTGTACCTTTGATGACGACTTTGACACGTGCCAGTTTTTGTTCCGGTTCCGGATATATTTGAATATCATCGAAATATGTTTTCGGAGTCGTTTGCAGACAGATGCGTCCTACAATGCCGTTCCAGTTTCCTTGGGTCTGGTCGGTTATGCTGTGCGAATCCGGTCCGACATTGATTTCTTTGATACGATTATCCACCCGGATGGTGATAGTACATTTTCCGGGACGGACATAACGGGTTATATCATATTGATGGGGAACACAAAGACTATTCTGCATTCCTGTCTTTTGTCCGTTCACCCATACGGTTGTTTCTATATGGGGACGTTCCAGGAACAACAAAATACGTTCACCTTTCCAGTCGGCAGGTATATTCACCTCTTTCTGATACCAAGCAGCTCCTACATAATGTTTGTCGGGAGTCAGAAAGAATGGAAATTTAATATTACCTTCTTTACGGTATTTTTCCATGTATGGATTATAATAGTAGGAACTGTCATAGAGACTGCCTGTCCATTGGGTCTTTGCGGTAACCTCATCACCTTTCAGTTTCTCGGGCATGGAACCGGGCAGGTTGATGAAGTCATTCAAAGTGTGGCTGAACCATTTTTCCTTTTCTCCATTATCCTGACGGTCTATACTGAATGACCATTTCCCGGATAAGTCAATAATTTTTTGTGCGCTTAACGAGAAGCACATCCATACTAGGCAGATTGTCAATAACGTTTTTTTCATAGTATCTTTTTACTTTGAATTTGATGTTGCTAAATTAAGGTCTTTTCATTTGCATGTAAATAGAAAGAAGTACATATAGATGGAAATTCGTATAAAATAGGGGTAATGTGCGATATATTTGTACGATTTTACATGGATATGCCTTGTATGTGCAGAAAAAAGTCCAAATCTCTTTTTATCTTTGTATACTCACAATTAAATCATTGTATACATGAAAAAACGATTATTCAGTTTGCTCTGCTTGTTAGGAACGGTTGCCGGACTATTTGCCGGTGATACGGCTTATTTGTTCTCTTATTTCATTAATGACAGTCGGGACGGTCTTCATTTGGCTTATAGTTTGGATGGGCTGACATGGACTCCTCTGAATCATGGAAAATCTTTCTTGATACCTACGGTCGGGAAGGATCGTCTGATGCGTGACCCTAGTATTTGTCAGGCGCCGGACGGAACCTTTCACATGGTGTGGACTTCCAGTTGGACAGACCGGATTATAGGTTACGCCTCTTCTCCCGATTTAATCCATTGGAGTGAGCAGCGTTCTATTCCGGTAATGATGCATGAGCCTGCTGCACATAATTGCTGGGCACCTGAATTGTTTTATGATGAACCTTCGCAAACTTATTATATTTTTTGGGCAACGACCATTCCCGGACGTCACAAGGAAGTGCTGGTCATTGAGAGTGAGAAAGGGCTGAACCATCGTATTTACTATGTTACGACGAAGGATTTTAATACATTTTCTGAAACCAAACTGTTTTTTAATCCCGATTTCAGTGTGATTGATGCAGCTATTGTACGCGATCCGGTGATGAAAGACTTGATTATGGTGGTGAAGAATGAAAACTCGTTGCCGGCAGAGAAGAATTTGAGAATAACACGGACAACACGGATAGAGGATGGATTTCCTACTACCGTTTCTCCTTCCATTACAGGAAATTATTGGTGTGAGGGACCTGCGCCACTTTTTGTAGATGATGCTCTTTATGTCTATTTTGATAAATACCGTAATCATCAATATGGAGCTGTTTGCAGTCGTGATCATGGAAAGACATGGGAAGATGTGTCTGACCGTGTATCTTTTCCAAAAGGAACCCGTCACGGAACTGCTTTTACCGTAGAGAAGGCTGTACTTGATAAATTGCTTCGTATCCATCACTTCAATCCTCTTATTCCGGATAATATCGCTGATCCTTCTTTATCCAAATTTGGTGATACTTATTATCTTTATGGTACTACTGATATTGATAAAGGATTGTCACAAGCAGGAACTCCTGTGGTATGGAAATCTAAAGATTTTGTAAACTGGAGTTTTGACGGATCACATATTGTGGGATTCGATTGGCATAAAGGACATGAATATGTCAATGCCAAAGGAGAGAAAAAGACGGGATATTTTCGTTATTGGGCACCCGGCAGAGTAGTGGAGAAGAATGGTGAATATTATCTTTATACCACTTTTGTAAAACCGGATGAGAATGCACGTACCTATGTGCTGAAGTCCGACCGTCCCGAAGGTCCTTTCCTTTTTGCCGGACGTAATTCTATATCTTCTCATTCTTTGGATGGGTTTGATCAATCTTGTATTGCTCCGGATATAGATGGGGAACCTTTTGTGGATGATGATGGAACTGCTTATTTATTCTGGCGCCGCCGGATGGCTGCCCGTATGACTGACGATTGGCAGCATTTAACCGGTGATACTGTTGTGATGAGTACGGCTCGTCAAGGGTATTCGGAAGGGCCGGTTATGTTTAAACGTAAAGGTATTTATTATTACATCTATACTTTGAGAGGGAATCAGAATTATGTAAATGCTTACATGATGAGCCGGCAGTCCCCTTTGTCGGGCTTTGAAAAGCCCGAAGGCAATGATATTTTTCTTTTTTCATCCATTGCCGATAATGTTTGGGGGCCGGGACATGGGAATGTATTTTATAATGAAGAAACAGACGATTATATTTTCGTATATCTGGAGTACGGTGACGGAGGAACTACCCGCCAAGTATATGCCAATCGGATGGAATTTAATGAGGATGGCACTATAAAGACACTTGTTCCTGATGAAAAGGGAGTTGGTTACTTGGCTGTCAGCCAGGAACAGCGCGAAAATAAGGCGCTGAAAGCTTCTTTCAGTGCATCCAGCGTACGTTCTCCCCGTACTTCTAAGGTTGAAATAGAAACTCAGCCTAATTGTCCTTTGGCTGATAAAACTTCGCTTGTCAAGGTGGGACGCACACATATATATCACCCTGGAAATGCAGGCGCCCGGTCTAATGGAACACGCTGGATGGCAGAAACAAATGATGATCATCCTTGGCTGATGGTGGATTTGGGTGAAGCCATGCAGGTAACGGAGTGTCAATTTGCCTTTGTACACCCTGCTGAAGGCCATGCCTGGCATCTCGAAAAATCCAATGATGGTACTAATTGGCAACCTTGTGCCGGAGTAAAAGAGGTGAAGGCATGTTCACCTCATGTGGTAACGGTGGGAGATAAAGTACGTTATTTGCGTTTGCACATAGATAAAGGTGCAGCCGGATTATGGGAATGGAAAATCTATTAAATTACTATTTTATCATGAAAAAACGATTTGTGACCGTTCTTTTGGCTTGTTCTTTGGCCGGAGGACTTTTTGCACAACAGCCTTGGTTTAAAGACAAGGATTTGACCTTGACCGGTGCTTATTATTATCCTGAGCATTGGGATGAGAGTCAATGGGAGAGAGATTTTAAACAGATGCACGATTTGGGTTTTGAATTCACCCATTTCGCGGAATTTGCTTGGGCGCAATTGGAACCGGAAGAGGGAAAATATGATTTTGCCTGGTTGGATAAAGCGGTGGCTTTGGCTGCCAAATATGATTTGAAAGTCATTATGTGTACTTCTACGGCAACTCCACCGGTATGGCTGAGCCGTAAATACCCTGAAATTTTGATTAAAAATGAAAATGGTACCGTGCTTGATCACGGAGCACGTCAACATGCTTCTTTTGCTTCTCCCGTTTATAGAGAACTGGCTTATAAAATGATAGAGAAGTTAGCTCAGCATTATGGAAATGATTCCAGAATAATCGGCTGGCAGCTCGATAATGAGCCGGCCGTACAATTTGATTATAATCCGAAAGCCGAACTGGCTTTCCGGGATTTTTTACGTGAAAAATATCATCATGACATTAAAGCATTGAATGATGCCTGGGGAACGGCTTTTTGGAGTGAGGTTTATTCTTCTTTTGATGAAATAACTCTTCCTAAAACTGCCCAGATGTTTATGAATCATCATCAGATTTTGGATTACCGCCGTTTTGCTGCCAGTCAGACAAACGACTTTTTGAATGAACAATGTTTGTTGATTAAAAAATATGCAAAGAACCAATGGGTGACTACTAACTATATTCCTAATTATGAGGAAGGACATATAGGTGGCAGCCCTGCACTTGATTTTCAAAGTTATACTCGCTATATGGTGTATGGAGACAATGAAGGGATCGGCCGTCGCGGATATCGAGTGGGAAATCCGTTGCGTATTGCTTTTGCCAATGACTTTTTCAGACCCATACAAGGCACTTATGGAGTAATGGAACTTCAGCCAGGGCAGGTGAATTGGGGGAGTATCAATCCTCAACCGCTGCCCGGAGCTGTCCGTTTATGGATGTGGAGCGTATTTGCCGGTGGAGGCGACTTTATCTGTACTTATCGTTATCGCCAGCCTCTGTATGGCACGGAACAATATCACTACGGCATTGTAGGTACAGACGGAACAACGGTAACTCCCGGTGGACGTGAATATGAGCAGTTCATGAAAGAAATCAGACAGCTGCGGGGACAGGTTGCAGCTCGTGAGGTGAAACCGGCCGATTATTTGGCGCGTCGTACTGCCATTCTTTTTAATCATGAAAATTCATGGAGCATTGAGCGCCAGAAGCAAAATCGTACATGGAATACATTAGGGCATATTGAGAAATATTATCGCACGTTGAAATCTTTTGGCGCGCCCGTAGATTTTATCAATGAAAGCAAGGAGTTCTCCTCTTATCCTGTGATCATAGCTCCGGCTTATCAATTGGCTGACAAGGCATTGGTAGACAGATGGACTGATTATGTAAAGAAGGGTGGTAATTTGGTCTTAACTTGCCGTACAGCCCAAAAAGACCGCCATGGACGTTTACCCGAAGCTCCTTTCGGTTCCATGATAAATGAACTGACCGGTAATGAAATGGAGTTTTATGATTTATTACTTCCTGAAGAACCGGGCAAATTACGGATGGATGGAAAAGAATATACGTGGAATACTTGGGGAGAGATATTGAAACCGGGTAAGGATTCACAAGTATGGGCTACTTATACACAGGAATTTTATGAAGGAAAACCGGCAGTCACTACTCGTAAGTTGGGAAAAGGTACTGTTACTTACGTGGGAGTGGATAGTACGGACGGATTATTGGAGAAAGATATTTTGAAGAAACTATATGCGCAATTGAATATTCCTGTGATGGATTTACCATACGGTGTTACTTTAGAGTACCGCAATGGTATGGGGATTGTACTGAATTATACAGATAAACCTTATAAGTTCGTACTTCCTTCGGGAGCCAAAGTGCTGATAGGAGAGCCGGTAATTCCTACAGCAGGAGTATTGGTATTTTCTATTACTGATTGAAAACGTATGATTGATAGAACAAAAAGGAGCGGCTTCACAGTCGCTCCTTTTTACTTAACCTAAATCTAACCTTTAAATCATAGTCTATGAAAAATCGATTCACTAACCAATCATATTATTAATTTAATTTGTAAACCTCACTTCCGGCGAGCAGGAAACACCCTACTCCAAAATCTTCAAAATCGGGTACTTTATCGTATGTGACAGGTTGACTGTCTTTCGGTTCTTTTCCGGTTCCTTGTACAAGTCCTAGGAAGCCGTTAGGGTGAACGGCATCCTTCACCATAGCATTCCATGCTTTCAACAAGACTGGCAGGTATTCTTTTCTGTCCAACAGTCCGTTACGTACCCCCCATGCCATGCCATATACAAATAAAGCGGTGCCACTGGTTTCTTTACCTCCGAAGTTTGATTCGTCATGCATACTTACATTCCAAAAACCATCAGTACGTTGGCAATTTTTGATAGCTTTACTCATGGTCAGGAAATCATTGATATAGTCGGCGCGATGTTTTTCATCAGTAGGAATTTCATTCAATACACGTACCAGTGCTGCATATACCCATCCATTACCACGACTCCAATAGCAATTCTTACCGTTAGGTTCTTTGTAAGGGGGATCAAAGTCTTGGTCTCTCCACCACAAACCTTCTTTTTGGTTGTACATGCCATTCTCACCATGTTTGTTACGGGTATATTCATACATATCCCACATTTTGTCGAAATATTTTTGTTTTCCGGTCAATTTTCCCAGTTTGGCAAATACAGGCATTCCCATTTGGATGGCGTCAATCCACCACCAATCATTTACTTGAGGAGTGTTGACCAGCATATCTATATTGGCTTTGACCTTACGGATTCTTTCCGGATCGGGACAAATGTTATATAAATCAATGTAAGTCTGGCTGGCACAGTAATCATCAGCATTGCGAGTGGTGGTACCGTTGCGGAATCCCCATTCGTGGTAATTTGACCAATCGACAGCGTATTTATAATAGTCATCGCGTGGATAGACGGAGTAAAGAGCCATTAATCCTTCATAATATACTCCGCGTGTCCAGATATTACTGGGACGGGTTACATTTTTTACAAAAGAAGGAGTACGATAATCGGCATACTTCTTCATGAAGTAATCATTGACTTTTGTAACAGTTTTCAACGTTTCTTTTTTGTCCGGCAAGTCTTGTGCTTTTACAACTCCAAAACCTAATGCAACAAAAAAGAATGATAGTATTAATTTTTTCTTCATCATGTTGTTTTAGTGTTTTAATGGTAGCGCAAAAATAGGATGGTCTGGGATTTCCTACAATGGAAATGTGTACATCTTCCTTGAATATTATGCATGTGTACGCATTTCGAGTGTATTTTTTATTTAACAGTGTTCTTATTGGGTTATTTGTCTTTATTTGCAGACCGTTCATAAATCTTTTCTCCTTCTTTTATCTCTAGTTCCAAACCTTTAAAATTAACATTGGCCACATTTGAGATGCTTAATCCTTTTTGAGCTTTGATATGGCAATTCTCAAAAAAGAATGTATCATTTCCGAATGGAGCCTCTTTAAAACCATACATGGTTCCTGCTGATTGTGCTTCTCCATTTATATTCTTGAAATGGATATTGCGCAAACAGGTCAGCGGATAATGTGCAGGTGAAAGCGGAGGAACCATACGCCATTCCATATTGATATCAAAGATACTGCGCGCTCCTTTGATGGTAATATCTTCAAAAGTGATATTTTCCACAGTTCCGCCGCGGCTGGGCTGACTTTTAAAACGTAAGGGGCTCCAGTTTTCGTTATCCATCAGGCAGGAACGTATGGTCACATTGCGTATGCCGCCTGATATTTCACTGCCCATAGCCACTCCACCATGACCGTATGCAAAATGACAGTTTTCTATCAGAATGTTTTCACTGGGACGTCCTACTCTGCGTCCGTCCTCGTCTCGTCCGGATTTGATGGAGATGCAATCATCATGTGCCTCAATGCGGGTGGAAGTAATCAGTATATCATTGGACGAATCAATATCTATGCCATCGGAACTGGGTATATATTCCAATGCACGGATATCGATTCCATCTATAGTGAAGCCATTTGTGTAAAGTACATGAAGACACCATGAGGCCTGATTTATCATTTTTAAACCGGAAATCTTACCTCCCGGGCAATCTGTGAAACATAACAGTCTGGGACGTCCGGAGTTTCCGAATGGAATTTTTTTCCATTCTACTCCTTTACCATCGATAACTCCTTCACCATAAACTTTAACTCCGTCTGAATGGTCAAAATTCAAGAAAGCACATCGCCACCTTTTTTCTATACCTTCAAAACGGGTAGGGATGACAGGAAATTCATTGGGGTCGACAGTGCTGATTAGTTTGGCGTTTTTTTCTATACGTAAATCTACACCACGTGGGAAGAATAGAGCGCCGCTTAGATACTCCCCGGCAGGAATAACTATCGTTCCGCCTCCATTGTGAGCTGCTTCATTAATGATACGTTGTAAAGTGGCTGTTTCCGAATAGCCATTTCCTTTTACGCCATATTCTTTAATGTTATATTCTCTGTTATTTTTTCCGATAGATATGAGCTTGCTTTCCCATGCTTCCAGTTTAATGGTCAGACGGGTACGGTTATTGACAATTGTTGCATTTATCGGTTGGAGTGTGCCATCTGTCGCATTCCATTCTTTTGCGACTCCTACTTTATCAAAGTCTGCTGTAAATTCAGTAGCTTTATTCCCTTCATTGAATATGAAGTAGAGGTCGCCATCGGGCATTACTCTGCGCGTGTAGCGGATAGAATCATTGGCAGGTGAAATGATTTTCATTTCCGGTTCCGGAAGGGAAGAGCTTACCTGTGCTGTCCATCTGGTGGATGGCTCAATCCTGCTATTGGTTAAATCTGATAGGGAACCGGGAGCAGTGAAACTTTTGTCAATGAAAGAAGCAGGCTTCCTTCCCCAAAACAGGACCTTTCCTCCACGTGAGGAAAATGTTTCTATCACTTTCCAGGCAGATGCGGAAATAACATCTGATGATGGGATAATCAATGTTTCATATCTTTGTCCGCTTTTATTTTCCAGATAGCCGGAACCTATGGTCAGTGCTTCCGTAAAAGCATCATCGTTTATGTAGTCAAAATCTCGTTGATGAGTTAACAGCTGTTGGGTAAGAGTGACGATATCCTTATAAACTTCATTGTTACCCAGCCACATAGTAGATGTGGGGTAATACATGGCAATTCGTGCTCCCGGCTTCCCCTAACTCATCAGGTAAGTGGTGCGATTCGTATATTTATTCAGGCCTTTCATACCGGGATCACTCATCCAATTGCGATGTTTGGACCCTGCCGGCCAGAACATGAATTCAAAGAAGTTAATCCCACGGGCAATTTGATGATCTACAACAAATTTGGCTTGGGGAATGGTAGGGGAGATGTGGTAAGCTGCAAAACTTTCGCTGAATGCTCTAGGTTTTCCATAAACATGAGCTACAGATGAGGCCAGTTTGGGGAAATCATTAAGGGTACCGGGCCATATTTGGTTCCAGATTGCATCTACTCCGGGTATTTGAACTTTACTTAAATTCCGGAAATAGTCTCCTTCAGCTTTAACACATGCGGGCATTTCATGTTCTTTGTTAAGATGGGTAATGTGGGCTACTCCATTAGCCGCACACCAATCGGCCTGTAATTTGAAAAAATGGGTGGCGAACAAGCTGGACCAGACATCCCAATAATCGGCTTTTACCCTTTGTTCCTGTATGGTGGGCGAAGTGGTAAAAAAGGAGGCCAGATAGGGAGTCGGATCATACCCTTTTGTATCTTTGAATGTTTGGACAATGGAAGGAGTCCAGGGTAAATGTGCATAATCGGGTTCGTCTCCCCGGAAACCAAGTACGGTGGTACCCAGCTCTTTACCAAGGTATTTTTTATACTGTTCATGTGTCCAATCAATGAATTGTTGTACGGCAACAGGATTCAGATAATCACACAGAGAATTAGTGGCATCTTTGCCGCCGTTGGGATTATTAACGGCTCGGGTTACGGCCGTCCGAAAGTCGCTTTTGACCAATAGGATCTTCCAGTCATCCAGTCCGGCGTTGAAACTTATTTCACCATTATTAATTGCTACAGTTCTGTTAGGAGCACCGGATGTACTGACGGCTACCGCACTGATGATTTCCGGTGCTATTTTATGGTTTGTCATTACTTCTCCCCGTTTTATCTGTATGGTATCACCTATCACAAGAGCTTGCATTCTCAAATCGGGACGTTCCTGTGAGAATTTTCCTCCTGCAAATCCGCTGGGATATTTTCCTTCATCAATAATCCAGACTTTCATGCCTCGCTTTTTGGCTTCAAGTACTCCGGTACGAATCGCTTTAAACCATTCTTCGGAAAGATATTTGAAGGGTAGTTTGTAACCTGCTTCAAATATTATGGCACGGAATCCTTTCTTCTTGATAGAATCCAAGTCATTGCAAATAGTCTTTTTATCCATTTTCCCTTCCCAACCCCATATTACATGGTTGGCAAATTCCACAGGAGGGTCTGCAAATTGTTGTTCTAGACGGGAAAGGGGTGTTTCATGAATGCCTTGCCAGGATTTTATTTCATCTTTTGCGAATAAGGAGTTGAAATAAAAAAGGGAAGCAATAAATAATAGTATCTTTTGCATGATGTTTATGATTAGGTTTGAGTCTTATATGCATAAGGGCGCATCAAAGCGCCCCTACAGCAAAGGGATATCCGTTACAGTTTTTAGAGGAATCCTTCATGCTAATCTTAATATTATTCTCCTAAATAATAGGAGGGAACAGGAGCTTGTGGATATCCCATGGAACGATGAGCTACATAACTTCTATATATTCCGTCTTGCATCAATGTGGTACGACGGTCTTTTGCCGGAAGATTGGTTGTGTAGATACGTATTTCACCGGGCAATGCGGTGATTATTTCTTCACGCCAGTCTCCATATAAGTCTGCGATCATTAAGATATCACCTTCAATTCCTTGTGTCAGTGTTTCTCCTTTCCATTTTACAATACTTAGTGAACGACCGTTTGAAGAGGAACTTGCCCCCCATCGGTTATCGTCCCCTTTGAATGTTTCGCGCAATAAGTCACCGTCCCACCAGGTCCAATTACGGCAGGAGGGCACTTCCTCATTTTTACCTAAAGGTTTACCGTCAGCCGAAAGTAGATATTTGTCTGTGCTGCCTCCTTTACGGTCTTCGCTGGCAAAACATTCCAGACCTTTGTGGACCGGATCAAAATCAGCAACCATCCCATCGCCTACATGGAATGTCTTATGACCGATATTCCATACCGGTTGTCCTGTTCTGGCATCCACAACACAAACGCCACGTCCGTTCTCGTGCCAAGGTTCCAGACAAAGGAACACTTCCATACCAGGACGATCCGGGTCGATATCAGTCAGATAGATTTTATCAGGGTGTCCTAGTCCGGTAGACCATAGTAAAGTCCCGTTATCATCAAGCATGCATGAGCCTAACAGAATTTCATCTTTTCCATCTTCATCCACATCACCACATACCATATTATGGGAACCCATGCTTCTTACTACGGGATTTTCTTCATCGCCGTCCCATCGCCATGCACGTTCCAGTTTGTTATCTTTCAGCTGCCATGCATCTACAGTCATCAGTTTGTAAGTGCCACGACATGCCAATATATAAGGGGTCTTGCCGTCCAGATAGGCCATTCCTATTTGGTTACGGTTCTGCCGGACCAGATTTCCATACCTGTCATTCCGTTCAGGCCAGTCCACACGGGCAATTTCTTTTCCGGTCATTCCATCCCATACACTTAGATACTCCTCACCGGAATCTACCCGTCCTTTTTCATTTCGTTGGGTTGTTTCCGGAGCTGTTTTTAAGGCAATTTCTGCTTTGCCATCTCCATTGAAGTCGTATGCGATGAAAGGGGAGTACCAAACACCGGGCTCGATACCTTGTCCTAAATCTTTAGACCATAAAAAAGTGCCGTCACTTAAATAAGCCTCAATTTGATAAGTTGAACCATCCAAAGTACCGGGCATTCCGGGATCCACATTTTTTTCCGGGGTGCGGATGATATAATCGTAAATGCCATCCCCGTTCAAATCAGCAACGGCTATTTTGCCTGCTTTTATATTGCGGTTCAATTTAATGGACTGATAGTCTCTCAATATAGAAAAGTCCACATCCAATTTGGAAGATGTGTCAATCACTTTTTTCTTTTTATCTAATGCACAGATCCAATAGGTTGCTTTTCCGGCAACGGGAGTCTGGTCAACAAAGTCACAGGTGTTTTTAATTGGATTTTTTGATAAGCGCTGTGTCTTGCCGTTTGCAGAACGGTAGAGGTGGAAGGAAGTGTCAGTTCCATCTTGTTCCAATAGTCTCCAACTGAGGTAGATACCTTTCCCGTCTGCAGATGGAGTGGCCGTTAATCCTCTGTCTAAGTTTTCTTTTATTCTTTCTGTTGCAAAACCTTTGATTTCCGGTTTGGGCTCATGGCGTGGTTCTAGTATTTCGTAATAATATGTACGTTCACGCAAGTCTTGGGCTATCATGTTTGTTGATATGCTAAGCAACAGGGGTACCGAGCATAATCCTATAAGCAGGTTCTTGTTTTTCATAAGATCTGATTTTTTATAGAAGTTTGATAACGATTTCTTATAATTAAATTTGTCTTACACCTTTCGGAAGTTTCACTTTGGTTGCGATTTTACCATCGGCTTTCTTCTCGTGGCTGACTTCTATCACGCCCCAAGGGGTGGGATAAGTGCCTTTGGCCCATTCTAATTTACCCAAGTGTGGTTCAATACTGATCTGCTTGTGCTCTACGTCTACGATTTTTATACCTAATACATGATCTGACAGCCATGTGGTAGGTCCTGAAGACCACCCATGGCAAAGGCTGTGACGGAATCCGGGATAGCAATAGGCGCCGAAATCGCCATGTATGTCTTTTTTCCCGGCTGGAACAGGTTCGTCTATAGGAGCGGCATTAGGAATCCAGTCCAGATTGAAATCTTCCCAAAACGTGGTTGCTCCCAAATCCAGCATGGCTCCCCAGAAAGTATTAATGATATCTATTGCTTTCTCATACTCACCTGCTTTGGCTAATGCTTCCAGCATATAATACCCGTAAAAAGTGGAAAAACCTTTTCCACCGCCTACAGAGACAACTTCATCGCAAGCCTGTTGGGGATCCATCAATCCGGTGATGGCCATTAATGAAGCTGCCTGTTTCAGATTGTTGTGAGGTAATATCTTTTTTTTCATCCGGTTGATAATGTCCAGACATAATTGAGCATCAGAGGTGTTGCCAAGTTTTAAAGACAATTGATGCGCATCTTGCATGGCCCATACGATCAGTGCGCGATATCCTGCCTCAACTCCGGCTTTATTTCCGCTGGATGGCCAGTCCAAAAAGCGGGCAGGCGCTAACGTTTCATTTCCCGCATCATCCACTTTCCCGTTTATCAGATGGATTAACCCGCTGATATAATCGGAATGTTTCTTTAAAAAATCAATATCGCCGGTCTGGTGATACCATTCATATTGGTTGATCAGATACCATAGGCTGTATGCACTCATGCCATTCATCCAATTGGGTAAAGGAAATTGTTTGCAGGCCAGGTCCAAACTGTTGGGGATCACCTCATTGTATCCGAAAACACGGCTGATGGTCATTAATTCAGGATGCATATCGCCCAGCCAGACTACCCGGTCACGTTTGATGCCATCCCATAAAAACTCCTGCATGTTCAAGTGGACAGTATAGGCTCCGGTAATCCATATTTTGTTTAAACGTTGGTCGTTGCATTCAAAAGACCCCAGATAGGGAATATCACGGTAGCGCAGGATAGCTGAAATTTCTTTTAAGGAGATAGTAGCGTTGTTTTGCAGCAAGTCGAGACGGACAAAGCGGAAACCGGTATTGCCTATTTCAATCATGCCGTCACGGGGAATTTCCATGATGATATCACGTTTGGCATGATCGTCCGTTGAAAATCCCACTTTCCATTCGGAATTTGAAGTGGTACTGTTGGCTTCTCCAACAGATTCTCCGAAACGTATCCTTACCAAAGAAGGTTCCCTACGGCTGGAACTGCCCATGACGAGCTTTAATCCTCCATGCAGTTCACTGCCGAAATCCAGTAACAAGGATGCCTTCTCTGTTTCAGTAGAGGTCATTATACAACATTTTTTTCTGTTCATTTCCGATTGGCCGTTTCCACGCTCTAACAAATAGTGTTCATCTTTTATCAGATTATTTTTACATCCTGCGTATTTGGTAACAATACGTTTGGGGGTGATGTAAACGCGGTCCATGATATCTTTGGTCATTCTTTGTGAGGCATCGCTTTGTAGGGTGGGGGGGATACCTGCATATAGAAGTGCAGGCAGCAGAGCGAATGTAATTATGCTTTTCCTGATTGCTGGTAATAGTTCCATAGTATCTTTGATTTTTGATTTATGCAAATATAGACGAAGAAGGTGTCTTACCTATGGAATTTTATTCATTTACATGGAATATTGTTCATTTTCTTTCTGTTCTTTTTCCATATACGGATAACAATCTAGTTATTGATCTTTTTTGGGGGGGCTGACAGATAGATTCTTTATATGAAAAGAAATGAGTGAATGAACTGTACAGAACTTGTTGATATCACTTTTCTTTTATAATCCATATTCCTTCAAAAAAAGGAGCCTCACCTCGTAGCTTTCCTTCTTCTTTATATAGCCGTGCGCTCACTATATCGTTGATTTGTATTATATAAATATCTCCTTCTTTTGTGTAGTGGCTTGTCAGAACCAATGGTCCTGGTGCGACAAATCGGCATAGCGTGTCGTTCAGGAAATCTATGTAATCTATTTGTGGATTGCCATCTACAAGTTCATAGCGTATGGATTTTTGTTGTTTGCATCCCGCTATTAACAAGAATAGTGTAGTGAAGTATATAAACCGACCGATTTTTTTCATTATAAAATAAGTATTTATGGTGTGGAAAATAGGGGAATGCTGAATCCGGCACTCCCCTTATTAATTATTGACTGCAAAAATCTAGTCTGTTAATAGCCTGGATTCTGCATTGCGGCTTTTTCTTCATCACTTAAATTCGTACCGTCTTCATGCTGAAGTTGGTCTAAGAATGTTTGTGGAATAGGACGAAGCAAATGTTTGTCTGCTATATTGGCAGCTGCTTCCGGATTGAATAATTTAGCACGTTGAACCAAAGTCTTGGTACGGCTCAACTCTTCCCAGCGGTTCCATTCACCTAAGCATTCGCGGGTACGTTCGTTTAAAATGAAATTGATCAAACGGTCTTTGTCCCCATTTACGCCCATTGCTGATAGAATAGCTTCATCCTCAGCTGGTAATGATGAATAACTTGAAATTTGCAGACTGGAAGCATCTGTAGTGCGTTCTATACCAGTTGAAAGATAGTAAGTGTTCTTTTGAAGGAAAGAAGCCTTGAATGCCTCTGTGTTATTGATCTTGGTACCATTGGCATCTTTGCATTTGCCTAAAGTGCTTAGTGCGGTTGAATTATCTTCGTCACCGCCTACGCTTTTCAGGAAAGCCATAGAACCGTCGGTGTAGTATTCGCGGTCTTCCCCATTTTTCCATTCGGCACGTGCACGGAGCTGGTTGATGGTAGAAATAGCATCCTGGAAGTTACCGGAACGTACTTGAGCTTCTGCTTTTATCAGATAAGTTTCGCCTGTACGGGCCATAATGACATCACGATGTGCGTCCCCTTTCTCTGCTGTACGCGAGCCGTCATCAGTTTTATTGATACCACAGAATACATTGGACTGTGCTGGATTTCCGCTAACACCATAGGTGTTCAATACATATTGACCACCGGCATATACAGGGAACACATTCGGCACCCATTTATTTGTTTCGGGGTTTACAAAGGAGTGGGCTATACCACCACGACCTACTGTTCCATAATCGGAGTTTGTGGCGTCTTTAAAACGATTGTCACTTTTTTTATTAAGAATAAAGATGATGCCTTGGTCGCCTAGTGTTGGAACCTGATCGGCTGTAATACCGTTTGTAGCCACTACATCATCTGCTTTCGATGCAATATTATTCAATCCGTATACAGTTTTGAATGTTTTCCACATACGTGAGTCATTCACATTGTCGAAGATAGCATAAGCATATTCTGTAGGGCGGCAACGTTGGAAGTCCATACCACCAATATATTGACCACGTTGTGTCCAACCACCGGAGAAGTTGGAGAATTGTGGGTTGAAGTAATTATAAGTACGGTTTCCGAAACGTCCGGTTGCCGAAGAAGTGTGTTGGCATGACATTAATATTTCATTAGACTCCTCGGCTTTGCAGTCTATACCGGTCCATTTGGCGTAAAGGTTATTATAATCACTTTCCAACGGACATTTTGAGATGACTTCATCACATAACGTAATCGCTTTTTTCAAGTCTGCATCTGCAGGGTAACTTGAGTTCCAGTCGCTGCAACGTTCAGACTGACGATATAGTAAAGCCTTTGCCAGAAAGTGTGCTGCTGTATATTTAGTCCATGTACCTGTACCACGCCATTTGTCTGCAGGTAGTTTGTCGTAAGCGTTCTGCAGGTCATCAATCACTTGGTTTAATGTTTCTTCTGCAGAAGCGCGAGTAAAGGTTCTGACCACACCTTCAGTAACTTGGGTTTGCAGAACCACCCCACCATATTGTGCGAAAAGGCGATAGTAGTTATATCCGCGTAGGAAATAAGCTTCACCCAGGCATTTTTCGCGGACTTCCGCATCTGTAACATAATCAGCTGATGCGATAACTTGATTGGCGGAAGCGATGCCGTAATACATCTGATCCCAAAGAGCTGAAATGCCCGGACAGTTATTGTTGGCTGCTCCGTTTGCTTTTGTACAGTCCAATGGGTTCAGACGGCTGTCATAAGTGTTCCATGGTTCTGCTGTCAGGTCAGAGCCGTTTGTAAATTCATCTGTACCGTAAAGGGTAATACCATACGCCCACTCATAACCAAAATGCCAACGGATGTTACCGTACAGTGCGGTAGCCAAATCTTGAATGCCCTGTGACGTTTTGAAATAGTCAGTGGTATAGGATGACTTGTTTTTTTCATCTAGGAAACTATCGCTACAAGAACTGAAACTAGCAGTCATTGCGACAGATAGGGCAGCTGTGAATAATGTATATTTTAAATTTTTCATTTTAAAAACAGTTTAATGTGTTATTATCAAATTAGAAACCAACTTGTAAACCGAAAGTAAAGCCTCTATTGTAATAAGTAGTGCCTAAGTCCAAATCCATAAAATCTACTGAAGAATAGAGGTTGCCTATATTCTTAGCTTGTGCGTATAATTTAAGAGAACTGATTCCGATGTTCTTCAATGCTTTGGAATTGAAGTTGTACCCTAGAGAAATGTTACGGATCTTGATGAATGAGGCGTCTTTAAAGCCTAGCAGACTTGAATAAGCATCGCCACCTGCTGTACTGTAAATCGGCTTTTGATAATCAGCACCAGTGTTGTCCGGAGTCCAATAGTTTATTTTACGTTGGTTGTACATACCGTATTGGCCTTCACCACCCGTATCAACCATATAACCAAATCTTCCGTTCAGCTCGATGCCTAGTTCAAGACCTTTATAGTTGAATGTATTGCTCCATCCCAGCACCCATTTAGGATTTTTGTTGCCAAGAATAATACGGTCATTGCTGTCTATAACATAGTTGCCATCCTGATCAACCGGTTTAACCATACCTGCTTCAAATTTATGTCCGTTGGCATTGAATTTAGCCATTTCTGCAGCATCGCTTTCCTGCCACAGACCATCGCTGGCGGTACCATAGAAAACATTGATTGACTCACCAATGAACCAGGCATTGGAAATGTCATCCTGCTTGCCGTTGGCAAGTTCTACGATTTCATCTTTTTGATAGGCTGCATTGATAGTGGAACTCCATTCAAAGTCTTTGGTTTGTATGGGAACCAGGTTCAGAGATAAGTCAACACCGAAGTTTTTTGTTTTACCTACATTGGCATAAGTAGAATTAAAACCGGTTAAGGTTGGAATAGTCATACTTAATAACAAGTCATTGGTGTTAGAGTGATAAATATCCATTGAACCGTTGATACGTCCATTCAGGAAGCTGAAGTCCACACCATAGTTATATTGTGTTGTCTTTTCCCAACCTAAATTTTTATTTGCCATTTTTACTTGAGAAGAAGTGTAATAAGGTTCATTGGTGGCATAAGCAGGGGTCAGAGTAGAGCCAAAAGGTACATAGAATGACTGGATGTTACCTAATGTAGAATATGCACTTACAGCTGAGTTACCAGTTGTTCCCAAGCCGAAACGAAGCTTTAACTGGTTTATCCAAGAAATATCTTTCATAAAGTCTTCTTGGTCAATGCGCCAGCCCAAGGCGGCGGAAGGGAAGAAACTCCATTTATGCCCGTCTGCTAATACGGAAGAACCGTCATAACGTCCGGAAACAGTCAATAAATAGCGGTCGTTGTATGCGTAATTTACACGTGCCATGTACGATGCCAGCTGATTTTCAGACATGCCGGTACTCATACCAGCACCATAAGTTGCTGCATCCGTAATATCTACACTGCCCATGTTGTACCATTCAAAATTCTCATTAGGGATGGCGTTAGCACTTTCGGAACCACTTTCTTTATTATATTTGGAAGCTGACTGCAATAAGGTTACGCCTAAGTTATGTTTGCCGAATGTCTTGTTATAGTTGATCTGATTGTCCAGTGTCCATGACAAGTAACGGTCTGTGGCATATTTAGCGTAGTTTTTCGAACCCATTTTTACAGCAGAATCCTTGCTGATGAAAATACCTTGACGATAGTGGCGGAAATCAGGACCGAAAGAGATTTTATAGCTTAGTCCTTCCAAAGGTGCCCACATTTTCCCAAAATCAAATTGTCCGTAAAAGCTGCCTAGTGCACGGAAAGTCTGACGGTTATCGGTTGACTTGTTCCATTCATCGATTACAGTATAAACATTGGTAGTGGAACCACAGGGATTTGTAATGATATTGCCTTCCTCATCATAAGGAACACCAAAACGTGGAATAGCTTTTGCCGCACTATATATATCAACCGGGCCAGAGCCTGAAGATTGTCCGGTACGGGAATAACCATAGTCCTGAACTGCCCATGAACCGTTGATCGATCCCCCCATTTTGAACCAAGGTTTTACTTGTAAATCGACAGACATTGAGAAATTATAACGTTCATATTCCTGTCCTTTCTGAGTACCTTGATTATTTAGATAACCAATAGAGAAGAAAGCTTGTGCAGTTTCGTTACCGCCACTACCACTGATGGTATGTTCATGTGTGATACCTGTTTGGGTCACTATGTCTGCCCAGTCGGTATCTGTTACTCTACTTCCATCCCAAGTACCGTTATTCCAACCTTTATTTACATTTGCCAAAGCAGTGGGATCGCCTGATGCCGCAAAATAAATTTGGTCTTTGTCATAGTTAGGTTGGTCACCGCGAGGGTTGTTTACCGGATCTGAGTTATAATAAGCCCAACGGCGCCAGGTAATATAATCGCTTGCACTCATGGCAGGTGATTTGTCTTTCAGGGTTTCTAGTGTGACAGAACCTGAGTAGTTTAAAGCGAGTCTGCCTGCTTTACCGCGTTTGGTGGTTATCAATATGACACCATTGGCACCACGAGAACCGTAAATAGCTGTAGAAGAGGCATCCTTTAAGATATCAATGGATTCTATGTCACGCGGATTGATCGTTTCAATTCCTCCAGCACTCAAGGGAACTCCATCTACTACATACAGAGGGTCTGATGATGCGCTGATAGATCGGTTACCACGAATACGGATTGATCCTACAGTACCCGGACGTTCACTTGAGGTGATATCTACACCGGCAGCTTTGCCTTGTAAGGCTTCAAAAGCATTGTTCACAGGTCTTGTATTCAATTCTTCAGAACCCACACGTGCCATAGCACCAGTCACATCACTTTTTTTCTGAACGCCATAGCCAACCACTACCACTTCATCCAGTGTTTCGGTATCCTCCTCCAAGATTATCTTAACGGTAGATTGTCCTTTCACTTGGATATCTACGGTCTTGTACCCCACGAAACTTACTTGGATCGTTCCATTATCAGGAACATTCTGAAGTGTGAACTTACCATCAAAGTCGGTAATTGTACCATTGGTAGTACCTTTCACCACCACACTGGCACCGATTACAGACTCACCTGTCTTGTCAAGGACAGTACCCGAAACGGTTTTGCTCTGTGCAAAGGCCCCTACAGCCAATACGGATAACAAAGCAACGAAGAACAGCCGCTGGAACTTCTCCAAACGACGTAACAGACTTGAATTCTTTCTGTCTTTCATACTTTAATTATTAAGTTAAACAAAAGTTAGTTTTCTATTCTCTCAGGAGAAATAGGTCTCCTACCTGTGAAAAAGTGTTGCAAATATATGCGCGAATATTAAAAAAGCCAATGTAGGATTGTACAAAAGCATGGAATTTTCCGTCTTTTCAACTGAAAAAT
>CARCZS010000029.1 GCA_948956705.1 uncultured Phocaeicola sp.
ATTTATGAGACTACCAACTTTTTATGAACAAAATCTTATCCCGAACTGGGGTATAGATAAAATATTTACTAATTTGATTTAGACAACAAGAATTATATTGCTATCTTTGGCAGGATAAAACTAATATTGAATATGAAAAATTGGGTTGTAAAGCTGTTACTGTTACTTTTCATTCCTTCTTTTGTGGGAATTTTGTTTACCGTTATCCTGGGTTTTAATCCGGGTGGTTGGTTACAAATTGCGACGTATGCTTTCCCTCCGTTACTCACTCTCGCCGGAGGGGCTTTTATCGTTGCTTCAAGATGGAAAGTCCCTTTCCTTATATTAATGGCGGTTGCAAGTATGGCCTTTAATATGCCTTTACAGAACTGGCTTTTTTATTCGGCAGATGAAGTGGTGCGTTATCATGCTGTTACCGATTTATATAATTTGGAGAATAATGCTCTGTATTTTACTTTCGATACTCTGGAGGTGGATTATGCCCGAAGGAGCAGTGTGACTGTCACTCGTGAGGTGACACGAAGTATGGGCAGACACCGCTATCGTAAGGAACAGAAGCAATATCATTTCTCTGTAGCTCCTGCATTTACCGATTCATTGCCCCGTCATAAGTATGAGGAGCGGGAAGTTAAGGCATGGGTTATTCCGGTGAGGCATGAGAAAGGACAAGCCGTTGTATGTTATGAGCGTTGTATTTTTGATTTAGATGATTATCAGAAAGCCATTGATCGGTCCCGCTGTAAACTCCACCATCCTCAAGCTCCGATTATACGACCTTTGTATTCACAGTTCATTACCCGGCAGGAATGGAAAGGAATCTTTTTGAATGTTGCATGGATTGTACTTTCTGTACTGATAGTACTGGGGGTAATTCTGAATTATCAGGCAGACAGGAGGAAAGCATAATATCGGAACAGACTGTATGAAGGGTACTTTATGAATATTATGATCTTCATGCATGAGGCCTGTCAGTACTATTGGTAAATTCTAGAATGATGTTTTCTTTATATAAAACTTTCCCCGGACATTTCATGGCAGAAACATCCGGGGAGAGGTATTTCATTTTTTATTTATTGAAAAGTTTTATTTTGCCTCTACCTTCAGATTGGATAATTCTGTGTCCTTATGGATGGATGGCAGATTATTTTGTTTTACAACAACAGTATGAACTTTTCCTTTTGCCACTTGCGGCAAAGTGAATTTCTGCTTGTAGATAACCTGTTCCGCTGATGGGCGCAGCAGATAGCCTGTTTCTTTTTCAAAGCGGTTGTATATTCTTACCACAATTTGGTTACTGCCTTTTTGAAGCGGTAGCAGCACCTTTTCCTCGCGGAACTTGCAGCGGTAAGGGTTGAGGTGTTTCATTACCGACTTGCCGTTCAGATAGATTTCGATACCGTTTCCGGCACCTACATCTACTAGAATATCTTGTGCTTTGGGCGATTCTACCTGCTGCATCAGGAAGTAACTTTCCAGAATATTGCTGGGGAACATGGCTTTTTCCTCATTCACTTCTTTCCATTGTCCTTTTCTTACCGGTGCTTTGTCGGGATCAGTATGGATGGTGGCAGGAGCATCGAACAATCCGCTGCCCGGTCCGCAGAAGTAACGCTGACCCCATACGGTCTTGGAAGGCAGGTTTAATGCCTGTGCCTTGCCTGCGTCAAGGGTTACTGTGTAAGGTGTTCCATCTACTTCAACCAGTAATTCCTTACCGTTCTCCTGCGGAGTATAGGTAAATTCCAATGCGTTGAGGTTGGATTTGTTGATGCTCCATTGATAGCTCACCGTACTGCGGTAGTTGCTGTAATAATCGAAACAGGAATAACTATAATTGGGAGTGCGCTGTGCAGCCATAGGTTGCGGTTTCACCGGTTGGTCGAACGTGGCGCAAATCACTTGGATGTCTTTTCCGTATGCGTCGGCGGGCAGTGTGAAGATCATCTCCTGTCCTTTCTGAATAGCTTTAATGTCTGCTTTTTGCAGTTTGCATCCCGGCACGTTCAAAGTGATTTTACCATCGGCAGGGCGGTTGCCTGATAAGATGAGGTAGAGGTTATTGCCTTTGCGGGTAATGGTTCCCCATTCGAATTGCTCACGGAAAGGAGAGGCTTCTGTGCCATAAATGGCTTCACCGTTTTTCTTCAACCAGATACCGATTTCTTTCAGCACCTCTCTTTCAAAGGGTACTACGGAACCGTCACCTTTGGGACCGATGTTCAGCAGGAAGTTTCCGCCATGGGAAACTACATTGATCAGGCTGCGTAGTTTTTCCATCGCTTTGGTGTGAACGTCCCCCCTTTTCTGCCAGGAACGGTAGCTCCAGGTTTCATCGAACATGGAAGCTGCTGTTTGCCATGCGGTCTGCAAGGAGCCTTCGGGGTATGTGTTGTCTGCCATGACACTGAAGTCATACTGATCGTTGCCCAACCGGCCGCTTACCATACAGTCTGGTTGCAATCTGTGCACCAGTTGATACAGTTCCTTGCTTTGTTCAGGAGTGTTGGAACCCATGTCAAACCATAGTTCGGAGATGGGACCGTAGTTGGTCAACAGTTCGGTAACTTGGGCTTTGGTGAATTCATGATGCTGTGGGGTGATGAAATCACAGTTATGGCTGGAGATAGGATAGGCTTGTGGAAAATGCCAGTCTATCAGTGAGAAATAGATGCCGAAGTTGATTCCGCCACGTTTGCAAGCTTCCGCCATCTCTTTTATGAAGTCGCGCTTGCCGGGGGTGGCATCGTATGAATTATAGTCGGTGGTGGCTGTACGGAACATACAGAAACCGTCGTGATGCTTGGTGGTAATGATGATGGAGCGCATACCGGCTTCTTTGGCCAGTGACACGATAGCGTCTGCATCAAACAGGGTGGGATTGAAACGCAGGGCGGTATCTCCATACCAGTCACTGAAGATTCCCGCAAACGATTGGATTTGTTCACTGTATCCTCGGGTGACGGGGTTGCCTTCCCATACGCCTCCCAGTTCGGAATAAAGACCGAAGTGGATGAACATGGAATACTTGTTCTGATGCCATTTCTCAAATGCTTTTTCCGAGATTTGGGCTGTTGCACCCAGGCTTATGACACAAGCCATGATGAAGGTTAGTAATTTTTTCATGATTGTAATTAGTGGTTAACTGAATGAATATATTGCATAATTTCTGTTTGTTGGTCGGGATGGAACCACACGATGTCTTTGTCCCGTTTGAACCAGGTCATCTGTTTACGAGAGTAAATGCGGGAATTTTGCTTGATTTTCCCGATAGCGAATTCCAATGTCCATTCTCCGTCCAGATACTTGAACATTTCTTTGTATCCTACGGTATTGAGCGAGTTCAGATGCCGGAAAGGATATACCTGCCGGGCTTCTTCCAGCAAGCCGTCCTGCATCATGATGTCCACGCGGCGGTTGATGCGGTCATACAATTCTTCGCGGTC
This sequence comes from uncultured Phocaeicola sp., assembly GCA_948956705.1. Next base: position 3,444 of record CARCZS010000029.1, read on the forward strand.
GCGGGTTAATCCTATTTTGATGATGCGGAAAGGGCGTTCCTTGTGAGTACGGGTACGGAAAGAAGTATAAGTTTTTCCGGTCATGTAGCATATTTCCAATGCATGTATTACTCGTTTGGGATTTTTCAAATCCACTATTTTGTAATACTCGGGGTCCAGCAGCCTTAGTTCGGCGCACAGAGTGTCCAGCCCTTCCTGTTCGTAACGTCGTAGCATCAGCTGGCGTGTTTCATTGTCTACAGTGGGGATATCATCTATGCCTTTGCAAATGGCATCTATATACATCATGGAACCTCCGGTCAGTATTACAGTGTCATGGTTTTGGTATAGGATTTCCAGTTGTGCCAGTACGTCTGCTTCGTATTGTGCGGCGCTGTAATAATCTGTTAGCTGTAATGTTCCGACAAAATAATGAGGAACACGCGCCAATTGCTCGGGGGTAGGGGCGGCAGTTCCTATCTTCAGGTCTGCATACAATTGGCGTGAGTCTGCCGAAACAATGGAAGTCCGGAAGTGTTCGGCAATGGAAAGGCTTAGTTCGGTCTTTCCTACACCGGTAGGGCCGATAAGGACGATAAGGGTGTCAGGCATGGTGTTTATAAAAAGAGAGGGGCGGACGTGTAACGTCCGCCCCCGTTAAGATTAATAGTTTTCTTGCTCATAAGGGTCCGGTGAGGAGGCACCGCCCATATCAAATCCTTCGGGATCAAAGTCTTCCATATCGAAGTCCTGGTCGCCGTAGAAATTCTCGTCTATATCCAGATTTCCGCTATTGCTTTTTGCCATCATTTCGTCAAAGTCGACGGTTTGTTTCGGGGCTTCTCCGGCTTTGCGCGAACACACTGCTTTGTCAAGGTCTTTGCCGGTGATGATTTCCGACAGTTCAATGAAAAACACTCGTTCTGCCAACGGGTCGAATACATACAGCAATTTTTGCTTTTCGTCTTCCACCAAATCACTCAAGCGGGTTTCTCTCATGATGTAGCTGTCTTCTTCCGAACTGCTTCCCATATCTTCCAGTGTGATTTCCTGGTCTTTCTCCCAGTCGTCATCACAAATGAAGAAAGAGGTCATCTGGTCATCTTTATATCCTGCCGCTTTCAATATTGCTTCGTGCAAATCAAAGAAAGTTGCTTCCGAGTCTATCTTTATTTCTCTTATAAAATCATCGACTTCATCAGAGATTAGTGTAAATCTGTAAATCATATATTTATACTGTATATACTATATAACTTTTTTTTCGTGCAGTAAAGTTATAAAAAACTTTGTTATCTGATGATACCTCTTTGAGAATTTTCTATGAAAGAAATAATATATTCTATTTCTTTGCTCATAGGTATTTCTTTGCGTACTTGTTCCAAGGCATCGGTAACGTTCATGCCATTTTGATAAATAATACGATAGGTGTTGTGTATATTCTCTATTAGTTCATTAGAGAATCCGCGGCGGCGGAGTCCTACGATATTGATTCCTGCGTAGGCAATGGGTTCGCGCCCTGCTATAATATAAGGAGGAATGTCCTTGCTGAAACGTGAACCGCCCTGTACCATTACATAACCGCCTACCCGGCAGAATTGGTGCATCAATACGGCGCCGCTGATAATGGCGTTATCATCAATGATAATTTCACCTGCCATCTTGGTGGCATTGCCTATGATGCAACCGCTGCCTATGATGGCATCATGTGCTACGTGTACCCCTTCCATCAACAGGTTGTTACTGCCCACTATGGTTTTGCCTTTAGCCGCTGTACCACGATTGATGGTTACATTCTCGCGAATGGTGTTGTTATCACCTATTTCGGCAGTCGTTTCTTCACCGCGGAATTTCAAATCCTGGGGAATAGCGCCTATAACAGCTCCCGGAAAAATGGTGTTGCCGTTCCCTATGCGTGAGCCATACAGTATATTGGCGTTAGGCATGATTGTGTTGTTATCACCGATAACTACATTCTTGTCGATAAACACAAAAGGACCGATTTCTACATTCTCACCAATTTTTGCTTCGGGATGTATATATGCTAATGGACTAATCATGTTGTTTTTTTAGTGGTTATTTATTTTTTACTATTTGTGCCATAAACTCGGCTTCGCAGACTACTTTCTCGCCTACAAACACATATCCTTTCATTGTGGAGATGCCCCGGCGGATAGGAGCCAACAATTCAACACGGAACAATAAAGTGTCTCCCGGCACTACTTTCTGGCGGAATTTCACACCGTCTATTTTCATGAAGTAGGTGGAGTATCTTTCGGGTTCGTCCACTGAATTAAGAACAAGCAGACCACCGCATTGTGCCATGGCTTCTACTTGAAGCACACCCGGCATGACAGGTTCCTGTGGGAAGTGTCCCTGGAAGAAGGGTTCGTTGGCGGTTACGTTTTTCACACCGACAATGTGGTTGGCGCCAATGGCAACGACTTTGTCCACTAGCTGGAAAGGATAACGGTGCGGAAGCAGTTCGCGGATGCGGTTGACATCCATGATGGGAGCTTCGTTGCAGTTATAGGACGGAGCCTGTATTTCGTGAAGTTTGATTTCTTTGCGTATCTGGCGGGCAAATTTGTTGTTGATGGTATGCCCCGGACGGGTGGCGATGATGCGTCCCTTGATGGGTTTGCCTATCAGTGCCAGGTCGCCGATGATATCCAGCAGTTTGTGGCGGGCCGGTTCGTTGTCCCATACCAAGGGAACATGGTTGATGTAGCCCAGTTTGGTGGCGTCCATGTGGGGAACCCCCATGACGTCTGCCAGCTTGTCGTAGTTTTCCTGGCTCATCTCTTTTTCGTAGATTACGATGGCGTTGTCCAGATCGCCTCCCTTGATCAGTCCGGCACCCAGCAATGGTTCTATTTCGCGGACGAATACAAAGGTACGCGCGGAAGCTACCTCGGTGGGGAATTTAGCCATGTCTTCCAGTGTGGCGAACTGATTGGACAGTATTTTAGACTGATAAGAGATCAGTGCATTCACACTGAAATTTTCGTCCGGAAGAACAATGATGGAAGATCCGGTTTCCTCGTCCCTGAATTCGATTTTTGATTTTATGATATAGTAATCCTTGACAGCATTCTGTTCTTCGATTCCTACACGCTGTATATTTTCTACATACGCTTTGGCACTGCCGTCCAGAATAGGGAATTCGGGACCGCTTACCTGAATCAGGCAGTTGTCTATACCAGCTGCATAAAGAGCTGCCAAAGCATGTTCTACTGTACTTACTTTTATTCCGTTTTTCATCAGCACAGTGCCGCGGGTAGTATCACCTACGTTTTCTGCTACGGCATCAATTATTGGTTGTCCTTCAAGATCAATTCGTTGGATTTTATACCCGTGGTTGTCCGGTGCAGGATTGAATGTCACCGTCAAGTTTACTCCGGTGTGAAGGCCTTTTCCATTTAAAGAAAAACTGCCTTTTAATGTCTTCTGTTTCAACATGGGGTTTATTTATTTAGTTGTTTTTTTAATTCTTCTATTTCTTTCTGCATGGCGTTCAGTGTGGTGTAAATTTCGGGCAGTTTTTTGTATACGGCCGATGATTTCATGAAATTCTTGGCATCGATGGCCGGAGTGCCTAGAATTTGCTCGTTGGATTTCACGTTACCGGGAACGCCTGCTTGTGCGCCGATACCTACCTTGTCACCTATCTTAATATGTCCGGCTAGTCCTACCTGTCCGCCAAACATGCACCATTCGCCTACTTTGGTGGAACCGGCAATACCCACCTGTGATGCCATGACAGTGTGGCTTCCTACTTCCACATTGTGTGCTATCTGGATCAGGTTATCCAGTTTCACTCCTTTATGTACAATGGTGGCGCCCATGGTGGCACGATCTACGCAGGTATTAGCACCAATCTCCACATTATCTTCTATGATGGCAATACCTATTTGTGGAATTTTTTCGTACCCTTCGGGAGAAGGTGCGAATCCGAATCCATCAGCACCGATTACGCAGCCTGCATGCAGGGTACAGTGGTTTCCTACCAAGCAGTCGTGATAGATGGTGGCATGTGGATAAAGTGTACAATTATTACCTACTTTGGCATGGCTTCCTACAGTAGCGTGCGGGTGGAGGGAAGTGTTGTCACCAATCTCAGCACCATCGCCTACGCAGGCAAACGGAGCGATATATACATCCTTCCCCAACTTCGCAGTGGGGGCAACGTATGCCAGCGGATCTATACCAGTCTTTTTAGGTTTGCTCATTTCATAGAGGGTCAGTAGTTTAGCCAGACTTTCGTAGGCGTTGTCTACCTTGATTAAGGTAGCTTTTACTTCTTGCTCGGGAACGAAATCTTTGTTTACCAACACAATGGTAGACTGAGTATCGTAAATGTAATGAGTATACTTAGGATTTGAAAGAAAAGAAATCGCTCCCGGCACGCCTTCCTCTATTTTAGCAAAAGTATGCACAGTTGCGTTTTCATCGCCAACAATAATTCCCTGGATGTATTCCGCAATTTGTTTAGCTGAGAACTCCATAATACTGTCTAATTCTTTATGTTCTAAATGTTTCAGTTTTGTTACTTGCGTGTTACATGTTAGTGTAAACACATCATTAATTATGCAAATTACGCATTTTTTTTTTATATATCCGTACAATTCGCTAATTATTTAATGTCCGTCGTTTTCGGAACGCAGGTAACATATATAATATTTTTTGACTTTTCGGGAGAGAAGAGAGATGTTGAGCATATCCGAAGCCTTGGCTATATCGCGGGTGCTTCCATCTTTATAGATGATTTCAATACTGTCATCCTCCTTTTTATACATATTGTTTTCTATACTGGATATGGATAGGAAGTATTTTGCTTCTTTCCTGTTGATATTCAGTTTCTTACTTATTCTTGAAAGAATTTCTTCTTTTCGTGCTTTTGTGATGGAAGAGGAGGTTACCTCTACTTTGAATAGTTTCCTGTTAATCATTCCACGACTCAGAGTGGACAATACCACATCGCTGTGATTGCTCCAAACTTTCAGTGCAGTTCATATGTCATTATCATCTAATTGAATAAAATTTTCAATACAATCCGGGCTGTTATAAAATTCTTTTTTATCAATAGGATGGTATAAAAAGAATCTTAAAGCGGGTGAGGCGAACAGCTCTACGCCACGTAAGGCTAATTCCTTTGCTCGTGTCAGAGTGTTGACCAGCATTTTTTCACTGGCAACGGAGGTCTTGTGCAGATATACCTGCCAGTACATCAGGCGGCGGGACATCAGGAAGTTTTCGATGGAGTAAATGCCTTTGGATTCTACTACCAGGTGATCGTCTTTTACATCAAGCATTTTGATGATGCGGGCGGACCCGATATTGCCTTCGGATACACCGGTATAGAAACTGTCACGCCGCAGATAGTCCAAACGATCCATATCCAATTGACCGCTGACCAGTTGGTGCAGGAATTTCTTGGGATATTCATCTTTGAATATCTGTATGGCAAGATTGAGTTGACCTTTCATGTCCTTGTTCATTCGTTCCATCAGCATCAAGGAGATTTCTTCATGTGAAACGCCTCCTGCCAATGTGTTTTCCAGCACATGGGAGAAGGGACCGTGTCCGATGTCGTGTAACAGGATGGCAGCTTGTACGGCTTCCGCTTCGCTGTCAAAGATGAAGTTACCTTTGGCGGTAAGGTGCTTGATCGTTTCGCTCATTAAGTGGAAAGCGCCTAATGAGTGTTGGAAACGGGTATGTTGTGCTCCCGGATATACGGCAGAGGACAGGCCCAGTTGCTTGATGCGGGTAAGACGTTGCAGCAATGGGTGACATACAATGTCATATAGTAACCCCTTCGGGATGTTGATAAACCCGAAGACGGGGTCATTTATAATTTTTCGGTCACTCATGGGGAATAATTATTCAGTGTGCTGATATGCTTAAACCAATGTATTACGCTATGTATCTACCTGATACTTTGTATATTAGCACATTGTTTTATTGGCACATTATTTTCTCCATCTGTGCCTGGACTTTCTGAGCTTCTTGTCCTGCTACAGTCGCAAAATTCTCAGTTTTATCCGCATAGATAATGGCACGGCTTGAATTAACAATAAGTCCACAGGTACTATTCATGCCATATTTGCAGACTTCCTCTAGAGAACCTCCTTGTGCGCCGATTCCAGGTACAAGCAGGAAGTGGTTGGGAACAATTTTACGGATGTCTTCGAAAGCGCGTCCTTGTGTGGCACCTACTACGTACATCATGTTTTCATCGTTGGCCCATTCTTGTGATTTGCGCAATACTTTTTCGAAAAGGCGTTCGCCGTTGGTGTCCTCGGTCAGCTGGAAGTCGTGGGAACCCTTGTTGCTGGTAAGCGCTAGCAGGATTACCCATTTGCCTTCGTAACTCAGGAAGGGAGTCACGCTGTCTTCACCCATGTAAGGAGCTACGGTGACTGAGTCAATGTCCAGCTCTTCAAAGAATGTGCGGGCATACATGGCCGAAGTGTTTCCGATATCGCCACGTTTTGCATCGGCAATGATGAATTGGTCGGGATAGTTTTCCTTGATGTAGGATACAGTCTTTTCGAAAGCGATCCATCCTTTTACGCCCATGCTTTCATAAAAGGCCAGATTGGGTTTATAGGCGATGCAATAAGGGGCGGTAGCGTCAATGATGGCTTTGTTGAAAGCGAAGATAGGATCTTCTTCTTTTAACAGATGTTCGGGGATCTTCTTTATGTCGGTGTCCAGTCCTACACAGAGGAATGATTTTTTCTTTTGGATATTTTCAAATAATTGTTGCTTGTTCATTGCTATGTTTACAGTTTATGGTTTACGATATTTAAATTATAATTCGCTCTCTTTCAAACGTTCGGCATTCTCGGCTACAGTCAAATGGTCAATGCAGTCTTGAATGTCGCCATCCATAAAGGCGGCCAAATTGTAAATGGTATAGTTGATGCGGTGGTCGGTGATACGTCCTTGCGGATAATTGTAGGTACGTATTTTTGCCGATCGGTCTCCGGTAGATACCATTGTTTTTCGTTTGCTGGCAATGTCGTCAATGTACTTTTGGTGTTCTTTATCATATATAAAGGTACGCAGGCGAGAAAGGGCTCGTTCTTTATTCTTCGGCTGGTCACGGGTTTCGGTACATTCTATCAGGATTTCCTCTACTATTCCGGTGTTGGGGTTCTTCCAGTTGTAGCGCAGGCGTACTCCGGATTCCACCTTATTTACGTTCTGTCCGCCGGCACCACCGCTTCGGAAAGTGTCCCATTTGATTTCCCCTTCGTTAATTTCCACATCAAAAGGCTCGGCTTCGGGTAAAACGGCGACTGATGCGGCTGAAGTATGTACACGTCCTTGGGTTTCGGTGGCTGGTACACGTTGCACACGATGTACGCCCGATTCATATTTCAGAGTGCCATATACTTTATCTCCGGTTACGGAGCAGATAATTTCCTTAAAACCTCCTGCTGCTCCTTCATTGGCGCTGGATACTTCCAGTCTCCAACCTTTTGTCTCGCAGTATTTGGAGTACATACGGAACAAGTCGCCTGCAAAAATGGCGGCTTCATCACCTCCCGTACCACCGCGTATCTCCAGAATGGCATTTCGGTCATCTTGCGGATCCGCAGGAACGAGTAACAGTTTGATTTCCTCTTCCAGTTCTGGGATGCGGACTTCGCAGAGATTTGCCTCTTCGCGTGCCATCTCTTTCATCTCCGGGTCGGATTCGTTAGTCATGATTTGTTTGGCCTCTTCCAGTCCATTCAGGCATTGTATATATTCTCTACGGGCTTTCATGATGTCATTCAAGTCCTTGTATTCCTTGGTGAGCTTGACATAACGTTTTTGGTCAGCTATGACATTAGGGTCTGTAATGAGGGTGGAAACTTCCTCAAAGCGAGCCACTAACCCGTCTAATTTCTCAAGTAATGTATTATTGTTTTCTGCCATTCTTTTCTAAACATTTATTTGCGACATACCAAGTGAGTAATATCCACCCAAGTATGGCAAGTACTTTTCTTACTGTATATAGTATGTCATGCCAAGTTGTTTCATGACCCCATGCGGTAGAGATGAAATACAACTCGCGTATTGTATCAATCGTAACTAATGAGCATATTATTGCTCCTATGCCATAAAAAAATCTTTTTTTCAATGTAGCAGGCTTGGAAGCGTTATTATAATATTGCTTGTCAGTATTTGAATTCTCCAAACTCACTTTTGATAATTAGCTCCTTCTTGTCACTTTCTTCTATACGTCCCACGATCTTCGCGTCAATATTGAATGACTTGCTGATGGCGATCACCTCTTCGGCATGTTCGGGTGAGAGGTAAACTTCCAGGCGGTGGCCCATATTAAATACTTTGTACATTTCTTCCCAATCGGTGCCGCTTTGTTCCTTGATGGTTTTGAACAGAGGGGGAACGGGGAACAGGTTGTCCTTTACTACACGGCAATTGTTTCCTACAAAGTGCAGGACTTTGGTTTGAGCACCGCCTGAGCAGTGAACCATTCCGTGAATTTCAGGTCGGAGCGCATCCAGTAATTTCTTCACTACCGGAGCATAGGTACGGGTAGGTGAGAGTACCAGCTTTCCTGCATCCAGCGGACTTCCTTCCACAGCATCGGTCAGCTTCAAATTGCCACTGTACACTAGTTCTTCGGGTACTGCCTTGTCATAGCTTTCGGGGTACTTCTCGGCCAGGTATTTTGCGAACACGTCGTGGCGGGCGCTGGTGAGTCCGTTGCTGCCCATGCCTCCGTTGTATTCTTTTTCATAGGTAGCCTGTCCGTAAGATGCCAGACCTATGATGACGTCACCCGGGCGAATATTGGCATTGTTAATGACATCGGTACGTTTCATGCGGCATGTTACGGTAGAATCTACGATGATGGTACGAACCAAGTCACCTACATCAGCAGTCTCGCCTCCGGTAGCGTATACGCCTACACCCATTTCGCGAAGTTCGGCCAACAGTTCATCCGTTCCGTTGATGATAGCGGAAATGACTTCACCCGGAACGAGTAGCTTATTACGGCCGATAGTTGATGAAACCAGAATATTATCTACTGCACCTACACACAACAAGTCATCGATGTTCATAATCAGTGCATCTTGTGCAATGCCTTTCCATACGCTTAAATCGCCGGTTTCTTTCCAATACAAATAAGCCAGTGATGATTTGGTACCTGCACCGTCAGCGTGCATAATGTTGCAATATTCAGGATCTCCGCCTAGAATATCGGGGATGATTTTACAAAAAGCTTGCGGAAAAATACCTTTGTCAATGTTCTTAATGGCGTTGTGCACATCTTCCTTGGATGCTGACACACCGCGCTGCATGTATCGTTGATTGCTCATGAGTTATATATTTTATTCAATTGAATGTGCAAAAATAGTTATTATTTTGCTTATAGCCTTGAGTTTTATGAAAATAAAAGAGGAGAAGGGATTTATTCTGTTCCCATATTATTGCCGTTCCTGTTTTAGATTTATTGCTATGCTCTTATTTTTTAGCCGGGTAAATTTAATATGTATATCGAACTGGCATTAATATCATACATTATTTATATATTACAATGCCTTGTCAATATAGCGCTATAAAGAAAGACGCATAGTACAAACCATCCCCCATCAATATCAAAGATCTTAAAGACTATAAAAGAAAACACGGCCTAATTTAACGTGAAATATAAAATTTCCCCGTCACCTCATCGTCTTCATTACCAGTATGTTCCGGTGTGAAAATATCTGTAAAGGCCCCGAAACGGTTGGTAATCGGCGGTCAATGTACCACATTGCGTCCACCATACCCATAGCGGCAAAACTCCAACAGATGTACCTTGCCGGCAGTATGTTACCATGAAAACAGCCTTATGGCTTTATTGCTTCACCTGTGTGAAGCGGCAGTTTCACACAGGTGACAACGGCTATTCACCCGAATGACAGGGCCTGTTCATCTGGGTGATGGTACAGATAGTGCACTCTTCTTGCACGGATACTGCCGTAAATATACCAGGATTACGTATCCAATATGACAACCGGCATCTGACAAGCTGGCTTCTACAAGGAAAAACGAAAAAAACACTTTGTGGGGATATAGAAAATTCTGTCACTGCATGTCGTTGTATATCAGCACAATACGGTGGCGGAACAAAAACATTGCAGTGCGGAAACAAAAAATAACAGTACGTAAAGTTTTATCAGATTATAACTTAACGACAAAGATGGATATGCCCGGCAGACAAACTTTTTGAGAGCCGGGCATCTGCAACGACATAATGTGTCATGCCAAAGAAGCAGTTTGCATTTTTTATTTTAGATTTTCATCAGTTTGATGCAACCGATTGAAGAATAAACTTTTAGCGTAGTATTTGAGAAACAGATGTAACGATTTAGCAACCGTGCGAATATCAGCGATTTGCGGTGCTATGCTGTCAAATAACTCTTTGCATTTATAAAGTTAATAAAATTATTCGGGGAATAATGCTTACTATCAAAAAAACTGTATCCTATCTTTGTAGATAGTCCATATAAAAAGAATGCAACCTCACAAATTATAGCTATCTTTGTGATTGAAACTCAATGCATCAATTACAATGGCAAAAATTACCGTTCAAAATACAGATATTAGCGTTGTCAAATACAATGAAGAAGACTATATCAGCCTTACAGACATGGCAAGAAGCCAACTGCAAGATGAGCATGGAAACATTTTTGCTAAAATGAATACTTCTGCCTTTATCGTAGAAGATAAAATTCATGCAATATATGAAAATGGGAAATTGTACTTTCAAAGTTATACAATTGCAAATCAAATATTTTCGCTAATAGATTTTGTTACAGAAGCCACAAATACAGAAATTGAATTATTTGGCGAAATAAAAGGTATAGATGTAAATGCAGAGAATATAAAACATATCGCAAACATAAAAACTCGTCGACTCATAAAATTATTATCTAGCACAAACAACATTGCTACTTTTATGCGAAAGACGTTTCGAACGAAAACAAGTCTTTTAAAGAAATATGGAATCAATGCACAAATTAATGGGAACAATGAGTTAGTGTTACCGACCAATAATGTTGTTGAGCTAAATCGTACTTTAGAATTTCTTAATGAAGATATATTTAGAGGTATCATCACTGATAGCCTTTATCGTTCAAATTCCAAGAAAAAAGACAATCGCTAATCATGAGTGAGAATAACAAAATAATACTCTATCAAGACGATAATGAGATAATACGTGTGTCTGTTCGCTTTTCCGATGAAGATTTGTGGCTGACACAGAATCAGTTGGCGGAAATATATTGTACTACACAACAGAATATCAGCCAACATGTAGATAACATCTATAAAGACGGAGAATTATTCACAGAAGCAACTAACAAGAAATTCTTGTTAGTTCGTCAGGAAGGCAATCGTCAGGTGAGACGTAACATTGACCATTACAATCTTGACATGGTTATCGCCTTGGGCTATCGTGTGCAATCTCAGGTTGCAACCCGTTTTCGCCGTTGGGCGACTCAACGGCTTCATGAATATATCCAAAAGGGATTTGCTATGGATGATGAGCGGTTGAAGCAAGGGGGTAATCGTTACTTCCGTGAGTTGCTGCAACGCATCAGGGATATTCGTAGTAGTGAACGTAACTTCTATCAACAGGTTACGGACATATATGCCACAGCCACGGACTATAACCCACGGGACGAGATGACAAAGATGTTTTTTGCCACCGTGCAAAACAAGCTCCATTATGCCGTTCACGAAAATACGGCAGCGGAAGTTATCTACAATCGTGTGGATAATGAGAAGCCGTTTGTGGGTATGATGAACTTCAAAGGCAACTATGTGACTAAGGATGATGTGAAGATTGCCAAGAACTATTTGTCAGAAATAGAACTCCAGCGTTTGAATCTGCTTGTTTCCGGTTTCTTGGACTTTGCCGAGTTCCAGGCATTGGAAATGAATCCCATGACCATGAAAGATTGGATAGAGGCATTGGATAATCAGATTATTGCCCATAAACGAAAGGTTTTGATTGATAAGGGACGTATTTCACATAAACAGGCGATTGAAAAGGCAGAAAAGGAATTCGCCATCTATCGCAAACGCGAAATGGATTTGCTTGAAAGTGATTTTGATAAAGAAATCAAAAGATTAAAGGACAAGAATGATAATAATCCAAACTAATCCACTACCTTTGCATTTGAAGTCAGCGTTCTTTGGGTTTAACAAGGCAGAATACAGAACTTCGCTCGTTTCTAAATCGTTACCTATCAAGAAGCCAATCTTTGCAACCCATTCAATTTGAGCGATAAAGACAATGCACAATGTCTTGCCACGTGGTAGGTCAAACAAACCTTGAAACCGCATTGTATGCCTATATCTTTGAGTATTTTGTTACAACTTCCGCGTCCACCGTGATACAACACATCAGAGGCAGGTTGCCGTTGGGTTTGGCACTGCCTTTCTTCACGTAGAATAACACTTTGAATGTACTTCGCTACGCTTTGCCCAAATTTACTTTTTGCTATGTGTTTATTTTACGATTGTTCCGACAAAGGTTTGTGCTCCTGCATTATTCAAGATATATACTGTATAGAATCCGCCGGGTAATGAGGCTATGGACATTTGGGGTGCATAAACAAAATATTTTATTTCTTCACCGGTAGCAGTAAATATTTTCACTGTCTTTGCCTCTTTTATTTCAGGCAGGGTGAGAATATCTCCGTCATTTAGTAAAGGTATGTCCGTTTCTGAAATTGCATTCAGTTCCAAGGGAGCACTTTCGTTTCCAAAACGGTCGGCAGCTGTTACGGCAAAATAACGTTTTTGTCGCCAAGGTGAAATAGGGGTATATTCGTATTCCGTATGGGTGAGATAGGTTTCCAGTAAGTTTCCGGCATCTGTGATATCTACCGGATAGGTATCCGAGGCATAAAGATGATAGGTGACAAGACCTCCGTTGTTATCTGTGGAAATCTGCCAGCTCATGTGCATTTTGCCGTCCGGCAACAGTTGCAGGGAAGGCATGGCCGGAGTGGATGGGGGGATGCTGTCCATCCAGGTCATTGGGGGAATCAATGCCGGAGTGGTATAGAAATTCTCTTGGAGTTCGTCCCAAATGCCTTTGGTGTTGTTCAATAGAAAACGATTGCGGAAGTAGGCTTGTCCGTTTAGTTTTATCTGACGGGTGAAATGAAGTTGGCGGACTATTTCGTCCAACGGCCAATTTTGTTCGTCGGGAGAGAGGAAATAAATGCCCAAACCTGGTACTATCCAGCGGTTACCGCAATTCTCTTTCCAATCCAATGCAAAAGGATAGAAATTATTTCCCTGAAAATACATCATCGGGAACAACGCATCATGAATACCTTCTTTTAGCCATTTCTGAGCATCTTGGTAAACTACATGATAAGCGTTCCATCCACGGGAGGGATATCGGTTGGTATCTCGGTATTTGCCAATAGGGGAACTGCTGACTTTCACCCAGGGTTTGATAGTCTTGATGTCGGTATAGAGCCTATGCACAATATCTGTGATATTATCACGCCGCCATTGTTTCAACTCCTTACCTTTGCCGTATTTCCGGTAGGTGTCCTTGTCGGGAAAGTTGTCGGCTTGCTCAGGGTAGCGGATGTAATCGAAATGAATGCCGTCTATATCATAACGGGAAGTTATTTCTTTTACGATGCATGACAGATATTCTTTGGTTCCCGGATTTCCCGGGTCCAAGTACCAGTTACCTTTATAAAGTTTGCAAATAGTCCGGTTTTTCCGTACTACGGAGCTACGTCCTTGCAATTGTACTTGACGGGTGTTTCCGGCAGGAATCGTAACAATCCATGCATGTAGTTCCATGCCGCGTTTGTGGCATTCTCCGATGGCGAAAGCCAAAGGGTCATATCCGGGATTCCCTCCTGTGCTACCTGTCAGTGATTCGGCGAAAGTTTCTATGGCGGAAGGATAAATCATATCTCCGCGCAGACGGGTTTGCAACAATACCGTATTGAAATTGGCGGCTTTCAGGCGATCCAGTATATCACATAATTCTTTTTGCTGACGCCGGATGCCTGATGCGTTTACTGCCTTGTTACGAGGCCAGTCCATTCCTCCGAGCGTAGTGATCCAGGTGGCACGGATTTCATATTTAGGTTGTGAGAAAACGGGTGATAAACTCACTATGACTAGTAATAAAGTTATAAAGAATGTTCGCATTTACTTTAATTTTAGGGCAAAGATACGAAGTAATCAATTAATTCGTTACTTTTGCCCCAACAAAACAAAAAATAGAATATGATAACCTTTATTATTGCATTATTGGTTCTTGTAGGCGGATACTTTTTGTATGGAAGTTATGTGGAACGTGTGTTCGGTCCTGACAAGATAAGGAAGACACCTGCCCTGACCATGGCGGATGGTGTTGACTTTATTCCACTTCCTACTTGGAAGATTTTCATGATTCAATTTTTGAATATAGCCGGCTTAGGACCTATTTTCGGTGCTATAATGGGAGCGAAGTTTGGTACGGCGTCTTATTTGTGGATTGTTTTAGGTACCATTTTTGCCGGGGCGGTACACGATTATTTGTCCGGAATGCTTTCCATTCGGCATGATGGCGAGAGTTTGCCGGAAATTATCGGTCGTTACTTGGGCCTTCCCACAAAGCAGTTGATGCGCGGTTTTACGGTTGTGCTGATGATATTAGTCGGAGCGGTTTTTGTGGCAGGACCTGCCGGATTGCTTGCCAAACTTACTCCGGAGTATATGGATGTTACTTTTTGGATTATAGTCGTATTTGTCTATTATATGTTGGCTACATTGTTGCCGGTAGATAAGATTATAGGAAAAATATATCCGTTGTTTGCCATTGCTTTATTGTTTATGGCGGTGGGGATTTTGGTGATGTTGTTATGGAATCATCCGGCATTGCCCGAAATTACGGACGGGCTGCATAATACCCACCCTGCCGGATTACCAATTTTTCCTATCATGTTTGTTTCTATTGCTTGTGGGGCAATCAGTGGCTTTCATGCCACACAATCTCCGTTGATGGCACGTTGTATGAAGAATGAGAAGTATGGCCGTCCTATTTTTTATGGAGCGATGGTGACCGAAGGGATCGTGGCATTGATTTGGGCTGCTGCCGCTACTTGTTTTTTTCATCAAAATGGTATGGAGGAGAGTAATGCTTCGATTATTGTGGACAGCATAACCAAGGAATGGTTGGGTACGATAGGAGGTTTATTGGCTGTATTGGGGGTAATTGCCGCTCCTATTACCAGTGGAGATACCGCTTTACGTTCAGCTCGTTTGATTGTTGCCGATTTTATGCATTTGGAACAAAAAAGTATAGCGAAACGTTTATTGATTTGTATTCCTATTTTTGCGGTAACTATCGGTATATTGTTGTACAGTCAGCGTGATGCGGCAGGATTTGATATGATATGGCGTTATTTTGCCTGGTGTAATCAGGCTTTGTCTGTGTTTACTTTGTGGGCGGTCACTGTTTTTCTGGTACGTGCGAAAAAGAATTATTATATTACCTTGTTTCCTGCCTTGTTTATGACGGCTGTATGTTCTACTTATATTTGCATTGCTCCCGAAGGATTGGCACTTTCTGATTATGTATCTTATATAATCGGTGGTCTTTGCACGTTGGTAGCCGCTATAGGGTTTGTAAGTTGGTATAGGAAACAAAACAGCATAGTTTATGAAAAAATATAGAAAATCGATTTGGTTGCCTGTCGCTTTGTTGGTTTATACTACAGCGATGGCCGTTTATTTTATTCCGCGTAATACGGAAATAAGTGATACGGAAAAGTATCTCACAGTAGGTTTATCCTATATGATAATAGCGTTGTTATGGATTGTCCTTCGTAAGAAAGAAAAGGCGGAGGAAAGACGTGAACGTGATTTGGAAAATAAAAAATAACTATTAAACGACAACATTATGAAGAAAATTTTAGTCAGCTTGATGCTGTTGGTAATGACTGCACTGAGTGCACATGCTCAATTTGAGAAGGAGGTATGGTATGTGAATGCTTCATTGACAGGGCTTGACCTATCTCATAGCAAGAATGAGGGTACAAATTTTGGTTTCGCTTTGACCGGTGGTGCGTTTGTAGCCGATAATGTGGCTGTATTGCTGAATTTTAAGGGCAATTATGTAGAACATGGAATGGATGAAACCAGTATTGGTGCACAAGGACGTTATTATTTTTCCAGTTGCGGTATTTATGGAGGATTGGGAATGGCGTATAAGCACCTTTCTTGTGTAGGATTTAAAAAGAATCTGGTTTGTTTGACACCGGAAGTCGGATATGCTTTTTTCTTGGGCAGAAATGTGACTATTGAGCCGTCTGTATATTATGACTTGAGTTTTAGTGATATTTCAGAATTTAGTAAATTAGGCTTCAAGATAGGGTTCGGAGTTTACTTCTGATTGATGTAATTCCACCACAGATTACGCAGATTATTGAATGGGAGAATTCATTGAAATTCAATCTATGTAAATCTGTATAATCTGTGGTGGAAAAACTTTTTATGTGAGATTAATGCGCATAGAGATGCGTGAACGGAATTTCTTTACCATCACTACCTGTTACTTTTAATTTCAGTTGTCCTCCGTTTTGGTCGAAATAACGTAATTCCATTGGATGATATCCTTTCGCCAATGCCTTTTGTCCCACTATTTCTTTAGGTCCGTGAGGTCCGTCATTGTCTACTATCTGTTCACTGTCTATGGTCAATGTACTACCATCGTCGGACAGGAGTGCAAAAGTGTAGATATCGTCTTGAGGAGCATTGAAATATCCTTTGATAATCAGTCCGATATTTCCTTTTACTTTTTTAGGAATCATAACGTCTTCCACTGGATAAGTACCATTGACCGGAGCTTTTTCTATTTCACTGCATTTATTTCCTTTAAATTCGTGCCATGTAGCTTTCAAACCCGGATTGGAAGGAGCGGCAGTTACAGAGGGGGTATATTCACTTTTGATGAAACGTGTCTTGGCTATGTCACCTTTCTTTCCATTAGGGCGGAAGGTGCAGAAAGTAAAGTCTGTGGTTTCAGTCACTTTGATGGGACCTTCATATACGGGAGATTGTAAAGTAGGAGTACTGCCATCAGTGGTATAGTGAATTTCCGCAGTGGGGTCAAGGCAAGTTACATTAATGGTTCCTTCACCGATAAAGGCGTTGACGGCATTAAAGCCTTCCAAATCGGGTATACGGTAATTGATACCCATGATATTGAGACGTTCAAACTGATCAGACAGGCGTTGTTTGAAGGCATTCCAGTCTTTTTGCTCCGGTTTGCTCCAACCTAATTCGGCAATAGCCAGCAAACGTGGAATGGCCATATATTGCATACGTGCGTTGGAAGGAATCCATTCGCACCAAATATTTCCCTGCACTCCTAAAATCAGCGACTGCTGCTCGGGAGTCAGGTTGTCTGTCGTATCCAGATTATAAATGCTTGCCATAGAATTCTTGTCTTCTGCATAATCCAAATAAAATTGTCCGTTAGGAGTGAAAATGACAGGGTTGCCTTGTGCCGTTGCCTTGGTCGCTGCATCTTTTACCCAGCTGCGCCACCACATTACGGTAGCTGTTTTAGACAATCCGCCTTCAATGATTTCATCCCAGCCTATCATTTCTTTGCCTTTCCCGTTAAAGAATCTCTCCATGTCATGAATGAACCATGATTGCAGTTCTTCTTCGGTTTTCAGATTATTGTCATGCATACGTTTCTGGCAGTCCGGACATTTTTTCCAATTGGTTTTTTCTACTTCGTCACCTCCTATATGTACATACTTATAGGGGAAAAGGGCTATCAGTTCTGCATAAACATTCTTGCAGAACTCCAATGCAGAGTCTTTCCCCGGACAAACAGGTGAGGAGAAGACGCTTCCCCAACCGGTTTCGTTAAAACAGGAAACACCTTCATAGTTACTCACAGCTGCCAGCATGTGTCCCGGCATATCAATTTCGGGAATAATATCTATGCCTCGTATTTTGGCGTATGCTATGACATCCTTGATATCTTCCTGAGTGTAGTAGCCTCCATATAGGGTGTCACCTTCTACGATGCGTATCTTGTCTTCGGGAATTGCCATATCCGGATTGTTATCAGTCTTTGACTGACGTATGCATTCGCGGTCATGGGAATTGAATTTGCGCCAGGCTCCTTTTTCCGTCAGTAAAGGATATTTCTTGATTTCGATACGCCATCCTTGGTCATCGGTAAGATGCCAGTGGAATTTATTCATCTTGTAAAGGGCCATGACATCCAGTAATTCTTTCACCTCATCTATTGTGTAGAAATGGCGGGATACGTCCAGCATGATGCCTCTCCATTCAAAGCGGGGGGCATCTTGAATGTTAACGGCCGGTATGGCCCAGTCTGTACCTTTAACAATTTCTTTAGATTCTATTTGCGGGGGAAACAGCTGTCTGAGGGATTCGATACCTGCAATGACACCTCCGTAAGAGTTACCTGTAATGTTGACCTTATCGCTCTCGGCTGTCAGGGTATAGGCACCTTCTTTTCCTTGAACATCCCCCAAGGCAAGGGTGATGGTTCCTTCGCCTTCTTTTACTTTAAGGTCGTAGCCTGTGGCACTGGAAAGCATATCGGCCAAATACTCGGCTGCGGGAATTAGTTCGGCGTCAATAACACCGATGGAGGTATTACTTTTCAATACAAAAGCACCGTTTGTTTCCTCCAGATGGTTGGTTATGGGTACAATGGATACCTCTTTTGTTACAGGGGGAGTACTGGTACATGCTCCCAACATCAATGTGCCTGCTAACATACAGGCGGTCATTAACTGCTTATGTGTACATTTGGTCATAGGATAATAAATTAGGTTATTGGACAAAGATAACAGAAATATTGGGAAAAACGATATTATTTGGCGGGATATTGGAAAGTAACCAGTACTCCTTTATGGTCTGTAGGCCATACGCCCAATGGTTCTATAAACTTGTCTTTAGATGTTTCCTGAACACGCTGTGCACGGACTATGGAATTTTTCGGACCGAAAATGGCGGCGTCTTTCACTTTCAACCCCTTTTCGGGATAATACCAAATGTAATCTATACGGTCGCGTTCATCTGCTTTGGGAGCCCAGGTTATTTTGTCGGCGGGCTTTGCCGGATTATCCGAAGGATAAGTGAAGCCGGGATAGTTTAATACATCTGGATAGAATTCTCGATAGGCGTCTTTCAATCCGGCTTCGTCTAACAGGACAGGAACTGTCCAGGGGATTACAAAGCCATGATGGTCATACAGGTCTTTGGTCTCTTCAGTCCAATCTTGATGTGACGGTTCATTAAAATCTCCTCCTAAAATGATGGTGTAGCCGGCTGCACGATCTTTTTTTGCCTGTTCAATGAATAGTCTGATGGCGTCATCGCGTTGTGAGGCTACATTTCTCTTTAATACTTCTTCTACGGTAGTGGGGATAGGGATTTCTTCCCAAGTAGAGCCATCATATCCGCGTACATTATAATAGGCGTCATCCAAATAATCAAGATGAGCGGTGTAGACTGCTATTTTCTGTCCGTTTATATCGGCTGTAAGGCGATAGATACTGCCGTGGTCATTCTTTTCGGGAAAAACGGTTAATGAATCAGTGATGGGGTATCGGCTTAACAGACCTGTATCATAGGTATAGAAGGAGTAATAGGTTTCTCCTTTTTCCTTTAATGATTGCACTAGGCGGGCAGTGAAATTGGTGTTTTCGTAATTACGTACTTCGCTCAATGTGACGAAGTCCGGACGAAGACGGGCTATTTCATTCACAATAGCGTCGTAACCACCGGGAATTACAGTTCCTTCTTGCCAAATGTTCCATTGAAGAACGGTGAATTCTTTCTCTTTTTGTGAACATCCCAATAGGAAAGGGAACAGCAAGAGTAGTAAAAAAAGTTTTTTCATATTCTGTTGATTTATAAGGTTGTTAATTCAATTCTAAATTTACTCATATTTTCGTTTAGATTGACAATGCGGAAAACATTAAAACAGATTTTTAGTAAAATGATTCTGCAATCATACCACAAAATGCTAAACTTATAGAACGGAATAAATCACTTTTAAATTCCCATTTATCATCTAGTGGTATATTGCGTATAATCATATTTAATAATTTGTGTCAGTTTGGACAATCAACGGTGAATAAAAAATCAATCAGGAGAATCCATCGCCAGTTTTTCACGTAAAAACTGTCCCGTATAAGATGCCGCACATGCTGCAACCTCTTCCGGAGTGCCCGCAACTACCAGATTTCCTCCCATATTTCCTCCTTCGGGTCCTAGGTCAATCACATGGTCGGCACATTTTATCACATCCATATTATGCTCGATAATGATAATGGTATGTCCGCGGCTGATTAAGGCTTCAAATGCTTCCAGCAGTTTCTTGATATCATGAAAATGCAGACCTGTGGTTGGTTCATCGAATACAAAAATAGTGGGTTGTGCTTTCTCTATGCTCAGAAAATAAGCTAGTTTTACGCGTTGGTTCTCGCCGCCGGAAAGAGTGGAGGAGGCTTGTCCTAACTTTATATATCCCAATCCCACTTCTTGTAATGGAATTAGTTTCTTCACTATCTTTTTTTGATTGTATTCGGCAAAGAATTCAATGGCTTGATTCACTGTCATTTCCAGAATGTCATAGATGCTCTTGTCTTGGAATTTTATTTCCAGCGTGTCGCTCTTGAAACGTTTTCCATGACAAGACTCACATTCTAGTACCAAATCTGCCATAAATTGCATTTCAACGGTTACCGTACCGTCACCTTTGCATTCCTCACAGCGCCCGCCTTCGGTATTGAATGAGAAATATCCGGCAGTATATCCCATTTGCTTGGCAAGAGGCTGTTCGGCAAAGAGTTTTCGTATTTCGTCGTATGCTTTTACATAGGTTACCGGATTGCTGCGTGATGATTTTCCGATAGGATTCTGGTCTACAAATTCAATATCTTTCACCAGCTGTACATCTCCTTCCAAAGAGATGAACTCACCCGGCCGTTCGCTAGCTTCACTATATTCGCGTTTCAATGCCTTGTAAAAGACATCACGTACCAACGTACTCTTCCCCGAACCGCTGACTCCCGTAACTACCGTCATTACATTCAGTGGAAATTTTACGTCAATGCCTTTAAGGTTGTTTTCACGCGCACCTTTTATTTCTATATAATTGTTCCACGGACGATGACATCGGGGAATCTCTATGTTTTCTTCTCCCAACAAATAGCGCACCGTATAACTGTTACTGTTTCTTTGAAGATCGTTCATGTTGCCTTGATATACTATTTGTCCTCCTAAACGTCCTGCTTGAGGACCGATATCAATGATATAATCGGCAGCACGGATTATTTCTTCATCATGTTCTACCACTACTACGGTGTTTCCCAGCTCCTGTAACTGACGAAGTACTTTTATCAGCCGGTCGGTGTCACGGCTGTGTAATCCGATACTGGGCTCGTCCAGGATATAGAGTGAGCCTACCAAGCTGCTGCCTAATGAGGTGGCCAGATTGATGCGCTGGCTTTCACCGCCGGAGAGCGAGTTGCTGAGACGGTTCAGTGTAAGATATCCCAAACCCACATCCATGAGGAAGTTGATGCGGTTGGTAATTTCCGTTAAGATCCGTTTGGCGATGGCTGTGTCATGTGCATCTAGTTCTAGAGTGCGGAAGAATTCTTTTAAGTCGTGAATAGGTAAGTCAACCAGTTGAGAGATGGATTTTCCACCTACTTTTACATAACCGGCTTCTTTTTTCAAGCGTGTTCCGTGGCAGACAGGACAAATAGTTTTTCCCCTGTATCGTGCCAGCATCACACGATATTGTATTTTATATTGGTTTTCTTCCAGCATTTTGAAGAAAGAATCTATACAGGCCTTATTTCTAGGTCCATGCCATAAATAATCTTTTTGTTCCTGTGTCAGTTCATAATAAGGGGCGAAGATGGGGAAATCGTGGGCGGGAGCTTCATGAATGAATTCCTGTAGCCATTCCCCCATCTTTTCACCACGCCAGCAAAGGACAGCTCCGTCATATACACTCAGAGCACGGTTTGGAATCACCAGATGTTCATCTATACCTATCACTTTACCGAAGCCTTCGCATTCGGGACAAGCGCCGAGAGGGGAATTGAATGAAAACATTTGGTCATTCGGTTCTTCGAATTTAATTCCGTCGGTCTCGAATTTAGTGCTGAAAGAGAACAGCTGCGTACTTCCGTCAGCAGAGTAGAAGCGGAGGAGACAATTCCCGTCTCCCTCGTACATGGCCGTTTCGGCAGAATCGGTGAGGCGGCTGATACTGTCTTTGCTATCATCGGCTGTCATGCGATCTACCAGCAGATAGATGTTTTGTTTTTTATCTTCGGCAGCTGTTTGTTGCAGAAAATCTTCTATACGGACTATTTCACGGTTCACCTCTATACGGGTAAATCCTTGTTTCAAGTCCATTTCCAGTTGCTGGAGCAGTGTACGGCCTTCACGGGGCATCATAGGAGTGAGAACCGTGTATTTCGTTCCTTTAGGAAAGGAAAGCATACAGTTTACAATATCTTCAATGCTATGTTTTTTCACCAGTTGCCCGCTAATGGGGGAATAAGTCTTCCCCACGCGTGCATAGAGCAGTCGCAGATACTCATATATTTCGGTGGAAGTACCCACGGTGGAACGAGGATTGCGGCTGTTCACTTTTTGCTCTATGGCGATAGCGGGTGGTATACCTTTGATGAAATCACACTCAGGCTTGCTCATGCGGCCCAGAAATTGGCGGGCGTATGATGACAGGCTTTCTACATAGCGTCGCTGACCTTCAGCGTATAATGTATCAAAAGCCAAGGATGATTTTCCGGAACCGGATAGTCCCGTGATGACGACCAGCTTGTTGCGTGGAATGTTTACATCGATGTTTTTGAGGTTGTTTACCTTTGCTCCTTTTATGGATATATAGTTACTTTCTGACATTCTTTATTGAATTTGGTTTAATATGCAAAGATAATTATAAGTTTTCTTATCTTTGCAAGCGTATTAAACAAGAATAACAAAATGAGAGCAAAAACTATTCTTCTTTTATTGATAGCACTACTTTTTACTTCTGTTGTCAGTGCTCAGACACGTTATCCTAAACGTGAGTTCCGCGGTGCATGGATTCAGTGTGTGAATGGACAGTTCCAGGGAATGCCGACAGAGAAGATACAGCGGCTGTTAATAAATCAACTAAACAGTCTGCAGGGCGCAGGCATTAATGCGATAATTTTTCAGGTACGTGCAGAAGCCGATGCCTTGTATAAATCTTCTTATGAGCCGTGGAGCCGCTTTCTTACAGGAGTGCAGGGCAGAGTGCCTTCACCTTACTGGGACCCGATGCAGTTCATGATTGATGAATGCCATAAGCGTGGAATGGAGTTCCATGCCTGGATTAACCCTTACCGTGCCAAGACAAAGGGAACTACTGCCTTATCACCCATTCATCCGTATAATAAGAATCCGGAACGTTTCGTGAATTATGCTGGTCAACTTTATTTTGATCCGGCTTTGCCCGAAAACCGTAAATACATTTGCAAGATTGTGCGCGATATTGTTACCCGTTATGATGTGGATGCCATTCATATGGATGATTATTTCTATCCTTATCCCAACCCGGGCGAAGATTTTCCTGATCATGTCAGTTTTGCGCAATATGGTCGCGGATACAGTAATAAAGCCGATTGGCGCCGTGACAACGTGAATGTGCTGATAAAGGAAATTCACGAAACTGTGCGCGAGTGTAAGCCGTGGGTGAAGTTCGGTGTTTCTCCTTTTGGTATCTACCGCAACAAGAAAAATGATCCGAATGGAAGTGATACACGCGGTCTTCAGAATTATGATGATTTGTATGCAGATGTGCTGATGTGGATTAATAATGGTTGGGTAGATTATAATATCCCTCAGATTTATTGGGAAATAGGTCATCCTGCTGCCGATTATGACAACTTGATACATTGGTGGGCAAAACATGCCGCTTCGCGTCCGTTATTTATCGGTCAGGATGTGATGCGTACGGTGAACAAGGCGGATGCCCGTAATCCGTTACAAAACCAGATGCCTGCCAAAATGAAGTTGCAACGGTCGCTTCCTACCGTGCAGGGAAGTTGTCAATGGTATGCTGCTGCAGTGGTGGATAATGCCGGCAATTACCGCACTATGCTGGAGAAGGAGTATCATCGTTATCCGGCTTTGATTCCTGAATCTCCTTTTATGGACGATAAGGCTCCAGGTAAAGTAAAGAAGGTGAAGATGGTATGGACGTATGAAGGTCCGGTACTCTTCTGGACAGCTCCGAAGGCAAAGGACGAGATGGACAAAGCTGTACAATATGTGGTTTATCGCTTTGATAAAAAAGAAAAAGTCAATTTGGATGATGCTTCCCATATTGTAGCCATTACCCGTGACCATTTTTATCCATTACCTTATAACGATGGAAAAACGAAGTACCAGTATGTAGTGACAGCGTTGGATCGTTTGCACAATGAGTCGAAGGGTACTAAAAAGAAAGTAAAACTGTAAGAAGCGGGAGTGTTTCTTTAATTTTAGATTTTATTTTTACTGCCACTGCCTGGGTATTATATTCACGTCCTATCGATGAATAAAGAATTCCGGGGCAGTGGCAGTTGATTTGTATGCCGCCTGTTTTCCGGGTGCTATATTGTTTATGTTGAAATCAGGAAAAGGTTATAACATCTGTAATCCATCTATTGCGGCTTTATCTAATCAGTGATGACAAAGAGTTGATGATTAGGGATATTCAGTAAATGTCTCTAAAAAATAAGATGGCATATGAAGATGATAGGGC
>CARCZS010000030.1 GCA_948956705.1 uncultured Phocaeicola sp.
AGGGTTTGCCTGCCCGAAGACACAAAGTAAACTGTTTTCGGGCGAGTGAACCTCGCCCCTACGAACGAAACGACAGCATTATCCACGTTTTGACATACCCCCGTCTTATATCTATCAAAAAGAATCTCTCTTTCCTTACTTGGCAATCACCAGATAATAGTTCTTCTTACCGCGTTGAACCAGCAGGTATTTTTCATCCAGCAGGTCGGCAGTCGTAATCACTTGGTCAAAGGCATTTAGTTTCTCTTTATTCAGCGAAACGCCTCCACCTTGAACCAACTTACGCATCTCACCTTTTGAAGCGAAGACAGCAGCGTTATCGACGAATAAATCTACCGCTTTCACACCTTCTGCCAATGCATCACGTGATACCTCAAACTGGGGAACACCTTCGAATACGGCCAGCAACGTGTCTTCATCCAGTTTCTTCAATGCCTCCGAAGTAGCATTACCAAACAGAATGCCTGATGCTTCGACAGCCGCATTGTAGTCTTCTTCCGAATGAACCATAACAGTCACTTCCTTGGCCAGACGCTTCTGCAATACACGCAAATGTGGAGCTTCGGCATGTTCTGCGGTCAATGCTTCCACTTCTTCCTGACTCAGTGAAGTAAAGATTTTGATGTAGCGGGCAGCATCCTCATCACTTACATTCAACCAGAACTGATAGAATTTGTAAGGAGAAGTATAACGGGGATCCAACCAGATGTTACCTGATTCAGTCTTACCGAACTTGCCACCATCGGCCTTTGTAATCAACGGACAAGTCAAAGCAAATACTTCGCCACCGTTGGTACGGCGAATCAACTCGGCACCGGTAGTAATGTTACCCCATTGGTCAGAGCCACCCATCTGAAGTTTACAGCCTTTTGTTTCGTATAAGTGCAGGAAGTCATAACCCTGCAACAGCTGGTAAGTAAATTCTGTAAATGACAAACCGTCACGGGCTTCACCGTTCAAACGTTTCTGTACAGAATCCTTAGCCATCATATAGTTCACTGTGATATGCTTACCTACCTCACGGGCAAAATCAAGGAAAGTAAAATCCTTCATCCAATCATAGTTATTCACCAATTCGGCTTTGTTGGGAGCATCGCTCTCAAAGTCCAAGAACTTGGCCAGCTGCTTCTTGATGCAAGCTACGTTGTGACGCAAAGTCTCTTCTGTCAGCAGATTACGTTCCTGCGATTTACCGGAAGGGTCGCCAATCATACCGGTTGCACCACCTACAAGAGCCAACGGCTTATGACCGCAACGCTGGAAATGACGCAGCATCATCACACCACACAAGTGGCCGATATGCAAAGAGTCAGCAGTAGGGTCGATGCCCAGATATGCTGTAACTTGTTCTTTAGCCAATAACTCCTCGGTGCCCGGCATCATTGTATGCACCATTCCACGCCATGTTAATTCTTCTACAAAATTCATCGAATGATTAATCTATTTAATTGTTTGATTTATACTTTAATGCCACAAAAGTACGACTCTTTATCTGAAGAAACAACTCTTATCGCCGAAAAAAGATTTTTCCCGCATTTTCGGCTATCTGCATGGAAAGCTCTTCTACGGTCACCCGCCGCACTTCGGCAATGCCCTTTATGATGTCACGGACGGGCATCCGGCTTTCATCCGTCTCGGTCAGCAAGCACTCCAAAGGAATCTCCTGCAACACAGGTAGTTGATACTTCTCTCCTATCGAAAGACGAATATCCTCGCGCAGCAACATCCGGGCTATATTCACATTATTACGGAAGCCGTGTACCACCCACGGCATGCTTGGACGGAATTTTCTTTTCAGCTCCACCAACTCGTTAAAGGCTTTCACACAATGAATGACCAACGGTTTGCCTATCTCTTCCGCCAACAAGATTTGTCGTTCAAATACTTCTTTCTGAAGCATCGGATTCGTCGAGGTCATTTTATCGAGCCCTGCCTCGCCAATAGCCAGCACAGCAGGATGTGTCACCGCTTTGCGCAGCAGTTCCCACTCTTCCTCCCACCTGCCTCCCACCCTCCACGGATGAATGCCCACAGAATAATAATTTCCCTCTATGGGACAGAAAGCGGCAGGTTCTACATTCAGAATGCTTTCGCCCGCTATCGGAGCCGCATAATGAGTATGGATATCAAGTAACATAAAATGCTATAGTTTAAGGGACAGGATCGTATCCCGAACCACCCCACGGATGGCAACGCAACAAACGGCGGACGGCCAGATACAAACCCTTAAAAGGGCCATGTTTCTTAATCGCCTCGATAGCATATTCGGAACAAGTGGGAACAAAACGACAGGAAGGCGGAGTCATGGGAGAAATATAACCCCGGTAGAAATAAATAGGGAGTAGCAGAAGACGTGAAAGCAGCTTTTTCATTCTATTTTTTCTATTATATGAAACAGTAACCTCTTCACCTTCTCCTCTACCTCAGCCGAAGGATGGATTTCGTTGTCCAACCATATAAAGGCTAAAACCAGTCTTTTGTCCTTGGCAACCAGTGCATCTGTCAGTAGCCGTTTATTCTTGCGGTATGCTTCACGCACCTGGCGTTTCACCAAATTGCGTTTTACCGCCCGCTTGAAGCGTTTCTTAGGGACACTTATCAAGATAGAAGCAGGTGCCTCCCCCTCCGAAGCATCCAGCCACATATACACCACACGCAAGGGGAAAGCCGGAAAAGATTTGTTTCCACCGGCAAAAAGACGTTCTATCATCGCCTTGCTGTTCAATCGTTCCGCTTTGCTAAGTGTATATTCTGCCATAGTTTTACTTTTCCATATAAAAAGAAACCGAGGGTTTCGGATCACAAAGTTATAACTTTTTGATACAAAACCCCCGATTTCGGGCTATAAACTAAAAAAATTAATCTTTGTTACGTTCACGGATAAACATATCCAGTGCAGCCGTCATTGAAGGAGCTTCCACAGTAGGAGCTTCCAGGTCAAGACGCAAACCGGCTTCTTTGACCGCTTTAGCCGTTGCAGGACCAAAACATCCGATGGCAATCTCTTTTTGGTCGAACTCAGGGAAGTTTTTCATCAATGAGTTGATTCCGGCAGGACTGAAGAACAGCAACATATCGTAATCAAAATTTTCTTCGGGAGTGAAATCGTTGCTTACTGTGCGATACATCACTACCTCAGTGTGTTGAATCTTCTTGCCGTCCAATGCATTTCTAATCTCGTCATTGTGCACGTCCGACATCGGAACAAGATACTTCTCAGTGCCATGTTTAACAATGGATGGAAGCAAATCCGCAAATTTACCGGTCGCTCCAAAGAACACTTTGCGTTTACGATACTGCACATACTTCTGTATATACAAGGCAATTGTTTCGGAAGTACAGAAATACTTCATTGTCTCGGGTATGGTAACACGTAATTCAGCACATAGGCTGAAAAAGTGATCAATAGCGTGTCTTGAAGTAAATATCACTGCTGTATGATCAAGAATAGAGACTTTTTGTTGTCTGAACTCTTTGGCCGACAAGCTCTCAACTTTGATGAACGGGCGAAAATCAATTTTCACACCGTACTTCTCAGCTATATCATAATATGGCGACTTTTCAGAAGTCGGCTTCGGCTGAGATACGAGGACTTTTTTTATTTTCAATGTACTAAAAATTTAAAACCAAAATGTTGTTCGCTATAACTATCCCCTTCCACAGTATCAGGTCAGGGAGAATTTCTAGGGCACAAAAGTACAGAATTAAATGGAGAATGCCATGAATTCTGTTGAAAAAGTTATTAATGCACTTATAAAACAGCAGAATTTTAGCAATTATTATAACAAAACCGATAAAATAAGGCGCAAGTTGCGGTGATAAATCAAAATAGACAATCAAAAGGACAATGGGGAAAAGCAGAAAACCGGCTCCGATTATCACGTTAAAATACGATTCTATCCAAATCATATTCTTGATTTTGTTAAAAAATATCCAATTCACAAAGCTATATGCCAGCCACTTAAACAACAAGAAGAGAACCACACATCCTATGAAAATACTCAATAACAGATAGTGGGGTACAACGCGGAATAAGAGCAAATCGTGGTCCGAAAAATAATCATATACACAGAAACCGGCAAGGATGCAGGTCTGGAAAATCAGGCCTAGTGTATAACGGACATCCGAGGCAGTGGTATCGTCAAACAAGCTGGCACGCTCTTTCGACAAGGAGAAATTCTTAAACTGTTGCTCCAGATGTTTCTTTCCGTGGGCAAGGACGTAGGACACCAGGATGAAACACAGAAACAAGACACTGGTCACCATCCAATCCGACCGAAGCTGATAAGGTATTTGTTCTCCTCTCATCCCTTCTTGTCTGGTGACATGATGTACCTTTTGCGTCAAAGTCGTATCCACACGGCTTTGTTCTTCGGCATATAGCTGAAGCAGGTATTCTATTCCGGGATGACAGTTTTCGCTCATATCGCTGCAAATTTACGGATTTCTTTGTTCCAGACAGGTGTTGTATAGAGTAAATTGACGGCCTCTTCGGGTTCAGAAGCTACTTTCCAGATAGCGCCATGCTCTTTTCGCATAAAGTTCTCGTCTACTGCCCTTTGCATCATATCCAACAGGGAGTCATAAAAGCCGTTGATATTCAAGATAATAATGGGATTGAGATAGAGTCCCAATTGCTTCCATGTAATGATTTCGAGTAGTTCTTCCAATGTTCCGCATCCGCCCGGCAAAGCAATCACTCCATCCGACAAATCGGCCATCATCCGTTTGCGTTCATGCATGGTCTCGGTTTCAATCAGTTTGGTCAGCCCGGTGTGATGCCATCCCTGTTCTACCATAAAATGCGGGATAACGCCTGTCACAGTACCACCGGCAGCCAATGCCGCATTGGAGGTTGCGGCCATCAGACCGATACAGCCTGCGCCATTAATCAGATTAATCCGCTTTTCCGCCAAAAGACGTCCCAGTTCCCCGGCAGCATCAAAATATTCTTTTGCAATCTTTGTGCTGGATGCACTATAGACACATACGTTTTTTATATCGTTCATCATTGTAAAGCCTTATATTTTCGGGCGGAGTGAATCCGCCCGAAAACACACCATATCCGGATTCGTTTTTTTATAAACCGAATGTTTCCTTTATCTTATCCACATAATCCAGCTTTTCCCAAGTAAACAACTCCACTTCCAGTGTCTTGGTCTCATGATACATAGATTCATAAGTCTTGGTCACCACCTTCGGTTCACGTCCCATGTGACCGTAAGAAGCTGTTTCTTCATAAATCGGGTTACGCAGTTTCAGACGTTCTTCGATAGCCTTCGGGCGGAGGTCGAACAACTCGTCTATTTTCCTGGCTATTTCGCCGTCGGTCATCTTCACATTGCTGCGACCGTAAGTGTTCACATAGATATTGATAGGACGGGCCACACCGATGGCATACGAAACCTGAACCAGCATTTCATCGGCTACACCGGCTGCCACCATATTCTTGGCAATGTGACGGGCGGCGTATGCAGCACTGCGGTCTACTTTACTGGGGTCTTTACCCGAGAAAGCACCACCACCGTGAGCGCCTTTTCCACCGTAAGTATCAACAATAATCTTACGTCCGGTCAGACCGGTATCTCCGTGAGGGCCACCGATAACAAATTTACCGGTAGGATTCACATGATAGATTATCCGGTCATTGAACAGAGCCAGCACGTCTTCATTATGAATTTCTGCAATGACGCGGGGCATCAGGATTTCAATTACATCTTTGCGAATCTTCGCCAGCATCTCTTCATCGGCCTTCTGTTGAGCTTCTTTGGAGCCGTCGGCGGGAGTAACAAACTCGTCGTGTTGGGTAGAAACCACAATGGTATCGATACGGACAGGTTTTCCGTTATCGTCATATTCGATAGTCACCTGACTCTTTGCATCGGGACGGAGGTAAGTCATTACCTTTCCTTCGCGACGAATTTCAGCCAGAACCATCAGCAGTTTATGTGCCAAGTCGAGTGACAACGGCATATAATTTTCTGTTTCGTTGGTAGCATAGCCGAACATCATTCCCTGGTCGCCTGCACCCTGATTCATCGGGTCTTCGCGTTCTACGCCACGGTTGATGTCTGCGCTCTGCTCGTGAATAGCCGAGAACACACCGCACGAATTTCCTTCGAACATATATTCGCTTTTGGTATAACCGATGCGGTTAATCACTTCACGTGCAATACGTTGCAAGTCTACATACGCTTTTGTTTTCACTTCTCCAGCCAGCACCACCTGTCCGGTAGTTACCAGGGTTTCGCAAGCTACTTTCGAACTGGGGTCGAATGCCAACAGTTTGTCAAGCACAGCGTCCGATATTTGATCGGCCACTTTGTCGGGGTGTCCTTCTGACACCGATTCGGATGTGAATAAGTATCCCATTTTGAATATAAAATTAAGAATTTAAAACTAAAAGTTAATTCGTTATCAAACGGGGGAATTAAATCAGAGTAGAAATTATACGGAAGAAAGTCAATGTATTATTTTAGCATTTTTTTCTGTGGTTGCAAGCTACTCAAATCTCTCCACTGTTTTTAACGGCCGCAAAGATAAGCATTATTCTCCAAGCCGCATACTATTTAGCAACTCTTTAACACAGGTTCCTTAATTATTTAGAAGAAATTAAACCGAGTCTGCCCGATTTACGTTAATTTTGCAACATGAATAAAGAAAAGATTGCATTTATACCACGACAATATTTAGCTGTAATAGCCGTATTGCTGGCTATTATGATGTCAGTTCTGGATGGGACGATTATGAATATCGCCCTGCCTACGCTAGCACACGATTTCGATGTAACCCCCTCAACGGCCATTTGGATTGTCAATGCCTACCAATTGGTTATCACCATGACACTGCTTTCCTTCGCCTCATTGGGCGACATCTATGGATACAGGCGCATATTCCTTATCGGTATTTCTATATTTGTCGGTGCATCATTGGCTTGTGCCTTATCCGCTTCTTTCTGGATGCTGACGGCGGCACGCGTCATCCAAGGATTCGGAGCCGCATGTGTAATGAGTGTCAACACGGCACTTATCCGATTGATTTATCCGCCACAAATATTGGGACGCGGCATGGGAGTGAACGCCATGGTCGTTGCAGTTTCGGCAGCAGCCGGACCGTCCATCGCCGGCAGTATTCTGGCCTTGGGAAGCTGGCACTGGCTGTTTGTCATCAACATCCCGTTGGGACTGGCGGCACTCATCATCGGCCATCGCTTGCTACCGCACAATCCGCCTGTCGAAAAACGACATAAGTTCGATAAAATCAGTGCAATAGCCAATGCACTGACTTTCGGACTGCTGATTTATTCTTTGGAGGGCTTTGCACATTCCGAGAACCGCGACTTCATCGGACTGCAAATCGTGATGCTGGCCATCATAGGAACATTCTTCATCCGCCGGCAACTCAAACAAGAAGCCCCCATCCTGCCGGTCGACTTAATGCGTATCCCTATCTTTGCACTCTCCATCGGTACATCCATCACTTCATTCACGGCACAAATGTTGGCAATGGTGTCCTTGCCTTTCTTTATGCAGAATGTATTACATTATAATGCCGTCGAAATCGGACTGTTGCTGACTCCCTGGCCTTTGGCCACGATATTGACAGCCCCTCTTGCCGGACGACTTGTAGAGCGTGTGCATCCGGGACTGTTGGGAGGAATGGGAATGGCCGTATTTGCAGCAGGACTTTTCTCACTCTATATTCTTCCCGAGCATCCCGAAAGCTGGAATATTGTATGGCGGATGGCTCTCTGCGGTATGGGCTTCGGACTGTTTCAAACTCCCAATAATGTCACCATTGTCTCTTCCGCCCCTACCCGACGGAGCGGTGGCGCAAGCGGCATGCTGGGGACAGCCCGGTTACTGGGACAAACATTAGGCACTACATTGGTGGCGTTGCTTTTCCGAATATTCTCTGAAGGAGAACGTGCACAGGCTTGTTTGTTTCTGGCCATATTATTCGCTGTCGGAGCAGGGATAGTGAGCTGTATCCGAATGACACAGGCTTCGCCCGCAGGAAAGAAATGAAAGAACTCCCGAAAACCTGATACGGTATCAGGACAACCGTCAGGATATGACGGAGCCTGACACAATGACATATATACATGCAGGCTGATGCGTACGTACGTGTAGCCCGATGCATATATACGTGTGGGCTTACGCGTATATACGTATAGGCTGATGCCACCGTATGTGTGAAGTGTACTGGATTTAGTTGACAACTTCGATGTGTGAGCAAAAAGACTTTGAGCTTTTCAAAAAAGACCTTGAGGTTTTCAAAAAAGATTAGGAGGTTTCTTAAAAACTTCACCATCTTTTTTAAAAAGCTCGGCATGTTTTTCATGTAGGGGCAGTTGGGAGTATCCCCTCATTAAGCTGGTCATTCCCTCTTCTCCCTTCATCCTTTCATTTTGATTCATACACACTGGTTATCAACCGGTTAAAGATGACAGCACATCCCCTCATCCTCCCTTCAGCCGCGCTTCCCAAGTCCCTTCACAACCTGCCTTCAGCAATTGTATGTCTACACATCTTTTTAGCCCACCGGTTTCTGTAGGGGCAGACCCGTGTGTCTGCCCGAGAACAGTCTGCTTTAAGCCATCAGGCGGACACATGGGTCCGCCCCTACCGTAAATGAAAGAAGTTTAAATCCGGAAGAAGTATTACGAATGAAAGGAGGCTGAAAGGACAGTGACGGGATGTCCCTTCACTACCGGCCCCCCCCATCAGCAGAGCGTTTCAACGGTTAGTGAAAGGAGGAAGGAAGAAACAGCTTTTCGCTTGTAGGACGATAAGACACAGTTGTTTTTAACACAAACGAGTGCCAAAATCATATTTTTTATCCTTACCTTTGAAGCGTTTCAATTTAAATAATACCGGATAAAACATGAAAAAGACACTCTTTCTGGCTGTTACAGCCCTACTGACACTCTCGGTCGCACAAGCTCAAAACACCTTAAAGTTAATGACTTACAACATCAAAAATGCCAACGGCATGGATAACGTACAGAATTTCCAGCGTGTGGCCAATGTGATAAATAATGCCTGCCCCGATGCCGTAGCCATCCAGGAACTGGACAGTATGACCAACCGCAGCGGAAAAACATACGTACTCGGCGAAATAGCTGAACGTACGCAAATGCACGCCTACTTTGCTCCTGCTATCGATTACGACGGAGGAAAATACGGCATCGGACTGCTCACCAAGCAAGTTCCTGTCTGTATCCGGACTATGGCACTGCCGGGCCGTGAAGAGGCCCGCGCACTCATTATGGCCGAATTTGAAGACTATATCTATTGTTGCACCCATCTCTCGCTGACGGAGGAAGACCGAATGACTTCACTGAACATGATAAAGGATTTTGCTGCTTCTGTCCAAAAGCCCTTCTTCCTGGCCGGAGACATGAATGCCAAACCTCAGTCCGATTTTATCAAAGGGCTCCAAAAGGACTTCCAGATACTTTCCAACCCGAAAGTGCCCACTTTCCCCGCCCCCAAACCGAAAGAAACACTCGACTATATTGTTACCCTGAAAAATAACGCCAAAGGATTTGCCGCCATCTCCTCCAAAGTGCTGGACGAACCGGTAGCATCCGACCATCGCCCGCTGGTGGTAACCCTCCGCACAGCAGAAAAAACAGAAAAGATATTCCGTACAAAACCTTATTTGCAGAATCCGGTAGGAAATGGAATCACCGTGATGTGGGAGACTACCGTTCCGGCCTACTGCTGGGTAGAATATGGAACCGACTCAACCCAACTGCAACGTGCGCGCACCATTATGGACGGACAAGCGGTGTGTAACAACAAACTGCATAAAATCCGCCTGGACGGTTTACAGCCGGGACAGAAATACTATTACCGCGTCTGCTCACAAGAAATTCTGCGCTATCAGGCTTATAACAAAGTATTCGGCAATACCGTCCAATCGGAATTCAATGAATTCACCCTTCCTGCCCCCGACAGCGATAACTTCACTGCCGTAGTGTTCAATGACTTGCACCAACATCCCCAAACTTTCCGCGCCTTGTGCCAACAGATTCAGAATATCGACTACGATTTTGTAGTATTCAACGGTGACTGTGTAGACGATCCTGCCAGCCACGAACAGGCAACCACCTTTATCAGCGAACTGACGGAAGGAGTGCATAGCGACCGCGTACCTACTTTCTTCATGCGCGGCAACCACGAAATACGGAATGCTTATTCTATCGGCCTGCGCGACCATTATGACTATGTGGGCAACAAGACCTACGGCGCTTTCAACTGGGGTGATACACGTATCGTGATGCTGGACTGCGGTGAAGACAAACCGGACGACCACTGGGTATATTACGGTTTGAACGACTTTACCCAACTGCGTAATGAGCAGGTGGACTTCCTGAAAAAAGAACTGGCATCCAAAGAATTCAAGAAAGCCGGAAAACGAATCCTGATTCACCATATTCCCCTATATGGAAACGATTATAAGAACCTTTGCGAAGACTTATGGAAACCGTTGCTGAAAAAAGCCCCCTTCAACGTAAGCCTGAATGCGCATACGCACGAGTATGCCTATCATCCGAAAGGAAAACTGGACAATAACTTTCCTGTCGTTGTCGGCGGAGGATATGACATGGATAGTGCCACAGTGATGGTTATCGAGAAAAAGAAAGGCGAACTGAGAATAAAGGTGTTGAACACCAAGGGAGAAGTTCTACTTAATATTACCGTATAAAACGCTTGGCCACAGATGGAATTGAGAAGAAAAGAAACCATAGGTTGGATAGACCTGTTGCGCGTTATCGCCTGTTTTCTGGTCGTGTTTGCACATTGTTGCGACCCGTTTGTGGCGCGCTTTGATACAGACCGCAGCACTTTCCTGCAAGGGTGTGCTGCGGGAAGCGCGGTGCGAAGTTGTGTACCTCTGTTCGTCATGATGACCGGAGTCTTGCTGTTCCCCATACGCAGCGGCATGAGCGAGTTCTACCGGAAACGTATCGGGCGCATCGTGGTGCCCCTCATTTTCTGGTCGGTCATGCTGCCGGTGCTGTACTTCGTATATCTGAACTACATTGCCACCACCGACAACCCCACTATCGATATGTCCACCTTCACATGGCCAATGACAGTGACCAAGATATGTACCTTTATCTTTAATTTCAACTATGACACTACGCCCCTTTGGTATCTTTATATGCTGGTAGGATTATATCTCATTATCCCCATTTTCGGGGCATGGCTCGACCGCGCCTCGCAAAAAGACGTCAAACTGTTTCTTCGCATTTGGGGAGTATCCTTGTTTCTTCCCTATCTGAAGATGGCGGCTCCCGCACTGGGCTATATCGGCAATTGGGGGAATATGGATATTCTGGGTGTTTGTGACTGGAATGCTTTCGGTTCCTTTTACTATGTGTCAGGCTTCATCGGTTATCTGATATTAGCTTATTATCTAGTGAAATATCCCTTGCAATGGAGTTGGAGAAAAACTCTCTCCATCGGCATACCCATGTTTGCGGCAGGATATGCCATTACATTTGGAGGTTACCTTATCATGCAGGAATACTTTCCGGGCAATTATGCCTATCTGGAAATCGTATGGTTATTTGGCGGCATCAATGTATTTATGATGACCTTTCCTGTCTTTATCATTGTACAGAAAATCAAAGTTCCCTACTTTCCTGCCCTTTCCCGGCTGGCCTCGATGACCTTCGGCATCTACCTTTGCCACTTTGTCTTTGTACAAATGGGGTATGATATGTTTGCCGCATGGTTGCCTAAAGGAGTTCCGGCAGTGGTTCACATAATCTGCATAGCTGTGGTTGCCTTCTTCGTCAGTTATCTGATAGTCAGAATGATGTCGGCATCCAAGGTGACGCGACGACTGGTGGCATAAACTGAAAATATGGTTTGCTTCAATACCGGATGCACTACTTTCGGTGCTATCTCTGCCAACGGCTCCATCACAAAAAGCCGCTCATGCATAAGAGGATGAGGAAGAGTCAAAGTAGGTGTATTCAGTATTAAATCGCCATACAGCAAGAGGTCAATATCAATCAAGCGGTCACTATAGTTACCGTCAACAGACTTCTTGGTACGGCCTAAGTCACGCTCTATTGACTGCGTTTCTTCTAAAACACCAAAGGGAGACAGAGAAGTCTCGACACAGCAGGCAGCATTCAGAAATGAATGTCCGGAAGAAAAGCCCCAAGGAGCAGTAACATAAAAAGCGGAAAGGGAAGTCACCTTCCCTATCCGCATATTTATCTGTTGCACAGCCGCATGCAGGTTGGCTTCCTTATCGCCCAAGTTGGTTCCAAGCCCTAAATAAACCTCCATACACAATGCTCTTTATCAATTACTTATTTATCTAAAATCAGCATGGCATCGCCATACGTTCCAAAACGATAATCTTCTTTCAAAGCGGTGTTATAGGCTTCCATAACCAAATCATAACCGCCATAGGCAGCTACCAGCATCAGCAATGTGGAAAGCGGCATGTGGAAGTTAGTAATCATGCTGTTGGCCACCGAGAAATCATAAGGAGGGAAGATAAACTTATTCGTCCAGCCTTCAAATTCTTTCAGGTGTCCGTCTGTGCCGACGGCTGTTTCAATTGCACGCATCACAGTGGTACCCACCGCACAGACACGTCTGTTCTCATCTTTTGCCTTATTGACAATGCTGCAGGCCGTAGAATCAACGAACATCTGTTCGGAATCCATCTTATGCTTGGTAAGGTCTTCCACATCAATCTCGCGGAAGTTACCCAATCCGGCATGCATGGTCACATAAGCAAAGTCTATTCCTTTGATTTCCATACGTTTCATCAGCTCACGGCTGAAATGAAGGCCTGCTGTCGGAGCCGTTACCGCACCTTCATTCTTGGCAAAGATAGTCTGAAAACGTTCTGCATCTTCTTCTTCTACCGGACGACGGATGAAACTGGGCAGCGGAGCTTCACCCAAAGCATAAAGAGCTTTCTTGAATTCATCGTGAGGCCCGTCATAAAGGAATCGCAAAGTACGTCCGCGAGAAGTGGTATTGTCGATTACTTCGGCCACCATAGAGTCGTCATCACCAAAATACAGCTTATTACCGATACGGATTTTACGTGCCGGATCTACCAACACATCCCACAAGCGAAGTTCCTCATTCAGTTCACGCAACAGGAATACCTCTATACGTGCACCAGTCTTCTCTTTATTTCCATACAAACGCGCAGGAAAAACTTTCGTATCATTAAAGATAAACACATCTTTATCATCAAAATACTCCAAGATATCCTTAAATACCTTGTGCTCAATCCGTCCTGTTGCTTTGTTAACAACCATCAGACGCGACTCATCTCTGTACTTGGCCGGATGCAAAGCTATCTTCTCCTCCGGCAGTTTAAATTTAAATTGCGACAGTTTCATCTTATCTCTCCTTATTCGTTTATAACTTCTATTACTTGTCGGTCAAGCCATTCGGGAAAATCTTCCACCTGCATACAGTCCTCCAGCTTTACTTCGCCCACACGGGTACGAACCAGACCGATGAGGTGTGCACCGCTATTCAGAGCTTCACCAATATCACGGGCCAGCGCACGGATATAAGTTCCCTTACTACACACTACCCTGATTTTTATCTCAGGAAGATTGCACTCCAATAACTCTATCTCGTCTATCACCAGCGTTTTAGGTTTCAGATTTACCTCCTCTCCCTTTCGCGCAAGATCGTAGGCACGCTCACCGTCAATCTTACAAGCCGAAAAAGCAGGCGGTATCTGCTCAATGCTGCCAATGAAACGTTTCAATGTTTCTTCCACCAACTCACGGGTGATATGCTCCGTAGGATAAGTGGCATCTATCTCTTTCTCCAAATCATAAGAAGGAGTGGTAGCACCCAATTGCAATGTAGCCACATACTCCTTAGTGTGATATTGAAATTCTTCAATCCGTTTTGTCGCTTTGCCCGTGCAAATAATCATCACCCCCGTAGCCAGAGGGTCCAACGTCCCTGCATGCCCTACCTTCAACTTCTTCACACCCAATTTGCGACAAATGTGATATCTTATCTTATTGACCACCGCAAAAGATGTCCACTTCAGCGGTTTATCGAAATATAATACTTCTCCTTCTTTAAAATTCATGCTTCTTGCCCCTACGGTTTATGCTGCCAATGAACAAGCTATCGTAATTGCCCCAACAACGGCACAATAGATAGCAAAATAAATCAACTTACCCTTCTTCACTATATTAATCATCCACTTGCAAGCAATGCAACCAGCAACAAAAGCAGCTACAAAACCTATTACCAGTGACAGAACCGAAATGTCCGTCGTTCCTGCCGCAGCTCCTTTTACTATCTTCATTCCATCCAGCAACGCTTCACCCAAAATGGGGGGAATCACCATCAAGAACGAGAACTGTGCCAGTTTAGCCTTATTGTCTCCCAGCAACAAACCGGTAGCAATGGTACTGCCCGAACGAGACAAACCCGGCAACACGGCACAAGCCTGCGCCAAACCTATGATAAACGCATCACGCATACTAATGTTCTCTTTCACACGAGGCTTTGCATAGTATGAGAAAGTAAGCAATAAAGCCGTTACCAACAGCATACAGCCTACAATCAACAGTCCCGACCCGAAAATTTCTTCTACATAGTCTTTAAAGAACACTCCTACGATTCCGATAGGTATCATAGAAACAAGGATATTCAATACATACTTTGTCTCCGCATTCATCTCACACTTAAACAGTCCACGGAAAATCCAGTCTATCTCTTTCCATAAAACAACCAGCGTACTTAATACAGTTGCCACATGTACTGCTATTGTAAATGTGAGATTGTCTTCACCTTGTATTCCAAACAAAGCCGATCCGATAGCCAAATGACCACTGCTGCTGACCGGCAAATACTCTGTCAATCCCTGGAGCAAACCAAGAATTAATGCCTCAAACCATTCCATACTCTTTTACCTCTTTATTCTTTCGTTACTTTCGGCTTTCGCACGATACCGTATATCATAAAAATAAAACCAAAGAAACAGACTGCAGGCGCTACCTTGATTCGGCGTACACTGAAAATATCCGGTTCAAAATATCCTTCTGTAGAACTAGGGCCTGTCATCAACAGGAAACCGATAATTACGACAGCCATGCCTATGGCCAGTAAGATAAAGTTTGTTTTATCAAAGGCAAATTTCTGTTTGTCCATATCCTTTTTAATTAGATGTAATAAAGCGCACCGGCTTTCATACGCAAATATTTGTTTATTGATATATAAGCACACAT
This sequence comes from uncultured Phocaeicola sp., assembly GCA_948956705.1. Next base: position 15,260 of record CARCZS010000030.1, read on the forward strand.
AAAAGTAATAATCACACCGAAAACAAAAACCGACAACATCACCAGCAACATCGTCATGGGAGTAATAATCTCTATCAATTCGGGTTCATATCTCACAAGTGCGTAAGCCATTCCGATTAATGCCGCATCAGCCATAACAGCCGCCAATACACCAATCCATATATTCCGGACCAAGAAAGGTTTCCGAATAAATCCCCAACTCGCTCCTACCAGTTTCATGGTGTGAATTAAAAAACGTTTAGAATATATAGCAAGACGTATGGTATTGTTTATCAATGCAAAGGAAATCAACGTAAGAAGTGCGGCAAGCCCCAGCAGCAAGAAACTGATTCGACGGATATTACTATTCACCGCATCCAGTAAATCTTGCGGATAATTAATCTCCATCACCTTCTTGTTGGTCATAATCTTCTCTTCAATCCAGGCTATACTATCCGAATTGGCATAATCGGCATTCAGTTTTATCTCAATGGAGGCAGTAAAGGGGTTATATCCCAAAAACTCAGCAGGGTCTGTTCCCATCGCCTCTGTTTGCTCTTTCAGGGCTTGTTCTTTAGAAATATAATAAGTTTCCTTAACGAAAGGCTCTGCATTCAGCTTCTTTTGAAACTTGATGGCATCCGCTTCCTTCATATCGTCACTGACAAGGACAGAAAAACTGATATTCTCACGAACGTACTTAGAAAGATTATTGGCTGATAGCACAAAGAAGACCACCATACCCAACAAAAGCAACACCAACATAGTGCTAATGCTGGAAGTAATGAACTGCATATCGAAAAAAGACGTTGATTTCTTTCCCATAATTACTTCTTTCTGAATACATAAATCATTGAACTACTACGCCCTTTCCTGGCTAACGTGCTAAACCAAGCCAACAGTCCCGTCCACATTCCTTTCAGGAAAGAGAAACGGCTTCCTTTATATTTCTCTGTCAACATAGAAACATAAAAAGCATCAAATGGCATCGGATGTTGCTCGGCAAGCTTAAAACCATGTTTCACCCCGAATTGTTGCATAGCCGACGGTGTGAAATGCCATAAATGCCTGGGGACATCATACGCAGCCCACCATTCCTTGTATTTCACCGCATCATACGAAGACGGATTGGGAACCGCAACTATCAGCACTCCCCTGTCTTTCAACAAAGCCGCCAGCCTTTCCCAAGTTTCATTCAGATGTTCCAAATGTTCCATCACATGCCACAGGGTAATTGCATCAAACGAATGGTCGGCATATCCCGCCAAAGCATCTTCCGCATCTACCTCCAGTTCAAAATGCTCTTTGGCAAACGCACGTGCTTTAGCATTCTTCTCTATCGCCCGCACACGCCAACCGCGTTCCTTCATGGCATTGCTGAAGTAGCCCATACCTGTTCCGATATCCAACAGGCTGCCTTTACTCAGCCCGGACGTACGTTTAATCAGTTTGGCCTTGCGGGATAGCATATACTTGCGGACCTGATGATACACCCGGTTCATCAAGCCTTTATTGGTATCACTGTGTGAAATATAATCGGGAGTTTCATAATACCTGCCTATTTCCGCCTCTACCGGTGCTTCTTGTGTAAAAAGAAAGCCGCAATGGGTGCAACGCATCACCTCGAACTTTTCGCCCGAAGCATAATTATCTGTACAAGTTATTGCATGTTCTAACTGTTTTCCGCCGCACAACGGACAAGTATCTATCTTGAGTCTGTTCACTTTTAGCCCTAATTTGCTGCAAAATAACAAATAAAATGAATTACAAGAGCTTTCCTTTAAGTACTTTTAAGACTATAAGTTAACTATACATTTGGTTTTTCCCTATTTTTGCATATAAAATTTTAATAGCTGAGAAATGGAAAACAAAAGACTGCTTCGTTCAAACAATAGAATACTCGCCGGCGTATGTGCAGGAATAGCCGAATATTTCGGCTGGGAGGTATCAACAGTACGCATCGTTTATGCTCTGGTAACCTTCTTTACCGCTTTTTCGGGAGGAATCATCTATCTAATCCTGTGGATTATAATGCCTGAAAAAAGATATCGTGACGGGTATGAAGACAGAGTAAACGAGAAGTTACACGGCAGATAACGTCAGCTGCTTCAGGCAATACCCAGCAACTCTACTTCAAATATCAAAGTGGAGAAAGCTGGAATCGGACCGCTGGTGCGGCTTCCGTATCCCAAGTGATAAGGAATATAGATAATCCATTTATCCCCTGTATGCATTTGTTGGAGTGCCAACTGCCATCCATCGATGACATCACAGAGGCGAAATGCTTCGGGACAGTTACGGCTATAAGAGTTATCAAACTCTTTCCCGGTTATCAGGCTGCCTTTATAATGAACGGTGACAATGCTGCGAACGTTGGGTGAAACCGTTCCGGTTCCTGTTTGCAACACTTTATAAAATATCCCACAGGGTAAAGAGCAGACATCTGCTTGAGTAGAAAGAACCTGCAAATACTGCAGATTCTTTTCTTTATATTCTTCTTTCTTTCCCATCAGAAAACTTCTTCTCCTTTCAGCGTGGCTGAACTGGCTTCTGTTATACGTACATTTACAAAATCGCCGATGCGGTGATTTCCACGGTCAAACACCACCACCTTATTTTGTTGCGTGCGTCCGAACAGTTGCTCTTTCGAACGTTTCGACACGCCTTCCACCATCACTTCAAATGTCTTTCCCACATCTTTGGCATTACTTTCGGCAGAAAGTTGGTTCTGCAACTCAATAATCTCGTTCAGACGACGAATCTTGACTTCTTCGGGCACATCATCCGGCAAATGTTTGGAAGCATACGTTCCGGGACGTTCCGAATATTTAAACATGAAAGCAGAATCGTACGCACACTCACGCATCAAAGACAAAGATTCCTGATGATCTTCCTCCGTCTCAGAATGATAGCCGGAAAAAATATCCGTACTTAACCCACAATCGGGAATGATTCGGCGAATGGCCGCTACCCTGTCCAAATACCATTCACGCGTATATTTACGGTTCATCAACTTCAGTATGCGCGAACTTCCACTCTGCACGGGTAAATGAATATGTTTGCAAACGTTCGGTACTTCGGCTATCACCTGCAAGGTTTCGTCACTCATATCCTTAGGATGTGAAGTAGTAAAGCGGACACGCATTCCCGGAACAGCCTCAGCGACAGTGCGAAGCAACATCGGGAAAGTAATCACTTCATTCTCTTTCTCAAAGCGATAGGAATTAACGTTCTGTCCCAGCAAAGTCACTTCCTTGTAACCTTTATCAGCCAGGTCGCGCACCTCATTCAAGATACTCTCCACATCACGGCTGCGTTCCCGACCGCGAGTATAAGGCACTATGCAATAATGGCAAAAATTATTGCAACCACGCATAATGCTGACAAAGCCCGAAATATGGTTTCCGCAAATACGTGAGGGAATCACGTCACGATACGTTTCCGTGGTCGACAAGTCTACATTGATCGCTTTCTCCCCCGCTTCGACAGCAGCAATCAGGTCGGGCAATGTGAGATAAGCATCCGGCCCCACTACCAAATCGACATGGTGATTCTCTATCAAATCTTCCTTTACACGCTCAGCCATACAGCCCAGCACGCCGACAATCAGGTTTCTCTTTTTGTTTTTCCTCATCGAATGGAAAAACTCCAATCGGTTCAGTATCTTCTGTTCTGCATTGTCACGAATGGAACAAGTATTCATAAACACCGCGTCCGCATCCTCCAAAGTATCACATACACTATAACCTGCCATCTGCATGATAGAAGCAATCACTTCACTATCCGCCACATTCATCTGGCAACCATACGTCTCAATAAACAGTTTCTTGTTTTCCTGTTCAGTTGCAGATTTAAAGTCTGCTCCTGTTGTTTCTTTCATCATATTCTCTTTTTATAAATTCGCTGCAAAGATATTGAGTTCCCACCAAATTCCCTCATATTCTGTTTGATTTTTGCATATTTATAGCTTGATATTCAGACTGAAAAAGGCAGAATGAAAGCCATTGAAAGCCCCAACCGTTAAATTATCATAACCAATGAACAAAAAACTCCGTTTGCGTTACCAACGTATTCAGATAATTTGCATCTTTGCTTCTGAAAAACATTAGATTTTTTCATAGTTAAGGTTTAGGTTAAAAAAATAAGGGAAGACAACTGTGAAGTTCTCTTCCTTTTTTTATGCCTTTTTGTTAGTAGGGAAAGAAATAAATTTCTAACTTTGACCGTTCGTTATCAAACCCTCTAAAAAGATAAGCCTATGGAAATTGTCCAAGTATTAATATTCGTGGTAATCATTGCAATTGCCATTGTGCAACAAATTACCAAGGCTAAAAAAGAAACAGCCACACCTTCTCCCCATGAAGTTCTTACTGATATGTTTCCCACAATCGAAGAAATAGAAGGAGAGGGGCAGACAGTTTCACCACGACCAGTGAAAAGTAAACCACAACCTGCTTATAAGAAAAAGAAAGAAACATTCAAATCGACACCGATTGTCGCTATGGATAGCAAAAACAAAGATAAGCCCTCGGACGAAAACACCCGTATCAAACTCAGTACACGCGAAGAAGCACGACGGGCCTTTATTTACTCGGAGATTTTCAATCGGAAATATTAATAACAACAATACTAACAACCAGAAAACACATTGAATATCATGGGATTTAATATCATTTCAGCAGCCGAAGCTGCCAGCTATGTAAAGCATGGCTATAACATCGGACTAAGTGGCTTTACCCCGGCAGGAACCCCCAAAGCCGTAACCCCTGAAATCGCAAAGATTGCAGAAGAAGAGCATGCCAAAGGTAATCCGTTCCAGATTGGTATCTTTACCGGCGCTTCTACAGGAGATGCAACCGACGGTATTCTGTCAAGAATAAAAGCCATCCGCTATCGCGCCCCTTATACCACAAACCCTGATTTCCGTAAAGCGGTAAACAATGGAGAAATAGCTTATAATGATATTCATTTGTCACAAATGGCACAGGAAGTCCGTTATGGCTTCATGGGCAAAGTGGACGTAGCTATTCTGGAAGCTTGCGAGATTACTCCCGATGGTAAAGTATATCTGACCGCTGCCGGAGGTATCGCTCCGACTATTGCACGTCTGGCAGATAAAGTGATTATCGAACTGAATGCCGCCCATAGCAAAAACGGTATGGGACTGCATGATGTGTACGAACCACTTGACCCGCCTTACCGTCGCGAGATACCCATCTTCAAACCGAGTGACCGCATCGGATTGCCTTATGTGCAAGTAGATCCGAAAAAGATTATCGGTGTAGTGGAAGTGAATACACCCGACCAGGCACGTTCATTTACGGCACCTGACCCCATCACCGACCAGATTGGACAAAATGTAGCCGACTTCCTGGCAGCTGATATGAAACGCGGTATCATCCCCGCCGGATTCCTGCCATTGCAAAGTGGGGTAGGTAACATTGCCAATGCCGTACTAGGTGCATTGGGACGTGACAAAACGATTCCTGCGTTCGAAATGTATACCGAAGTATTGCAGGACGCCGTAGTAGACCTGATTCGCCAAGGACGTGTCAAATTTGGAAGTACCTGTTCATTGACAGTGACCAATGACTGTCTGCAAGGCATTTATGATGATATCGATTTCTTCCGCGACAAGCTGGTCATGCGTCCGTCCGAAATATCAAACAGCCCGGAAATAATCCGCCGTCTCGGTGTTATCTCTATCAATACTGCCATCGAAGCAGATATTTATGGTAATGTCAATTCCACACATATCAGCGGAACGAAGATGATGAATGGTATCGGTGGCTCGGGCGACTTCACCCGCAATGCGTACATCTCCATTTTTACCTGTCCGTCTGTTGCCAAAGAAGGAAAAATCAGCGCCATCGTTCCTATGGTATCACATGAAGACCACAGTGAGCATGATGTAAATATCATTATTACCGAGCAAGGTGTTGCCGACCTCCGCGGAAAGAGTCCGGTGGAACGTTCACATGCCATTATCGAAAACTGTGCCCACCCAGATTACAAGAATATCCTGTGGGATTATGTAAAGATGGCTTCCAAAGGACAGACCCCTCATTGCATTTCGGCTGCATTGGCCATGCACGATACACTGGCCAAGAAAGGTGATATGCGCCTGATTGATTGGGCAGAATATAAATAACGAATTGCCTTATCAAAGGCAGTTCGAACAGGGTTCAAACTACCCTAGGGTAATGGAACAATTACTATGCAGTAGTTGCCTGTTTACCCTAGGGTAGTTTAGCAATTACCGAGCAGAAATTAAATGAGACAAAAAACTTAAAAACATAATACCGCTGCAAACGTTGATTTATTGAACGGAATAAACGAACTTTGTCCTTACTGTTTTTATAAACGTTGTCAATATGAACCAAGTTAAAGGAATACCTTACGGAATATCCGATTTCAACCGTATGCGAAATGAAAACTTTTATTTCGTAGACAAGACTATGTATCTGCCGCTCATCGAAAAAATGCCAAGCTACCTTTTCCTTATCCGTCCCAGACGGTTCGGGAAGAGCCTGTTTCTGAGCATGATGCGCACTTACTATGACTGACTACAGCAAATTAAAAATGCTGGCACGCATAGACCATGACCAAACCCATGAGGGTAGTCGCATGAGCACCATCGAAGAAATTGCTGCAAAAGGAGAGATATTGGTAGACTTGCATACCTCTTTCCCATCCGAAAAGGTAACGGATATTGAAAATTTCCGCAGCCTGCTTTACTATTACGGACTACTCACCATTTGTGGCACAAGAGGAGACCGCCTGAGAATGTGCATTCCCAACAATTGCGTACGTGAACAATATTTCGGTTTCCTGCGGGATTATTATCAACAAACTCATTCGCTGAACCTTTCTCACCTGAAAGACCTGATAGACGATTTCGCTTATGACGGCCATTGGAAGCCGTTCTTTGAAACAATAGCTTGCGCTATTCTTCCATACGAAACGGTATGGAGGGCGAAAGAAATCTACAAGGCTTCTTGAAAGCTTACCTTGCACTCGCTTCTTATTATCTGGTAGAGCCTGAACTGGAAATGAATTATGGCTACTGTAATTTCTTTCTTTTACCGGATAAATCGCGTTACCCGGATGTACAACACAGTTATATTCTGGAGTTAAAATATGCTCTCCGCACAGCTACCGATGCCGAACTCGAAGTACAAGCAGCAGAAGGACGATGCCAACTGATGCAATACAGTCCAGACAAAATAGTCACACAGCTGGCGGCAAAGACAACCCTGCACAAATTGTTGCTACAATTCAGAGGCTGGGATATGGTGAGATGTGAAGAAATATAATTGTGCAAGAAGTATATCCCGGGTATCATACATCAATCAGTGATATTTGTCAGTCCAAATAAATCCTTGTTCAAGGTGTATACAACTATTTTATCGCTTTTCAACTGCTTACCTACTTTGCTCAACCCTTTCAATGGAGTATCCCAACGACTATAGGATTTCAATATGGGATATAGAGTAGGAAGCACCATGGGAGCAAACCAACCATTCTTTGTATAAAACAAACCATTGCGATAGAACACGGCATGGATGATATGATTATAACCATTATAAAAGGCCAAAATACAGTTATTGGGAAAAACAGCCTCCTTTATCTCTTTATAACGACACGGATAAGAAGCTTCGGAGGTTAGAAAGTAATCGAAGAAAGCATTTAAATCCTCTTCACGCGTATAAGAAGCATTACGGGTAATCACCGGTTCGGTATAAATGCCATACGTTTGAAACAAAGCATCCAACGCATAAAAAATACAAGTCTGAGAATTATTCTTCAGCATAGGAAGAGGACACTCCATGCGCAACATGGAATCTTCCAACACTTCAATCATAGTCTCATCCAATCCCTCAATACAGGCAGAGAAACGGGCAAAAGGATATATTCTACTCTCTACCACTAAATTGCGTAATTTCTTTTTCAATTTATCATCATAATCATAGCCCCGATATATCTTCGGACGTACCCGATAGGTGAGTGTATCATTCTTCCAAACTGTCTGAAAAATGGAATCCGGTACAGAATTCTTCATCTGAGTTTCCACATAATATATTGTATCCAAATAATGAACAAGCGAATCTGTATAAAGGCCATTGCCAAATGTTTCAACACCATAGCGCAATGCTTCCTTCTCTCTTATAAAAATCAAACTGTCACTCATCCACTTTATCTCCGGGAATTTTATCTGAGAAGAAACAGTTGCACAGATACTTAAGATGACATATAATACACAGATTCTTTTCATAAGCCGATACGTCTATCATTTACCGTTTCCCTTGTAAAAGCGGTATCCAAATCCCAACATCAGGTTGTTGGGGTTCTTAAATTTATTCAACTGATAGCCGACATGCAAGAACAAGCGCGGTGTAATGGAAGCCTTGAGAGCCAGAACTTGATAAAAACCTTCCGTATCATCACCACTGTATATCAAATTCCGTCCGACACCGGCATTGATAGAAAAAATAGGCATGACCAGCTCTCCGCGTACAGACAGACCGACAGCAAACTGCTTGTGGAAAGGAGGGCGATGAAACTTCGCATCGCTTGATGAACTTCCTTCTACCCGATAGTCTTTGATATTGGCACTCTCATCATATTGTGCATCCATAGAAACACCGGCCCTAAAATACTTGTTGAAATTGTACATTGGATTAAAATTCAGCCCCACAACGCCAAAAGAGCCGGGCACCAGACAAACGTCATAGCCATCCACAAACCCTTTTTTACGAGTAGCACCATATACAACCAAATCATAACTGATATAAGGTTTGATGGATAACGGTTTAGCACCTTTCACAGCCACCGTCTCATCATTTCCAAAAGTACGCACAACACCTATTCTTCCGCCAATCGGATTCACTCCCGCATTGGGAAAATGTGTATTTCCATTAGAGTAATGAGTAAAATCCATACCTGCCGTCAAGCTCCATTGCGGATTAATCCGCCAATTCAGAAAAAATCCCAGATTGATATAGGCATTGATTTTTGACCCGATAACCTCATTCTGCGGATTATATATCTCATCATATTTTTTCCAGCCAAAAGAAGCACCGAAATTCCATTCATAGTCGAATGACAAATGGGGCGATAACTGCGCTATGCGTGACCCCTGAAAAGCATATACCGCTATGGGATTACCTAGTTCGGAAGGACAGAAGAACGTAGTGTAAGAAACTCCAATACCCTGATAGGCATGAGGATAGAGCCGGCCTAAAGTTGAATTCTTATCAAACTGAAAAGCATACTTCAGATGTACAGAAAGGGCCTGCCTGATGCGTTGTTGATGCATATTGTCACCATCAAAGAAATCATTGGTAGGAGTCACATAATTAGGACGTACATCCAGGCCGAGCCTATGAATCAGCTTATGGCTTGCTGTGTCATTCTTTAATACATCCGGTTGCGTAGCCGTCTGAGCCATCAAATTTCCACCCATCGGACAAACAGCCAAAAGGCTGGCAATATATAATAAGAGTAATTTCGCTTTCATTGTTCTAATTATTCAGCTTCTCGCACTTTATGAGGTATCTTTTAGGCATCTTGCTTTTCAAAGTACCGGTAATGACTTTCTCTTTTTTGGTTTTGGGATGAACGGCATAAAGAGTAAAATAAGTCTCAAACCATTCATATTCCAGCAGTACAGTGATACGTTGCGAAGTTTGGGCCGGAGTTATGACCGCCTTCTTTTCCGTATCAGGAAAAGGCAAAGGTAACCGTTGCATATCAGAAGCATATTGCACTCGTTCGCCGTTCATCACCAGATAACCGTCAACAATGCCGGGAATCTCAACCTCCGGTTTGCTTGCCAACAAATTAAAAGCCTCGGGATTATTACTGGTGAATTGTATCTGACGATACTCATTTTGGAAAGGAAAGATATAATTGGTTACGTTTCCATTTCCCCTGTTATCAATCACCATGCTCCTACGTTCTTCTATGTGTGTATCCGTATAACTATACATATCAAGCGAATAAGTGATATGGTCGAATATATATCTGTCGGAAGGTGTTATGGCTACATGTATTGCTTTCGTTTCATATTCATTACTTGCAATAATGGAAAACCGGAAAAGAGAAGAGCGCGCATTTTCGTTTACCGTTAACTTCACTTCCTGAGGATGAGTGCGCTCAATGGTAAAATCAACTATCTTATCTTCATAAACGACATCATCACAAACTATTTTGCCCAATCCTTCCAAAACAGGCGACTGATTCTGCGAAACTATATTACCGTCTTTATCATAAACTGAATAATATAATGAAGAGTTATCATAATAATCATACACATGCAACAGATTCCAGTTGGAAGACTTAAAATGAATAGTCACTGAGTCACCATTTCCATCCAAGGTAACATCAGAAACAGAAGGCTGAAAATCTTCAATGAAGACATCGCTATTACAACCGGATAATCCCAAGAATATGAGAAGATATACTGCGATATGTAGGAAAGTTTTCATGTTGTTTTTGTGTTTGTCTTTTCACTACGACAAAAATAACACTTATTTCCGAATAATGACCATAAATACCGGTATATTTATCTGATACTCCGTAATATTGAAGATTTTCAGCCCTCACCACATGTCAAGAACAAGACAATGTTATCGTCTTCTCTATATTAATTTGCTGCACAAAACAGGCATCATGGCTCACAACTAATAATGTTCCCCGATACTCCTTCAAAGTATCAGTCAATATCTCCATATTCATAATATCAATATTGTTCGTCGGTTCGTCCACAATAAACAAATCAGGAGTTTGTGCACTCACCATCAAGCAACACAGGGAAAGTTTCATCTTCTCACCCCCGCTCAGACAACTGCATTTCTTATCCCAACTGGATATAGGGAAAAGAAAGCGGTTAAGAATAGTTTTAAGCTCATGGTCATAAAGTTTATTGTTAAAGAAGGAGAGTTGCTCCAGCACCGACAGCCCATTCTGTATAATGGAATATTCCTGGTCGAGATAAACATACGTCAGCCCATCCGCCCTTATCAGTTCACCCGCCGTGGGAGTGAGAACGCCCGCCAGCAACTTCAGTAAAGTGGTTTTGCCGCTACCGTTTCCACCTTTCAAATGGATACGGTCACCGCTTTTTATTACAAAATCAAGAGGGAGCGGCCATAACTCATCCGATTGATAAGCATAATTCATATTTCTGACTGTGATAAGTGTCTTGCCCGTATGCAAGGAAGAAGAATTGAAATCCACCTTCATCCCTTTCCTGTCCGGCAACACCTTGCGAATATCCGTAGCGCTTTCTGCCAACGATTGTATTTTATCAGCATGAACATGGCTCAGGCGAACCGAACTTTTCTCCGCCTTGTCCTTAAAAGTATCCATTGCCATCTTGCCGACACCACTTTTTATATTTTGCTTCTTTCCGCGTACATCATGCTTCTGCTGACGCTCCATCACTTCACGTGCCTGTCTGCGTGCCTTCTGCAACTGCTTCCCATTCTCTTCCAACCGAGCTTGCAATGCTTGAACGGCCAACTCCTTCTGCTCTTTGTAAAAGTCATAATTCCCCGCATAATAAATTACTCCTTTTGCCGAGAGCTCATACGTGGACGAAAGCAAGTTGAGCAACGTCCGGTCATGACTGACTACCAACACACCAGACGAAGTAGAAGTGATAAAGTGATATAATTTCTCACGACTCACATCATCCAAATGATTGGTCGGCTCGTCCATCAGAATAAAAGACGGTGAGTGCAAAGCGATTCCTGCCAAAAAGACTTTTGTCTTTTCTCCTCCACTTAACAAATGCATGGGATGGGAGAGAGGCACTCCCGGCAATCCCCATTCATGTAAAGCGGCAACCGCCTTCTCTTCTATATCCCAATCATCATCCAATACCGTAAAATGCTCCACAGAAACATCTCCCTGCAAAATGGCATGAAGTGCTTGTATCTTTCCTTCAATCCGCAAAGCTCCGGCTATCGTCAGATGATTAAATTGTCCGAAGTGTTGGGGAATATAATAAGGTGGTTCCAAACAAATCACTTCACCTTCCGAAGGTGACAATTCTTTTGTTATCAGCTGCATCAAGGTCGATTTTCCTGATCCGTTATTCCCGATAAGCGCTGCTTTCTCACCTTTCCCCATAGAGAAACTAACGTTACTGAAGAGCACATCTTTATCAGGATGCATATAAGTAACTGACTGTATATGTATACACATACTGTTTCTATAAAATTAAAATGTTAATACTGAAATGTATATTGTGGGAATAGAGGACAACTATTACACAACAAACGAATTCACTTCGCCTGCCGTCCCAACATGAAATAAATAGTTGTTTGAAAAAATAGATGTTTAGATTCTCATCGGAATGTTTTTAGATTTCGGGGACAAAGATAAGTGTTTTCAGTGATATACAAAAGCAAACGATAAATTTATTTATAATACATTATTCACCTGTCACCGGATGTTGTCTCCTCCGATTTTCAAACGCTGCATACGTTTTGAACTCTCTAAGTCGTTTCATTAGCCGGACTAAGCCTTTTCGTCCTTTCGATTATGCCCATCTGTCCGTCAGATTACTACAGTCTCCGGCAGTGGACTGTACAGTCTACCATAACGGACTATACAGTCCACTGTAACGGACTGTACGGTCTACGGCAACGGACTGTAATAATCTTCTGCTTAAAAAGCCTTGGCTGACCCTAAGAAACGGCTTACTCTTCCCTTTGTTTCTGAATGAGCTTTAAATCCCCATGAAAACAATGCGACCCCGTTATTCCACACTCCAATACCATAAAGAGAAGGAAGGTGTATCGAAACGCTCATAAATAAAAGGGAGTGTGTCAAAACTAAACCTGCCTATCCAATCGTCAGCTGTAGGGGCAGGGGTT
>CARCZS010000031.1 GCA_948956705.1 uncultured Phocaeicola sp.
TCGCCCCTACGAACGAAACGACAGCATTATCCACGTTTTGACACAACCCCTTTTTGTAATTTTGCAGCATGAAAAAATATGTAGATGTCATAGTGCCGTTACCCATTGCCGGTCAGTACACTTATTCGCTTCCGGCAGAAATGGAGGAGAAAGTGCAGATGGGGTGTAGGGTTATAGTACCGTTTGGACGGAAGAAGTTCTATACGGCTATTGTCACTCATGTGCATTATGCAGCTCCCGAAGGTTATGAGACAAAAGATATAGAAGAGGTACTCGACTCAACTCCTGTGCTGCTGCCTAAGCAGTTTGAGTTTTGGGAGTGGCTGGCTTCTTATTATCTCTGTACATTGGGAGACGTCTATAAGGCTGCCATTCCGTCCGGCATGAAGTTGGAAAGTGAGACTTTAGTGGAATATAACCCGGATTTTGAAGCAACAGCTCCACTTCCTGAGAAGGAACAGAAATTATTGGATTTGTTGAGTTGCGATACGGAACAATGTGTCACACAGCTGGAGAAGGCTAGTGGAATGAAGAATATTCTTCCGGTCATTAAGTCACTGCTCGACAAGGAGGCCATTTACGTGAAGGAGGAACTGAAGCGTCATTATAAGCCTCGTACGGAGGCACGTGTGAAATTGGCTGACTCCGGTATCGATGAGGCCCGCTTACAACAACTTTTCAATGAACTGGGCCGTGCTCCCAAACAATTGGCACTGTTGATGAAGTATGTAGAACTTTCGGGCTGGGCATCGCGTGAAAGTACGTTGAAGGAGGTTACTAAAAAAACTTTATTGGAGAAGGCCGGTGGTTCTGCCGCCGTTCTTAACGGGCTGGTGGAAAAGGGAGTGTTTGAAATCTATCATCAGGAAATAGGACGTTTGGATAAAGGAATGCTGAAAACAGCGGATGTCAATCCATTGAATCCGGCACAACAACAGGCTTATCAGTCTGTTATTCAGAGTTTCAGAGAAAAGAATGTCTGTCTGTTGCACGGAGTGACGTCCAGTGGCAAGACTGAAATATATATTCATCTTATTCAAGAGGTGCTGAAGGCCGGTAAACAGGTTCTCTATTTATTGCCGGAGATTGCTTTGACTACTCAGATAACTGAACGTCTGAAGCGTGTATTCGGTCATCGTCTTGGCATTTATCATTCAAAATTCCCGGATGCCGAACGCGTGGAAATTTGGCAGAAGCAGTTGGGCGACGAAGGGTATGATGTTATATTGGGGGTGCGTTCCTCCATTTTCCTTCCATTCAAGAACCTGGGATTGGTAATAGTGGATGAGGAGCACGAGAATACATATAAGCAACAAGATCCGGCTCCTCGTTATCACGCCCGTAATTCGTCTATTATGCTTGCATCAATGTTTGGTGCTAAAGTCCTTTTGGGGACAGCCACTCCCAGTGTGGAGACTTACTTCAATGCAACATCGGGTAAATATGGGTTTGTAGAATTGAAAGAACGCTATAAAGATATTCAGCTTCCTCATATCGAATTGGTAGACATTAAAGAACTTGCTCATCAAAAAAGAATGCAGGGGCCTTTTTCGCCTCGGTTGGTTAAAGAGATAAAAGAGGCACTTGAACGTAAAGAGCAGGTGATTTTGTTTCAAAACCGTCGTGGCTTTGCTCCGATGATAGAGTGTCATACGTGCGGTTGGGTTCCGAAATGCAAGAATTGTGATGTGAGCCTTACTTATCATAAAGGCTTGAACCAACTGACTTGCCATTATTGCGGGTATACTTATCAAGTACCTCGTTCGTGCCCTGCCTGCGGTGGTGTGGAATTGATGAATCGGGGATTCGGAACGGAGCGTATTGAAGATGATATCAAATTGATTTTTCCCGAGGCAAGAGTGGCCCGAATGGACTTGGATACTACTCGGACCCGGACGGCATACGAGAAGATAATAGCTGATTTTGAACAGGGGAAGACAGATATTTTGATTGGTACACAGATGGTCTCGAAGGGATTGGATTTTGACCATGTCAGTGTAGTCGGTATTTTGAATGCCGATACAATGTTGAATTATCCTGATTTCCGTAGCCATGAGCGTGCTTTCCAGTTGATGGCGCAGGTAGCGGGACGTGCCGGAAGGAAGAACAGACAGGGGTTGGTGATTTTGCAGACAAAGTCTCCCGATTTGCCGGTAATTCATCAGGTGATATCGAATGATTATGAACAGCTTTACTATGACCAGTCTGCAGAACGACAGATTTTCAAGTACCCGCCTTATTATCGTCTCATCTATGTTTATCTGAAACATCGGAAAGAAGATATACTTGATATGGCGGCGGATGCGATGGCTGCACAACTCCGCTCCGGCTTGGGAAGTCGTGTATTGGGCCCGGATAAACCACCGGTAGCTCGTATCCAGACCTTATTTATTAAGAAGATTATGGTTAAAGTGGAACAGACCGCTTCGATAGCGAAAGTACGTGAATATTTGCTTGCCGTACAACGCGCCATTATTGAAGACGAGCGTTTCCGTTCTCTGTTAGTATATTATGATGTAGATCCACAGTAGTTATGAAAATAGAATTAGATGTGCATACCCACACCATTGCCAGCGGGCATGCATTCAGTACTTTACAGGAAATGGCGCAGGCTGCTGCCGACAAGGGGTTGAAACTGTTGGGAATAACGGAACATTCATCCGGTATTCCGGGAAGCTGTAATTCCATTTATTTCAGAAATTTGCATGTCGTTCCCCGGCAGATGTATGGCATCGAACTGCTGTTGGGAGCAGAGATAAACATCCTTGATGGGGAAGGTAATCTTGATATGGATGAAAATTATATGAGAATGTTGGATATTCGAATTGCCGGTATCCATTCTTTATGTTATAATTATGGCACGATAGACGAGAATACGCATGGCATGGTGAAGGCAGTCAGTAATCCTTTCATTCATATTATCAGTCATCCCGGAGATGGTACGGCCGAATTGCATTTCGAGCCGATTGTATTGGCGGCCAAGGAACATCATACTCTATTGGAGATAAATAACAGTTCTTTAAAACCGACCCGTAATAAGCCGGATGCCCGGGAGAACAATCTTGCTATCCTGCGGCTGTGCAAACAATATGAGGTGCCGGTTATTTTAGGAAGCGATGCCCATATCTCATTTGATATTGCCCGGTACGATTATGTGTACGACCTGTTGCAACTAACTGAGTTTCCTGAGGCACTGATTATGAATCGTGACGTGAAATCATTTAAAGAATATCTTTGCTTGTAAAGCTATATGAAAAGAATACTTTTTGTCTGCCTCGGCAATATTTGCCGTTCCTCTTCTGCAGAGGAGGTTATGCGTACTTTAATTCAAAAAGAAGGTTTGGAAAGAGAAATAGAAGTAGACTCTGCCGGTATCCTGAGCTATCACCAAGGGGAGTTGCCCGATAGCCGTATGCGTATGCATGCTGCTCGCCGGGGATACAATCTGACCCATCGTTCCCGCCCTGTCCATACAGAAGATTTTTATCACTTTGATATGATTATCGGTATGGATGACCGCAATATAGAGGACTTGATAGAGCGTGCACCTGATTTAGAAACAGAGAAGAAAATCCATCGGATGACAGATTATTGCAGGCTAAAGATGGCGGATTATGTACCCGATCCTTATTATGGAGGGGCGCAAGGTTTCGAGAATGTATTGGACATTCTGGAAGACGCCTGCGCCGGACTGCTTGAAGATATCCGTGCTATTTCTTCAACTCGGGATAACTGATTCGAGTGTGATACATCGTTTTCAGCTTTTCTTTAAACAGCGCTTTCACTAAGGCGATGTCTTTGAAGGTGATAGGGCATTCTTTGAAGAACCCTTCTGTAACTTGTGCATCTATAATCTTGTCTACTAAGGTGCCGATGCTTTCTTCTGTGTATTCGGGCAGGCTTCGTGAAGCAGCTTCTACGGAGTCGGCCATCATCAGAATGGCTTGTTCTTTTGTGAATGGGTTAGGTCCCGGATAACGGAACTTTTCAGTATCCACTTCTTCGTCAGGGTGTTCGTTTTTGTAGGAAATGTAGAAGTATTTGGTCAACCCTCTTCCGTGATGCGTACTGATAAAGTCTTTGATGACTTTGGGCAGGTTATGTTTCTCGGCAAGTTTCAGGCCATCTGTGATATGGCTGATGATAACTTGTGCACTTTGTTCATAGTTGAGACTCTTGTGTGGATTCACTCCTGATTGGTTCTCGGTAAAAAAAGCGGGATTTACCATTTTCCCTATATCATGATAAAGTGCTCCGGTACGGACTAACTGGCTTTTCGCACCAATCTTATTGGCAGCTTCCGCTGCTAAATTAGCCATTTGAAGGGAATGCTGGAAAGTACCCGGAGCTATTTCCGACATCTCACGCAGCAGACTGTTGTTGATATTGGAAAGTTCCACCAGCGTAACATTGGAAGTAAAACCGAAGGTCTTTTCCAAAATAAACAATAGCGGATAGGCAAACAGCAGCAGAATACCATTTATCATAAAATAGATATACATACGTGTATTCAGCTTCGTCAAATCATCTTCGTGAATTAGCTCAAAAGCAAAATACAGCAATGCATAGCTGGCAAAGACTACCAAAGCCGTTCGCAGGAGTTGCGAGCGTTGTGATAACTCGCGCAAACTATAGATAGACACCATACCTGCTACCACCTGCAGAAGAATAAACTCATGAGGGAAACGTAATGTGATGGAACAGAGCAGGATGATAGTGACGTGAGCCATGAACGCTGTTCGCGAATCAAGGAAGATACGCACTATAATCGGTATCATTGCAAAAGGCACGATGTAAATACTGGATAAACTCTGCGAGACCATGACGGAGGCGACAACCGGGAATAGTACAATTAATGCGAAAAGCAAGGTCAAACTGCCTTTACGGTCATAATAGTCGGCACGGAACAAATCCAGATAGACCATGAAGCAGAACAGGAATATTCCTACATAAAGTATTTGTCCGGCTAATGTCAACCGCTTCTCCTGTAAAGATTCGCTTCGCTTTTCCCATTCTTTCCGTAAAGATTCCAATATATTATAGGTCTGTTCGTCTACGATTTCTCCCCGATCGATGATTTTTTGACCATTTAGAACGAAACCGTTTGCATACGAGATATTGGAAAGCAAATCTTTTTGTGCCGCTTCGGACTTGGGCTCGTCATAAATAAGGTTCGGAGTAATATAATTGTTTAAGTTGCACTGTTGCAATACTTTCTTTTTATAATGTGTAGTGTCGGCATTCAGCAGGTATTCATAGGCATCCTTTACAGTATATAGCTGCTCCACCAATCGGCTCGTGGCCGTATTTTGTTCTACAGTTCGTATGGCAGTGATGCTGTCCTCTTCCATCCGGGTGAGATCATTACCGGCAATAATTCCATTTCTATACAACTCTTTCAACATACGTTCTATGTATCTCACATAATCTGTGCTGGGCAAAGAGTGACGGAGCGTTTTGTTATAATCTTCCCTTAACTTCTCAATCATGTTTTTTTCCACATTCTTTTCTATGTGGAAATAGGGTTGATAGGTGGCAAGAATACTATCCTGTTCTTTTTGCACTTGCATATCATTTTTATAAATGGGGAAATCGAACGATGCTTGTAGCAGTCCGTACTTCCATGGCTTATTGATGTCAAATTGATAGTTGAATTTGCCTTCATTGGGTAAAAAGTAAACTATCACCGACACAGTGGCAATGAAAATAAGGCTTTTATAGAGCAAATCTTTATATGAAAACCGTTTGCCGGTCTTGAAACTTTTCATAATCGTATATTTTTGCGCGCAAAATACGAAAAAATCGGGAAATTTAGATTAATTTTGCAGCGTATTTTATATAAAACAACAATGTCAGAAAGAAAAGTAAGAGTTCGTTTTGCTCCGAGCCCAACGGGAGCGTTGCATATTGGTGGTGTGCGCACTGCTTTGTATAACTATCTGTTTGCTCGTCAGCACGGTGGAGATTTAATTTTCCGTATAGAAGATACCGACTCAAATCGTTTTGTTCCGGGAGCGGAAGAATACATTATCGAGTCGTTCAAGTGGTTGGGTATTACGTTTGATGAAGGCGTAAGTTTTGGTGGTGACTTCGGTCCGTATCGTCAGTCTGAACGCCGCGATATTTATAAGAAATATGTGCAAGTCTTGCTGGATAACGATAAAGCTTACATCGCTTTTGATACGCCTGAAGAATTAGATGCCAAACGTAAGGAAATTCCTAATTTCCAGTATGATGCTTCAACTCGTATGGCTATGCGCAACTCTTTGACAATGTCGAAAGAGGAAGTCGATGCATTGGTGGCAGACGGTAAGCAATATGTGGTACGTTTCAAGATAGAACCTAACGAAGATGTCCATGTACATGATATCATCCGTGGCGAAGTGGTGATAAACTCATCTATTCTTGATGATAAGGTATTGTATAAATCTGCAGATGAACTGCCTACTTATCATTTGGCAAATATTGTGGATGATCATTTGATGGAAGTTTCTCACGTTATCCGTGGAGAGGAATGGTTGCCTTCTGCTCCTTTACACGTATTGTTGTACCGTGCTTTCGGCTGGGAAGATACGATGCCCGAATTTGCTCATCTTCCGTTATTGTTGAAGCCCGACGGAAATGGTAAACTGAGCAAGCGTGACGGTGATCGTCTCGGTTTCCCGGTATTCCCATTGGAGTGGCATGATCCTAAGACCGGAGAAGTATCATCCGGTTATCGCGAGTCGGGATATTTGCCCGAGGCAGTTATCAATTTCCTCGCTTTATTGGGATGGAATCCGGGTAACGACCAAGAAATCATGTCATTGGATGAATTGGTGCAATTGTTTAACTTAAGCCATTGCAGTAAGGCCGGTGCAAAATTTGATTTTGAAAAGGGAAAGTGGTTTAACCACGAATATATATTAAAGAAAGACAATGCTGAAATAGCAACATTGTTTATGCCTGTCCTGAAAGAAAATGGCATAGAGGCTCCTATGGATAAGGTGGTAACTGTAGTGGGATTGATGAAAGACCGCGTTAGTTTCATTAAGGATTTGTGGGAAACCTGTAAGTTCTTCTTTGTTGCTCCAACAGAGTATGATGAAAAGACCACCAAGAAACGTTGGAAAGAAGATTCTCCCGAGCGTATGCTGGAACTTGCAGACGTATTGGAAGCTTTGGATGACTTCTCGTTGGAGAATCAGGAAAAGGTAGTAATGAAATGGATAGAAGATAAAGGTTATCATTTGGGTAATATCATGAATGCCTTCCGTTTGACACTGGTGGGCGAGGGCAAAGGGCCGCACATGTTTGATATTTCTGCTGTTTTAGGAAAAGAAGAAACATTGAGACGCATTCGCCGGGCTGTGGAAGTGCTCAAGTAATACCGTGAATCATGATTTATAATCTAGTCATCTATATTTATCTATTCGGGGTTAAGCTGGCTGCATTGTTCAGCTCCAAGCCTGCCAAGATGGTGAAAGGTCATCGGGAGGTTTTTGAGATTCTGCGTGACAAGATTGACCGGAATGCTCGTTATATCTGGTTTCATGCAGCATCTTTGGGCGAGTTTGAGCAAGGACGTCCATTGATTGAGCGCATTCGCAAAGAGCACCCCGAGTATAAAATATTGCAGACTTTCTTTTCTCCTTCCGGATATGAAGTGAGAAAAAATTATCAGGGAGCTGATATCGTGTGTTATTTGCCTTTTGATACTCCTCGTAATGTGAGACGTTTTGTCGAATTGGCAAACCCTTGTATGGTATTCTTTATAAAGTATGAATTTTGGCAGAACTATCTGAATACACTTTATAAGAAAGGTATTCCGGTTTATAGTGTTTCATCTATTTTCCGTCCGAATCAGATATTTTTTCGCTGGTACGGTAAGGATTACCGTAAAGTGTTGAAGACTTTTGCGCATTTGTTTGTGCAGAATGAAGTTTCTAAAAAACTGCTGGCAAGTATTGGTGTTACAGATGTGACAATTGTAGGTGATACTCGTTTTGATCGGGTATTGGATATTTGCGCCGTTGCAAAAGAACTTCCTTTGGTAAAGGCATTTAAAGGGGATTCGAAAACCTTTGTTGCCGGTAGTTCATGGGGTCCTGATGAAGATATCTTTATCAAGTACTTTAATGAACATCCCGAAATGAAGTTGGTCATAGCTCCTCATGTAGTGAGTGATAGCCATCTGAAAGAAATCATGGAGAAGGTAAAACGCCCGTGTGTTCGTTATACAGAGGCAACAGAAGAAAATGTATCAAAAGCTGATTGTCTGATTATTGATTGTTATGGATTGCTTTCATCCATTTACCGTTATGGAGAAATTTCATATATCGGAGGTGGTTTTGGAGTGGGTATTCATAATGTACTTGAAGCGGCTGTGTATGGTATTCCGGTTATTTTCGGACCAAACAATAAGAAATTCCGTGAAGCTCAGCATCTTTTAGAAAAGAAGGGTGGGTTTGAAATCAATGATTATGAGGAATTTAAAAGTTTGATGGATAAATTCCTGACTGATGATAGCTATTTGCTGCAGGCGGGAAATGCAGCCGGAGATTATGTAAAGAACAACTCCGGAGCTTTGGAAAAAATCATGAAAGCTATCCGATTGTAATTCATTGTAAGGTACAATAATAGAAGCCGTTTGTGGGATAAGTATTATCTTTCAGGCGGCTTTTCCTTTTTATTTTTTTATTTAATTTCTATCTTTGCGTTCAAGAATCATATTATGAGCATTAATGACGATATATTGTTGTTGAAACTCATTCAAGGCGGTAATGAGCAAGCTTTTAAGTATTTATTTGATACTTATTTTGCGTCATTATGTCGTTTTGCACATGTTTATATATCAGATGTTCAAGACGCAGAAGAACTTATATTAGATCTTTTCGTTTATATTTGGGAACATCGAAGTGAGATAAATGTTACTCTTTCTTTTAAAGCATATCTTTTTCAGGCAACCCGTAACCGATGCTTAAATTATTTGCGCGACAATCGTCAAATGCTTCGTCTTGAAGAAGTGAGAGATGAAATACAAGATGAAGATATTTCTGCTCTTGAGATGGAAGAATTGCAGTATCTCATTATGGAGGCTATTTGTTCGTTGCCTAATAAGTGTCGGGAAGTTTTTCAATATAGCAGGCATGAGAATCTGACCAACAAAGAAATTGCAGAGAAAATGCAAATCTCAGTAAAGACTGTGGAAGCGCAGATAACCAAAGCTTTAAAGTTAATAAAGAACTTCTTGGACGAGAAATATACATATCTTTTTTAAAAAAAACTCTTTTTTGAATAAGGGTTATTTCATTTTAAAGTGTCATACAGTTGTAAAAAGCTAAAAAGACATACGAAATGAAAAAAGAAATACCCTGGATTCTAATTATTCAAAAGCTGAAACACGACATTACAGCTGAAGAAGAACACGACTTGACCGTGTGGTTGGCTGAGGATAACCATAGGGTAATTTTTGAGGAGTTGCAAATGTTGTGGCAAAGGGTGCAGGAAAATGCTGTTGATTATACTCCCGATACTAATTATTATTGGCAAGAGTTATCGAAGCGCATGAAGGCTACAGAGGTAAAAGCTGAACCTTCTGTTCATAAGACTCGTTTTGTATCTTTCAAACGCTATGCTGCTGTTGCTTCTGTTTTTTTGCTTATAGTCCTCTCTTGTACATTATATATAGGTATAAATTTGGGACGTCCGGAATCGGGTGCTCAGGTTTATACAAACTTAAGTGGTAAGTCAAAAGTTTATCTGTCAGATGGCACTCAAGTGTGTCTGCATACCAATACTTCCCTTTCCTTGCATACGGACTTTAATGATAACTCACGTCTGGTCAATCTCTTGGGTGAAGCATATTTTGATGTTAAGCATGATAAAGATCATCCTTTCGTAGTGGAGACTGAAGGTATGAAAGTGGTTGTACATGGAACAAAGTTTAATGTTACTTTTCATCCTGACTCTACTAATACATACGTGGGGCTTGTAGAAGGCTCTGTATCATTGGAGACGTCTAAAGAGCATCGTCTTATGCAACCGGGTGAAATGGCAACATTTAATAAGCTGAACAATGCCCTTTCAATTGAAAGAGGAGATGTCCACTTTATGACTTCGTGGGCTAATGATAAGATTATATTTAATGGAGAGTCTTTGGGGTATATTTGTCGCTTCCTTTCTAAATGGTATAGTGTGAAGATTAATCTGGCTCCATCTTTGTCTGATAAATATATTTATAGTTTTACTCTACGTCATGAAACATTAGAGGAAATTGTACGTATTATGGCACGCCTGAATCCATTAGAATACAATTTCGATGAACATAATGTGTTAACCATAAAAGAAATATCTAGTACTAACCCTTAAAAACATGATGCCTATGAAACATTGATGATATAAAAAAGGGAAGCTAAATAGGTTAGCATTCCCTCTTCTACATGAGTTAAATTAATTATTAACCGGAGGAATGAATAAAGAATTTGGTCGTTCTAGGCATTTATTCCCCACTAGTTAACTTTATAATCTACAAAAATATGAATTTAAAGAAATATTCCGCATTTATTTTAATGCTTTTTTGTACAACCTTTCTAATGGCCCAAACAGAAAAGCGTTTCTCCCTTTCTTTCTCAAATATTCCTCTATCAGAGGCTATGCCGAAAGTAGAGAAAGCTAGTGGCTATACATTTTTTTATAATCCCGCTGAAGTCAATATTAAGGTTAAGGTTAGCCTTTCCGTACAGAATGAAACTGTTCGCAAGGCTATGGATAAAATGTTGAATTCGGTCGGAATCGGTTTTGAAATAACAAATTCCCAAATCGTATTGTTTCCTAGCAATAAGAAGAGCACAGGAACACAAGGTGGTAAGGTGACAGTTAAAGGAAAAGTTGTCGATGCTACAGGTGAGCCGATTATTGGGGCAAATGTTGTAGAAAAAGGTACTGTTAATGGTGTAATTACAGATATTGACGGTAATTATCAGTTGAGTGTCTCTAAAGATGCAAGTCTTTTGGTGTCTTATATTGGCTATGTTCCACAGACCATAAAAGCGGGAACTAAAACCGAGATTTGTTTGGTGGAAGATTCCAAAACATTGGACGAAGTGGTTGTAGTAGGTTTTGGTACTCAGAAAAAAGTGAACTTGACCGGGGCTGTAGCTTCTGTTTCGAGTGAAGCTCTTGCAAATAAACCGGTTGCTAACATTGGCCAGGCTTTGCAAGGTGTTATTCCTAATTTGAATGTTTCAGCAACAAGTGCTTCCCCTGGAGCAGTTCCTTCTTTTAACGTTCGTGGAGGTACGTCAATGAGTCAGGATTCAGATGGCAAATGGCAGGTTGATGAAGGTAGTCCATTGATTTTGGTTGATGGTATACAAATGGATGCCACTTATCTTAATATGTTGAATCCTAATGATATTGAAAGCATTTCTTTATTAAAGGATGCTGCTTCGGCTGCTATTTATGGTGCTCGTGCTACGTATGGTGTAATGTTGGTTACCACTAAGTCTGGTCAAAAAGAACAAAGGCCAACAGTTACTTATAATTTTAGTATGCAGTGGAACACTCCATCGCATCGTCCTGATATTATGGATGCTTATACATTGCAATTGGCTGAAAATGAACGTACAGAATGGACTGGTAACTCTGTTTCGGATTGGAGTATGCAGTTATTGGAAGCCAAGAAAAAATGGATGGAAAATCCTACAGCAGAAAATGCTTGGATTTATCAGCAGGGAAGTACATCAAAATTTTCATGGGTTTCAAGCATGAATCCGTTTGAAGAAGTTGTAAGAGACTGGACACCATTGCAAAAACATACGGCCAGTATTAGTGGTGGAACTGCCAAAAGCCGTTATTATTTGTCCTTGGGATATCAGCATCAAGAAGGAATGTATAAAATAAATACAGATAAGCAAAATCGTTTTAATGGATTGATGAGTATCGATTCAGAAATTACCAAGTGGTTTAAAATCAATGCTAAGATTAGTTATAATGTTTCTAATTTGGATGAACCATATATTAATGCACAGAAGGGGTCTTTATGGTCTGCTATGATGGGAGAACCGGAACGTAATGTGTGTGCACCGGTGAAAACTGCTGCAACAGATCCCATGGGCGAAATGTGGACTGATAATATTATAGGTTGGTTGGCCTATGGAGCTACAAAAGAAACGAAACGTACCAATGCGGTGTTCAGTATCAATCCTACTATAACGTTGATGGACGGGTTGAGTTTGAAAGGTGAGTTTTCTTATCGCCCAAATGAATATTATTATAAAGAAGTAATTCCAACTCGTGAGTATGTGGTAGATAACTGGACATCTACTGTGAAAACTCACACTGATCCTTCCAGCATTTTAGAACAGGTAACTCATTCTGATTATTATACTATCAATGCTTATGCTAATTTTGATAAAACATTTGGAAAACATTATGTAGGAGCTGTAGCAGGTTTTAATCAGGAATGGTATACTTATCGTTATACAGGAGCTAAGGCTCAGGGTATTTTAACTCCTAATATTCCAGTGATAAATGCTGCTACTGGCAATCAATATGCTTATGATAGTGCAGAACATTGGGCTATTCGTGGAGCTTTTGCTCGTGTTAATTATATTTTTAATGATCGTTATCTGTTTGAGTTCAATGGTCGTTATGATGGTACTTCACGTTTCCGCAAGGAAGACCGATTCAAATTTTTCCCTTCTTTCTCCGCCGGTTGGAGAGTTTCTGAAGAATCCTTTATAAAAAATAATTGCACTTGGTTGGACAACTTGAAGTTAAGAGCTTCATGGGGCTCCTTGGGTAATCAGAATGTTTCTAATTATGCATATATCCCCGAATATGGTAGCGTTGGTTTTGTAAGTTGGAATATGGGGGGAAGTCGTCCAATGGGCATTTCTCCTTCGGGATTGATTTCTCCAAATTTGACTTGGGAAACAGCAACGACTATTGATTTCGGTATTGATGTGGCTTTATTGGGAAATCGTTTGGATTTGACTTTTGATTGGTACTCTCGTCGGACTAAAGATATTTTAATGGCAGGTGACAAGTATCCTAGTGTCTTGGGCGCTTCGGCACCTAAAAAGAATTCAGGTGTATTGCGCACAAATGGATGGGAATTGAGTTTGAAATGGAAAGACCGTTTGGCTAATGGATTAAATTACGATGTAAGCTTTGTTTTGTCTGACTATATAACCAAGGTCGTTCGCTTTGATGGTAATCCTAATAAATTACTTTCTTCTCTATATGCGGGTAAAACGATGGGTGAAATATGGGGATATAACAGTTTAGGTATTTTGCAAGAAGATGATTTTGTAACAGATGAAAATGGAAAACAAATATTACAAGGCGCTTCACAGTCTGATTTAGGCTCTACATGGTATCCGGGCGATCTTCGTTTTGAGGATTATGGGGGAAAAGAAAGTGATGATGAGCACAGAAGCAGTGTAGGCGCAGATGGTAAAGTTTCTACAGGACAGAATACTATTTATAATCCGGGTGACCGCAAAGTTATTGGTAACAGTACTCCGCGTTTCCGTTTTGGATTAAATGGTAATGTCTCATGGAAGAATATATCTCTCGGCATTTTCTTCCAAGGAGTTGCTAAGCGTGATGTTTGTATAACGGATCGTGCTTTATGGGGCGGAAACAATACTTCCGGAAACCGTGATACTTATAATAATTCATGGCGTCCTGACCGCACTAATGCGAAATATCATATGTATGGCAGAACTCAGAATTCAAGCATTGCACATACAGGAAATTTGTACAATGCTGCATATATTCGTTTAAAAACTTTGTCTTTGGGTTATAGCTTGCCTAAGTCATGGGTTACTAAAGTAGGAATGAATAGTGTTACTTTGAATCTTTCCGGTTATAATTTATTTGAAATTTCAGGTGTGCCTGATGTTTTTGACCCGGAATCAATTTCTTCATCTTACCCGATGATGCGCTCTGTATCAGTCGGTGCACAGATTAATTTCTAATTTTAAAAAGAAAAAGATTATGAAAATAAAAAAATATATATTGGCGTTGGGATTAGTTTCCATGCTTGTAGGATGTAATGATGATTTTATGGAACGTTATCCTTTGGATAATGTGACAGATGAGAATTTCTGGCAGACAGAAAGTGATTTGAAACTTTATTTAAATAAACTCTATCCTGCTTATATAAAAGGGCATGGTGATGGATGGTCGCAAGATAAATATATTACTCCGCTTCCGGTGACAGGAAGTCCTTTGGCTTATGGTGATTTTTATTCAGATAACTGTGTACGTACAGGTAGTGAACCAAAAGAATTGGCAGGGTTAAATAAAATTCCTACCGGGGCAGGAAGTGGTGGATGGAGCTGGACAAATTTACGAACTATTAATTTCTTTTTACAACGTTATCAACGTAGTAATCTTCCTGCTCAGAAGTTGGAACAATATGCAGGTGAGGCTTACTTTTTCAAAGCTCTTGATTATTATAAAAAGGTGTTATTTTTCGGTGATGTGCCTTGGTTGACTCGTGACTTAAATGTAGACTCAGAAGAATTGTATGCTCCACGTAATTCACGTGAAGAGGTTATGGATTCTTTGCTGATGTGTATTAATAAAGCCGTTGCCGGCTTGCCGCAAAAAGGAAAAGAAGAAAGTGGTCGTTTGAATAAGGATATGGCTAATTTTTTAAAAGCTCGTATTTGTTTGTTCGAAGGTACTTATCGTAAATATCATAAGGAACTAAATTTAAATGGAACTAAGTTCTTACAGGAATGTGTTACAGCTTGTAATGAATTGCTAGGCAAATATTCTTTATATACAGACAATTCAGGAGAGTCTTATTGGAAGATGTTTACGGCCTATGATTTTTCTAATAATAAAGAAGTTATTTTAGGTCGTACTTATATTCAGGATGAATTTGGTCATGCTTTTCAGCGTTATTATGACCAAAATAATAGTAACCGTCAATCAATGGGAGCAACCCGAGGGTTTATTGATGAATATTTGTGTGTTGACGGAAGACCTATTTATATAGGTGGTTCCGAAGGTAACTATGAAGAAAATCCAAATTTTGAAGGTTACGGAATGTGGAGAGAGTTGGAAAATCGTGACCCTCGTCTGGTGCAAACCATTTGTCGTCCTGGAGAACATGTTACTATCTATGAAGGAGGCATCGTTTCTTTGGAGGAGAATGGTATTAATTATCCGAAGATTAATTATAACACAAGCGGTTCTACTGTAACCGGATATCGTGTTATTAAACATTGGATGGGTGACATGGAAGAACAAGACCGTACGACTAACGGTATTCAGGCTGCTATCGAGTTCCGTTATGGCGAGCTGTTATTAATGTATGCTGAGGCTAAATATGAACTAGAAGGAACTTTGTCACAAGCAGATGTTGATATGACGATTAATGCTTTACGTGAACGAGCTGGATTTGATTTTGCAAAATATCCAACCTCAAAATTGGTGGTAGGACAAGAACCGGCAGACCCACGTTTGGATAAAATCTATGCAGAAAAATTGGATTATCCGGTTAGTCCGTTGCTTCGCGAAATCCGCCGTGAACGTCGCGTGGAATTGGCTATGGAAAATCATCGTTATGAAGACTTGATGCGTTGGAAGGCAGGTAAACTTCTGACAGTGCCTTTGCGCGGTATGCGGATGACTGATGAGATGCTGGAATTATATAGCGGCAAATATGAGAAGAAGGATACAAGTAAGCCGGGAGCAGAACGTTTTAGTGCAACTAAGGCTACTGTAGACAAGGATATCTTTTTGGATGAAGATGGATTTATTATCTGCTATCCGAAGAGTCCTTATAAATATACTATAAAAGGCACTCTGCCATGGGAAGACTATCGTTATTTATGGCCTATCCCTCGTGAGGAAATAACCATGAATCCGCAGCTCGAACAAAATCCAGGTTGGGAAGAGGCAGAGAATGATAAATAATTCTATTAAAACCTTCTACCGTAAAAAGATGCCTTGTAGC
The DNA here is from genome assembly GCA_948956705.1 of uncultured Phocaeicola sp. The sequence goes on from CARCZS010000031.1 coordinate 15,962, forward strand.
CCTTGCAGGGCATCTTTTTTTAATCATTTTTCTTTCTGAGGACAATATGTGTAGGTAATGGCAACAAAAATGGCAAGTCGTATTCGGTTGCTCTTGTTACTTTTGCATAGTCTTCATAGACAATCTTAATTATAATTCCTTTATTTATTGAACATGAAAAACAAATTCTTAAAGACTTTCATCTTATTCTCATTATTGGCAGCAGGAGCATCTGCTCAGCACAGCCATAAATTATTACCTGCCGAACAGGAAATTCCTTTAAATTATGGTGCTGACCGTTTAGGCAAACGCTATGATGCGGATATGCAGAAATTTCGCGATAACCGTCTGGGTGCTTTTATCCACTGGGGGCTGTATGCTATTCCCGGGGGTGAATGGAATGGCAAGGTCTATCCGGGAGCTGCCGAATGGTTGAAGTCATGGGCAAAAGTTCCGTCAGGCGAGTGGCTGGAATTGATGAAACAATGGAATCCGACGAAGTTTGATGCCAAGAAGTGGGCAAAGATGGCCAAAGAAATGGGAGTGCGTTATGTGAAGATTACCACTAAGCACCATGAGGGTTTTTGCCTCTGGCCCAGTAAGTATACAGAAAACACAGTAGCAAATACCCCATACAAGAAAGACCTTTTGGGAGAAATGATAAAGGCGTATAACGATGAGGGCATTGATGTACATTTCTATTTCTCGGTGATGGATTGGAGTCACCCGGATTGGCGTTATGACGTGAAGACTCCTGAGGACAGTGCTGCTTTCAGCCGTTTTCTGACGTTTACAGATAATCAACTGAAGGAACTTGCAACCCGTTATCCGACAGTAAAAGACTTTTGGTTTGACGGCACCTGGGATGCCAGCATTAAGAAAAATGGTTGGTGGACGGCTCATGTGGAGCGTATGCTGAAAGAAATGCTTCCGGGTGTGACAATCAACAGCCGTTTGCGTGCCGATGACTACGGAAAACGTCATTTTGATAGTAATGGTCACTTGATGGGAGATTATGAATCCGGTTACGAACGTCGTTTGCCCGACCCGGTGAAGGACTTGAAAGTGACCCGTTGGGATTGGGAAGCCTGTATGACAGTACCCGAAAATCAATGGGGATATCATAAAGACTGGTCTCTCAGTTATGTCAAGACGCCGGTAGAGGTGCTTGAACGTATTGTTCATGCTGTGTCTATGGGTGGAAATATGGTTGTAAACTTCGGTCCTCAGGCGGATGGGGATTTCCGTTCGGAAGAGAAGGAGTTGGCTAAATCCATCGGGACTTGGATGAAGAAGAACGGAACATGCATTTATGGTTGTGACTATGCTGGTTGGGAGAAACAGCCTTGGGGATATTACACCCGCAAAGGAGCGGATGTCTACATGGTTGTCTTCAATCCACCTTATTCAAAGCATCTGACAGTGAAAACGCCGAAAGGTACTCAAGTAGTGAAAGCTGTATTGCTGAATGGAAAAGAAGTGAAGGTGGTGGAGACGGCACGAAATGAGTATAATGTAGATATGCCTGCACAGGACCCCGGCGAACCATTTGTCATCAAACTACAGATAAAAGAGGCTGTTGGTGCCGCGGATAAATATCGTGATGCTTTAACTTGATGGGAAAGATGAATTATATAAATAGGGTATGGGGAACAGCACTTGCAGTGCTGTTCTCTGTTTCCGTTTTCGCCCGGATTCCTTTTACGAAGGTGGAAACGAAAAATATGATGCGTAAGGTGGCGGATTGGCAGATAGCTCATCCCAATACCGGTCATGAACATGATGATGTGTCATGGACTCATGCTGTTCTTTATGCGGGAATGGTGGATTGGGCTGAACTGAGTGAAAAGGAAGACAATTATGATTTCTATTATCAGTGGTTGCTGCGCATTGGTAACCGTAATCATTACCAGTTGGGACAATGGATGTATCATGCTGATTTTATTGCAGTGGCACAGGTGTACATCGATTTATATAAGAAATATGGTAAGGAAAGAATGATGTGGCACACGTTGGCCCGTACCGATTGGGTGATTAATCATCCGGCGAAGGGAAATTTGGAACTGGATTATGGCCGTATCGAGACACTTGACCGCTGGTCATGGTGTGATGCTTTGTTTATGGCTCCTCCGGTGTATGCCAAGCTTTATACGATGACCGGTGATAAGAAATATATTGATTTTCTAAATCGTGAGTATAAAGCTACTTACGATTTTCTGTTCGATAAGGAAGAAAATCTCTTCTATCGTGATTCTCGTTATTTTAATAAGAAAGAAGCCAACGGCAAGAAGGTGTTTTGGGGTCGTGGCAATGGTTGGGTATTGGGCGGACTGAGTGAAATCTTGCAAGCTTTGCCTGAAAAGGATAAGAACCGCCGGTTCTATGAGGAATTGTTTGTAACTTTGTCTACACGTGTAGCTGAATTGCAGAGTAAGGATGGTTACTGGCATGCCAGTTTGCTCGACCCCGGGTCGTACCCGTCTCCCGAGACCAGTGCTACCGGCTTTATTGTTTATGCACTGGCTTATGGCATAAACGAGGGCTTGTTGGATAAGGATAAGTTTACTCCCGTTGTGGTGAAAGGCTGGCAGGCGATGCTTGATGCTGTTTCGGCAGAAGGTAAGTTGGGCTATGTGCAACCCATCGGAGCCGATCCGCGTAAAGTCACCCGTGACATGACAGAAGTGTATGGTGTAGGTGCTTTTCTGCTGGCCGGAAATCAAATTTATAAAATGGCGCAATAAATAAAGTCTTAAAGTTTAAAAGAATATTTAGTATAGATGAAGAAGTTAGTAAGTCTGTTGTTGGCCGGTTTGTTTGTTGCAGGAAATGCCATCGCTCGCGATGTCACCTCTTTCAATACCGGTTGGCAGTTTAAAAAAGGCCCTTTTTCTACCGATGCAATGAAGGCGGCTGCCCAATGGAACGGTAAATGGGAAGCAGTGGAAATACCGCATACATGGAATGCCAAGGATATGCAGGTGCAGTATAATAATTTCTACGAAGGAGCGGGATACTACAAGAAAAACTTTTTCTGTCCCGAGGAGTTGAAAGACAAGCGTGTGTTTTTGCGTTTTGAAGGGGTAGGTGCTTGTGCGGAAGTATATGTAAACGGGAAGGTGACGGGAACACATAAGGGGGGATATTCTGCTTTTATGGTTGAAATCGGTACGTCATTGAAACCGGGTGCGGATAATGAAATTGTGGTAAAGGCTGACAATAAGTCTCGTCCCGATGTTATTCCGGTGAACCATGTCTTGTTTGGTGTTTATGGGGGTATCTATCGTCCGGTGTGGTTGGTTGTGACCGAAAAGACTAGCATCGCTGTTAACGATTGTGCTTCCGCGGGTGTTTATATCACTCAGAAGAATGTATCGAAACGTTCGGCCGATATTGCCGTAAAAGTCAAATTGGATAACGCCGCGTTGCAGCCTGTTCCTGTGATTCTTGAAAATACGATTTACACGCAGGAAGGAAAGAAGGTTGCTTCTCAAAAACAGAATATCGAATTGACACCTCAAGGTACACAGGCTTATGTCTCAAACTTTAAAATGAGCAATCCGCATTTGTGGCAGGGACGGGAAGACCCTTATCTTTATAAGGTGGTTTCACGCCTGATGCAGGATGGAAAGGTGATTGATGAAGTGATTCAGCCTTTGGGGGTGCGCAAGTATGAGATTGTTGCCGGCAAAGGTTTCTATCTGAACGGAGAGAAATATCCTATGTATGGAGTTTGTCGCCATCAGGACTGGTGGGGACTGGGAAGTGCGCTGAAGAATGAAAACCATGACTTTGATTTGGCGCAGATAATGGACGTGGGGGCTACCACTGTCCGTTTTGCCCATTATCAACAGTCAGATTATTTATATTCCCGCTGCGATTCTTTGGGACTGATTATCTGGGCTGAAATTCCTTTTGTGAACCGTGTCACCGGTTATGAGGCAGAGAATGCGCAAAGTCAGCTTCGCGAATTGATTCGTCAGAATTTCAATCATCCTTCTATCTATGTATGGGGGTTGCACAATGAGGTGTATCATCCTCACGAATATACATCGCAGTTGACTGCCGCTCTTCATGATTTGGCCAAGACGGAAGATCCCGACCGCTATACGGTTTCGGTGAATGGTTACGGGCACATGGAACATCCGGTGAATTTGAATGCTGATATTCAGGGTATGAATCGGTACTTTGGATGGTATGAAAAGAAAATTCAGGATATTGATGCATGGGTGGAAGGCCTGGAAGAGAAATATCCGTACGAGAAACTGATGCTGAGCGAATATGGCGCTGATGCCAATATCTATCACCAGACTGAATATCTGGGACAATCTCTCAACTGGACCAAGCCTTATTATCCTGAGACTTTCCAAACGAAGACGCATGAATATCAATGGAGTGTGATAGCTAAGCATCCTTATATCATTGCTTCTTATTTATGGAATACTTTTGATTTTGCTACGCCGATGGCTAACCGTGGTGGCATCCCTGGACGTAACATGAAAGGACTGATGACTTTCGACCGTAAAACCAAGAAGGATTCTTATTTTTGGTATAAGGCAAATTGGAGTAAAGAGCCTGTTTTGCATTTGACTCAGCGACGCAATGTGGAGCGTGAAAAGAAGGAGACTTCAGTAACGGTATATTCCAATATCGGTATGCCGAGGGTATATCTGAATGGACAGGAACTGCAAGGTATTCGTAAAGGTTATACTGATGTGCATTATGTTTTTGACCATGTTACTTTGTCTGACGGCAAAAATATGCTGAAGGCTGTTGTGTCTCGCGATGGAAAAGAGTATACGGATGAAATAGAATGGAACTATTCAGGCGAGAAGAACAGAGGGACGGAAGTCTACGAAAACAAAAACGAGCATTTCGGGTTGTAGAATAAATGTTGTCTAAACTGCTTTCACACAAAACAAAAGATAACCTGCTGATCGTCAGTTGCGTTTTGTGAAAGATGAGCGCGTTATGTGTGAAAGCGGATTTCACAAACTTCGGTTAGGTATTCAGAATGATTGTACTTCCTACTTGTACAATCTCTTTTCCCTTCCCCCAAAAAGACCTTGGAGTTTTCGGAAAACTTCAAGGTCTTTTTTGAATACTTCATGGTCTTTTTTTAAAACTTCACGGTCTTTTATTGGGTAGCTGTTTATTTGAATCGTGACGTATCTACCACTTCATGTTTCTTTTTCTTGTACCCTCCGAATATATAGTTGAAGGTCAGCATAATATGACGTGAATAGCTGTTGTTGTGCATATCCATATATTGTCCTCGGTTTCGCAAAGTGATATCTATATTCCCTTGCATTGAATTGAATATATCATTAGCTTTTAATATTAGGCCGGCTTTCTGATTGGCAAAATTCCAACGTAGTCCGGCATTGACGGCCCATACACTATTCAGTGTATAGCTTCCCTGAATGGAGGGACTCAGATACAGACCGGTCAGTTCCATACGGATGTCGGGATGATTGGAAAGGATGATATTGTTTTGCAACATTCCTAGGGCGGTCCATTTGTTATGATTAAAAGAAATGTCGAAGAAGTTGTCGCATTTAGTCTGATGGTAGATGGCCTGCATAGTGGCACGACTCTCCAGCCGGCTGCCTATTTTGAACGGAAGGATGGTTGTTGTCGAGAAACTTTGTTGATAATCCCAATTCAGCATTTTATAAATCAGAGTAAGTCGTTCGGTGCTCTGGTAGGCCAACTGCTCGAATCTGTGAGGTTCATAGTCGTAGGCTATACTGAAAATATATTTATTCTTCAAGATATAATTCAGGTTGAGCGAATAATCAGTGGATGGTTTTAGCATCGGATTGCCTTGAACTTCTTCGTAGCCGCTGATATAGCCGGTGCTTTCACTTAAATCCCAGTAACCGGGATAAGTCTTGTCCGAAGTAAACGAGAGTTGCAGGATATGTGAGGGGCCTGCTACATAAGTCATTGTTGCTGCCGGATGAATAGACCAGGCATGATAATTGCCCATCTTATAGTATTCTCCGGTTACGGAGGCATTGAATGAAAGCCGTTCTCCTATACTTTTGCCGAATCCCGCGTATAGGTCACAGGTGTATTCTTCGTAATGGCTGTCTGTATTCAGTTGGCTCATGTCAGTGGTGCCGACAGCGTGATAAAACTGCGTATTGTGATCGTTGGCATAAGTCAATGAAGCTCCGTAGCTCAGTGTACCGATATTTTTCATGTTATGTTCTCGGTCTATGTATACTTTCCAGCGGTCTATGTTCTGACCACTTGTAGTCTGGAAACGGTTGACACTTTCCTCTCTGTCTTTATTGGTAAAATCCTGATTGCTTTCTGATCGGTAAGAAGTATAGTTCACTCCGGCTTTCAGTCCAATGGGTGACATATAGTCCAATGCCAGGTTATGCATTCGTTTGTCTGCCGTAGTGCGATTGTCAGATGTGGCAAAGTTTCCGTCGGAGGCCGCATGGCTTCTTCTGTCGGGAGTAAAGGCACTGGTATAGGCCAGACTAATGTTATTTCCTTTATTTGTTTTGTATTCAGTCCCTACGCGAATATTATGGGTCATTTCATTATTGTCAATGACTCCCTGCTGGTGTATATCATATATCTTATCGTTTAGGGTATGGCGGGAATATGTATTCGTCTGTTGTCTGTGCCGGCGGTATTGAGTGTTGTACAGAAGGTCGATATTCCATTTCGGGTGGGTATATAACAGGCTGAGGCCACCCTGTGCACCGTTCTTGTAGTCATGCAAGTATCCGGCTTTTACTTCTCCCTGCAGTCCGCCCTCTCCGGCACGGTAGCCTTTCAGAGTCAGGTTGATGGCTGCTCCTCTGACATGGTATTGAGGAGGAGCACTATACATTACTTCAGCTTTCTCCACACGTGAGGCTGGCGTGTTTTTCAATAGGTTGACCAGTTGTTCATTGTTCATCGTAGTCGGTTTGCCGTTTAGGATAATGCTGAGTTCCGTTGCACCTGCCAGTGAAAGATTGCCATTGATTTCCTGTATACCGGGAAGCTGTTGCAGACTTTCGTAAGCATTGCTCACGACTTTATGTTCGGCTAGCCATGACAAATCATAAGAGAGTTTTCCTTCTTCTACCTTCACAAGTGGCTGTTTCCCTTTTATTACCACCTCATCCAGTGTGTAATTTTTGCCTGACAGAATAATTGTACCTGCGTCACTACCCGTTCCTTCTTGTTGGCAGGTTGTGTATAAAATATGTTGGAATATCAATCGATATCGAACCGGTTGTCGGTTGAACTGAAAATATCCGGTACTGTCTGTGATGAGTGCATCTATAAAGGTGGAGTCGATATTTTGCAGTATCACTGTGGCGCCATCAATGGCATGCGCATCAGTGTCCGTCACCTTCCCGCTGACGGTCTGTGCTGTGGCACTTTGCGCGGCACAGATTAGAAATAATACGATACCGATAATAATTTGCTTTTTCATATCTGTTTGTTTTTAATATTTTCTTTAACTTTGACGGAGTAAAAGTAGAGATACTTTTCTTTATATGTGGTTAATGGCAGGTTAACATTAGGTTAATATATTGTAGTCCTTTATGTTTTACTTAATTATCTGATTTACTTTATTTTACCATTTAAAAGATAGGATAATATAAATAATAGAACATACAATTTACATACAAATGGTGTATCTAAAAGAAAATAGGAATAAATATTTGCATTATAAAAGTGGATGTTTAGTAAATGCTCCTAAAAAATAAGATAACATATAAAGATACAAAAAAGCCAACTAATTTACAATACTTTAAGTATTAATTAGTTGGCTTTTTATACTATTTACCGAATATCTATAAAAACGAAACAAAATAAGGTGTTATTCTCTTTTACCTTCCAATATATTTTCTTTTCCGTCTGACAAACTTTAATCATTAGAAAAATCTAGTGTCTTATATGTTCATACTCTCCGTCTTGCTGGATAATTGTACAGGTCTGCATCACATTTCCTTTCGTGTCTTTCAGGTATAGGTGGGCAGTGCGGTCCGTACTGGTAGTGTTTTCGGCTATTGGGATGCTTATCTTCCATTGGTATACAGTGACGTGGTTGCCGCTGTATTGCTCGTTTTTTTCTCCCTGTTCGATTTTTTCCACCGTCATCCAGTTACAGTCGGTCGATATAATTGGTTGGTGATTGGCATAGATAATGAATACTGCTTCAGGATGCCTACCGGATGACATAGAGTGACCGTAGCCATCCGCATCGTTCCAGCCTCCCGAATTTCCGTTGAGTTCCATCCTCAAGTAGTCGTAATAAAACACCTCGTCTGGGTCGTTGTGGCTGTAGACGATTTCATGGCAGGCTATGTAGAAATTGCGCTCCATAAAGCGCGACTTGCACTCGTAGGTGTATTGAATGCCCATCCCGTGTCCGGAGGATTCAGGCACTTCTTTCACGAACACGTTCCATATATTTTCCGGCAGGTGGGCTAGGAAATCAATTCTCTTGCCGTCTATCACGAGAAACTGATCGTAGAAACGTGCTTTGAGTGTCAATCTTGCCACCCAGCCTTCTGCCGATGATTCTACCAATTTTCTCTTTTGGTGAGTAGTGTCTATAAAGTACCATCCGGTGGGCAGAGATGTCTTTTCCCATTGGTCTTGAATGGCCTTGGCCTCTGGGTTATTGACGTTATCATCGTATAGTTTACTGACAACATAGTTCTCCCACTCTCCCGGGGCTGAACCAGTATAGCCATCATCGAACTCTTCTCCCCAGTGCAACGTGGAGACATCCGGTATGGTAGTAGTATGGTAAAATACCCAAAGGCTGTCGTTCACGTTTTGCGTATATTCGTCCCAAAAGATATTTCCCCAATCCGCTTTGCCCGGATAGAGGTCTACCGGATCAATAAATGCAGATGATTCCACTGTATGTCCTAAATCCACAAATCTGTCTGTATAGACTTTCCCATTGGTATAATGTCTTTCCCGTTCCACATAGGCATAGTAAAGTAATGGCAGATTGTCATGTGCTTCCTCCCATATATATCCCGTGCGGTAAATTACCGTATCAAGTACCGGAACGTAGGCGGTCTGCCTTACCAGTATGTCTTGCGATATTCCCGTGTCCTTTCCTTTGATGGTGATGGTTGCCTCCCGTCCGACTGAGTCGCTCTCATTGGGGGAGATGTCAAAAAACAAGTCCTTTTCCACCAGTCCGCGGGTACGCCCTTGCACCTGCTTTATCCAGTCGGCGGAAACCGTCACCTCCAAATCAAGATTGGTCTGCACCTTGAAATCCAGCGCACCGCCTACGGCATCCACTTCGTATTCATTCTTCGCCACCACAATCGCACCCTTATAGGCCTGATACACCTTCACTGTGTCTGCCAGTGTAGCGTCCGTCTTTCCACGGAATACAACTTCCGTCTGCCTCGGGTCATAACTGCTGTTGGCCGCAATGGTAAGCATATGGCTGTGGGTGGTGACGGCACGTGTGTTTCCTCCGTCCGTTATCCAGTCTACGCTGTCGGGTATCAGCACTTCGTATTCCATGGTGCTCGTGATGTCAAGCGTGACGGTCTGTTCTTCCGAACCTGCCACAATCTCCCTTTGCTCAAGCGTGATGAAGTTGGAATAGTCCTGCGTGACGGTAACCGTTTCCGTTTGGCTGCCGCTTCTGATGGTTACTTCGGCGGTTCTTGTCTCTCCGGTGGCGTTCGGTTCTGCGGTGATGGTTATTGTCGCATCCCCTGCAGCACCGCTTGTCGGATGCACTTTCAGCCATGAGGCGGAACGGGCTGCTGTCGTTTCCGTAACGGACACGCTCCATGCCTGAGGAGCGTTGAAAGAAAAAGTGGTGCTGCCTCCGTCTTTTTGTAACGTAGGCTGTGTGTCCTCGGTGGAAGGAATAGTGATGGGCATGTCGGATTCCTTGTCATCGCTACATCCCTGCCCGAACAGCAGGTATGCGACAAGCCCGGAACAGATGAATAATTTTGATTTTAAATTTCCCATATCCTTTTATTTTAAGTTAGTTATATCGTGAATATACACTATCGCTGATGTATTTTCGGCACAGACTCGGGCCCAGTCGGTTGATGACTGTGCGGTATTCCTCTTTCTTGTACATATCATCAAAGAAACCGCATTCTTTCAGCCAGTCTATATATTCTTGCCCTCTGTTTGAATGTTCCATGTGGAAGAATATTATCTGGTTAATTAGATAGGAAAATAACTGGCTGTCGTTCATGCTACACTGTATGATTTTAGTATACTCCATTTTTTTACTTTTACATAAATCTTTCTGTAGTAGGATGGTCTGCATTTCATGATAAAGGTACTTGAAGCATCTGTTAAAGTTCTCGAAGTCTTTTATCTGTCTTTGAAACCTTTGCCATATATGTTCATTAAGACGGCACGGAGATATAGGATGCATGCTGCTGAACCGCCCTGTATTATGGTCAAAGAAATGGAAGAAATTCGTGAACACATCTTCATCCTTTTTTATGTCTGACAACCATGCTTCAAAGCGGTTATTTACCCGTGTCTTGCTCAGGTTGTTGCCGAACAGGGAGAGCTGATTGCTCATGAGTTGTGCGAATAGTGAATCAAAAGATGTAATTCTTTTTAGTTCATGAGATTGCCGATAGGCTTTATATGCCATACGGAATGCTTTCCAGGTGGCAAGAGCTGTTATGGCAGTGGCAAAAGTATTGATAATGCTAATGATATCAATCGTTGGCATATGGAACTTCGTTTAATAAAATGACAAAGGTTGAATATAAAGGCAAGTGAAACGGGTCGTTTCCTTTAGGAAATAGTCGGACAAAGAAGCCGGATGCCGCAAGATATACATACTGTGAGTCCTCCATGCTCTTCCCAGTCCCTTGGAAGATTTCTATTTAAACGTGAAGCGTGGAACTGCATGCCACGTCTTAAATTGGAGGTCCTGAGAAAACCTTTGATGACAGATATGGTTATAGCAGCCCACGCTATATGCGTGAGAACCACTATGCCGTTCTTGTCATCTTTGAAAATTTCTCAGGTTTCCAATTACAAGATAAGCATAACGCTTCTTCAAATTCTAAAATGTCTTGGAGGGAGTTTTCTCTCTCCAAATGCAAAAATATGAAAAATGCAGGAAGTGCAATAATATTTCCTGCATTTTTTATGTTGGCACATAAGTATTTATAATCGTTACAGTTTGAATCCCTTGTTTTTCCGTTGCGGTTGCTGTATCGTTGGCCGTATCCGTCGGAGCAGCCTCTCGAACTGCTCCCTGAACCAGTCGAGGATGTTCTTCCCGTTGATGCGCAGGACAAAGCGTTTCCCTCTCTCTCCCTGCTCTATTCCCATCTGCGCAGTGGCACCTGTCACGGAGAGGGCTCTCTTGTGTTCCTCGGAGTAAAGGTTCCCGCTGTACTCCAACGGCTGGAACGTGAAAAGCCGGTCCGTCTGCTCGGGCGTGAAGCCTGCCGAACGGCAGTACCCCTCCATGCGCATCGCGTCGGCGAAAAGCGGGAACCAGCCGCACGCACGCTCCGTCCATTTTTGCAGATATGCAGTCCGCTCCTTTTCCCTTTCCAGTTTTTGGATGTAGTCGGTCTGCACCGTGGCAAGTTCCCTGCCGTACTGTGCCCGCTGCCGTTGCAGACTGGCCTGCAAGTCCTCTATGCTCTCCTCGCGGGCGGCTATCTCGTTCTGAAGGCTGCGGTTGTCCGCCTCCAGCTCCTTGATTTTTCCACTGCCCAAAAGAGAACCCACCTTTGCTATGATGGCGGTCTTTGCCTCCACCTTGACCGCCTCCAGCTTTTGCGTGTTGATTTCCTTTCTGGCCGTTTCCAGCCGTTTTTCCGCCTCTTCCTGCTCGGCTTGGAGTTGTCGCACGTTCGCTTCCAGTTCACCCGTCTGCCGCCTCAAATCGCGGTAATACTGGGCGGTG
>CARCZS010000032.1 GCA_948956705.1 uncultured Phocaeicola sp.
AAATGTGCTTTCATCAGGGGCAAAGATACGAAAGTTTTATTAAAAGCAATTTTTTCTTCAAAAAAAACTTTACCTTTGTTTATTTGCTTATTCGAATATTTAATAGAACAGTAAAATAGAATCAGTCACAAAAAGACATGGCAGCTACCGGAGGGTGGAATGCCTGACTTCAGACAACCATTAATACCGGGGTACAGATAAATCTTGAATGGTTCGTATCATTTTGAATCTGGCATTGGACCTTTAATGATAGGATGAACGTTTAGTAAAGTTGACTTTTTGCTATTATATAAATAACAATTTCCTCCTGAAGTTTTAGTAAAAGTATATGCTTTCATTTTGTCTTTAGATGAGCTATGATTAATATCGGGTTATCGTCTTCGTGTACACGTTTCATTAAGTCCAAGAGAAGTGGGCTGACTGTGTTTCCTTTTTCCTTTTCTTCGTTGATGAATTCTTGTAGTTCATAGGGCCAGATGGCATCTACCATCTTGCCGTTACAGATACCCAACCTAGGCCAGAAGGTCTTCATACCTCCGAGGTCGTCAATAATCTTGTTTACGCCAAAGGTCTCACCGGTCTTCTTGTTATAGACGGCCAGCACCGGAGGGGTAAACGGCAAATTGCGGAGTTCAGCCCACATTCTGCGCATGTATACATCAAGAAATACAAAATCATCGGTTTCATATACGGCAGGCACCACATACTTGCCATCCATTATCTTGAGGATTTTCGCAGACTCTGTAACTCCGTTCTTGTAGGCCTGAAAAGCCTCTACGCATAAAGCACCGTATTCTATATACAGCTTATACTGTCCACCAGTTCCGAAAGCAACATTTCCTCCCTTGCATTTTCTATGGCAGCAGACAAATGAATGATATTGTCTTTTCTTTCCAGTTGGGTGGCAGGTTTTTGGTTTCCCGAACTGCAAGTCATGAGGCAGAGGAGCGATATGCTGTATACAAATATTAGTTTCATGGTTTCTTGAATTTACATATTATCAGAACATTGTTATCATTTTCGTGCAAAGAACCTTTCAACCTTGTTACTTTTCGATGTGCTTCAGCACTACCCCTATTCTTTTCCAAGGTTTCTCCCAGTTTTTCTTTTTATAAACGTCTTTTATTTCATGGATGAGAGGAGAAAGGAAGATACGACACCAAGCAATTTGTGTAAGAATTACTAAGAGTGATTAATAATGACACACTAATCTGCTGGTAAGAGTTTTATTGAAATAGCTACTTCGGGGTTCCATCGCATTAGAGAAAACAATGAAACCTGAAATAGCTACAGAAAATATCAAAAGGCTGATTGCACAGTTATGCACCCTACAGGCCTAACTGCGACTGACCTGCAATCCCTTGTCGGACAATGTCATATCGACAAAACGAGCACAACTGTTTGGCGGATTCTGGGTCAATATTGTTCTTATTTTGACTGCAGCTTCGGGGTCTTTAGCCACCATATAAAGATAGCCTCCCCCGCCTGCTCCGGGCAACTTATAACCCAAGCAATAATCATCAATCCGACGAATGATAGCCTCAACCGATGCAGGATTAGTCCCCGAATCAAGAGCCTGATTCTGCTTCCAGCTTTTACCTACCAAACGACCCATTTCATCAAAATTACCACGTTGGACAGCTTCATATAAATCAAGTGCATGACTTTTCATGCTCCCCAACAGTGCAAGATGTTCTGTAGAATTGAGGAACATACTACGGACAATCTCAGCCAAAATTCCTTTGGCAGTGCGAGTGATACCGGTATAATACAACAAATGACACTTCTGATACTCACTGCCAGTAAACAAATAATCAGGCAACCAACGAACTAACGGACTTTGCTCTATACCGGCATGGGTCTGAAGAAGCTTAACCCCACGAAGCACGCCTCCATACTGGTCTTGCCATCCCCCACCGGTAGTGAGCAATTGCTCCAAAATCAGAGTACGATTGCATATTTCATTCTTATCCCACTTCAAGCCACAGAAATCAGAAACCGCACCAAGCACCGTGGAAGCCAGAATAGAACTTGTGCCCAAGCCTGAACCTGCAGGAATAGCCGACAACAAGGTGATTTCAATACCTGAACCAAATGCCTTGAGCTGCTCTTCCAACGTAGCATAAACGTCGACAGAGAATCCCGGCTGGAAACCGGCCAACACCAAGGCCGCCTTAGGAATAGAGAAAGGAGAACCAACCTGCATAAAATCATGCAGTTCTTCATAAGTAACAACAGTCTCCATTGCCCCCAAGTCAATAGAGCGTAAAATAATCTTATATTCTTTACAAGGCTTTACATAGACTTGCAAAGGAGGTTGGCCATTCAGTTCAATAGCGATATTCACCACATTTCCACCTTCATTCAGACAATAAGGAGGAGTATCTGTCCATCCGCCCGCCAAATCAATACGAACCGGACTTCTTCCCCACACAATCTGGTCTGAATAAACCGACAAATAAGGTTGCTGTTTTTTCGCCAATGCAGCAGCTGTCAAACCTTCGCGCATCAGCCCAAACGCCTTACTTTCATCATCTTCATAGGCTTCACCACTAAGTTGTCTGACTTTAGCCCGAAACATGTAATCACTTACCCGGGTCATCAATGGCGCAGACAGTGGCAATGAATCCGGCAACTCCAAATGATGAGTGGCAAATTCATAAGCGGCATCTTCCAAATTCAACTGATAAAAAACGCTACGCTCATAATTACGTGCCAACACAGGCCAGTTCATAACCCGAAATGCATCACGCTGAGCAGCCAAACGACGCAGATTAGCATAAGCGGAAATTTCATCGGCCGACAACCGGCGAGAACGTTTCCATATCTCCTTACCTTCCTGAAGTTCGGGTTCGGAAATCATCCAACGCATTACTAGTCCCAAATCTTCCACTGTAGAGCAAACAGGGAATAAACGGGCGGCCTGCAAATCTTGGATACCTTCTATCTCTTCAACTGCTATTCCACGGCAAGAAAGCCATTCACACACCGGAGCACCCTGATAAACAGTATTTTTATCCGTCAGTGCCCCCTTAAAAGCATCATTAAATCCATAGGGACGGGCTACATATTCAGTTTCTCCCAAAGGTACCACATCAACACATACCCCCGATGGTACATTGAGTTTCCAGTTATTATCCGGAACTCCTGTTATAATCGTCTGTTGATGAAGGTTCCACTCCTTGCCTACACAACTGTTTTCTATCCAGATTTCAGAATTATCCGCAGTAAGATGATAAGCCACATCAGCATTCTGTACAAACATAGCCGGATGGGGCTTCACTTTGCGATGCATGATTTCACGTTGGTCGTTCACCAAATTCTGCACAGCCAAAGTGGAGGAGATTAATTCCCTGCTTGTTCCATAATGATAAAACTCACCTCCGGGCAACGGCAAGATAACCACACTCAACCCATTCAACTCTTTATCTACAATACGCGGATGTTCGCCTAGTGTCAATCCGAATTCGGAATACATATCATAATATGAGAGCTCACCTTCTTTTTTAGAACGTTTTACCAACAAACCAACAGCCCGATCACTCAGTAACCAGATACCGATATCCATCAGGAACAAATGAGTTTGCATCAATTTACCTAATTCTTCGACCGAAGGTTTCTGAAGCATAAAGTCCAGTTTGTCGGGATTGCTGCGCGAAGAAACAAACACCCCATGATTCTTTGCCAAATTGGGATCTACCCAAAGCCCATAGCACACCACATCAGCATCAGGAATATCCTGAAGCGGCTGATCTGCACGGATATACACATCTCCGCTAGCTATCAATGTACGCAGAGAAGCCGGAGCCTTCTCCATTATTTGTTCATATAAGGGAAGTTGGAGTGACAGCAGATTTTGTTCCAAGCGCTGTCCCCTTGCCCATCTAAAAACAGGAACAGGTGTTAATATTTTACCCGACGGAGCATATCCGGGCAAACGCCGGCTCTGTCCACCGGCGTGCAACAGTATTCTTTTTTCCTCCCCCAGCCATTCCATGAAGTCCTTATCAGGAGCAACATGCTGTTTACATGCTTCAAGCAGCCAGGCCGTTCCTCCTCCCGAGCCCAGTTTACTACCAATAGGATCAGAAGTACAAAACCATTCACCACGGTCGGCCTTTTCTATATCATGAAAACATTCCACCAAATTAGGGGGAAGCGATAAAAGTTTTTTCATAATGCATCTTTGTATTTATAATACGCAAAGATGCTTATTTTCCCCTAACGAGCCAAACGGAACAAGAAAAATTTAGTCGTTAAAAGCAAATACACGTTCATCCAAAGGCATCACTTCTTTCGGCCCGGGTTGTGCCACAGGAACTCCGAAAGGCATCTGTGCTATCAATTTCCAATGTAGCGGCAGACTCCATGCAGCACGCACTTCATCATCAATCAGCGGATTATAATGTTGCAGAGAAGCACCCATTCCGGCATCCTCCAACATCGTCCAAATGGCAAATTGATGCATCGCGTCAGTCTGCTCTGCCCAAACCGGGAAATTATCTTTATAAGTGGAGAACTGTTCCTGTAAAGCATGGACAATAGACATATCCTCGAAGTATAGAATCGTTCCGTATCCACAAGCAAAACTACCATCTATTTTCTGTTCCGTTTTAACAAAAGCCTCCGCAGGAATCTGCTTGCGCAACGTGTTTTTAACGATATTCCACAACTTTTGGTGAGCTTCACCTGTTAATAAAACAACGCGTGTGGTTTGCGAATTGAATGCTGAAGGAACATGTTCGACAGCAAAACGAATCAAATCCAACAATTCTTTTTCAGACAACGTGGATTTATTGTCTATCTGATAAAAAGTGCGGCGGTTCTTTATGGCCTCCTTAAAAGTTTTTGTCATATTCAGCAATTTATTTATGAGTTATTTACCTATATAAACAAGCAGACAGCAAAAGAAGTTCACTTTCTTTGCTTTTTTCAATACAATCAACTATTTTTGTTAGCTAATTATTAACATTATAAAGAACACATTCAATGAAAGATTTTCTTAAATTTACATTGGCTAGTTTAATAGGCGTCATTTTAGCCGGTGTGGTACTCACTGTGCTGGGCCTTATCACCGTAGTAGGCATGGTAGCTTCATCAGACTCTGAAACGATAGTGAAAGACAATTCTGTATTCGTCCTCGATTTGAAAGGCAACTTGTCCGAGCGTGTACAAGAAAACCCGTTCCAACAAATATTGGGAGAAGAAAATGCTTCTTATGGGCTGAACGACATTTTATCTTCCATCAAAAAAGCCAAAGAAAATGACAAGATTAAGGGTATCTATATCCAACCGTCTTATTTGGCCACTTCCTTTGCGTCATTGGAAGAAATACGCAATGCGCTTCAAGATTTCAAAGAAAGCGGTAAGTTTATTGTAGCCTACGCAGACCAATACACACAAGGCATGTATTATCTGGCAAGTGTGGCAGACAAAGTAGTAGTAAATCCTCACGGAAACATTTCATGGCACGGACTGGCATCACAACCTGTCTTCTTCAAAGATTTGCTGGACAAACTGGGCATTGATGTACAAGTCTTCAAAGTAGGCACTTACAAATCGGCAGTAGAACCGTTTATCGCTACCGAAATGAGCCCTGCCAACCGTGAACAAGTCACTGTATTCTTAAACTCTATATGGAACCAGCTACTGGATGGCGTTTCGGTGTCACGCAACATCTCCAAAGATTCCCTTAATGCTTATGCAGACCAATGCATGGATCTCTGTCAGGCAGAAGAGTATATCAAATGCGGACTAGCCGACTCACTGCTGTACAAGGATGGAATGCTCGCTTATCTGAAACAACTGACCGGACGGAAAGAAGACCAAAGTCTGAACAGTCTTTTCCTCGAAGATATGATAAACGTAAAAAAGAATGTCCCCAAAGATAAAAGTGGAAATGTAGTTGCCGTATATTATGCATCAGGAGAAATTTTAGATGCTGCTTCCTCCAACTCTACCGAAGAGGTCATTGACGGGCAAAAGATGACACGAGACTTGCGCAGACTGCGCGATGACGACAATGTAAAGGCAGTTGTCCTGCGCGTAAACTCTCCGGGCGGAAGTGCTTATGCTTCAGAACAAATATGGCGCGAAGTAGTACGCCTGAAAGAAAAGAAACCGGTTATCGTCTCTATGGGTGACTATGCTGCATCAGGCGGTTATTACATCTCTTGCGCCGCAGATTCTATCTTTGCCGACCCGACAACCCTAACTGGTTCTATCGGTATTTTTGGTATGATTCCTTCGGGAGAGAAGTTATTCAAAGACAAACTGGGACTGGATTTCGATGTAGTGAAAACCAATAAAATGGCCGATATGGGAGCAAGTTTCGGACCACTCGTAACACGCCCATTCAACAATGCCGAACAGGAAGCGCTTCAAAACTATATCAACAATGGATATAAACTATTCGTAAACCGTTGCGCCGAAGGAAGAAAAATGTCGGCAGCAGATATCGAAAAAATAGCCGAAGGACGAGTATGGACAGGTGAAATGGCTATCGGCTTAGGATTGGTAGATAAATTGGGTGGCATCAACGATGCTCTGGCAGCTGCCGCAAAACAGGCAGACGTAGAAAACTACACCGTTATCAGCTATCCTGAAAAAGAAAGTTTCTTTATGAACCTGCTGAACAGCCAACGTAAACACTATGTCAACAGTCAGATGAAAGAATATATGGGCGGTTTCTACAGCTATTTCGAAATTTTACAAAATCTGAAAGAAATCAATCCTGTACAGGCACGTATGCCATTCGAACTGAACATCAAATAACTTTTAATGGAGAATAACTTTATCAAAATACATAAGTGGCTATACCCGGTTTCGTGGCTTTACGGAACCGGCGTATGGATGCGCAACAAGCTATTCGACTGGGGAATATACAAAGAAAGAAGCTTTGATATTCCGGTTATCTCGGTGGGCAATATTACCGTCGGAGGTACCGGGAAAACACCTCATACCGAATATCTGATAAAGTTATTGCAACCAAACTATAAGGTAGCGGTACTAAGCCGGGGCTATAAACGAAAATCAAAAGGTTTCGTATTGGCCAAGCCGGATACTCCGGTAAATATGATAGGCGACGAACCATTCCAGATGAAGCAGAAATTTCCAGATATCTATATGGCAGTAGACCATGACCGCTGCCACGGCATCGAGAAATTGTGCAACGGATACACCGCACCCGGAACGGAAGTTGTCATATTGGATGACGCTTTTCAGCACCGCTATGTGAAACCGGGAATGAACATTCTTCTGGTGGACTATCACCGGCCCATCTGCGAAGACGCTTTGTTACCGGCAGGACGAATGCGCGAATCCGAAAAAGGCAAGAACCGTGCCCATATCGTGATAATCACAAAATGTCCAAAGGATATAACTCCTATGGACGTGCGGGTGCTGCGTAAACAGATGGGATTGTATCCCTATCAACAGCTTTACTTCACAACTCTGAATTATGGAAAATTGTATCCTATCACCCGACAAGGGAAGGAGTATCCCATAACCAATATCCATAAAGACGCACATATATTGCTCGTTACCGGAATTGCATCCCCGGCTAAGTTAATCCATGACTTGGCCCCTTATAACGAACATATCAACCCATTGACATTTAGTGACCACCATGACTTCACCCCTCAAGACATGGAAATCATAAAAGGCCGCTTTGAACAACTACCGGAAAGCAAACGAATGATTATCACCACAGAAAAGGATGCGGTGAGACTGTCATCCCATCCATTGTTAGACGAAACCATCAAACCATTTATCTATGTACTCCCGATAGAAGTGAGCTTTTTACATGACCAACAAGAATTATTCAACTTAAATATAACCGAATATGTTAGAAAAAATCCAAGAGACCGCAGCTTTTCTGAAAGAGAAGATGCATACTAACCCCGAAACAGCAATTATACTGGGCACAGGTTTAGGAAGTTTGGTACACGAAATTACCGATAAATATGAAATAAGCTACAAAGATATTCCTAATTTTCCCATATCGACAGTAGAAGGTCACAGTGGAAAACTCATCTTTGGCAAATTAGGCAACAAGGACATCATGGCCATGCAGGGACGGTTCCATTTTTACGAAGGATATTCAATGAAAGAAGTTACTTTCCCGGTACGTGTAATGCGCGAATTAGGCATCAAGACACTGTTTGTGTCTAATGCTGCCGGCGGAACTAATCCCGATTTTGAAATCGGTGACTTAATGATTATCAGAGACCATATCAACTTCTTCCCCGAACATCCGTTGCACGGAAAAAATATCGAATACGGCCCCCGTTTCCCAGACATGAGCGAAGCCTACTCTAAAGAACTTATCAACAAGGCATTAAAAATAGCCGAAGAAAAGGGCATCAAAGTACAGCAAGGCGTATATATCGGTACACAAGGACCGACTTTTGAAACTCCGGCAGAATATAAGATGTTCCACATCCTGGGAGCCGACGCCGTAGGTATGTCTACCGTCCCCGAAGTAATTGTTGCGAACCATTGCGGCATTAAAGTGTTTGGAGTATCAGTCATCACAGACCTCGGCGTGGAAGGCAAGATAGTGGAAGTTTCTCACGAAGAAGTTCAGAAAGCGGCAGATGAAGCGCAGCCACGGATGACAACCATTATGCGCGAACTTATTAATAGAGCTTAACAAGAATATGCAGGAAACAAATAGAACAGAAATTGCAACTTTAGGCGAGTTTGGCCTCATCAAACACCTGACTCAGAATATCGAATTGAAGAACCCCGAAACCAAATACGGTGTAGGTGACGATGCAGCCGTGCTTGAATTTAAAGAAAAGGAAGTATTGGTTACCACCGATCTTTTGATGGAAGGAGTACATTTCGACTTGATTTATACACCACTAAAACATCTTGGATACAAATCAGCCATTGTAAACTTCTCCGATATTTATGCCATGAATGGAACTCCCAAACAAATCACCATATCCTTGGCTGTATCCAAACGCTTCTGTATAGAAGATTTAGAGCAGTTTTATGATGGCTTGAAACTGGCTTGCCAGCTACACAATGTAGATATTGTAGGTGGAGACACCACATCATCAGTCACAGGCTTGGCAATCAGCATCACTTGTATTGGCGAAGCCGACAAAGACAAGGTGGTTTACCGTAATGGAGCACACGACACAGATTTGATTTGTGTCAGCGGTGACTTGGGGGCCGCCTATATGGGATTACAATTGCTGGAACGTGAAAAAGCTGTATTCCAAGACCAAAAAGAAGCAACCCCCGACTTCTCTGGCAAGGAATACATATTGGAACGCCAACTTAAACCGGAAGCGCGTAAAGATATCATTGAAGAACTTGCCCAAGCAGGAGTACAACCGACTGCCATGATGGATATTTCGGATGGACTTTCTTCCGAGCTGTTACATATTTGCTCACAAAGTAACACTGGCTGTCGTGTTTACGAGGAACGTATCCCTATTGATTATCAGACGGCTGTGATGGCAGAAGAGCTCAATATGAATGTCACCACTTGTGCATTAAATGGTGGCGAAGACTACGAACTCCTGTTCACAGTTCCCTTGACAGACCATGAAAAGGTTTCGGCTATGAAAGGCGTAAAAGTAATTGGTCACATCACTAAACCAGAGCTGGGCTGCGCCCTTGTCACTCGTGACGGACAAGAGTTTGAACTAAAAGCACAGGGTTGGAATCCATTGAAAGAAAAATAATTTCCATTTTAAAATGCTGATAATAAACATATTAATTATTATCAGCATTTTTTCTCTCTATAATATTTGCAAGATTAGAAAACTTTATCTACCTTTGCAACCGCAAACAAGAAACAATGGTGCCATAGCTCAGTTGGTAGAGCAAAGGACTGAAAATCCTTGTGTCCCCGGTTCGATTCCTGGTGGCACCACCAAAAAAACTTTCACTTTTAGAAAACCCTTGAATTAGAAATAGTTCAAGGGTTCTTTTTTTACACTCGTTACGCATTTCATTACATATTTGGGGTCAAGTCAAAAAGTATGTGGGTATAATCTTTGAGAAACATTGAAAGTCTGCAATGCTAAAAACATACATCCTTCCAAAGTATTATAAATCAAGTACATCAGACGAACACCTGATTGGACGTCAGCATTGTAACTCAGAGGGCATGCTTATCACCCACAGGGTTTTCGGATTGACCCCGTTTTTGAACTCCCTAAGTCGTTTCATTAGCCAGACTAAGCGTTTTCGTCCTTTCGATTATGCCTGTCTGTCCGTCGGATTACTACAGACTCCGGCAATGGACTGTATAGTCCGTTGCAGTGGACCGTACAGTCTGCTACAGTGGACTGTACAGTCTGCTGCCGGAGACTGTAATAATCTTCCGTTCAAAAGGTCTTGGCTGAGCCTAAGAAACGGCTTATTCTTACCTTTGTTTGTGATATGATTGTCGAATCTCCAAGAAAACAATGTGCCCCCTTGTTTGGGTGGCAGTTTCATCAAGGCATCCACTCCACAACACCTGTCACCGGATGTTGTCTCCTCCAGTTTTCAAACTCTGCATACGTCCGCACTCCGTCCCGGAGGACAGCCTGATAATATTCCACTCCCATGCAAAATTCCGTATCCGGCGTCTCATATTTCAAACGCAGAATCGCTTCCTTCGTTTCCTCAGTCAGAACCGCTTTAATGCGCTCCGCCATCTTCTCAAAATAGCCGTCGTAACGGGAATTCTTTAATATATGAATCATATCCATTTTCCAAGAACCGTTCTCCGAGTCTTCATACCAGGCATGCCACTCGATACATGCCTCCTCCGTATCCAAAAGATTATTATAAGTTATCCGTTTGACAGACTTGTTTTCCGCCAACTTTGCCATTGCCATGAAACTGATTGCCGGAGTCAAAGGAGAGGAATAAATATGGAAATCCACATCCCGGTTCTTCACCAACAATCCCATATTCAATGAGCCCACCAAATTAATCTCCGCCCCGACCGACTTCCAAATATTCATAACGTCGGTCTTTCGTATCACTTCCCATGCCTGCTGCCGATTCTTTTCGGCTAATTCTAATATATGCTCCATAACTATTTTGTTGTTTCTAATTTACTCTTGTTTCCATGTGGTCGGCCGGTTGAACCTACATATCTTTTAAGATATACATAGGACTGCACACCAAGCAAAATGACAAATACATATTCAGCCGTCAGATATACAGCCAACGGCATAGTAAAACAGCAACTCAGTACATACAAATATCCCAGGTATACAATAATCGTCACCACCTGAAAAATAAAGGCAAGTCTTGTATTTCCCGTTCCCGTCACCATACTGATATATACATATCCCGGCAATCCGAAAACATAATTCACCAGCATGACGAAGAAAGGAATGTAAGTCACTTCCACCAGCATAGCACTATCGGTATAGAAACCGATTATCGGCCGGGCAAAAAGCATTGCCAGCACCACTAAGGGTAGGCCGACTCCATAACCCAGTTTCAGTACTTTATTGGAAACTGAAAATATCAGCTTCCCCTCCCCTGCTCCTATCAGATTACTCACCAGCGAACCTGTGGTTGCAGCAAACGAGCTGACCAAAACAAAGAAAACTGTCGACACGCTACGTGTTATATTTGAGGCTGCCAAAGAGGTTTCTCCCAAACGCTCAATGGCAACAAAAAATAAAAACCACGGAACCATACTGATAAAAGAATGCATCATGCTCCAAACGGACAACTGTAAAAGCTTCTTCAACAGCCGGCCATTATATTTAATCTTCAGGCCATATCTATTCTTGTCCATATAATATAAGGTATAGAAAAGCATCATTATAAACGAAGCCGCTTCAGATAAAGAAGATGCCAAAGCAGCCCCCGATATTCCCCATTCAAGGCTAAAGATGAAAAGATAATTGCACGGAATATTAATAAGAACTGCTATTAGTGCTGCCCAAGACAAGACCTTGGTTCTTATTATGCCTACATAAAAAGCACGGAAAGCCAAAAAAGGAAATGAAAATAAGAGTCCCCAGCTCCGCCAATATATATAATCGACAGCTGAATGATAGATATCGGCAGATTGAATGAAGTATTTCAGTATGTGAGGGGAGGCCCACTGTGACAAGCCACATAAGCACATGGATAATATTACAAGGAAAAAAAGTCCCTGTATAAAAGTTCTTCCTGTATCTTCATAGTGAAGTTCCCCATTTCTACGGGCAACCATAACTTGCAATCCCAGACTGAAGCCGAAGCCCAACATATAGATTGCCAGATAATAGATACTGGCTAAAGCAGATGCTCCCAATTCTATTTCACCTACATGTCCCAAAAAGACAGCATCGGTTATATTAATAAGTTGCTCCATCAAAATGCTCATCATTACCGGAAGGTTGATGAGCCAAATTTGTTTATATGTATAATTCATTGTTCAACTGAAAATAGATGCTATTCCGTGCCCTTTGCAGACAAGCAGTGGGCCTCATAGCATTCTCATAAATAAAATGATAATAAAACTCTGTGGCGAACTATATTCATAGTCCGTCAAATAGCCTAATTGGAAGTACTATTCATGGAGCGTAGCTATATACAGAGTTGGTGTTTCATAAGTTGAACAATTCTTTCTAATCTGTTTCGGGTACAAAGATAGAAAACAAATCAATATGTGGTGCATATTACTCCAAAAACCTATCTTTATCTTCTCACAGCAAACAATTCAGCTTCCATCGTCCAATGCTTGCCATCTTTGCGCACTAAGCGTTGCCAATGAAAGGAAGTCCGTGTTATTTCAGAGAATACCCAACGCAAATTCTTGTTGTTTACTGCCGTTTGAACAATTCTATCTTTTTCCCATCTTGCCTCCAGTTGAGTGGCTCCGCCCAGTTCCGCATATAGGATATCCCAAGCCAATGTATCCGGATTATACATCCTCACCGTTGTTCCGTAAGCGGCATCCGGCTGATAATTAGTCACACGCTCCTTACGTGAAGGACAGATAAAAACATCCTGAATAGCCGTACCCTCCAATATCCACTGAAAAATCCACTCCCCCTCGACGTGTCTTTCTTCTGCAGTTCCATGGCTATCAATCCATTCAAAATCCCATTCTCCTACGAAATGCCCGAAAAGATTACACCCGGCAGGCACAATATTACTTTTGGTTTTGCTGACCAAAGCCTTGATAAATTCTTTCATACTCTCTTCTATATATGAAAACAAATATAGAATAATTCCTCATCATTACCCATTAAAAAGTAAACTTTTCCCTTGTAATGCACAAATAATTTATATATTTGCTAGCATTACTAATTATGTATCATTTAAGTCACAAAACATGAAGAAACTATCTTTCATTATTACATTTGTATTTCTGTCCATCCTGTTTGTACAGGCTCAGCAGGCTAAATACGTTTTTTATTTCATCGGCGATGGAATGGGTGTTAACCAAGTATTGGGGACAGAAATGTATCGCTCCGAGCTAAAAGGAGAGATTGGCATTACCCCACTGCTTTTCACACAATTTCCATTTGCTACTGTTGCTACTACATTTTCCGCCACCAATGGCGTAACCGACTCGGCTGCTGCGGGAACGGCACTTGCCACCGGCAGCAAGACCAAGAACGGAGCATTGGGAATGAAAAAAGATTTGGAGACTAAAATAAACAGTGTGGCTTCATGGGCCAAGGACAAAGGCTGCCGGGTAGGTATCAGCACAAGTGTCAGTGTAGACCATGCTACTCCGGCTGCTTTCTATGCACACCAAGCACAAAGAAGCAGTTATTATAATGTAGGCCTTGATTTGATTGCGGCTAATTATGACTTCTATGCCGGTTCGGATTTCCTTGACCCCACTAACAAAAAAGGAGGAGACAGCAATTCGGAAAGCCTCTACACGCTGGCAGACAAAGCAGGATACAGCGTAGCACGCGGTTATAAAGACTATCAGAAGAAAGCCAAGAAATCAGACAAGATGATTCTGTTGCAACCGACTTCCGCCACCGATGCAAGTTCTATTCCTTATGCCATTGACCGCAAGAAAGGTGACATGACCTTAGCCGAAATAACCCGCGCCGGTATCAATTTCCTTTCTAAAGACCTTTCCAAAGGTTTCTTCCTGATGGTTGAGGGTGGTAAAATTGACTGGGCTTGCCATAGCAATGATGCGGCAACTGTATTCAATGAAGTGGTTGATTTGGATGATGCCATCAAAGTAGCTTACGAATTCTATGAACAACATCCCGACGAAACACTGATTGTAGTGACGGCCGACCATGAAACCGGTGGCATCGTATTGGGTAAAGGCCCTTACACACTCAATCTTCAGGCTTTGAAATCACAAAAAGTCAGCGAGAGCGGCTATACCCAAATCATCAATGGCTTAAGAAAAAAATACAAGAACCAAGTATCTTGGGAAGTAATCAAACAATCGCTGAAAGATAATTTCGGCTTTTGGGACAGCATCCAATTGAATGAAAAACAGGAAGCGCAATTAAAGAAAGTATATGATAAATCATTCGGCGAGCAAAATGTAGATTTACAGAAGAGTGAATATCAGCAAGACGAGCCTTTGGCTTCCGAAGCTAAAAAGATTTTGGATGACATTGCCTTTGTAGGCTGGATCAGCGGCGGACACTCCGGCGGATATGTTCCTGTATTTGCCATCGGCGCAGGTGCAGAGTTATTTCAAGGTCGGATAGACAATACTGAAATCCCGGTGAAAATAGCAGAGGCGGCAGGCTATCCTAATTAATCGAAAGTAAGATAGTGTGATAATCGCTCCAAGTCTTTCTCGGCAAACTCTTCATAAAGGGATAGCTGAGAAAGGCTTTTTAATTTATCCTTCTTTCTCCGGAACTCAACAATAACCCGTGCCTGATAATAATTAATGTAAGGATGTGCACGCAGTCTGTCCAAGCTCGCTTTATTGGCATTTATTCGATGAATAGGGCAATTTTCAACTTTAAACCAACGTTGTATATCAGAAGTTACCCATTTGAGTTCCTGTAATTGTGCAACATCATAGAATCCTCCCAACCGGTTCCGGTAGGCAACGATAGCCTGTGCAATTCCAATCCCTATCCCCGGAATTTTCTTCAGTTCTGTAGTATCTGCCCGGTTCAAATCAACCAAAGTTCCTTCGGGATATTTATAAAAAGCCAAAGTGTCGCGCTTCTCTACTTTTGCATAACGCAAAGTATCAGGCTTCTTCTGAAATGATTCGGATATATAAATATAGGGTTCTAAAGTATGAAACTGCTCTTCCGTTATTCCATAGATACGTGAGAAAGCTTCCGCAGTAGCAAACTTTCCGCCTGCCTGCCTATACCTTATTATATTATGAGCTATAAAAGAAGGCAACCCAAGTTGCAAAAACTCGATGGAATCGGCCAAATTTGGTTCAAAAGGTGCCAATACCACCTTTCTTTTTACAACCTCTTTCTTTTTAAATGAGGCATTTCTTTGCTGCTCTATTATCTTGATACCGGCCAAAAACCGTTCCATTTCTTCAAATGATTCCTGATTGGTATCTTTATCAGACTCTTCTATCAGATAAGGAGAAACCAGCCAGATTCCAATTATCATAACAATCATCCCAAGCAGGAAAACTATCCCCCTGCGTTCTTTCTTAGAGAAATAAAAGAAGTCTTTCCACATATTGCACTAAATCAGGCCCAATTCATTGATGAAAATCAATGCAATGCCAATGGGTGCAATGAATCTCAGAATAAATATATAGACATTAAAGAAACCGGCTTTCAGAGTACCTTCATTGGTCAATTCGTTATAAGAAACTGACCGTTTCAAATACCAACCGACAAATATGCATACCAACATTCCACCCAACGGAAGCATAATTTTTGCAGTGACAAAGTCCAGCAAATCAAAGAAACCTTTGTCAAACAGCGTATACTTCTGCATCACACCCAACGACAGGGATGAAAGCACTCCTATCAGTATACATCCGAAAGTAACCATTTTAGCCGCACGCCCGCGAGTCAGAGCGAACTCCTCATGTAAAAAGGCTGTAACCACCTCATGCAAAGAAATAGTGGACGTCAGGGCTGCCAAAGCCAGCAACACATAGAACAATACAGAAAAGACGTACGCCAAGATAGGTATTCCGGCAAATGCCTGCTGGAAGACGTTAGGCAGAGTAATAAATATCAAAGAAGGTCCGGCATCGGGCTGAATGCCAACCGAAAATGCCGCAGGGAAAATAATGACACCTGCCAATACTGCAACAAATGTATCGATAACTCCTACGCTCAGTGCGGTGTTTCCTAACTTTGTCTCTTTTCCAAAATAAGAGGCATAAGTGGAAAGGCATCCCATTCCCAAACTCAAGGAGAAAAAAGCTTGCCCCATGGCTCCCAAAAACACATCACCGGTCACTTTACTAAAATCCGGTTTAAACAAGAACTCTAATCCCTTTTCCGCATTTGGTAAAGACAACGAACACACTGCAAGCACTATAATGAGAATAAAAAGTACCGGCATCAGAATCTTAGAGGACTTCTCAATGCCATCTTTCACCCCTTTTACAATAACAAAATGGGTAAGCAGGAGAAATACCACCAGCCAAATCAACGGACGAACCGGATTCTGAGAGAAGGACTCAAAAGCCAGAATAAAATCATCCGGCCTTTTATTGGCAAATTCATTCGCTCCTGCTTCCAAAATATATTCTAATGTCCATCCCGCCACAACAGAATAATATCCCAAGATTAGAAATCCCGCCAATACTCCTAAATAACCTAACCATTTCCAATGAGTATCCGGCGCTAAAACAGAATATGCTTTACCTGTACTCGCCTTTGAATGACGCCCTACTGTAAACTCGGCCATCATAATCGGCATACCCAATACAAGGACACATGCCAAATATATTAAAATGAACGCTGCACCACCGTGGTTACCCGTCTCATAAGGAAAACGCCATATATTGCCCAAGCCCACTGCCGAACCGGCAGCTGCCAGTATCGCTCCTATCTTACTCCCGAAATTTGCTCTTTCGCTTTTTTGCATAAAAAACTATCAATTTATTATAATTCGAAACCTATTGGGGTGCAAAAGTATAAAATTAATCGTACTTTTGCGACGAATAACTAATATTTTAAAGTATGCTATATTATTTTAGAAGATATCCGTTATCCTTGGTGATTATGGCAGTTATCTTTTACTTATCCTTTTTCACTCCACCAAAGACTGATTTGGAGGAGATTCCCAACATTGACAAATTAGTTCATGTCTGTATGTACGGAGGGCTTTGCTGCATTTTGTGGTTCGAATATTTAAGAACCCACAAAATGATAAACTGGACTCATATGATATGGGGAGGCATCATTGCACCGATAGCCATGAGTGGATGCATAGAACTGATGCAAGCTTACCTCACGACCAACAGAAGCGGAGACTGGCTTGATTTTCTAGCTAATAGCACAGGAGTACTGTTAGCCGTCTTGTTTGGATATTATGTGATTCGCCCGTTTTTGTGGCGCAAATTCTAAAAAGAAACGCCGGCGATTCTTCACGAACAGCCGGCGCAATGATAAAAGTCAAAGTTATATAATAAAGATAGAGAGTCAACTTAACGGAAATCCTTCAATTCATTCTGCAATCTTTGGCGTGTGAAGAAAATGCGACTCTTTACGGTTCCCAACGGTAACCCAAGTTTCTCTGCAATTTCTCTATATTTAAAGCCTGATACATACATAGCGAAAGGTATACGATAGTCCTTTGGCAAAGCATTGACTATACGGTGGATTTCCTTCAAATCATAAGCACCTTCGGTAGAATCGAATCCACTTTCTTGCGAAAGGTTCAAGTGGAACAGATTATCTGTCTGGTCGACAAATGTCTGATCGCGCACGGTCTTACGATAATTATTAATAAATATATTGCGCATGATGGTATACATCCATCCTTTAAAGTTTGTATCGGGAGTAAATTTCTCCTCATTATCTAATGCCTTCAATGATGTTTCCTGCAACAGGTCATTTGCTTCTTCTCTGTCAGCTGTCAGTTTAAATGCAAAACGGAATAATTCCGATTGAACATTCAATAAATGCTGTGTAAAGTCGACTGTCTTCATAACGTTTTATTTTTAAGTTGTTATTTTCTGTTTTTAATTTCTGCTGCAATATTAACGACTTCTTGTAAAAGGGATGACAGAAAAACTAACAACAAAAGGGGCAAAAACTGCCAAGTAACAGTTTTTACCCCCTAATATAACAGTTAACAGGTGGTTGGAGATTAACTTTTATGCACCTCCTTGACCGCCGCCAGTCGTACCGGATCCGCTTCCACCACCCTTTAAGTCATCATTATTAATACTACGAGCCGCCTTTTTCACCTGAGCTTTCAATTCACCAAATCTCCAACTGATATTGATTCCGTAATAACGGTTAGGAGATTTACTCTTGCTCCATGAAGTAAAAGTAGAAGTCGTAGTAGAATTATCATACGTATTATATTTGCTAAAGATATTAGACGCATTCATAGAAACCGTCAGGCGTTTCTCTTTCAAGAAAGAACGACTCAGACTAAATCCATAATAGGTAAAAGAGGAGCCCTTGCCTTGCAATGAAATATAGGGAGTACCTCCACCACCATACACGCTAAAACGAATATCCCACGGCAATGTCTGTTGTGCATTACCAAAGAAGTTACCTTGATAACCGTGATTACGGGCTGTGAATTCTTCATTATCGCTCTTATAATCGGAGTAAGAACCACTGGCATTGATAGAAATTCTTGTCTTCGAACCCGGATTCCAGTTCATCCACAACGAAAGGCGTGTGCGGTTGGTATGACCGATATTGCCATAAGTATTATTCTGTACGCCGTTCTCCATAAATGAATAGCGCTCAATACCATTATTTACAAACGAATAATTCAAACTTAAGTTCATATTAAACTTCTGCGAGAAAGAACTGTAAGTCATTCCCACAGAATGAGATTTCTCACTGTCCAAATCAGGATTACCATAGCTGACGCTTGTCGGGTTACTTGTATCTCTAAACGGATTCAAATACCAGATACTCGGACGGCTGATTCGCATATTATAATTGGCACGAATGGTTTTGGTAGGTGCAAGCTGATAAGTAAAGCTTGCCGAAGGAACCAAATCATTGAAATTACTGTCGAAATTCCTGTCAGGCATATACTTATATTCTACATCCATAATAGTATGTTCGAAACGTACGCCTGCCTTACCGCCAAACTTACCCAATTTCAACTGATAATCGGCATATGCAGCCAAGATATCCTGATCTTGATTAAACTTACTGGTCAAATCATTATCCGGCTGATAGATATTGTTGTCATCAGCTTTGAAATACTTACTGTCACTCTGATTTCTACGCAAAATGTACTTAACACCGGCATCTATCTGATGCTGCTTGGTAATCGGATTGGTATAGTCAAGCTGGAAAGTGTGTTCATCGGTACGGGCATCATTGTCATAATGCTGGTCTCTCAAATAGTCCATGCTGTAAGGATAGTCCTTCACGTCTTCATATTCCGTATAAGCTTCGCTATTATCGGGAGAACCGTTATAACGGTATGAGAAAGTCAGATATTCTCCTTTTTTCTTAAAAGAACGCTGATAGTCGAAATTGAGGCCCAGGCTAGCCCATTCCGACTCATTGCGGCTCAACGTATTATAACTGTAGGCATGTTCCCTTTGGGCGTTCAGCATATTTGTACTTCCTCTACCATTGTTTTTAAACTTACCTCCAAACATATTCATAGAGAAAGTGATAAGATTCAGAGTATCAATCTCATAACTACCTTCCATACTGCCATATTGGAAATTTCCTTTGTGCTTGGAAGAACTTTCCGAACTCAAATACTTATAGTCATCCGAAGTGAAGTCTTCACGACCACTCTCGCTATAAGAACGCGGACTGGTATTATGATTATAAGCATAATTTCCGGTAACGGTGAATTTACCTATCTGAACCGTTCCATATCCGCTGGCATTATAACCGCGATTGCTGACACCACCATTCAGCGTAACCGTATAACCTTCCATTCCGCCACCGGTAGTAATGATATTCAAGATACCACCGACACCTTCCGCATCATATTTTGCGCCCGGGTCAGTAATTACTTCAATAGACTTGACAGAGTTAGCCGGCAAACTCTTCAATACTTCAGTGGGATTATTACTCATCATACTATTCGGCTTACCGTTTACATGCACTTTAAAGTTGCTGCTTCCGTTCACCTGAATTTTATCTTCTCCGTCTACAGTTACCAGAGGTACTTTGCGGAGCATTTCGAGGGTAGAATTCGTTTTTGAATCCGGGTCATCTTCAATGCTATAAGTAACCTTATCGATTTCGGCTTTCACAAGTGGTTTCTGAGCGACCACTTCCACCCCTTTCAGCATTTCGGTTGCTTCCGCCATCTGAACCTGACCTAAGTCGGCTACTTTTTTTGTATCAGACACTGTGAATTCTTTCTGTACCGTCCGCTTGCCGACAGAAGAAAAACTAATCAGGTAAGTACCCGGAGAAACGAGACGTTCACTAAACTTTCCATTCGTGTCTGTCACAGCCAATTTTACCGGTTTGGCCGGATTGCTCTTCAATGAAATACGAATGGTTGAATAAGGTTCTCCTTCATTTGATAAAGAATCTACTAAAACTCCTTTTACTGAGAACTGCCCTTGAGGACTTTTTTGAGCGTTTGCATTAAATGTCACACTGACCAAGAGCATGATAAAGATGCATAGAATATTGTCTTTCATATATTAAAAAAGTGTTTGTTTGGTGCAAATATAGGCAAACTATAATATGTAGTTACTTTTATTGCGTTAAATAAACTATAATATTTTCCATCTACAAAATGGGTCTTTCATAAGAAATGAGTTATAATAACGGACATCACCAGTCACTTCTTTCCCGATGAAATGAGGCTTTTCATACGATTCGTTCTCATACTCCAATTCTACTTCTGCAACAACAAGCCCCTCATTATCACCATAAAATTCATCTACCTCAAATGTATGCTTTCCGCTTTTTACCAGATAACGAGTCTTGTCTATCACTCCCGGTTCACACAGTTTCATTAATTCCTCCGCTTCTTGCAGGGATATTTCTTTCTCCCATTCATATCGGCTGGTACCAGAGGCATTAGAAGCCCCCTTTATAGTAAGATACCCCTTATCGCCCCGGATACGAACACGCACCGTACGTCCGCGGGCACTACAAATGTATCCTTGCATAATGCGGCTTTGAGAGTACGCTTCCTGCTTATAACTATCATCAATAACTAAAAATTTTCGTTCTATTTCCTGTGCCATCTTATTTTCAGATTAACATAATAAAAAAGTCCTGCACGGATTTTTCCGGCAGGACTTCACTTATTTCTTGCGGCCTTATCCATAAACAGCATAGCCCACCATAGTAATCAGAGCCAATACTATCAAACCAATAAATATGCCTTTTACTACTTTATTTGCTTTCTCCTCTTCACGCTTGCTATGATTAGCTTTCTTATTCTTTCCCATAAGTATTTTATTTTAAGGTTAAACTTTCTCTTTTGAAGTCTTCAAAAGTACAAAGTTTCCGGGAGAAAACAAATAATTTACTTACTTTTTACACATTCTCCGATCCCGAGAACTCCATGAGGTACGCTTTAATAAAGTCGTCAATTTTTCCATCCATCACACCATTTACATCCGATGTCTGATAATTGGTACGGTGGTCTTTCACACGACGGTCATCAAACACATAGCTTCTAATCTGTGACCCCCACTCTATCTTCTTCTTTCCGGCTTCTACCTTGGCCTGCTCTTCCATGCGATGCTGCAGCTCCTTATCATAAAGAATAGAGCGCAACTGACGCATTGCATTCTCCTTATTCTTCGGCTGGTCACGAGTCTCGGTATTTTCAATCAAGATTTCTTCTTCTTCGCCCGTATAAGGATCTTTATACTGATAACGCAAACGTACACCGGATTCTACCTTATTTACGTTCTGTCCGCCGGCTCCACCACTTCGGAAGGTATCCCAACTCATACGTGCCGGTTCAATATTTACCTCAATACTGTCATCCACCAACGGAGTCACAAATACAGAAGCGAAAGACGTCATACGTTTACCCTGAGCATTATAAGGAGAAACACGCACCAAACGATGCACACCATTCTCACCCTTTAGATAACCATAAGCAAAACTACCTTCAATGTTCATAGTCACAGCCTTGATACCGGCCTCATCCCCTTCCTGAAGATTGGCAATACTTAATTTATAACCATTTGTCTCGGCCCAACGCATATACATACGCATCAACATGGATGCCCAGTCCTGACTTTCGGTGCCTCCGGCTCCCGAATTGATTTTCAAGACACAATCCATCTGATCGGCTTCCTGACGAAGCATATTTTTCAACTCCAAAGATTCTACAGCAGTGATTGCTTTAGAATAAGCGGCATCCACTTCTTCCTCGGTCACCAAGTCATCTTTAAAGAAATCAAAAGACAATTCCAATTCGTCCGACAAAGTCTTTACCTCACGGTATCCGTCAATCCATTTCTGAATCTCTTTTACTTTCTTCATTTGTGCCTCAGCTTTCTTGGCATCATCCCAAAATCCGGGCGCTTGTGTACGCAGCTGTTCTTCTTCCACCTGAACCAGTTTATTCTCAATGTCCAAGTATCTTTCGAGGGCAGCGGTACGTTCTTTTACGTCTTTCAGTTGCTCTATTGTTATCATTTTGAGGATTTTTTCTTTTAAGTTGCAAAGATATAACAATTTAGGCACCGATTACACGGATTTCACTGTTTTTAATGAAAGAACAATGCATTCCGTACAATCCGTGCCTAAAATACAGGTGAATCAAATTCTTTATTCTTCGTACATCTTCTCTATTTCGGCAGCATAATTCTTATTCAACACATTACGCTTAATCTTCAACGTATTAGTCAGTTCGCCGCGTTCCATACTAAAAGGATGAGGCAACAAGGTGAAACGTTTAATTTGTTCATAATGTGCAAATTGCTGTTGAAGCGTATCAATCCGTTCCTTAAACAAATCGATAATCTGTCGATTCTGCAGCAGTTCTTCCATAGAAGCATACTTGATGCCTTTCTTTTCGGCATAATCCTTCACCAGTTTATATTCCGGGATGATTAAAGCCGAAACAAACTTGCGTTCATCTGCTATAATAGAAATCTGATCGATATAACGGTCTACCACCAACTTAGCTTCGATGGCTTGAGGAGCGATATATTTTCCGTTTGAGGTCTTAAACAAATCCTTGATACGTTCGGTCAGGAACAAATGTCCGTCTTTAATATAACCGGCATCACCGGTATGGAACCATCCGTCTTCGGTAAAGGCAGCTTTTGTTGCCGCTTCTTTCTTATAATACCCATGCGTAATGCCGACACCACGGAGCAATATCTCATTATTTTCGCCGATTTTCACTTCCACATGCGGCATAATACGTCCTACGGAACCTACCACATGATCAAAGTCATTTTCACAAGACACGGTTGCAGTTGACTCGGTCAATCCATATCCCGCCACCATATTAATACCTACCGACAATATAAATTCCTGAACAGCAGGTGGAATGGCTGCCCCAGCAGTCGGAAAGAAACGACCATTCTCAATACCGATAGTTTTCTTCAACAAGCTATAAATGGTCTTCTCATAAAATTTATATTTCATATGAAGCAAAGCCGGAGGTGTAAGTCCCTTACATACATATTCTATATTATGCTCACGGCCCACTTTCAATGCATCCAGCATTAGTTTCTTCTTCAGCCCAGTTGTCTCATTGATTTTCTCCTGAACCCCAGAATACACTTTCTCCCAAAAACGAGGAACACTGCACATGGCCGTCGGGCGAATCTCCTTGATGGTCTTCTGAATATCCACCGGACGCAAATTGACAGCCAACTGGCATCCCATTGAAATACACCAATAACTCCAGGCACGCTCAAACACATGAGTAAAAGGTAAGAAATTCATCACCACTTCTTGATCACTCAATTGCGGGAAACGTTCATTGTGTGCTTTGATAGCTCCTTCATAACAAGAATGATGCAACATCACTCCCTTACTGTCGCCAGTCGTTCCACTGGTATAAAGGATATTGGCAATATCCCCATTGCCCGATTCGGCAATACGTTTGTCCACTTCCGCCTGATGCTGATGAGCTTTGCCCAACTTCAGGAATTCGTCAAAGTAAATCGAGGAAGTGTCACGTTCGTCGCGTTTCACATCCTTATCAAAAATAATAATCTGCTTCAACTGTGTGCCAAGCGACATCACCCGAAAAGCCACATCATACTGTAACTGTTCGCCTACAAAAAGATAATGTATATCCGCATCACCCAGCATATAAAGCACTTGGGCTTCCGAACTTGTGGCATAAAAAGGAATAGTTACTGCACGAACGCCAAAGGCACCAAAATCCACATAAAGACATTCGGGCTTATTTTGAGAAAAGACACCAATATTTTCTTGTACCCCCACACCTAACTCAAGAAGTGCGTTGGAAGTCGTTGTCACCGTTTCGGCAAACTGCTTCCATGAAACTGGAATCCAAGTTTCAGTGTCATAATCACGATATTTCAGGGCTACACGGTCGCCATATTTCTCAGCCTGACGTTGAATCAGGACAGATAATTGGGAATTGCTCATTATAAATTATTTTAAATACGCGGCAAAGTTATCGTTTAATTTGGAATTATCCATCATAAATAGGTATTAATTTTACCAACCAGTCAAAGAGTTACAAGAATCCCATCTTTAAAATTAGTTGCATACATAACTTAATTATCGTCACTTCCAAGCATACTTTACCGAGCAAAAATCGTATCTTTGCCCCACAATAATTATAAAATCTATATGATTGACGTAGCATATTACACTTCAGAGGCAACCACATTGCTGAATTCACTGATAGGTATCCCCTCTCTAAGCAGGGAAGAGGAAGCTGCCGCCGATTTTCTTCAAAACTATATCGAAGAGACCGGTATCATGACAGGCCGTTCGGGAAACAACATTTGGTGCATCAGCCCCATGTTTGACTTGAACAAACCTACCATTTTGCTCAATTCACACATCGATACGGTAAAACCGGTGAACGGCTGGCGCAAACATCCTTTCACTCCAAAAGCAGAAAACGGAAAGATTTACGGGCTGGGTAGCAACGATGCAGGTGCCAGTGTAGTATCTTTGTTTCAAGTCTACCGCCATTTGTCTACTACCGAACAGGCTTACAACCTTATCTTTCTGGCTTCATGCGAGGAAGAAGTGTCGGGTAAGAACGGCATCGAAAGTGTGTTGTCCCAACTTCCACCCATCACACTGGGCATTGTAGGAGAACCGACAGAGATGCAACCCGCCATAGCC
This sequence comes from uncultured Phocaeicola sp., assembly GCA_948956705.1. The sequence goes on from CARCZS010000032.1 coordinate 25,341, forward strand.
GAGAAAGGCTTGATGGTGCTCGATGTAACGGCTCATGGAAAAGCAGGACACGCGGCACGCAATGAGGGTGACAATGCTATATATAAGGTATTGGAAGACATCCAATGGTTCCGCGACTATCGTTTCCCGAAAGAATCCTCTTTATTGGGACCGGTAAAGATGAGCGTTACCCAGATTAACGCCGGAACCCAACATAATGTTATTCCCGATATCTGCACATTTGTGGTAGATATCCGCAGCAATGAGTGTTATTCCAATGAGGAATTATTCCACGAAATCAGCACTCACATCAAGAGTGAAGCCAAAGCGCGTTCGTTCCGTCTGAATTCATCTCACATTGATGCAGGACACCCGTTTGTCAGACGCGCTGTTCAGTTGGGACGTGTTCCTTTCGGTTCTCCCACTTTGTCTGATCAGGCTTTGATGAAATTCCCATCGGTAAAAATGGGACCAGGCAAGTCGTCACGTTCTCACACGGCCGATGAATATATCATGGTATCTGAAATAGAAGAAGCTATCGGGCTGTATATCGAGTTGTTGGACGGACTGGTGATACAATAGCACAAGAATGCCTTCGTGCACATTTCAAAAAAAACCGAAAGCCTCAACAGTCTTCTCCTTTTGTCATTCTGTTCAATGTGAAGAATCCGGATGCACGCATCTTTATGCCAACAGACTCTTCGCTACAGAATGACAGAAAAAACGTTGGACACACCTCCTCCGAGGATTCCATGCTGCCAGTTAAAACAAAGAAGGAAGAAATACTATCATCCACACAACCAGCATTATAAACAGAATTATAGGGATGAAATACTCCTTACACCAGCTTTTTAGATTCTTTATCAAATGCTTCATTCCCGGTACAAAATAGCCGGCTTCCACTTTAGCAACATATTTCTGATGCTTGTCCCACATTTTATAGTATCTCCCTTGCCAATCAACCAAAGCACTTTCTGCATCGGTCAACTTCATTTGCATATCGTTTACCCGCACCTTCTCCTGCTCCAACTGTACCTCCAGCAAGAACTTTTCTTTCGTCAGTTCTTCCATCCATAGCCGTTCTTCGTGCTTTTGCTTCTGCTTCAACCACAGCTCCACTTCCCGTTGCTGTTGCTGTTCCTGTCCCTGCTGCTGAATTTCCTTTATCTGTTCCGCTTTCTGTTCTTTCTCTTTCTCGCAGTCACACAATCTGAACCGCAACATTTTAGCCATATCCCTCTCTTTTGACAATTCATACTGAAGTTTCTTATTTTGCTTCGTCAACCTCATCACTTCAGTACCCTCCTGCTCCTTTTCGTTCAATTCAGAATCATGTATCACTCGTCTCCGTATTTTTCCTCTTCTCAACCCGAGATACACTTCCCTCATATTCCGATTTAGTTGTTCCAGTCTTGTCACATTGGTCCGCTGTTCTTCTATAAAGTTAAAGCTCTTCTTACTAACACGCTCAACGGTATTCTTGTATATTCTCAATGTCGTTCGAATGGAATGAGAATATTTTGATGCAACCAAATCCAGCCGTTCACCCATACTGAGCAGCAAAAAGATATCGCGTTCTTCCTCATTTCTGATAAACAGGGAAAAAGCCTGCACAAATGCCCGATAAAAACGGCACAAGACTCTGTGTTGTACTTCAAAAGCAGCATGGGTCTCACTGCAAGCCCTTAATTCGGCCTCCAACATTCTGTCAGTATCACTCAACTCCTTAATGATTTCCTTTTTATTTTCTATCTGTTTATGCATATCCAAATAGGAAATAAATGAGTCCTCGTCTATCAGCCTAATCTTTCTCCCGATTTTAGACGAAGCGACAGCTTTCCGCACAATCAAATTACAAATACAATTTTGATCTATTTGATATTTTTCGGATATATCTTTTATAGGTACCCAGTGAGTCATAGTATTACATATCATTTTTATAAATTCTGCACAGTTCATCTTAACAACTAGAAGCAGATAGACAAAGCTATACATTTTTTATCAGAAAACAATCTTTTAGCAAGAAAATTTGTTTAACATTTTAATATTAAGGATACTCGATAGGAATATGAATTGTTTATCGGAGGCGAAAAGCTTATGCTCCACAGACAGTCACAAAAGGGGAGTGTGTCAAAACTAAACCAGCCTATCCAATCGTCAGCTGTAGGGGCAGGGG
>CARCZS010000033.1 GCA_948956705.1 uncultured Phocaeicola sp.
TACCCAGTTTCAGCACCGGCATATCAAATATCTTGATATTATGGTGTGAAGCGTTGTACTTGTCAAAACCTTTGGGGCAGAGCTGGATGACATCATAGCGGTAGGCCAGCGGTTGGAACTGGAATCCCAGTACCAGGCCCGGAGCCAGGCTATACTCAATACCGGCTACACCGGCGGCCTTGATGCCGAACATCTGACCGGCACGGCTGCCTGACTGGTATAGCTGTTCGGGTACCTCTTCACCGCTGTCAGAATCGATAACTGTCTTGCCTGTATAAGGCTCCGTAGTCTCGATACGTGCCATCTGGAAGCCCAAAGAACCGCCCAAATAGGGATGGATACGAGGATTGCTCACCTTAAAATAACGGTTGGAACCGACTGAAACATACCAGTTGTTCGTTGCCTGCGCATTGATATACTTCTGCGCGGGAATAACCATATCGGGTACTTTGTCATATTCTCCTTCCACATAGTCTTTCTTAGGAGTCAGGCTGATATTCATACCGAACTGGAAGTTAATGTCCCAGCAATCGGAAATGAAGTATTTTCCTTCAACACCCAAAATGTTTGTCAGACTATTGTTATTCAGACCGTCAATATTCAACCATCTGTTCAAATCTCCGGAACCGTCACTGCTACCGTTGGGAAGTCCTACTTCGCCTCCGGTATGAGTGTTAGTCGGGAGCAGGTAAGAGGTACTTTCGTTATAGAAATTGTTACCTCCGCCTAACAAGACAGATACTTGCCACTGGCCTTTCTTTGGAGCAAAAAACACACCATCACTACTGCTGCCCACAGTCTGCGCCAAAAGAGGCGCAGAAAGGAGGGCAAGTAAAAGTAATGTATAGAGTTTTTTTATCATTTTTTTCTAATTACTTTTGTTCTATAAATTATTCTACAGAATTGGCAATCAACTCAATAGCCTTAGCCAAGTTGTCCAAAGCAGTCTGATACAGAGTGTTTGCAGTATCGAAATTCGCCTGAGCAATCTTCAAGTCAATTTCATAACCAGCAACCTCGTCATACAGGCCATCTTCTGCTTTCTGCAATACATTTTGTGCAATTTTCAATGCTTGTTCAGCTTTGGCTACAAGTTTCTTCTGTTCTAAAATTTGTGAGTTCATTTCTGCAATGAAACCTGCAGTATTATTTGATGAAGTTGATGCCCCAAGCATATTGTTGACAGCCTTAATCAATGCTTTCTTCACTGCATCGGTAGCATTCTTCTTAGCAACCAACTTAGCTTGTTCAACTTGGATAGGCTTAATGATTTCATTGTCTATAGCCTTCAAAGCAGCCTTTTTAACATCATAGTCTTCTTTGGCAGCATCGACGGCAGCAACCAACTCACCGAATGCATCATTGTATTGTTTAGTGAAGCCAGCCTTGAAGTCCGCAAAATCTTTTTCAACCACTTTCAAGAATGCTTCCAAGTCTTCAACTGCGTTGATAACATCCTTGCATTTCTGAACTTCATCTGTAGCAACAAGCCATTTATAAGCAAAAGCATCTTCTGTAGCAATTTCGCGAATTTCTTCCAATGAAGGAGCAACCATGCGAGGTTCATTAAATTCCCCCCATACCTTCTTCGACTGTTGAGTCAAAGCATTTTCTGCTAACTCTTTGTCGAATTCCACTTCTGAGGCAGCGGTAATTTCAGCTTCTTCTATCTTTGTAGAGTTGATAACGAACTTACCATTATCTCCTACGACATTGGGGAATGTAGGATCTGCAAATGAACCATCTTTTTGTTTTACGCCAATCAACACCTTAAGATCTTGAGCTGTTTCCGCGTCTTCGGTAAGAGCCATTGCATAAGTATCATTTGCTAAATTTGTATATTTTTCTATACCTTGGGCTAATGCAAAAAGAGCAGTCTTATCTTTGTCCTTTGCACCAATCTTCAGAATAGCATCACTAACAGCTTTTGCTAATTTACCATCCGTGTCAACAACCGTTTTTGCTTCCGCTATCGCGTTTGCCTTTTCCTCTTTGTTTTTCTCAAAATCAGCAGCAGCTTTGGTATTCAAATTGTCATAAATTTGACTAGCTAAAGTTGCGGGCTTAACCTTAGCTCCTGCTTCATTAGTGAATTCAGTACAATATTTAGCAATTACAGCTTTCAATGTAACTGCATCCTTGTTTACTTGTGCCTCCCAATCCTCAGTAAGTTTGTTACTCGGCTTGAAATTTTCCAAACCTTCAATATCACGTGCTAGTATATGTTTTTCAACATCAACAGCCATGTCAACTACAAGGCCCAATACTTTTTCAGCTTTAACGGCTTCATAGGCATTGTCAAAAGCAGTGTTGTAAACATCTACGGCAGCTTTATATGTGCTCCATGCGGCATTGTAAGCTTTAGCACCGTCCTCCAAAAGAGTAGTAGGAACTTCATCGGGAGTGCCGTTCATAGCATTAACAGCATGCTGCCAATCCGCTTTTGCTGTTTCCAAAGCCTCTTCAGCACTTTTAGCAGCCTTTTCAGCAGCAGTCAGATTTGCCTTATTGAAGGCTACAGAGTTCGGGTCGCTGTATGCGTTTCCTACGTTTTCAATCAACTTAGTATAGAATTCTTCAGCAGTCTTCAACTCAGGAGCCAATTTCTTTCCACCCCAAACAGCATCATATTCAGTAGTAACTTCCTCAGCAGTAACAGCAAATTGCCATTTTTTCGTTTCGTTCAACTTATAAACCGGTGCGCCTTTCTTATCATTAGCTTTCATCCCAGCCTTAATAGCAGCATCCATACCTGTAGTAACTTCCTTACTATAGTCTACTGCATCATAACTGAACTTTTGTTTGCTTTTAGCTTTTGTTACAGCACCTTTAGCTTTATCCAATACCTGAACGGCACCATCCTTAACAATGGTAACGCCATCATCTTTTTTGACACCATTCAAAGCCTGATCAGCAGCAATACGTTCCTCTGACTTCTTAGCTTTTTTTATTTCGATTTCTTTGGCAGCAATGGCAGTATCCAATGCTTTGATAGAATCTTCAAGTGCAGTAATCTGACTAGTCCAATCAGTAGTGGCAATATCAGATTCCATAAACTCTTCCAATTTCTTCAATGCTTCCTTCTCTGCGACTAGAGCTACTTCCTTTTCTTCAACAGTCAGCTTCAAAGTCGGAAGCCATTCGTTACCCGTTTCTGTCTTCTCGTCATCAACACCGCCTTGTGATTTTTTCAGAGTAGCGTTATACAAGTCTTTTTCAGCCTGACGCAATAGTCCTGCATAGCTATCTTCAAACTCAACAGTGACTTTATCCCCAACTTTTTCACTGATGGAAACATGACCTTTTTCATCCGTAGACAAAGAATATTCCACTTCATAGTAATCACCACCATACAGATTAGCATACAGCCTCTTTACTTCACTTTCCAAAAAAGAGATAGAAACCGTAGCCTTGTCGCTACCCAATTCCTTGGCAATGGCAATCTGCTGAAGTACCAAATCGAAATTGCGTTTTGCAATTTCCAGCTGTACTTCCAAGTTCTTCATAGTAATCTCATGAGTCTTAACAGCTTCTTCCATTCTTTGTTTAGCCAAAGCAATCTGTTCTTCGAATAATGCTTTGTCTTTTTCATTTGTAGCAGCCAACAATTCATTCTGTAGTTTTTGGTATTCTACTTCAGCCTGACGATAATCAGCATTAGCTTGCTCGTGAGCTGCCTGAGCTTTCTTAAATTCAGCTTCGGCCAAAATATTGGCAGCATGTGCTTCTTCCACAACCGCTTTGGCACGAAGTAATTCTGCTTTGGCACCGCGAAGCGTTTCGATACCTGCGGGTTCATCGTTGTCGATACATCCCGTGAAAGTCACTGAAGAGCCGGCCATAAGAGCTCCGAACAGGACTACACTTAAAAATTTTTTGTTCATAATAGAAAAACTTTAAATTTATAAATTTAAAAACTTGATTTGTTTTTTGTTTATTATTATATAAAGGACTTAATCGTATTTAGCGGGGAACGGGAGCGAATCTCCGGGGTACCGTGAAGGGACCGTGCCGACTTCTTTGGTAAAGGCAGAATAGAAGACACTTCTAGAGGTAAACCCGCAAAGCTTTATCAACTCGTCAGCCGTGTATTTTTCCTTTCGTAGAAGGAGTTTTGCATACTCCACCCGACACCTGTTTACCAGTGTCTTAAGGTTGCACTTGAAGTAATGATTCACGACATTCGAGAGGTAGGTAGTATTCGTGCCGGATACTATCTGGTATTTGTAATATTCTGTATATCAGAATAGTAGAAAATAGGCTTAATGTAGTGGGGTCCCATAAGGGACCCTTTTATTATTTATAATTTATAGTTAGGTCAGGTAAACTATCGACAGCTTTTTGCTTCAGCTCATCTATTATGTGTACATACTTTTCGGTGTGCCTGGTCGTTGAGTGACCGGCAAGGGAAGCAGCAGTTTTAATGTTGGCTCCATTGGCCATGATATTTGTGATAAAAGAGTGGCGGGCACAATGGAAGGTGATATGCTTTCGTATATTGGCATCTAATACCCATTTACGAAGAATTCTGATTGTATATGAGTAGGAGGGAAGTGAGAAAACCAAGTCCTCCCTGTCCCCAGTACGTTTCTGTAAAAGTTTGAGAGCCGTGTGGTTTAAGTTCAAGTGAAGAATGGCACTTTTGGAATGCGTTTGCACTTTCTGTTGTATGATGGTTAATCTTTTTGCCGGAAAGTCAACATCCTTATATCGCAATTGATACACATCGCACCAACGTAATCCACAATAACATGAAAAAAGAAATGCTCGTTTTACTTCATTATTTGAGCAAGAAGTAACGGCTAACTTCTGTATCTCTTTTAATGTCAGTATCTCCTTTGTTACTTCATCAAATTGTGATAGTCGTATCCCATTAGTAGGATTATGAGAAATTAACTTCTTTTCAACACATTTATTGATGCACATTCTGAATTTCTTGAAATAGCCAATAGGGGTATTGCCACGGAGTTTAGATCTTAAATAGTCGAGAAAATCTACACAAAATTCCTTTGTTATTTTGTTGATTGGTAAGATTTTCTTTTTATTAAAGGTGCGTAAATGGAGGATGGTCGATTTTACCATCTTCTTATCTTTTTTATAATAAGTGCTCAGGTATTCATTCATGATGCGGAAAAAGTCCGGCCCATTACTAGGTGCTTCGGGCAGAATATCCTCAAATGTTTCCGCTGTTTTATTTAAGGCATATTCGACAGACAGGAATTCAAGCTCCTTTTTGGCTCGGATTTGTTTAGCAATCAATATTTTATTCTTGTTCTCCGCTCTGGCTTCCGGTGTAACAGGCGGCTCCAGAATAATGCCTAAATACTCCTTACGACGCTTGCCGTTGTGACTGTAATTTAAATAAAGGGAAACTTTCCCCTTGTTTAATTGTTTCTTACCTAGTGTAACTCCCATAACAATTAATTATTTAGACAATAATGAAATTATATAAAGGACGGATGAGGGACTGAAAATGAATTCCTCAATCTTTCTTTCTATTATAATAATATCTTTTGTACCTTTGTGCGAGAAACAAAAAGATGGAAGAGAATTTTGATATACGTGAGCATCAGCTCACAAGTAGAGAACGTGATTTTGAGAATGCCTTACGCCCATTAAATTTTTCTGACTTTAGTGGACAAGATAAGGTAGTGGATAATTTACGTATATTTGTCAAAGCCGCTCGCTTGCGGGCTGAGGCGCTCGACCATGTTTTATTGCATGGTCCTCCGGGGTTAGGAAAGACAACATTAAGTAATATCATTGCAAATGAATTGGGCGTAGGTTTTAAGGTTACTTCCGGACCGGTACTTGACAAACCCGGTGACTTGGCAGGAGTTTTGACCAGTCTGGAATCTAATGATGTCCTGTTTATTGACGAGATTCATCGGCTCAGTCCTGTTGTGGAAGAATATCTTTATTCGGCCATGGAGGATTATCGTATTGATATCATGATAGACAAGGGACCGTCTGCGCGGAGTATCCAGTTGGACTTGAATCCTTTCACATTGGTAGGGGCAACGACTCGTAGTGGATTGCTGACAGCACCTCTTCGTGCCCGTTTCGGCATAAACCTCCATTTGGAATATTACGATGATGATGTGTTGACTGCCATTATCCGCCGTTCGGCAAAAATATTGAATGTGCCTTGTGATACACAAGCGGCGGGTGAGATTGCTTCCCGCAGTCGTGGAACTCCTCGTATTGCGAATGCACTCCTTAGGCGTGTACGGGATTTTGCGCAAGTTAAAGGCTCTGGTAGAATTGATATAGAGATAGCCCGGTTTGCATTGGAGGCTTTGAATATTGACCGCTATGGGCTTGATGAGATAGATAATAAGATTTTATGTACTATTATTGATAAGTTCAAAGGGGGGCCGGTAGGTTTGACTACTATTGCCACTGCTTTGGGAGAAGACCCCGGTACCATTGAGGAAGTTTATGAACCTTTCTTAATAAAAGAAGGTTTCTTGAAACGTACTCCTCGCGGACGAGAAGTGACAGAGCTCGCCTACATACATTTGGGGCGGAGTATCTACAATAGTCAGAAGACACTATTTGACGATTAAAATATGGCCGGATTAAAATCATTAGCCAAAGACACCGCAATATATGGCGTGAGCAGTATTGTGGGGCGATTCTTAAATTATCTGCTGGTGCCCATTTATGCGGCAGCTATGTCTGCGGCATCAGGAGGTTATGGGGTGGTAACCGAAGTATATGCCTGGACTGCTTTACTGATGGTAATTTTAACCTATGGCATGGAAACTACTTTTTTCCGTTTTGTCAATAAAGAAACGGAAAATCCCGAGCGTGTGTATTCCACTGTTCTCTTTATGGTGGGAAGTACTTCTTTGCTGTTTGCTGCTTTGTGCATGATATTTCTTCATCCTATTGCCGGTATGATGGGATATGCCGACCATCCTTGGTATATCGGTATGATGGCATTGGTTATTGCGATGGATGCGTTTCAGTGTATTCCGTTTGCTTATTTACGTTATAAGAAGCGTCCGATACGTTTTGCCGGCTTGAAACTTCTTTTCATCTTGCTCAATATCATTCTGAATCTAGTTTATTATGTGGTGATGAAGGGGAGTGATGTTTTCTATGCTTTTTTCTTCAATTTGATATGTACCTCGGTTATTATGTTATTGATGGTCCCATATCTGAAATTTGGCGGAGGCTTTGACAAGCCATTGGCGAGACGGATGCTGATATATTCATATCCTATTCTGATACTGGGAGTGGCAGGCATCCTGAATCAAGTGGCAGATAAAATAATTTTCCGTCATATATATCCCGATAAGGTGGAGGCTAAGACTCAGCTTGCCATCTATGGTGCTTGCAGTAAGATTGCTATGATTATGGCAATGCTCACTCAGGCATTCCGTTATGCTTATGAACCTTTTGTATTTGGAAAGAGCCGGGATAAGGACAGCAAGATTATCTATGCACAAGCAATGAAGTACTTTGTTATTTTCACATTACTGGCTTTTTTGGCTGTCATGTTCTATTTGGATATATTGAAGTATATTCTTGCTCCTGATTATTGGGTAGGATTGCGTGTGGTGCCTATTGTGATGGCGGCTGAAATCTTTATGGGTATTTTCTTCAATCTTTCATTCTGGTATAAACTGATTGACGAAACCAAGTGGGGGGCCTATTTTTCATTTGCCGGTTGTGTTGTTTTGATTTTGATTAATGTGATTTTTGTTCCCATATACAGTTATATGGCATGTGCTTGGGCTGGATTTGCCGGTTATGCAGTAGCTATGTTGCTTTCTTATTTTGTGGGGCAGAAAAAGTATCCCATTGATTATGATTTGAAAGCGATAGGTAAATATGTTGTATTGGCGCTTATGCTTTTTGGTATATCGGAAATCCTTCCCTTCCAAAACATTTTCTTCTTATTATCTGTTCGTACAGTGTTGTTGCTACTGTTTGTAGCCTACATTGTGAAGGTAGATTTTCCGTTGCATCAGATTCCTGTTATTAATCGGTTGATAAAGAAATAATTATGGCTGACATTAAAGGTAAGTTAAAGAATGATTTGAAGAATATGCCTTATATCAGGCAATTTCTTCATGAATATTTTGATTTGGGTAAAGATAAGGATAATGAAGCTTTAACCGTCGAATCTATCCGTAATGGAGTAGAGTTTAAAGGTACTAACCTTTGGATTTTGATATTTGCTATTTTTATTGCGTCTTTAGGGTTGAATGTCAATTCTACTGCAGTGATTATCGGTGCCATGTTGATATCTCCTTTAATGGGCCCTATCATGGGAGTGGGGTTGGCAATCGGACAGAATGACTTCGAACTGTTGAAGCGGTCGTTGAAGAGTTATCTGATAGCGACTGTTTTCAGTGTTATTACTGCTACTTTATATTTTTCGCTTACTCCATTGGATGAAGTGCAATCAGAATTGCTGGCACGAACCTCGCCCACCATTTATGATGTTTTGATAGCTTTGTGTGGTGGTCTGGCAGGTATTATTGCACTTTCCACTAAGGAAAAAGGAAATGTAATTCCCGGTGTAGCCATCGCTACTGCATTGATGCCTCCTTTGTGTACTGCCGGTTTCGGACTGGCAACAGGAAACCTGCTTTATTTCTTAGGTGCTTTCTATTTATATTTTATCAATTCGGTATTTATAAGTTTGGCAACTTTTATTGGAGTGCGTGTGATGCGTTTTCAGCGAAAAGCGTTTGTGGATAAAGAGCGTGAGAAACTGGTTAAGAAGTATATCGTTATCATTACTTTAGCCACCATGTGTCCGGCGATATACCTGACATATGGGATTGTGAAGAATACCATCTATACGGCATCTGCCAATAATTTTATTAGTGAAGAATTGAATTTTCCCGATACGCAGGTTATTGACCGTAAGATTTCGTTCGAGAATAAGGAAATTCGTGTTGTACTGATTGGTAATGAAGTTCCGGCAGCAGAAATTGCTGCTGCAAAAGATAACCTGAAGCATTATAATCTGGCCGGTACAAAACTTATCGTGATGCAGGGAATGAATAATGAGGCTATGGATATCGGAAGTTTGAAGGCTCAAGTAATGGAAGATTTCTATAAGAACAGCGAGAAGCGTCTGTTGGAACAACAGAATAAGATACATGAATTGGAAAATGAATTGAAAGTCTATGCCGCCTATAATGCCGTAGACAAGAAAATTATCCCCGAGCTGAAAGTTCTTTATCCGTCGGCAGAAACTATTGCAATGGCTAAAACGGTGGAACTTTCTGTTGATTCGACACGTATGGATACATTGACTTTGGTCTTGATGAAATTTGCAAAGCATCCCAACGAGAAGGAACAGGAAAAGATAACCGAATGGTTGAAAGCTCGTGTAGGAGCTAAGAAACTGAAGTTGGTGATAGAATAAGAAACAGAACACTAAATAAAACACTCATGTCATGAAGAAACTACTGATATTGCTTGTATTTCTACCTATATATATATGGGGTAGTGAGGGTATGTGGCTTCCTTGTTGTCTAAGTAAACAGACTCAGCAGGTGATGAAAGAAATGGGATTGAATCTTACTCCACTGCAGTTGTATAATCCCGGTGGCGCTGCACTTTCCAATGCTGTAGTCAGTTTTGGAGGCTTCTGTTCCGGTGTGGTTGTTTCGCCGGATGGGTTGGTGTTTACCAATCATCATTGCGGTTTTGATGCCATTCAGCAACACAGCACGGTGAAGCATGACTACCTGCGCGATGGTTTTGTGGCTGATTCATTGTCGGACGAACTTCCCAATCCTGACTTATTTGTCAGTTTCCTTATTCGTACCGAAGATGTGACAGAGCGCATTTTACAAGCTTTGCCACAAGATGTGAGCGAAGACGACCGTTCCTTGATTGTAGATTCTCTTTCTACGTTGATTGCTGACGAGGCAGTTAAAAATGATACCTTACTGCGTGCAGTCGTTTCTTCTTTCTATGCCGGCAATGAATTCTATCTGTCTGTGTATAAGGACTATTATGATGTTCGCTTAGTCTATGCTCCTCCTTCTTCAGTTGGAAAGTTTGGGGGAGATACCGATAACTGGGTTTGGCCGAGGCACACCGGAGACTTTTCTGTTTTCCGTATCTATGCTGATGCTCATAACGAGCCGGCAGTTTATTCCAAAGACAATGTTCCTTATCATCCCGATTATTATGCGCCTATTTCCTTGGCGGGTTATAAGGAAGGTTCTTTCTGTATGACGATGGGATATCCGGGGACCACCAGCCGTTATCTATCTTCTTATGGCGTGGAAGAACGCATGAATGCCGATAACATGGCAAGAATAGATGTTCGTACTATCAAACAGGCTATTTGGAAAGATGCTATGGAGAAAAGTGATGCCATTCGTATAAAATATGCTTCGAAGTATGCTCAAAGTGCTAACTATTGGAAGAATAGCATTGGGATGAATCAGTCTATTAAAGAACTGAATATAATCGAGAAGAAACGTAGGTTGGAACATCAATTGGCGGAATGGATTCGTCGGAAGCCGGAAGAACGGAACAAGTATGCCCAGGTATTGACGGAATTGGAGAACAGTTATCACAATCGTTATAAGAACGCTCGTGCAATGGCTTACTTCGGTGAATGTTTTGCCAATGGTCCCGAGTTGGTTACTGCGGCATGGTCTGTCTTGAACTTTGATTTTGAAGCGGAACAGTCGGTGTTGGAAGAGAGGGTGCGTCAATTGTTGGAGCTTTATGTCAATATTGACTTGGACATTGATAAGAAAGTCTTTGTGGCCATGCTTAAAGAATATGCGGCAGTAGTAGAGCCGGAGAGCCTCTCGGAAACTTATGCTACTATAGAAAAGGAGTTCAAAGGTGATTATCAGGCGTATGTGGACGATTTATACAGTCGGACAGAATTGGATACACCCCGCGGATTTGAACGTGTAGTAAAAAAGGATAGCACTTATGTTCTTTTTGAAGACCCTGCCATTTCATTTGTTATTGATATGTTGGTGAAATCTTACGAGCTGAGTGCGGCTGCAGATGATGATAATATGAAAATAGAGAAAAATGAGCGCTTGCTTAATGAGGCTGTGCGTGAGATGGAATCGGATAAGGATTTCTATCCGGATGCTAACTCGACTATGCGTCTTAGTTTCGGAATGATTGGAGGATACTCGCCGAAAGATGCATTGGAATATACTTATTATACAACAACGAAGGGAATCTTTGATAAAATCAGGGAATATAAAGGGGATAGTGATTTTGAGGTTATTCCGTCCATCGTTGATTTGCTGGAGCGTGGAGATTTCGGGCGTTATGCCACAAAAGATGGGAATATGAATGTCTGCTTTATTTCCGATAACGATATTACTGGGGGAAATTCCGGTAGTGGAATGTTTAATGGGAATGGAGAACTGATAGGATTGGCTTTTGATGGCAACTGGGAAGCAATGAGCAGTGATATTATTTATGAACCCAACTTACAGCGTTGCATCGGGGTGGATATTCGCTATGTGCTTTATATGATTGAGAAATATGGAAAATCCACGCGCTTGATTGAGGAATTGAAATTGGTGGAATAATCACTGCTTTTTAGAAAGAAGGTGTGTCAAAATGATAGATTGTTCTCATTTTAACACACCTCAATAAAAATATAATTTTAGGCTGTCAATCTTATTTCTTCGGCTTTCTGCGCGCCCATCCTTCTTCATCGAAGTTTGGTTCTTCGCCTTTCAGACTTTTATTTTTGCTTTTGCCTTTTCCTTTTGTATCATTGTTGAAGAACTGTTTCCAATCATCCTTCTTGGGACCACGGGCTTCAGAGTATCCGCGTTCCTCACGGCTGGGCCTCGTATTTTTTTTCTTGGCAATTTCTTTCTTGCCTGCACCGCTTTTATCGCTTTTGCCGTTATTCTCACCGGCTACTTCAACAATAACCTTACGTCCGTTCAAGTTTACTTTATTGAGCGCGTTGATAACATCATTTGCCTGTTTCTCAGCCACTTCAAAGAAAGAAAAGTTTTGCATCAGGTCTATTCTTCCGATGGTTGTACGTTGCTTCTTCATATTGCGGTTAATCAACTCAATAATCTGATTGGCATAGAAACCGTCTGTTTTTCCTAAGTTTAGGAAAAGGCGTGTATATCCTTTTTCCGCTTTGCGTTCAGTCTTTTCGCGTGAACTGCCATAGTCTTTTCGCTCTTTAGGTTCACGTTCGCTACGACGGTCACTTGTGCTCGGTGTTTCAATTTCGGGTGCATTACTGTAATAGTCCAAAAAGCGGTTGAACTCCATAGAAACTACGCGCTTTATCAAATCTTCCTTCGAGAGCCATTCCAGTTTGCGGTAAATGCCCGGCAAGAAAGACTCGATTTCTTCCTCGTTTACTTTTACCTTTTCGATGTCATCAATCAGTTTGATAAGCTGTTGCTCACAAATTTGCTTACCGGTAGGCATTTCGCCTATTATAAATTTCTTGTTGATGATACGTTCTATTTCACGCATCTTTCCTCTTTCGCGTAAGTTGATGATAGCGATAGAGATGCCTGTTTTTCCGGCACGTCCGGTACGTCCGCTTCGGTGAGTATAACTTTCGGTGTCATCGGGCAAACCATAGTTAATGACGTGTGTCAGGTCATTAACGTCCAGTCCGCGGGCAGCCACGTCAGTAGCCACCAATAGCTGCAGATGGCGCTGGCGGAATTTTTGCATCACCAAGTCACGCTGTGCCTGACTCAGTTCGCCATGCAGTGAATCGGCATTATAACCGTCCTGTATCAATTTATCGGCAATTTCTTGTGTTTCCTTACGGGTGCGACAGAAGATGATACCGTAAATTTGCGGATAATAATCGGCTATGCGTTTCAGTGCTGCATATTTATCTTTGGCGTGCACCACATAAGCAATGTGGTTTACGTTTTTGCTTCCTTCGTTTTTGGTTCCGATGGTGATTTCTTTTGCATTACGCAAGTATTGCTTGGAGATGCGTGATATTTCGGGGCTCATAGTGGCCGAGAACATCAGTGTATTTCGGTCTTCGGGAACTTTTTCAAGGATAGAGTTGATGCTGTCGGTGAAACCCATATTCAGCATTTCGTCCGCTTCATCCATTACTACATTGCCGATGGTATCTAGTTTGGCCACTTTCCGTTCCATCAGGTCAATAAGTCGTCCGGGAGTTGCAACAATAATGTGCACTCCGCTTTTGAGCATGCGTATTTGGCTTTCGATGGATGAACCGCCGTATACGGGAAGGACTTTCAGTCCGTCAATATACTTGGAGTAATCATTCAGGTCGCCTGCGATTTGCAAGCACAGTTCGCGTGTGGGGCAAAGAATTAACGCTTGCGGTACGCGGTTTTTTACATTAATTTTCTGGATTAGCGGCAGACCAAATGCGGCTGTTTTTCCAGTCCCTGTTTGTGCTAGGGCCACTACATCGTTTCCTTCACCGAGTAAATACGGTATAACTTCTTCTTGTACAGGCATCGGGTTTTCATAACCCATTTCTTCTATTGCTTTCCTGATTTCGGGGGAAACGCCTAACTCTTCAAATGTCTTCATTTATTTCAAATATCTAATTCGTTACAAAGATACGGATAATCATGGGATTATACGGTATATATGAAATATTTGTTTGACCGGATAGTACAATTTATAGAAAATTGACTAAAAGATGCCTGAGAGAATAATAAAGGACTGCCTAAGGCAATCCTTTATTCCTTCCCACTGTAAGAGTAATGAGGGGGCAGGTATGAGAGAATTTATATTAGAGTGTCTGTGTTGCCTGTTAGGTTATTCATCCTCCTCACGATACTCCAGAATATCTCCGGGCTGGCAGTCTAATTCTTTGCAGATGGCTTCCAGTGTAGAGAAGCGGATAGCTTTTGCTTTCCCGGTTTTCAGGATAGAGAGGTTGGCCGGGGTGAGATCAATCTTCTCGGCCAGTTCTCCCAGCGAAATCTTTCGTTTCGCCATCATTACGTCTAAGTTTACTATTATAGGCATAGTCCAGGTTTTAATTATTCGTTTTTAAATGGTTAGGTCCTGCTCTTCCTTTATCTTCACTGCCTGTACAAAGATTTCTATCAGCAGAACAATAATGAACAGTTCTGTCCATGGGTATTTCAATGAGAAATTGCTGAACTCATAACCTGTATATGCCAATTCATGGATGGCTTGCGAGTAGCTGATATAATTCAGCAATTCGAATATGGCTGATAAGGTTATCATGGGATAGATGAAGAACCGGAGTCTGCGGCTGTTCTTCTGTGTCAGAATCTCTCCTTTGCTTACAGATATCAGCATACGTGCCAGGCAATAATAGCCATACAGTGCCAGCAATGCTATTAGGCTGGCAGGTATACTCAAAAAAGAAAGGACAGTATTGGACTTGATAAAGGATTTTACTTCCTTTATCTGAGCAGGTACTTTGCGCTGTAAGGCCTTATTGAAGATGCTGTCTGTGGCAGCATCCTCAGTCGGATGGACGGAGAAAGTATAGGATTCTGCTCCGGGAACAGGAATGTTGTCCGCTGCGTTCCATCCGTCAATGAATCCGGGAATGAAATCGTTGATGGTACTGACCAAGAGAATCAGCACGACCAATATTCCGAGCAAACGTATTGTTTTCATTGTTTTCCGGTATGAGTTAAATGGTTAATTCTTGTTCTTCTTTCATGCGGATGCCTATTTGGAACAGATATCCGATAAAAATGATGAATACCCCAATGAAGACATATATCATATAAGTCTGTCTTGGGTTTGTTACGGGAGCGAACTCATTCAGGATGGCTTGCAGAATCCCGTTAAACTCGATGATAAGGCCGATATAATATATCAGATTGGCGTTAGCTCTTACAAATACCAGATTACGTTTTACATTGCGAAGCATCAGATAGATGAAAACGCTGCATACAGCCATGGATAATAGAGTGATGCCTTGCGGAAATACTTGCCGGATAAATTGTTCGGATGCTCCTGCTTTTCCGGCATCAATGGCAGCCCGGTTAGCTCCCAACTCGAAACACAACATTGCGTTTTGAAAGATAGGAATGAAGGTGCAACAGAAACAGATGATAGTGAGGCAAGTCATAATCAGCTTCATTTCTTTTAAGGAGTGTTCTTTGTTCTTTTCTTTCATGGTCGTTCTGTATTTAAATGGTTAGGTCTTGCTCTTCTTTCATTTTCAGACCGATGGCAAACACTTCGGCAATGACGAATGCCAGTACACCAAGCAGAAGGCTGGAGTGTGAGAAGGGATTGAGCCAATTATAAGAATAACCGGATATCTTCAATGTTTGCGAAAGCTGCCAGGTATGTATGTAAGAACTGGTCAGGGTAGCGGCGAATGTAATTATCAGATAGAGTCCCAGTCTGCGCAGCAATTTTACATTTGTCCAGCAGAAGATATCCGAACGGTTGATGTTACGGATGAACTTGATGAACTGCAGGACGGCTTTGATACCGAATATGATAAGAATGAAACTTAGAAGAGTGCCGGTGAAGAATAGCCAGATGGGTGTATCGGCATCGACCGCTACCATGGACTGTATCTGCCATGTCGGTACATTCTTTCCGGTCATCTCATTGTATATAGAGTCGGAAGTAGTGGTCAGGTTATCCGGGAGCAACATTAGCGGATGCATATTGTTTATGGCCCCTGTTTTATTTTCTATACCTGCTTTTCCTCCTTCGATGGCTCCCCATATCATGGCATAGATATTTTCGGACAGAGAAAGCAGCAGGACGGCAAATACCATTGCACAGAGCAGATTCAGTTTCTTTTTCATTGTTATATTTTGTTATTGGATTAATTATTTTGTGGACCGGTTTCTGTTGTAGAGGTGGGTTCAGACACTTCTGCCGGCCATTGGGCGGGTTTTACTTCTTTTCTGAACAGGAAGAGAGTAAGGCAGAAGATGGCAATTCCCATCATACCGAGTGTATGGACGGTAGTGGTACTTCCGAAGATATCAGTCAGGGTATCCTTCTCCTCAAAAACATTCATCAGTATCAGTGACAGGGTATTGTTGATAAAATGAAGAATGATGGACGGAAGCAGACTGCCGGTGCGATAATAAAGTTCGCCCAAGATGATACCGAACAGAAAGGCAAAAAGCATCTGTGCCGGATTCATGTGTATCAATCCGAAGATAAGGGCTGACACGAGGATGGCCCAACGAGGGTTTCTCCATTTGCGCAGCAAGTATCCTTCGATGGCACCGCGGAAAAATATTTCTTCAAAGATGGGTGCGACAATACATACACTCAAAATGCCGAATACATTGTTTTTCATCTGTGCGAAGATGTTTTCGGCTATATTGGGAAGATGGGCCATCTCGCTCAGCCAGTTCATCCATATAATGGCGGCGACTCCCATCGCAATGTAAAGGCAAGTAGATTTGAAAGGCAGGGATGCAAGAGTCTGTTTGTCCAGTTTTACATATTTATAATGTATCAGATGCCATGCCATGAGCAAGGTGCCTAGCAATGAAAGGATAATGCCCAAAGAAGTAGGGGCGTTATGCAGGTCGAAACTTTGCGTTTCAAAGCATTTCCATATTGTGTATCCGAACATTCCCGGAATAGTTGCTGCCAACTGATAAGCAAAATAGTAAAGTATTAATTTAATCGTGCGTCCCATATTAATTTGATTTTTATGATTATTATTTCTTTAAATGATTACTCAGGAATTTATCCATAGCGCGATAGAAATCGAATTTATTCTCTTCGTTATGAAAACCGTGTCCTTCGTTGTCTTTCACCATATATTCTACTTCTATACCGCGTTTTTTCAATGCCTCTACCATTTGGTCGGATTCAGCCTTGTTCACGCGCGGGTCATTGGCTCCTTGTGCCACAAATAGTGGAGCTTTAATTTTATCTACGTGGAATACCGGAGAGTATTTTTCCATCATTTCCTTATCTTTCACCGGGTCGCCCACCATTTCGTACATCATATCCAGTAATGGTTTCCAGTAAGGAGGAATGGTCTGCATAAAAGTGAGCAGGTTCGATATACCTACATAGTCAATGGCACATGCATAAAGGTCGGGGGTGAAAGTGACGCCTGCCAGTGTAGCATAGCCACCATAGCTTCCACCATAGATTGCTATTCGTTTAGGATCGGCAATGCCTTTATCAATTAACCATTTTACTCCGTCGGTTATGTCATCCTGCATGGTTTGTCCCCATTGTTTATAACCCAATTCGGTGAATTTGCGTCCGTAGCCGGTAGAACCGCGGAAATTCATCTGCAATACGGCATAACCGCGTTCGGCAAGGAATTGTACTTCAGGATTATATCCCCAGGTATCACGTGCCCATGGACCTCCGTGAGGGTTAACCACTACCGGCAGGTTCTTTGCAGTTTCCATTGTATAGCCTTTCGGCAGGGTAAGATAGCCTTCGATGGTCAGTCCGTCACGGCTGGTGTAGGTGATAGGATTCATCGGGACCATTTCATCTTCTTTAATCCAGGGAGCTACATCGGCCACCTTTGTCAGCTTGTCTTCTTTCACATTATAAGTGTAGTAAGTGCCATACGTGCGGTCACTGCCGGCATAAATCATACGGATATTCTCGCTTTTGTCTTCGCTGGCAGTTTCAATATCATATCCTGCAAGTTTCTTTTCCAGTTTGGCACGGATAGCTTCTTCATCTTTATCAAAATAATGGCGGATAGTACCTTTGTGGCCGATGCAGGAAACTGCAATCAGTTTCTTTTTTAGTTCTGAATAACTGAGTCTTGAAATGTCATATTTATCATTGGTGTACAGCACTTCTTTTTCTTCACAATTGGCGGGATCCATCAAAACAAGGGCTGTCTTGTCACGACCGATATTTGTGAGGGCATACACCATTTTGTTATCGGGAGCAAAGGTTACAAAGTCTACTGTTTCCTTAAAGTTGGTAGTCAGTACCGGGCGGAAAGGTTGGTCTTCGGTTTCACGATAAAGGATTTGGGTATTTACTCCGTCCACGATAGCGTAAGCGACACGCAATTTTCCATCATGGTCGGTTTGCCAGCCTTGGATGTTTCCGGGATTTTCTGCCAACATGGTTAATTCACCTGTGTTCAGGTTTAAACGGTATGGATCGAATACTTGAGGATTGCGTTTGTTCAGACCGACAATGACCAGTGAGTCGATATTTTCCAATTTATCGATGAGCTGAGTTCCTACTTTGGGAAATGCTGTGTATGCTTTTGCATCTGTACCATCAAGGTTGACTCCGTAAAGTTGGTAGTTTTCATCTCCTCCCGTATCCTTAATATATAAGATGCGATGACCATTCGCCCACATACTTCCGGCAATGTCACGTGACGTTTCCGAGGTGATACGGGTCGCCTTGTCTGAGCCGATTTCTTGTATGAATAAGTTCAGGCGGTTCTCGTACGGGGCCATGTATGAGAAGTATTTGCCATCCGGAGAAATTTGGAATGCTACTTTCTCCGGATTTTTAAAGAAATCTTCCAAAGGAACTTGTGCATTAGCTTTAGAAGCGAAGCCAATAGTTACTAATAAAGTAGCTATGGCAAAAATGCGTTTGAATGTTTTCATCTTTATGTATTTTAAAGTTGTTATTTTTATCAGTTTATTATTTATCAACATGTATGCTTTGCAATACTTAGTGCGATTCCAGACCAAAATCCGATGGTAAAGCAAAACATAAATACTTTTACCCGGAGATTTATACCTGTTGTTTTCTTCGTTTCCATTACTTTTTGTTTTGTGTGTCGGCCAGCAAATTTATGTTACTGTCTTCACGGTAAATACTTTGTTGTTTGTTGCTGTTAAAGACACTTTCTTTGGCGTTCCATTCAGCGTAATTCAGTTTCGTTTCAGATGCTCCGGGAGTTACAGTAAGAAGATAAGCCGGCTTCCATATTTCGCGGTAAGCATCCCAACGATATGCTTTCTTTTCAATCACTTGTCCTGTTTCATTGTGTTTGTACTCATACTTCACTTTGCGTGTTAATGTTTTGCCGTCTTCATTTAGTGTGTACACTGTTGTGTTTGTGTCGTCTTGACAATAAATGTACTTCGTGTTTTCTGTTGTTTGTGCGTGTGCTGTTGTTGTACAACTCATCATTACTGCTGCAATTGCTGCTACTAAACCTGATTTTAATACTGACTTTTTCATTTTACTTTGTGTTTTATATTTATACTTGTGTTTGTTTTTCGATATTCATTTATCGTTTATCGATATGCAAATGTACATGTTATTTTTATACTACCAAAGGAAAACGAGAAAAATTTATCGAAATTCGATAAAAATATATCTTTTTTCGTAGTTTGGGGGAGGAGTGGATAAAGAAGCGGCTTTTTATGCAAAAAAAGGCTTAGAGGTTTTCTCTAAACAATGGAGATAGTTTTTGCAAACAATGGAAACAACCTTCGCAAACAATGCCCATTGTTTGGGGTAGGGGATGCTGGTAAATATACTGCCTTGTACAATGAGACAGGAATAATTTTATAGCAGCACTTTTGCCGCTTCTTCTCTGTCTTTATGCATTTGGCGGATGAGCGCTTCGATATTATCGTATTTTTCTTCGGGGCGGAGATACTTTACGAATTCAATGCGTATCTCTTTGTGATAGATATTATCCGAAAAATGAAGGATATTCACTTCGATACTCAGGTCTTTCCCGTTATTAATGGTAGGGCGATGACCTATATTCAACATCCCTGCCCATTTTTTACCTTCTATATATACATATACAGCATATACTCCCTCGGAAGGAATGAGTTTTTCGGGATAATCTACTTTTAGGTTTGCGGTAGGAAAACCTATCTTACGACCTACTTTATAACCGTCGACGACAGTCCCGTCTAAATAATAATTGTATCCTAAGAACTGGGAGGCGCGGTTTACATCTCCTTCTTTTAGCAATTGGCGGATAACGGAAGAGCTGATTTTATCTTCACCATCGGTATAGGCGCGCGCGCGTACTATATATATACCGAGTTCTTCACCATAGCGGCGATAATCTTCAAAACTTTCACTCCGGTTGTGACCGAAGCGGTGGTCATAACCGATTACCAGTATATGGATATTGAATCGGTCGCGTAACAACTGCATGAACTCGCGTGCGGAAAGCAATGATAAATCATGCGTAAAGGGAAGAAGGATGCAATAATCAGCGCCTGTCGTTTCCAGCAATTCCAGTTTCTCTTGGGGAGAGGAGAGGAGCTGGGGGCAATAGGAGGTTTGTATCACCTGTCTGGGATGTACCGGAAAGGTGACTAATGCAGAACATAATCCTTCCTTTGCAGCCATTTCCTTTACTTGATCAATGAGGAAACGATGTCCGCGATGCACCCCATCAAAAAAGCCGATGGTGGCAACCGATGGGGAAAGGGTTGGATGGTTTATGCCTGATATAATTTTCATTATTCGAATAATAAACTTAAATCTTCGCCGATGCGGTAGTGATGAGTTTGAATGCCAAGTGCCGCGGCTGCCCGGCAGTTAGCTTCCGAATCGTCTATAAAGAACGTCTCCTCGGGAAGAATGTTTGCCTCCTTCATTACTTTCTCATAGATAGCCTTATCTGGTTTGGCTAAATGCATTTTGAAAGAGAGAAACGTGTCTTCAAAGAAGTCATCTGCACGAAAGCCCCGGTAGTTGAACATTTCTTCGCCGGCATAATTCCAATGAATTTGGTTAGTATTGCTAAGCAGGTAAACCATATAGCGTTCGCGTAGTTCCAACAGTAATTCCAGCTTTTCGCGGGGAATATTCAGCAACATCAGGTTCCACATATCATCTATCTTGCGGTCGGTCAACGATTCGTCAGCCTCTCTGCGGATAGCGTCTCTAAACTCTTCGGGAGAAATTTCTCCCAATTCAAACCGGGAAAACACTCCGTTGCCTTGCATTTGGCGAACTTGTTCTTCTATGTCGGCGAATCCTGCAGTGCGAAATGCATTCAGGCAACTATCAAAATCAAGGTTAACCAATACCCCGCCTAAATCGAAAATAACATTCTTAATTTTACTGTCCATAACTCTTTATGCTCTTTTACCTAATTTACTTTTTTGCTTGCAACCGTTTTATCAGTCGGTAAATTTCACCTGCCACCAACACTAAAGAGGTAGCGGCGATGATTATAATCCATTCGGTCAGACTCAGCGGCACGGTGCGGAATACTTTTCCTCCGAATTCGACAATGAATATCTGGCCTATCAATATGATAACCGCTACACTAAGCATGCCCAGTGCATGGCGTGAATCTTTAAATACAGAATGATTGGTTCCGAAAACGCTGGCATTGAATAGGTTCCAAAACTGAAGCATCACGAAAATGGTGAAGAAACAAGTAAGAGCCCACTCTGTTTGTGAGGCAGGAAGCTGCCTGATACCTACGATGAGTGACATCAGGATGACCAAAAATGCAAGTCCTACGCCTAATATATTGTTGCGCATGGCCTTGGTGATGATAAAGTCATTGGTTTTGCGCGGTTTCTCGTTCATGACATCGGGGCTGGGTGGTATGGAGGCCAGTGCCATGGCTGCAAAAGTATCCATAATGAGGTTTACCCATAACATTTGAGTGACAGTCAGCGGAAGCTCAGTGCCTAGGAAAGCGCCGAGCAATACACTTGCCAATGCCACTACATTGATTGTCAGCTGGAAGACGATGAAACGCTGAATGTTTTTGTAGAGCGAACGTCCCCACATGACGGCAGTGGCGATACTGTGGAAAGAATCATCCAGCAATGTAATATCACTGGCTTCTTTTGCCACGGAAGTTCCCGTTCCCATCGAGAGACCCACTTGTGCGTGGTTGAGGGCGGGAGCATCGTTGGTTCCGTCACCGGTAACGGCAACTACTGCACCTTTTTGCTGGAGCAACTGCACCAAGCGTTGCTTGTCCATCGGGCGGGCACGGCTCATCACTTTCAAGTCAAGTACACGGTCGAGTGCTTCTTCGTCGCTTAAGGCGGCAAATTCCGCTCCTGTGATTCGGTTGCGTTCCGTGTCTTCAGACTTCCATAATCCTATCTGACGAGCAATCTCGGTTGCAGTACCCGGAGTGTCGCCGGTTACAATCTTCACACCGATACCGGCTGACTGACATTTGCCGACTGCCTCGGGCACATCGGGACGAATGGGGTCACTGATGGCGAAGATACCGAGAAAATCCATTCCGCCTTCGTTCACCAATTCGGCACAATCCTCTCCGGTTCCTTCGGGGATATATTTATAAGCCAATCCTAAAGTACGCATGGCTTTGTTTTGGTAGGCTAGCAGGTCAGCGTTATACTGTGCAATGGCATCAGGGCTCAGGTTGCATTTGCCCATTATAATTTCGGGTGCACCTTTTATATATAACACTTTTTTTTGCTGGATGGGAGAGTCGACCAGAGTAGCCATATATTTACGTTCGGTGGAGAATGTGAGCTGGTTGACGACTGTTGCTTTTTCGCGCAGTTCCATATAATTCTTTCCCTGCTCGTTAAGCCATAACAACAAGGCGATTTCAGTAGGGTTTCCTACACCGGAAGGTTTCTTTCCGGTCTCTGCCTCTTCCAGAAAAGCCGTAGAATTGGCACTGATGCCTTCTGCTATCAAGTCTGCTTTAGAAGCGTCGAGCTTTGCTTCATGCACTTGCATCAGGTTTTGTGTCAGAGTGCCGGTTTTGTCTGTACAGATGACGGTGATGGCACCCATTGTTTCGCAGGCATGCATCTTGCGGACAAGGTTATTTGTCTTCAGCATACGGCGCATGTTCAGTGCAAGGCTGAGTGTGACACTCATCGGCAAGCCTTCGGGGACGGCAACCACTATTAGTGTAACGGCCATCATGAAGTATTTTAAAACAATACGTGCGATATGCATCCATTGCTGCCAACCGGTTATTTCATTCATACTCAAATATCCGTAAAGGTCTTTGGCTGTGAAGACAATAAAGGTCAGCGTGGCAATGGTAAATCCGATTTTGCCGATAAAATCGGCTAATTTTGTTAATTGAATATTCAAGGGAGTCTGTTCTTGACTCTGCTCGGTCGCTTGGCGAGCCACTTTGCCGATTTCTGTCGCATCGCCTACGTGCTCTACGCGCATCATGCCGTGACCGTCCACTACTGTAGTTCCACGCATGACGGTGTTACTGGGATAAGTGGCCTCGTCATCGAACAATTCTTCATTGACAGTTTTGTTCACCATTAATTCTCCAGTCAGATTGGATTCATTAATCTGCATGGAAATGGCTTCCAACAAGATGCCGTCTGCCGGCACTTCTTCACCGGTATTTAATATGACAATATCTCCCACGACGATATCTTTACGCGGAATCTCTTGTATTTTGCCGTTGCGCATGACCGTGACGGGAGTTTCTTCACCTACAGCATTTAGCAAATCAAATTTCTTGTTTGCATCATATTCAAAATAGAATCCGATACCTGTCGCCAAAAATATAGCGAAGAATATTCCGATTGTTTCGGCATATTCATCTTCGATAACAGCTATGACCAGCGAAAAGAATGCTGCAACGAGAAGGATGCGTATCACCGGGTCGCGGAACTTTTCGAGATAAAGTTTCCACATAGAAGGGCGTTTGGGGGGTGTCAGGAGATTCATTCCGAATTTCTCCCTACTTTCAAGAACTTCTTTATTTGTCAACCCTGTCAGGGCTGTTTCTTGTTTTGTATGTGCCATACGGCTATTCTCAATTAATTAGTGGAGCACAAAAGTACAATTTAAATCCTTACGAATAAGTGAATTAAATCTTTTTATCAAATTTTGGGTTCGATTCTTTGCAAATCTCAGAGAAATGTTCTACTTTTGCACCTGCTAAGGAGAAATCCACATAGCTCGGACTTGTAGCTCAGTTGGTTAGAGCAACAGACTCATAATCTGGAGGTCCCTGGTTCAAGCCCAGGCTGGTCCACA
>CARCZS010000034.1 GCA_948956705.1 uncultured Phocaeicola sp.
GGCTTTTGACTTTATTATAACTTGGAGAGAAACACGCACGAGGCCGAATGCTTACAGAGGAATTAGGGTATTCATCAGGCTGGTAAAGGATACTTGTACAGCTTGTTGCTGCTTGTAGTTTGCGATTGGTGGATATGGGGTCTGTCTGTTCCTGTCGGATATGTTTTGAAGTAAGGAAAGAGCTTGGGAAATATTTTTCCATCGGCTGAAAGGACTGATAGCAGACTGAAAGGACTACTGTCAGCCTTATGCATTGTGTAATAGTGAGTTATGCCGACTGAATGGACTGAAGAAAGGTTCGTGAAATAGGTATATGTAAGAGTGTTTTGTAGGAAAAGTGTATTTGTTCATACCATTGTATCCGCAAAGTTTGCATTCGGCGGAAACTGGGTCTGTACTTGGTGGAAAAGAGAACCGGAAATTATTTTCAGTTCTCTTCCTTATTCTTATCCTGTTTCAAATGCTGTTCCATGTACATGCTGGGAGGCATTCCGTACAGATCCTTGAAAGCGGTCGAGAAATTGTTGGGATTGGTGAATCCGGTCAAGTCCGCCACTTCGGCTATGGTGTACCGTTTCTTCGACAACAGTTCTGCCGCTTGTTTCAGTCGGATGTTCCGGATAAAATCCCGTGTGGTCTGGTTGGTCAGTTCTTTCAGTTTACGGTGCAAGTGCACGCGGCTAATGCCTACCTCGGTGGTAATCATCTCCACGGTGAGGTTCGGGTTGCTCAGGTTTTCGTTGATGACCCGCATGATTCGTTCCATCAGTTTGTCATCGGGGGACTGTACTTCTATTGGTTGTACCTTATCCCCTTGGGTCTGTTGTCCGGTATAGGTATTGCGTAGCCGTTCACGACTGCGGATCAGGTTGGCGGTCGTTTTCCTCAATATCTCTATATGGAAAGGTTTGGTCATGTAGGCGTCGGCTCCTGTTTCCAGACCTTCCAGATTGTCTTCCTCCCGTGTCTTGGCAGTGAGCAGTATTACCGGGATGTGGTTCAGGTTCACATTTTGCTTTATTTTGCGGCATAAGGTAAGTCCGTCCATTTCGGGCATCATGACATCACTTATTACCAAGTCCGGGGTTTTATTGAAGATGCTTTCCAGTGCCTCCTTGCCGTTGCAGCTTTCCAGGGTATGGTAATCGCTTGCCAGTTCACGGCAGATATAGCGGCGTATATCTTCATCGTCTTCTACCACCAGTACTTTGTATTTCGTTTTGGTTCGTGTTTTTCCGTTTTCTTCTTCCTCGGTTTCATAAGGAACAGGGAGGACCGGAGCCGGAGTGTGGAAGAGAGGAGCTTTGTCGGCTTCCATTTCTTCTTTGCGCAGATGGGCGCATCCCAGAGGCATACGGATGATAAAGCTGCATCCCGGTTGTCCGTCCGGATTATTTTCTACACGGATGTCTCCATGATGAAGTTCCACCAGTGAGCGGGTGAGGTGCAGCCCGATACCGGTGCCTATGTTTGAGTTGTTTTGGCTATTCCGTATCTGGTAAAAGCGTTCGAATATGTGTTCTGTTTCTTTGGGGGCGATTCCTATTCCGCTGTCGGTCACGGTGATTTCGGCATACTGTTGCAATGGTTTCGGCAGGGTGGAGTCCTTACCGGTGCGTAGCCGTATGTCCACACTGCCTCCTTCGGGGGTGAATTTGAAGGCATTGGACAGGATGTTCAGGATAATTTTGTCGAAGTTCACCGGGTCCACCCACAATTTTAAGTGGTCGGCGCCCTCGTGGTGGAACTGCAAAGTAATTTGTTTTTTGTTCGCTTGTTCTGTAAAGGTTTCACACAAATCATTAATGAATCCGGTCATTTCGGTTTCACGGAAAACGAGTGACATCTGTCCTTTGTCTATCTTGCGTATATCCATCAATTGGTTTACCAGCCGCAGGATTCTTTCGGAATTGCGCCAGATGATGCGGTAGTTCTTTTGCCGTTCGTGGTCTGTATCGTTTGTCATCAGTTTTTGCAAAGGACTGATGATGAGTGACATCGGAGTACGTATTTCGTGGGAGATGTTGATGAAAAACTGTAGCTTGGCTTCGTTTATCTGTTCGGCATGGATATGTTGCATCATTTCCTGTCTTATGCGGTAACGGTGTCTCATTTGCAGGATGATGCCATAGACGGCTGCTACTGCCAATAAGGCATAGATCAGCATGGCCCAGCCCGATGCCCACCATGCCGGTGCGATGTGAATGGTGATTTCATCGGTGTCGGATTCCAGCAGATAATCTTCGGCTTTGATCCGGAAATGATAATCGCCGGGGGGAAGGTCGCTGAATGACACTCGGTTGACTCCTTTGGGAAGTTTGACCCAGGGGGTGTTGTTTATGGTATATAGATACGTGATACGTTCGGAATTATTTAGTTCGCGGGTAGAGAACTCGATGCTGAAAGCGTTGTCGTTATGTGACAAGTGGAAATCCCGGGCCTCAAAGACGGAGGTGTTTATGATTTCTTTTCCGCCCGACAACATTCCTTTCCTTATGGGTTGGTCGTGCAGATAGAAGTCGATGATGCGTACGTTCCATTTTTTTGCGGGATTCGTAATCTCTTGAGGATTGAAATAGGTAATTCCGTTTGTACCTCCAAACCAGAGTATGCCGTTGTGGTCGGCAAAAGAGGCGTTTTTGCTGAATTCATTTCCTTGCAGACCGTCGTCTGCATAGAAATTGCTGAACGTGTGGGTATTCAGATTAAAACGTGACATTCCGGCATTGGTGCTTATCCATAAGTTGTCCTGCCCGTCTCCTTTGATAGCATATACGGCGTTACTGGATAGTCCGTGGGCGGTGGTGTAGGTCTTTAGTTGCTGGGTTTGGGGATTCCATTCTGCCAGTCCTTCGGAATTGCCTATCCAGATGTTGCCTTGGGGGTCTTCATAAAGGGAGTGGATGATGTGTCTGGATAGGATTTCTTCAGTCTTGAAGTCGTCGGTGCTCAGGTCTATACATCTTATTCCGTCATACGTTCCTACATAAAGGTGGTTGTCACCGGCGTACAAAAGACAGCTTATCCATTTATATTTTTTGGTGGCAGCATTGAATTTAGGGTCATATACAGACTGTCCTGTCTTCAAGTCATAATAGAAAAGTCCGGCTCCCATGGTGGCTATCCAGAGTCGTTTGTCCTGGTCTTCAACCAGATCATACACGCGTTGGATACGGTTTCCATTCTTGTCTGTCAGATTCTGCAGATAGCTGCACTGTCCTGTTTTCTTATCCAGTCTGCCTAGTCCGTTGGTATAGGATCCGAACCACAGATTATGTTCAGAGTCTTCATACAGGCCGAAAACGGTGGAAGGAACCGAAGAGGGGCTGTCATGTGGGGCATAATGGACTTTTTGCTTCAGTTCTGTGGTGATGCCGTATATGCCGTCGTTGTCAGTACCTATCCATAATATGCCTTTGTGGTCGCGGCAGAGTGAGGTGATACAGTTGGAGCCGATGATATTCTTGTTTATTGATTTGTAGCCTATGTACTTGAAACTGTTGGGCTGTGCGGGAATCATCATAACCCCTTTCTGGTAAATGGCTATCCATAGGTTTCCTGCATTGTCTTTCAGGACGGAGTGTACTTTGGAGGTACCGGAGTCGAGGTAATTATTATCAAAAGGGTAATCCGTGATGAGCTGTTTGGGGATGTTGAAAATCTTGGTGCCTTTCCCGTCCGTGCCCAGGCAAAGCTCGTTTTGGCTTATCTGGCAGATGGATTTGATAGGCAGGTTTTGTTTTCCTTTATAAAGGATAGGAATGAACTCTTCTGCTGGTTGGTTATATTTCAGCAATCCTTTGCCTATGGTTGCCAGGTAGATGTCTCCGTAGTTGTCTTCATAGAGGTCCACAATGGTCATTCCCTTCTCTTGTTTCAGAAAGTGCTTGCTTTTATTGTCCACAGAGAGGCGGTAGATACCATTCTCACCCTGTGTTACCCAAAGATTGTGTTGTCTGTCCTCTATCATGTAGTCTGTCATTTGGGTGGGGATAGGTAAGTCCAGTTTGTGTGCAGTCAGTTTCCCCTGTGTGATGGTTATGGTACACAAGTTGTTTCCCGATACCCATATTTCTCCGTTCCTACGTTCCAGAATGGACATGATATTGCTGTCAAAAGTCTTTCCGTCTTCCCATTGCGCTCGCGCGCTGAAGCTGTCGATTTCCGGATCGTATAGCTGTATACCGTTATAGGTTCCTACGAACAACCGTCCTTTGCTGTCCTCGTACAGCACTCGTACGTAGTTATGGCAGAGGGAGTACTCGTTTTCCGGGTCATGCTTGTAGGTGATGAACTTGGCTCCGTCATAGCGGTTCAGTCCGTCTTCGGTGGCAATCCATATCATGCCGTTCCGGTCCTGATATATTTTGTTGATCAGACTGCTGGAAAGTTCCCTGTCTGTTGTGAAGAATTTGTACGATTGTCCGTGGCACAACAAAGACAGAAAAAGAAATAGTATAAGAATCGTATGTTTCATCATAATATAAATATCCCAGTAAATTCAGGTGCACAAAAATAATTCAAAAAAGAATATATAGCCTAATAAATAAGGAGTAATTTCGGTACTTTGTGCCATATCGGGCAGGTTTGTAACATGGAAAAAGGACTATGTAACATGGTTACACTCCGATATAAGGCGAATGTCCTTACCTTTGCTCTTGTTGAGCAGTGAAGAACGGAACGTAAAAACAGCCTTGTGAATTTAATACCATGAATATGAAACTTGAATGTGATTTATCCGGTATCCGGAAATGTATGATGAGTGGCTTGTCCCTGTTGCTTGCCGGAGTGTTGCAGGCGCAGAATCCGATTGTGCAGACTTGCTATACTTCTGATCCGGCACCTATGGTGCACGATGGCACCTTGTATGTTTACACGGGACACGATGAGGACCATGCCGATTTTTTCTGGATGCAAGAGTGGCGCGTCTATTCTACTAAAGATATGGTGAACTGGACCGATCACGGTTCTCCGCTTGCCATCGAGTCTTTCGACTGGGCGGACGATCGTGCCTGGGCATCGCAATGTATCGAACGCAACGGGAAATTCTATTGGTATGTGTGTCTGCATTCCAAGTTGACAAACACGATGGCTATCGGTGTGGCGGTGGGTGATTCGCCTACCGGCCCTTTTAAGGATGCTATCGGCAGACCGCTTTACGAAGGTAGCTGGGATTTTATTGATCCCACGGTTTTTGTGGACGATGACGGGCAGGCTTATTTATATTGGGGAAATCCGAATGTTTACTATGCCAAGCTGAATGCCGATATGGTTTCGCTGGATGGTGAGGTGTCCAAGGTGGAGCAGACTATAGAGAGTTTTGGTTCTCCGGGGCCGGACAAACGGGAGAAAGGAAAGAAATACAAGGACATCTATACGGAAGGTCCGTGGTTGCACAAGCGTGGCGGTACATATTATCTGTCGTATGCAGCCGGCGGAGTACCCGAACACATCGCTTACTCGATGAGTGACACTCCGACAGGACCTTGGAAGTATATGGGAGAAATTATGCCGTTGCAAGATACCGGTTCGTTTACCAATCACTGTGGAGTGACGGATTATAAAGGTAATTCTTATTTCTTTTATCACACCGGGAAATTACCCGGTGGGGGTGGTTTCGGACGTAGCGTGGCAGTGGAGCAGTTCAGTTACAACCCCGATGGTACTTTCCCGATAATTAATGCGACGACAGAAGGGGTGTCGCCGGTAGGCACACTGACTCCTTATCAACGTGTGGAGGCGGAAACGATAGCTTTCTCCGAAGGAGTAAAGTCGGAATGGAATGCAAAGACGGGGGTGTATGTATCCGGAATTCATGACGGGGATTATATAAAGGTACGCGAGGTGGATTTTGAAGATTTGTTGCCCAAGTGTCTTTGTGTGTCTGTTGCCAGTGCCCTTCGCGGCGGGTGGATAGAAATCAGGACCGACAGCATCGGCGGAACGCTGATAGCTGAAATGAGGGTTCCTCATACCGGAGGATGGGAATGTTGGACAAGTATAGAGGCGGATGTGACGGTTCCTGTGACGGGTGTGCATGATGTCTATTTTGTGTTCAAAGGCAGGAAAGGATGTGAACTGTTTCATTTTGACTGGTGGAAATTCAGCCGGCAGGAAATGACAGAGCAAGAGGTGAAAGACAGGACGCAGGCCGCATCTACCAATATTCCGGGTTACGAGTATCCGCGGCTGGACGAGGAGCATTGCGCCCACTTCCGTTTCTATGCTCCGCAAGCCGGAAGGCTTCAGGTAGACTGTTGCGGTAAGAAGTATGACATGCAGAAGGACGCGGATGGCTTTTGGACAGTAAAGACCGATCCGTTGGTCGTAGGATTCCATTATTATTTTTTGATAGCGGACGGGGTGCAGGTGGCCGATCCGTCCAGTTACACTTTCTTTGGTTGTTGCCGTATGGCGAGTGGGATAGAGGTTCCCGAGGGAGTGGAAGGTGATTACTATCGTCCTCAGCAGGGAGTACCTCATGGGCAGGTGCGCTCGTGTACTTATTATTCGGAAGCCAAAAAGGAATTCCGCCGTTGCATGGTCTATACTCCGGCTGAATACGAAACCAAGGTGAAAAAACGTTATCCGGTACTTTACCTGCAACATGGCATGGGCGAGGATGAGACGGGCTGGTCGGCACAGGGATGTATGCAACATATTATGGATAACCTGATAGCCTCCGGGCAATGTGTGCCGATGCTTGTTGTGATGGACAGTGGGGATGTGGAAGCTCCTTTCATTCCTCGCAAAGGGAAGGATGTGAATGAGG
Organism: uncultured Phocaeicola sp.; assembly: GCA_948956705.1. The sequence continues at coordinate 6,773 of CARCZS010000034.1, forward strand.
AGAGAGCTTTGTATGGTGCCTCTTTTTACAGGGTGATGCTGGAGGACTTGATACCGATGATTGACAGGACGTTCCGGACTTATACTGATCGTGAACATCGTGCAATGGCAGGATTGTCATGGGGTGGTCATCAGACTTTCACTACCACATTGCCTCATCTGGACAAGTTTTCGTATATTGGCGCATTCAGCGGTGCTATCTTCGGACTGGATGTGAAGACTTGCTTTGACGGTGTGTTTGCTGATGCCGGCAAGTTTAACAAGCAGGTACATTACTTGTTTTTGGGATGCGGAACGGAAGAACGGTTCGGTACCCGAAAACTGGCAGAGTCTTTGCGCAAAATAGGTATTCATGTGGACTATTACGAATCGCAGGGCACGGCACACGAGTGGTTGACATGGCGTCGTTGCTTGTACCGGTTCGTGCCTCATTTGTTCAAAAATAGAAAGTAGAAAAAGAAATGAAGAAGATCATTATTATTATTACCTGCTTCATTGGTTTGTCGGGGGCGTTTGCACAACAACGGGAAATCTTCCATAATCCGGTGATTGAGGCGGATGTACCTGACCCTTCCATGATAAGGGTGGGAAACTATTACTATCTGGTAAGCACCACCATGCACCTGATGCCGGGTTGTCCGGTGATGCGTTCAAAGGACTTGGTGCATTGGGAAACGATCAGTTATGTGTTTCAACGGCTTACTGACTTGCCCCGTTATGATTTGAAGGAAGGCACGGTATATGGTCGCGGACAATGGGCCTCCAGCATCCGCTATCATGACGGACGGTTCTATGTATGGTTCTCACCCAATGATGAACCTCATCGTGGTTATATCTATACCGCCGAAGATCCGGCGGGCGAATGGACATTAGTCTCCCGTCCGCCTCATCATCATGATGCTTCTTTGTTTTTTGATGATGACGGCAAAGTCTATCTGTTTTATGGCACCGGACAACTTCGTCAGCTCAAGAGCGACCTGAGCGATGTGGAGCCGGGAGGTATAGACCAAAAGATATTCGAGCGGGATGCCGACGAGCAGGGACTTCTGGAAGGAAGTCAGGCATTCAAGCATAACGGCAGATATTACGTGATGATGATTTCCATGGACTGGAGCATTCCCGGACGGTTGCGTCGTGAGGTGTGCTATCGTGCTGACCAGATAACCGGTCCGTATGAGAAAAAGGTGATTTTAGAAACCGAATTTCAAGGATATGGTGGCGTGGGACAAGGCTGTATAGTCGATACTCCTGACGGAAACTGGTATGGCTTTATTTTTCAGGATAGGGGCGGCATAGGGCGTGTGCCCACATTGATGCCCTGCCGCTGGGAAGACGGTTGGCCGATACTGGGTGATGCGGACGGACGTGTGCCCGAGTGTATGGAGATGCCTGCTTCCGGAGAGGAGTGTAAAGGAAGTATCATGGGAAGTGATGATTTCGACACCGGCCGGTTGAGCTTGAACTGGCAGTGGAACCATAATCCGTTGGACGATTGCTGGTCGCTGACAGAGCGTCCGGGTTTCCTGCGGTTGAGGACCGGAAGGGTGGTGGATAATCTGTTTCTGGCTCCCAATACCTTGACCCAGCGTATGAGCGGGCCGAAATGCAGCGGTGTGGTAGCTATGGATGTCTCGAAGATGAAAGAAGGGGATGTTGCGGGCTTCAGTGCTTTTAATGGGTTGTCCGGAGTGCTGGCTGTGGTCATGGAGAACGGGAAAAAGCAGTGGGTGATGTCACATCAGTCTGTCAGTCTTTCGGACCGGGAAAAAAGGGTGACTGCTGTGGAAGTACTGGAGAAGGAACGCATAGATTGTGAAAAAGAGGTGGTCTATCTTCGTATGGAGGGCGACTTTGCCGATAAAAAAGATGAAGCCACTTTTTACTACAGTTATGACAAGAAAACGTGGAAACGAATAGGGGAGCCTTGTAAAATGGTTTTTGATTATACCAAATTCTTTATGGGAAGCAAGTTTGCTATTTTTAATTATGCTACTAAAGATTTGGGAGGATATGTGGATATAGATTATTTTGAATACGGTAACTAAAAAGTGAATAGAATGAAACTAAAAAAATGCGTGGGGATATTCTTGTTCTCCACCTTGTGCCTGAATGTAGGAGCTATAGATCATAAAGGGATTACTTTTGACCGGCTGGCTCCCGACCGTTTCACTCTGATGGAAAACGGAGTGGCCAATGAAATATTGGTGGACGAGCAGGAGGATGCCGGTGTGATGATAGCGGTAAGGAATCTTCAGAATGACTTTAAACGGGTGAGTGGCCGGACTGCCGGGTTATGCTATACTCCCGGTGTAAAGCGCATGATTATGGTAGGTACGTTGAAAAGCCGTTATATCCGGGAATTGGTAAAGGCGAAAAAGATAGATGCTTCATTGCTGGAGGGCAAGAATGAGAAATACCTGATGACTGTGGTGTCTGCTCCCTTGAACGGAGTGAATGAGGCGCTTGTCATTGCGGGAAGTGACAAACGCGGAACGATTTATGGGATTTATGAGCTTTCGGAACAGATTGGTGTTTCGCCGTGGTACGACTGGGTGGATGTGCCGGTGATGCCCCGGCAGAATCTTTCGATGATGCGTGGAAGTTATACGGCGGGAGAACCGGCGGTAAAGTATCGGGGTATCTTTTTGAATGACGAGGCTCCTTGCCTGACCGGGTGGGTGAAACACACTTATGGCACGAATTATGGTGATCATCGTTTTTATGCCCGTGTGTTCGAACTGATTTTGCGTCTGCGCGGTAACTTTATGTGGCCTGCCATGTGGGGTTGGAGTTTTTATGCGGATGATCCGGAGAACAGCAAGACCGCCCATGAGATGGGGATTATAATGGGAACCTCACACCATGAGCCTATGGCACGCAATCATCAGGAATGGGTGAGGAAGCGCAGCGAATATGGGGCATGGGACTATGCTTCCAACCAGCAAGTGATTGACCGTTTTTTCCGTGAAGGTATGGAGCGTGCGGCCGATACGGAAGATTTGATTACCATTGGTATGAGAGGTGACGGTGATACTCCGATGGGTGGAAAGGAAGGAGAAGATGACAAATATGTGCCGCGTGATGAGGAAAACATGCGCCTGATGGAGAAGATATTCCGGAATCAGCGTCGCATTATCAAGGAAGTGACGGGAAAAGCGCCGGAGAAACGTCCGCAGGTATGGGCTATTTATAAAGAAGTGCAACGCTATTATGACATGGGACTCCGTGTGCCCGATGATGTGATTATGTTGCTGAGTGATGACAACTGGGGGGATGTGCGCCGGTTGCCGGATGCAAAGGAGCGGAAGCATTCCGGCGGATGGGGGATGTATTATCATGTAGATTATGTGGGGGCTCCCCGTAATTCCAAATGGTTGAATGTAACTCCTATACAAAATATGTGGGAACAGCTTCAGTTGACTTACAGCTATGGGGTGGATAAGCTTTGGATATTGAATGTGGGTGATTTGAAGCCGATGGAGTATCCTATCACTCTTTTTATGAATATGGCTTGGAATCCGGAACGCTATGCGGCAGGGAATCTGTTGGAGCATACACGAGCGTTCTGTGCGCAGCAGTTCGGTGAGGAACAGGCGGATGAGGCCATGCGTATCCTGAACCTGTATTGCAAGTACAATGGACGCGTGACTCCCGAGATGCTGGATAAGGATACTTATCACTTGGCTTCGGGGGAATGGAGGCAGGTGGCCGATGAATATGTGAAGCTGGAGGCGGAAGCCTTGCGGCAGTATTTGAAACTGGAGGCCGCTTACAGGGATGCTTATCGCCAACTGATTCTTTTTCCTGTGCAGGCGATGGCCAATCTGTATGAAATGTACTATGCACAAGCCATGAATCACAAATTGTACCAGGAGAACAATCCGCAGGCGAATGAGTGGGCCGACAAGGTGGAGAAGGCGTTTAGGCGCGATGCGGAATTGTGCAGGGAATACAACGAAGAAATGTCGGGAGGCAAGTGGAACGGAATGATGACGCAGAAACATATAGGCTATACTTCGTGGAACGATGATTTCCCTGCCGACCGTTTGCCGGAAGTTTACCGGATAGAGCAACCGGAACAGGCTGTAGGAGGGTATTTGTTTGCCGGTGACAAAGGGGTGGTTTCCATGGAGGCGGAGCATTATTTTGCATCATCCGCGGCACCGGAAACTGCCTGGACAGTCATACCGCACATGGGACGTACGCTGAGCGGAGTGGCTTTGATGCCTTATACACAGTCTGCTGAGGGAGCTTCGCTCTCTTATAAAATGAAAATACCGCAAAAAGTAGATACGGTAAATGTGTATGTCATTGTGAAATCCACCCTGCCCTTCCTCAGACGGGAAGGTCATCGCTACACAGTAGGTTTTGAAGGAGGGGAGGAGCAGACTGTCTGTTTCAATGCGGAGTTGAACGAGCATCCGGATAATGTATATCGCGTACTGTATCCCACAGTGGCCCGTCGGGTGGTGAAGACCCGGGTGAAGTTGAGCCTGCCCGACCGTGCGGACGGAACCTATACATTGGTTCTGAAACCGGTGGAGCCTGCCATCGTATTTGAAAAGATTGTGGTGGATTATGGCGGTTATGAGGATAGTTATTTGTTTATGGACGAATCTCCTTGCCGGAGAAATAAACTGAATGGACAATGAAAAACATCAGATTGACAGTTTGGATAGGAATGATGTGCGGGTGCTTGGCGGCAGGAATGTTGCAAGCCGGTACACGACCGGACAATGCCTGTCCGGCAGAAGAAGACGGCAGCCGCTTGTGGTTGCCGGTGATGCGCCCGGCGGAAGGTGCGGAAGTGGAAGTTATATATAAAGGAAAAGTGTCACCCACCATAGCCATTGCCATTGCTGAGTTGAAAAACGCCTGGAAGGGAGAGCCTGTACTTTTGGAGAAAAAGAGGACAGGGCAGGGGGATGGGTTTGCCATCACTTCTTCGGAACATCAGGTCCGTATTCTTTCATCCACCGAGGCAGGATTACTTTATGGTGTTTATTGTCTGTTGCGTATGCAGGCGGCGGGGCAGGTCACAGTACCTCTGTCGGTTACTGAACAACCTGTGTATGATCTTCGCATCTTGAACCATTGGGATAATCCGGATGGTACGGTGGAGCGTGGTTATGCCGGTCGTTCTTTGTGGAATTGGGAAGAACTTCCCGGAACTTTGTCACCACGTTACGAGGCATACGCCCGTGCCAATGCTTCTGTGGGTATTAATGGAACGGTGCTGAATAATGTCAATGCCTCGCCCCAAGTGCTGGCAACCTCCAGTCTGGAGAAAGTCAAGGCATTGGCTGATGTCTTCCGGCCTTATGGTATAAAGGTCTATTTATCGGTTAATTTTGCATCTCCTATCCAGTTGGGCAAGTTGGATACGGCAGATCCGTTGGACAAGGAGGTCATCCGGTGGTGGAGGCGGAAAGTGAAAGAAATTTATACGTTGATACCTGATTTTGGCGGCTTTTTGGTAAAGGCCAATTCGGAGGGGCAGCCGGGACCATGTGATTTCGGGCGTACTCATGCCGAGGGAGCGAATATGCTGGCGGATGCGTTGAAACCCTACGGAGGAATCGTGATGTGGAGGGCGTTTGTCTATAGTCCTACCGACAGTGACCGTGCCAAGCAGGCCTATTTGGAGTTTATGCCTTTGGACGGGCAGTTTCATGACAATGTAATAGTACAGATAAAGAACGGACCGATAGATTTCCAGCCTCGCGAACCTTACAGCCCTTTGTTCACAGCCATGAAGCGGACTCCCATGATGGTGGAGTTTCAAATTACTCAGGAGTATTTAGGCTTTTCCAATCATCTGGCTTATTTGGCTCCTTTATGGGAGGAGTTTTTTGGCGAGGTGCGTCCGGATAGGTTAAAAGCTGCTGCGGGTGTGGCAAACATCGGTACGGATGTGAATTGGTGCGGACACCATTTTGCGCAGGCCAACTGGTATGCTTTCGGGCGGTTGGCATGGAATCCGTCGCTGACTTCAGACCGGATTGCGGATGAGTGGTTGCGGCAGACGTTTACTTCCCAGCCGGCATTTGTCCGTCCGGTCAAAGAGATGATGTTGCAGAGCCGGGAGGCGGTGGTGAATTATATGATGCCGTTGGGGCTGCATCATCAGTTTGCATGGGGGCACCATTATGGGCCTGAACCGTGGTGTAGTGTGCCCGGTGCTCGTCCGGACTGGTTACCTTCTTATTATCATAAGGCAGATAAGGAGGGAATCGGTTTCGACCGTAGCAGCAAAGGGAGTGATGCCGTTTCTCAGTATCCCGATTCACTTCGTCAGATTTACAATGACAAGGCAACTTGTCCCGAGATTTATTTGCTTTGGTTCCATCATGTGCCTTGGCATCATCAGATGAAAAGCGGACGTACGCTTTGGGGGGAGTTGTGCCATGCATACGATAGAGGTGTGCGGCAGGTACGTGGTTTTCAGGAAGTATGGGACAGTGTGGAACCTTTTGTAGATGCACGCCGGTTCGGGGAAGTGCAGTCGAAATTGAAAATCCAGATGCGTGACGCCGTGTGGTGGAAAGATGCTTGTCTGCTTTATTTCCAGACTTTCTCAGGGATGCCTGTTCCGGCCGGCATAGAACGTCCGGTACACGAGTTGGAGGATATGAAACGCTTCCGGTTGGAAATCTCGAACTATGAATGTCCTGAGAGTGGGTTCAATAAATAAATTACGGTTTTTAACTTTATAAGAAAAATGAAATATAAGTTGGCTTTAGTAATGTCGGTTCTTTGTGCATTTTCCGCATGGACCGAAGCAAAGGTGAAATTGCCTGCCATCCTATCGGACGGTATGGTATTGCAACGTGAGCGGCCCGTTAAAATATGGGGAAATGCCGATAAAGGAGAGAATGTGACCGTTGTTTTTAAAAAGAAGAAATTCAGTACGGTAGCCGGGGAAGATGGTAAGTGGCTGGTGGAGCTGCCTCCCATGAAGGCAGGCGGCCCTTTTGAAATGACCGTGAATGATATCCGGTTGAAAGATATTCTAGTGGGTGATGTCTGGCTTTGCTCCGGACAGTCCAACATGGAATTGACCGCCGGACGGGTGACTGATAAATTTGCCGAGGAAATAGCAAGGGATGAGAATCCGATGATACGGTATGTGAAGATTCCTTTAGGCAATGATTTGCATGGACCTAAAGACGATCTGCCGGGGGCAGACTGGATGTCGCTGACTAAAGAAACTGCTCCTTCCTTCTCTGCTTTGGCTTATTTCTTTGCCAAGGAGATGTATAGGGAGACGCAAGTACCTGTGGGCATTGTTAACTCCAGTTGGGGGGGAAGTTCCGTCGAGGCTTGGATGAGTGAGGAGGCCTTGCAGAAGTTTCCGCGTCAGTTGCACGAGCGTGATTTGTTTAATTCGGATGAGTATCGTGAGTTGTGCAACCGTTCGGGACAGATGATGAACCGTTTTTGGGATACCGCTTTGTACAAAGGAGACCGGGGACTTCATGACGGGATATGCTGGAATCGTCCGGAACTGGATGATACGGACTGGCAGACAGTAGATATGTTTTCCAAGGAATGGGGAAGAAAGAATGGATATCCGGTGAGTGGCTCTCATTGGTTCCGTCAGAAAGTGAATGTATCAGCGGAACAAGCCGGAAAAGAGGCTGTTCTTCGTTTGGGGTGCATGGTGGATGCCGATTCGGTGTTTGTGAACGGGATTTCTGTAGGTAACACTTTCTATCAGTATCCGCCGCGTATTTATCGGGTGCCGGCTTCTATATTGAAACCCGGTGAGAATCTGGTGACTGTCCGGCTGATTAATTACGGAGGGGCCGCCAGTTTTGTGCCCGATAAACCTTATTGTCTAGCATGGGGGACAGATACAGTCCGTTTGTCCAGCCGCTGGAAATATCAATTAGGCTGTGAGATGCCTGCACGCACCAACAGTGTCTCTTTTCAGAATGTTCCTACCGGCATGTATAATTCCATGATTTCTCCTCTGCGTAATCTGGCCTTTACCGGTGCGTTGTGGTATCAGGGAGAAACGAATACGGGCCGTCCTAATGAATATGAGGAATTGCTGGCTGCCATGATTATTGACTGGCGTGAGAAACTGGCTGATAAAGAATTGCCTTTCTTTATTGTACAGCTGGCCAATTTCATGAAGACACATTCGGAGCCGGTAGAAAGTAATTGGGCGGCTTTGCGTGAAGCGCAACGGCAAGTAGCGTTGAAAGTCCCGAATGCAGCTTTGGCGGTAGCGATTGATTTAGGCGAGTGGAACGATATTCATCCATTGAATAAAAAAGAACTGGCAAGACGTATCTCCCTGTTGGTGAAAAGAAGGGTGTATGGTGATAAAAAGAGTGTGCACAGTGGGCCTATGTGTACGGGTATGACTGTCAATCATGAAGGAAAGGCTGTTCTTTCTTTCGAAGCCGGGACTGATAAATTATGGGCGGTAGATGAATTGAAGGGATTTGCGATAGCCGGTGCCGATGGGCATTTTCAGTGGGCGGAAGCAGTTGTTGTTAATGGGAATCAGGTGGCGGTATGGCATAAAGATATCCCTCATCCTGTAACGGTACGTTATGGTTGGGATGATAATCCGGTTCATGCGAATTTGAAAAATAGAACCGGACTACCGGCTTCTCCTTTTCAGATTTCATTGGAAGATAAATAATTTAACAGAGATCCGAAAGTGGCAAAGCTTTCTAATAATCTTCGATGGATTTTAAAGGAATGCTTGTTTCTGTCGGATTTTCTATGGCAAAAATACCTATTCCTCCTTTGATGTTATTGGGAAAGATGACAGGTGTTTCCAACAGGTTGCTACTGTCATGGTCGGCATATGCATTGGCGGCTCGTAAATATTGATATTCAGCCGGGGATATGGCATAATATTGTATGATAGCTTTTCCTGTTATCTTTTTAATTTTATATAGTTTATTGTCTAATAGGAAACTATACCAACTGTCTAAAGTCATGGTATATTGGTTGTTGGTAAAGTAAGCATCATTGAATACATTATAATAGTTGTTTATAGTGGGGATGAAATTAATGATAGGATCAGAGTTGTTGGGAGTGCCAGGTTTTCCGTCCATTAATGCAGTGTCATAATATCCGCTACATTCCCATTGGGTGGAGATAGCAGTGGAGTCTTGTAAAGTTTTGCGGTTAGTAAGGCGGTAAGTATATGTTTGTTTTATGTTGACCCGGTAATATTGGGAATGGTTTGTGGTGGGAGTTTGTAATTTTATTTTCCACTTTGTTGCTTGATATATCCAAAGGCTTTCCGAAGTCTCTGATAGAGAATGATTAGATTCAATGGTGTCCGCTTTGATAATTTCAATGGGCTCATATACTGTTGCTTCTGCATTCGCTTTATATTTTCCGTCTTTGGTTTCTACTTCGATACGTACTTGATCACCGGTTTTAAAACGGCTGCTTATCTGGTAAAAATAATTTTGATAGTCTAACGGTGAATCATTGTTAGGACGATAGGTACATTCCGAAATTGTTTCCGATAATACATTATTAATATAAAGGTGAATAATTCCATTTTTTACTACTTGGGGTTCGTGATAGCCGGATAAAGCTAAAAAGATAGCATTGTTCGTTTTGTTTGCGTTTATCAGAGCGTTGACGATGAGCTTTTGAGATTCATCATTAGGCAATATTTCTATATCATTGGTACAGGCGGCCAATAAATGAACAAATGAAAGGAGTAAAAGTGCTTTTTTCATTATTGCTTAAAATTTATAAGTATATGAGAATGAAGGTAAGAAGGGAAGGAGAGTGACTTTTTGTATCACAGGAATCTTTTTTCCTTCCGATTGCTCATCCGTGTAATAATCTATAAATACATGATTGGGATTCAAAGAGTTATAGGCATTCATAATACTGACGTTCCAAATCCGTTCTCCATGTTTTGTCTTTTTGTGAAAGTTGAATCCTAGATTCAACTGATGACTGGCGGGCAGACGGTAGTTATTTCGAGAAGAGCTATATTCAAAGGGAAAAACAACCCCGTTGCCTGTATTTCCCATATGTCCCCATCCATAGCTTCCTTCGGGGAGAATGATGGTTGCTTTCTCTTTGGGCAGGGTGGCAGTATTTCCTGAAGCGTAAATCCAAGAAGCGCTCATGTATACTTTTTTGTTGAGGCGCCTGTTTATCGTGATGTTCACGGAGTGGCGTCTGTCGTATTTATAGGGAAAACGTTTCCCTCCATTTACATTTCCTTTACTGAATATACGGTCGGCTTTAGCCAAAGTATAATTTATCCATCCGGTAGTACGTCCGGTTTTCTTTTCCAGCATGAATTCTATGCCGAAATTGCGTCCTTTGCCCATTTCTACTTTCTCTTCCCAATGAATGGAATTACCGACTAGAGTATTACCATCTTTGTATTCCAGTACGTTTTTCGTCATTTTGCTATAGCCTTCTACAGAAAACTCCCATCCTTGAATACCTGTATAGTAACCCCCGATAGAAAATTGGCATGCTTGCATCGGGAGGATCTTCTGTGTGACCGGTACCCATAGATCAGTGGGGAGAGAGAGATTGGATGAAGAAAGTAAATGTACATATTGTGTCATGTGGGTATAGGCCGCCTTGAAAGTAAGGTTGGGACTGGTTTTGAAACTAACGGTAATGCGAGGTTCCAAGGAGGCATAAGTGTGCTTTTGTACTTGGAAGAGTGAGAAATGTGCGCCTATATTTGTTTTCCATTGTTCGTTCCATTTGAAATCATCTTCTACATAAAGGGAAATTTCGTGTGAGTGTGTCGCTTCATTTCCTCCGATGGTGTATGTTTTATCAGGTTGTTCTTGTTCATTCGGAGAGTGCACAAATGTATGTTGGGTTTCGGGGCGGAACGTATGGTAGAGATAGTTTCCTCCGAATTTGATGAAATGGGAGGGGGATGGATGAAAGTCGAAGTCAGATGTTAATCCCCAATCTTCTATACCGGAATAATATTGGCTGTCAAGGTGTTTGTTGGCGGACGTGAAATTGTTTTTTATATTGAATCGGAAACGGTTATAGGATAGGGTGATGTTATGGAACAGACGATTACTGACTATGTGGTTCCAACGTAATGCCCCTAATGTACTTCCCCAAGCCATGACTTGTCTCTCTCTTGTGTCTGTCTCCTTTTCTTCTTCAAAGTAATAAGAAGAAGTATTTGTAAAACTGGCATGATCTTTGCCATGATAAAAGGAGAAAAACAGGCGGTCACGGTCACTGAATCGATGATTTAGTTTTGTGTTGATATCATATAAGTAGTAACCTCCTTTCGTATCTTTATCCATGAAAGGCTTGATAATTAAATCGGCATAACTGCGTCTGGCAGAAATAATAAATGATGTCCGGTCTTTCCATAGAGGACCCTCAAAGTGCATTCGAGAAGTCAGCAGCCCGATGGTCAGACTGCCGTGATAATTCCTCATATCTCCATCGTTAGTGCGTACATCAATGACGGAGGACAGTCTTCCTCCGTAACGGGCAGGAAAACTGCTTTTATACAAATCGACTTTCTTGACCGATTCTGGGGTAAAGATGGAGAGAATACCTAGTGTATGGTCCACATTATATAAGGGTACACCGTCTAGCAGATAAAGATTCTGATCGGGACTTCCTCCACGTACATACAGGCCACTGGTACCGGTTATACCTCCTTGTATACCGGGCAGAAGCTGGATTGATTTTAATACATCTGCCTCACTCAGTAAAGCAGGGGTATTTTTAATATGTGTCAAAGGTATATTGTTTGCTCCCATACGGCTACTTTGAAAGCCTGTTTCCGTTTTATCAGAAAGGACAACGATTTCTTCCAATGTATTATCGTTTTTAAGTTGGACAGTCAGCAGCGTATCTTTACATAAATACAATGCTATTTGTTTTGAACCGTAACCTATATAGGAAAAATTCAGTTCAGTGTTTCCTTCGGGCAGTGTGATACTGAAGAATCCGAATGGATTTGTGATTGTTCCTTGTTTATTTTGCTGGTCATAGATATTGGCACCTATCAGTGTTTCTTTCGATATTTCGTCCAATACATAACCGTTTAGTGTAAAATGTTGTTTTATAGGAAGTGACGTTGTTTTTTTCAATATGATATGGTGTTTGGTAATCTCGAAACTGATGTCTTGTTTAATGAAAGCTGTTTGTAGAATAGTTGTTAATGGGGTTTCTTTCAGATCGAGAGTTATGGGATGTTTGAGTACAACTTCTTCGCCATAAATAAAAGAATACTCTGACAGTTGTTCTATTTTAGCTGTAAACTCCTTTAAACTAGCCTGTTTCAGATAAATATTAAAAGGCATATCCGGAGTTTGTGCTGATATGAATGAATGGGAAAAGACTAGTAACAGCATTAAGTAAAAAAAAGTGATACTGTGTTTCTTATAAAGTGAAGAAATCATTTGTTTTTTAGTTTTCTTGCTTTAGTTCAATAAGATTGGATTGGGGCATGTGATAAGTAAAACCTACGATGGGAGCCAACATTTCTAGAATTTCTTCCAACGTTTCGTTTTGCTTGAAACGTGCATTTAATTTATAATTACGTAACTGTTCGCTTTTTATCTGTATGGTGACATTAAAATGATGGGATAGTTGACGAGCGATTTCTCCCATAGATATGTCATTAAAAGAAAGAACACCTTCACGCCAACTTATTTCGTTCTGTGCATTTGCATTAATGTGCATAGACAATATTCCAGTCGATTTACGATAAATGGCTGTTTCATTGGGCTTTAATATCATTTGTTTACCGTTGGCATTGTTACTGACGGATACACTACCTTCCAGCAGGGTTGTTTCTACTAAAGAATCGGCGGCATAGGCATTGACATTAAAATGCGTGCCTAATACCCTGATGGTAACTCCATTTGCTTTGACACGAAATGGTTTTTTAGGATTTTTACTGACTTCAAAATAAGCTTCTCCATTCAGCTTTACGATTCGTTCCTTGTTGAAAGTTTCCGGATAGCTCAATTGGGAATGTCGGTTTAGGGTTACTTTAGAGCCATCCGGTAATTGGATGCATTGAGTTTGTATATTGGTGGAAACAATCAGTGTACGTACCGGACGTTGGTAAAAATAAAACATCCAACCGAAACCTATAAGCAGGACGAAACCGGCAGCCACAGCAACTGTATACCGAATGGAAAGTATTTTGTGCTTGCGGTATGCCGGTTGAAGACGTTGTTGCAATATATTATAACTTTTCTCCGCCGAGAATTTTCCCTGCGGTGAATGAGTGGAAGAAGATAATAATTCCAACCATTCGTCCAGTTCTTTGTCTGATTTCGGTGAATTCATGTTATTTTATTTGCAGGACAAAGATACTACTTCTTTTGCAGACGGATAGAAATTTCAGAAATTTTTGCGTCTTTTCCGTCAGGAGTACAGATCAACCGTATGATACGTTGTACGCTTTTTATTTGTTTAGGATAAAGAATGATATCTATTTTTACTGATTTCTTTCCTTTCAAGATGACCGGATGGGCATTTTGAATGTGGAAGCTATTGTTACTTGTAGAACTGCTAATGGTCAGTTTACGGTCTGTGTCTTGTTTTTCGGCAGCTATTATTTTTAAAGTAAGGGTTTCTTCCTCGTTCTTTGTATCATAGGTGTGTGATATGAATTGTTTTTCAAAGCCTATATACTCTTTGGGATAGTTGTCGTTGTTACTACATGCACTTATAAGCAGGGCATAAAAAAATGGTAATACTAAACGTGTATTTGTTCTCATGTCTTTTTAGTTTATTAGTTTCTATTGATAAAGACAGGAGAATCTGGAAAACTCCCTATCGTCTATTTCTAAAATAATTGTTAATTTTTTCTTTGAGTCGGGTTACGGCTTTTTGTAACTGGGCATCTACTGTTTTAGGGCTTATATTAAGTTCTTCGGCAACGGAAGCATAACTTTGTTTTTCTTCGCGGACTTTAATAAAGATTGTTCGGCAACGTTCAGGTAATTCATTCAGTGAGTTCTCATAAATGTTAAATAACTCTTCATTCATCATTTGTTCTTCAGGAGAAAGGTTGGAAGAAGATATTTCCGGCATATTTTCCAGAGGCGAGGCTTCCCTCCTTTGTTCTTTTTCCAAATAGTTCAGAGCGGCATTTCTTATTAATATATAGCTGTACTTATTAAAATCATCGGGAATAAGCTGACTTTTTCGATGATTCCAAAGCGTGGTAAAAACATCTAAAATTACTTCTTGAGCCCATTCATCCCGTTGAAGGTAATAAAAGGCGATACGAAAGAAACGGTCATAATACATATCGTATAAAGACCGGAAAGCCTGTTGGGAATCATGCTTCTGTATTTCTTTGAGTAGTTCAGTTGCCTCCATTGCCGTGTTGGGCATGTTTGTTAATGTTATAATCGGATGCAAAGCTACTAAAATGTAAATAGATGTGCTATTCATTTTAGAACTTTTAGTTTTGATTTATTGTATGAGAGGAACTGAAGCCTTCTTCTTAGTATCTGTCTTGGCAATTTTCTTCTTTCAATTTGTATTTTACTTGGTTGGCAATACTGAATATACCTATTCCTCCTTTTATATTATTGGGAATAAGGGGAACTGCATAAATAAAATTTTCGGCATCAAAATCTAATGCAGAGGACATGGCATACAAATATCTATGTTCGCTTTCTGAAATACTGTAAAACCGGATACTGATATATCGCTCTGCTTTCTGAGAATCTATATGTATATAGTTGATGTCTTCTTTTAAATCTATCGTCATGTTATATTCCCTGTTTTTAAAATAACAGCTTTTAAAAAGGCCAAAATAATTGTTCCATTTCTGAATAAGCTCGAATCCTTCATCTATAGCATGTCCGGGTTTGCCGTCTGTCAAGGCGGTGTCATAAATATAATTATAGTTATAAGTCGTGTCAATACTGAGAGTGTCCCTGCCGTCATGCCATTTATGAGAATAAAAAATCTGTTTTATTTCAAGACGATAGTATGTATTCTCTGCCTCTATATCGGGTTGTTTTAATTGAATGTTAAGCCGAAGATAATTGTCATATACAGGCTTGCCTCCTACCCAGCTGTTATAATCTCTTAAACTTATATAGGTTGTATCTACATTTATAATCTGTAAGGGTGCACTGATGCGTGTTTCCGCTTTTGCTTTATATTTACCATTTTCTGAAGAAGCCTCTATTTTCACTTTATCTCCTGTTCGGAATATGCTTTTTACTGGGTAGTAATCATCTTCCGCAGTGATTGTTTCTGACAGTTTTCCATTGATATACAGGTGTATGATACCATCGGTGACAGGAGTGGTAGCTGTCCATCCTGTGTAATGCAGATAAATCCGGTTATCGTTATTTTCAGTTTGCATCATGGCATTTACGATCAGTTTTTTAGGTTCATCATCGGGTAAATAGCCAATGGTATTGGTACATGCGCCTAAAATAACAAATACACAAAGAAATAAAAGGTATTTTTTCATTGGATTTTAAAATTTATAAGTGTATGAAAATGAAGGGATACATGGCAAGATTGTCATTTTTTTCAATATAGGCTTTCCTGTTTGTGCTTCCCTGCTGATATAGACAAAGTTGGGGTTCATGGCATTGTAGGCATTTAGGATACTGATATTCCATATCCGTTCTCCGTGCCGGGTCTGTTTATGGAAGTTGAATCCTATATTCAATTGGTGGCTTGCAGGCAATCTGTAGTTATTTCGTGAACTATAATGATCCATATCTCCTTTGTTCAAATTATCCATAATCCAGGAAGGTGGTACATTGGTAGGTGGTAGTTCTGTATGTGTCTTCTCTGTAGGAAGTGTTGCCATGCAACCTGATGCATAAGTCCATGACATATTGAAGTCGATCCGTCGTGTCAATTGATAATTTAGAGTGAGATTCAAGGTATGTCGGCGGTCATATTGGTAAGGGAAATGTTTACCATTATTGATCCCGTCCGTACTGAATTGCCGGTCGGATTTGGATAGGGTGTAATTAATCCATCCAGTAAGGAGCCCTGCAGTTTTTTGTGCCATAAACTCCACTCCGAATGAACGTCCTTTGCCCATTTCTACTTTGTCTTCCCAGTTATGGGAAGAACCTAGAAAACTTTCTCCGTCTTTATATTCTAATACATTATACATATCTTTATAGTATCCTTCTATGGAAAATTCCCAATTCTTGATACCGGTATAGTATACTCCTACAGCATATTGAAAAGATTTCATGGGGCGGATGTGGCGTGTGACGGGCACCCAAAGGTCGGAAGGCATGGCCAGTGATGCAGTAGATAATAATTGGGTACACTGGCTCATCTGTGAAAAAGAACTTTTTAAGATGATATTTGAGGTCGCTTGGAAACTTATGGAAAGACGGGATTGCAAAGAAAGATAAGTCTGTTTTTGTACATTAAAAAATGAAAAGTGCAATCCGGCATTTATTTTCCAATGTTCGTTCAGAATAAGATCATCTTCGGCATACAAGGAAAAGTCATGAGCATGGATATGAGAATTGTTCAAACTATAATTGTCGTTAGTTTGTGGATATCCATTGTCGGAATTGTGTTGATTTACGGTCTGCACTTCCGGAGCGAACTGATGATATATGTATTTCGCTCCAAATTTGATGTTGTGTGCCGGTAACGGATGATAATCAAAATCCGTACTAATGCTAAGATCACTGATGCCGGAGTGAAACAGATTGTTGGAACCATTGATGATTGTGGAACCATCAGGTTGTTGTATGCTGGAAGTTTCCTCTTGTCTGATATCAAAAACATAACGATTGTATGCCAGCGTAGTATTACTGAATAGTTGGGGGGTGAAAACATGATTCCAGCGTGTGTTCAGTAATATGTTTCCCCAATTGTGAGTTTGCTTGAACTTATCTTCATCTTTGTATTTAACGTGAGTTCGAAATAAGAATAAATATATTTCACTTATAATTAGAAACATAGCGATAAAAGTATTAAATTTATAGTGCTGAATTATAACATTTAAACG
>CARCZS010000035.1 GCA_948956705.1 uncultured Phocaeicola sp.
CTTGCTGTAACTCACCTTGGTGCAACCGCAAGATGTAGTGACATCCTGAATGACCAGCAGATTGTTGCCCTCATTGGTCAATACAAATTTGTATTCCTGCCTTTCCGATTGTGGAAAAGTCCCGAAATCCATATTGGCCGTATTGACGGAAACGTCTGTCATGGCAACTGCCGAAGAAGGCATTTCGCCATTGGTCAATCTCTGCAGATAGAGCTCTTTCACCTTTGGATTGTGAACCGGGTTGCCTATCGCTATCACTTTGTTTTCCCGGTTTAATAAAAAAGATTGAAATGTCATTTCACCGGGAAAACGGTTTAATGCATTAAAATCATCCTTTTCATCGAGACAAACCGGATAAGTGAAGGCATCCCTCCGGGTAATGTAACGCAACTCTTTTATATCCTTGGGGTGGAAATAGAACACAAAGGACACTTTTCCCTGAGCCAATGAATCTACTTCGTGCATGAATTCTTTCCAACGAGGCAATTGCAACTTACAACTGGTGCAACCTACAGAGTCTACATAAGTAACTATCTTATATTCGGCATCTGCGAAAGAAAAATCAATCGTATCTTTCCCTTGGATGGTGAAAACAGAATGGGGAGGAAAGGAAATCTCTTTCCCATCCCATTCTTTAACCAAACGAGCGATTTTCTCTTTTTCTGATTCCTTGCAAGAACATAGTAAACAGAGAAAAAACAGTAAATAAATGTGTTTCATATATTATTCTAAACTATAATATCTGATTACTGCTTCTACTTTAATACCAATAGGGCAATCTACCGTTCCTTCTCCTATACATGTTATACCATTTTCCTGTTCTCCATTTGCCAATGCTTCTATATTGTCTAATAATAAATCATTAGTATTATCATTAGAATAGGAAGAACTTATAAAACTCATTACTGTTGCTACAATAATAAATGAAAGGACCATTTTCTTTTTCATACACTCTATCTTATTAATTGAAAGTAAAATTAGGCTTTTATTTTTAAATTTAAAGCATAGTATACCTCACATTTACCTTACGGAAACCTTGTATTTACCTTGCTGAAGCCTTATGGGAACCTCACCGATGCTATTAATAGATATATTACATCTACAATCTTCTCTTTTTTATTATATTTTTATCCATATTCTTATTTTCGTTATCTTTGCAAAAAAAAGTATGGCTGCAAGATTCAAAAATACAATTGGATTAATTATTCTAATCGTGATTGGAATAATTGGTGTTTTCTATTTTTTAGTTTCGTTAGCAGAAGAGGATATTCACATGTTGGCTGAACGCGCTTTGCAAGAAACTATAATAGAGGATTATCATGTCAGAAGCAATACGAAACCAATATATTCTCGACCTGGAGGAAGGAAGATTAAAAATTATCAAATAGAGACAGAAAAAGGGATAGAGACTTTTTCTTTTAAAGATAGTATATATGAATATAGGGCTAATCAATTAGTGACCCAATACCTCTTGGCGGAGTACTCTCCTATAAATCCGGATATGTTTATGGCTATCTTTAATGAAAAGATGAAAAAGAATGGCATAACGGATTCAATGGGAATTATTTATCGATATAAGGGACAGCCCCAATATAGTAATAATGATTCTCTTTCTCCCCGAACAGCATATTGCACAACGATACAATTTCTGGATGCAAGAGAAACTGTCAGTGTGCAGGCATGGGTGAATTACAATATTTGGACAATAATAAAATATATACCCCTATTGATGATATTCTATGTAGTTTGTGTATTAGGTGTTTTTATGCTATTAATACTTATATACACCTACTATAAGAATAAGAAATGTAATGCAAAGGATAATTTTATTGCTGCCGAAGTTAAAGCGCCGGAGAGTGGAGGAGAAGTGGCAGAAGGGAATATTCGATTGGAAGATATAATCTTGGATACGAATAAGACAAAAGCATATATGGGTTCAAAAGAGTTGGATATTTCCAAGCAAGCCTTTCAATTGTTACTGCTTTTTCAGAAAAGATCTGAACATTTTGTTTCTAGAGATGAAATAAAAAAAGGACTGTGGGCAAATGAGTACGAGGCATTGGACGAAATGAATTTGGATAGAAGAGTTGACTCAAGTATTAATAGGTTAAGGAAAGCATTACAAGATTATCCTCAATATAAAATAGAAAGAATAAGAGGTGTTGGCTATCAATTGGTTGTCAATTCCAATCTAGGTAAAAACGGTTCCGTTAGTCAAATTGACCACTATAAGATTATTGTTGAGAAAATTTCGAATAGGCTTAGAAACTGCTTCAAACGTTTGTAGCGTGTGTTTCCATACAAACATCTTATTTAAGCGATGGGTAGCCATCGACTTTATATAAGCATCCGGTTTCTTTGCCTTGAAATAATACCAAGCGAAGAAACGGTGGCTGACGCAATGACATATTATGTGTAGGCTTATGCCACCGTATGTGTAGCTCAGAACATTCTTCGTCATAGCTATTCTAACCTTTCAAATTTATTATTATTTATATTGTCCCTCTTCCGGAAAAAACTTGTTGATTGGCAAGTATGCTATTTGACATCATCAAAAGTTTCCTTCCAATAATATAGAATCGTATGCCCTTCATCATTGGCTGCCGTATATAAAATACGATTATTTCTAACATCAATTGCAAAAGAATTAGTATGATGAGCCAATTGATATGTTTTCACATAATTCAACTCCCAGTCCAACACTATGATACGCGAAGGTTCCCCATCTGCGTTATCCCAGTCTTTTTCCCTGACGCGCTGCATCAACACGTAAACATATTGATCCGTAGCGTGTGTTTCCATACAGCAAAGTTGGCTTTCTCCGTTTATGGACTGCCCTTCCAATATAGGGAAGATAGGATTCCTGCCTATCATCACCTCTTTCAACATCTCCTTTTTCTCTACATCATATAAATATAGTTTATTATAGAAACGCATACCCGATACAACTCGATGCAATCGAGTATTTACAGCAATCCTATTGGAATTCATTACCGTAAAATCGCCTTCGGAAGGCAATAGAGAGGAGGGGAAAGAAATCCAGTTGCAAACATTCAGGATACTGTCATAAACAAAGAACAAACCTTCGCCACTGTCTATATTGCCGTAATACAGATGATTGTTCTCCACTAATACAGATGCACCTATCAAGGCAGAGGGCATGGAAGAAGATACAATGGCTTTCTCTTCGTGCGCCAATAAACGCTTTATATTAATATTCTTGAATGAAGCCAAATTCACATCGTACACAGAAACATGCTCAGATACAGAATCCGTCTGATTCATAAAAAAAGGAAATAGAAAATCTTCCGGTCCATTTCCCGAAAAACCAAATTTCTCTTTAAACAAGAAGGAATCAGCATCATATATATAAAAGAAAGGTTCTGCCTTCCGGTTTATCACTACCAGAAATGAATCAGACACTATTAATTTATCTGCATATAGTACTTCTGACAGGTCTGCATTTTCCACTTGAGGATATGCTATTTTATCCTCTGTCATAATGGAAATTTCCCTATTCACGCAGGAATCCAAGAGTATAAGTAATACTATACAAATACAATATTTGATATTTTCTACCTTCGTTCGCATCCAATCCATTTAATAGCAGGTTGATTTACTACTTGTCCCTATGTATCCCCAAGTACATGTGCTACATTTGCACAAAAAAGAAGAACCGCTGCCGGAATAACAAGTTATATGATTTCCACCCCCTTCTTCACTAGCCAATGCTTCCACATTAGCCAAAGCCAACTCTGACATTCCCTCAGCCTTCTGAGAGCTATACACATTATACCCTGCTATCAAAGCAAATGCAGCAACCAGTGTTGCTTTCAAAATATTCTTTTTCATCTCTTTTTGTTTTTTCGATGATTCATTAATCTTATTTTCATCTTTTGTCGGAAAGAACTTCACCGCAAAAAAAGCAAATACATTACTTGCAGATTCCGATTATTTCCATTAAGTTTGCATTGGACTAATCCTCCTTTCTTTAAGGAGAAACCCAAGGGGTGGAAGAAAGCGTGTTCCCGCGAAGAAGATAGCTTTCTTACCATCCCTCTTTTGTTTCTCTAAATTAAACTCCATTTATTTAGCATTATTCCTTACCATCATTAATCGAGGAAATGTTTATCTGTATCAGCTTATACTCGGGAGACAGAACTATCGCATAGACGACATCATCTTGAGAATCACCACATATTCTCAATATCGGGAATTGCATATTCAGAATATGGGTAAGGTTCAACTCATAATCATAAATAAAGAGTGAATGAGGAAGGGTGGAAGGGTCACGTGGAGAGGCTCCTTTGGGTTTCTCACCTTCCACCACCACATCCCTGTCAAGCGTTACGATATGGTTCTTGGTCAGTGCCAGTTCCATCGCGCCGCGCTTGGAATCTTTATCCGTCACCAAGTTTCCATCCTGAATGGTGTAGTCTATCTTTTCGGACAGTTCCTTGTCCAATGACAGCTTGCATCCGTCCAAAGAGTAAGAGGCAAGATAAGGGAAAGACATACTGCTGTATACTAACCTGTTCCGGTTCGCATTATAGTCTATGTTGCCCTGATAAAGATAGAAGGCATTCCCGACTTTTTCCGACAAGGGGAACTTACCTCCCGCCTCGGTCGTTCCGTTGCATGACACTTTAAACAGATTTTCCGCACCGGGAGTCAGAGCAATTATAGTACTTTTGCCTACATGGAGCATCCTGGTTACTTCCGAGTTCTTTTCAAGGTCGCCTTTATCCACGTGGCAAGTCCCATCCTCACCGAAAACATACAAATGCTCTATTCCTTTCTGCAAGTCACTTAGATAAAAACCCTCTGTAGAAACTGAAGGAATGGGCATTACAAAGTCATTCGGACCATCACCCATATTACCAAAACTGTACACCTCCTTACCGGATGATACATCTATTACATGAATAAAATTATCCGCTTCTGCCACATTGTGCCAGTACACGCGCCCATTCAAAGCCGCAATTTTTCCCGGCATACTCGAATAGATACTATCTGTTATGGTAGTATATGCGATATTGCTAACTCTTTCAAGTTCCTGTTTTTTTTTCTCAGAAGCACAGCCGGACATCAAAATACCGACTAGCACAATATAAAATAATCTTTGCATAAATTCCTTCTTTTCTTTGGGGGATTGGTACAAACCTATCCCCAAAAACGATTAATTTTTTTCTTAAAGAGGGTTTGAGTCTTTATTAGCTATTCGCCTTGTGTATTGAATTAGAATATAACTTGCCGTCTTTTCCTCTACAAGTATAATCTTCCCATACAGCAACACAATCCGTTCCATTAGTAAAGTCGTCACCAGACTCTACATCATTAGCCAATGCTTCCACATTAGCCAAAACCAACTCAGACATCATATCCGATTTCTGAAAGTTATATACATTAAATCCTGCTACCAGAGCAAACGCAGCAACAACTGTTGCTTTCTCGTCCGGGTAATCCGGAAAGGGACAAACAGCCTTGTGGCGTTCCTTAATATGCTTTTGGACTGCACTAAGGTGAAACATTGTCATTTCGACCTGTCTGGTTTTCTTTACAGAATGCCTTTCAAATCAAGATAGCCAAACTGAATATCATCGTCAAAGTTCATTATCAATCTATTATTTTCTTCATCACAACAAAAGTCGGAGATATGATAGCCCACTTCCAACGTTTTCAAATAATTGCCATGTATATCAAAAATCTGAAATAAGGTAGGACAAAGCGCCTTAATACCTCTTGCGGCATTTCTATCAAATGTATTTTTTCCTGAAAACAATGCAATAATCTTATCCTTATAAATAACTATTTTACGATAATAGGATGTTTTGTTTGTCTGATTGTCCTTCCAGTCCGGACCATAAATATTAGAAATCAAATTGCCATCCAAATCACAAATGGTCATCAAATCATTGTATTCGTATCCTTCCACGTAAATATTGTATTGCTGAGAAGCATCCATCACTATACGTTTCTTGCTAATTTGGGGATGTGTATATTTCATGGGGGTTATCGAGCCTGTCTGCATATTCCATCGGGCCACAGATTGTTGGAAGCTCGAATTTCCTATTGGCTGTATGATTATGCCGATTGACAGTGTATCATTCATATATTTATAACGGCTAGGGAATTGTGTTCTATTCATTTCATACTTCACCGAAGGAAGGTACAAAGATTCAGCCAATAAGCTATCCACATGATAGCAAAATATTTTTTGTTTTCCATGGTCGGACACATAAAATTCAGGTTTGCCCGGACACGTCGCTATAAATCCGATATTAACTATTTCACCGGGTCCCTCACCTAAAGTACCGGTACTCTTTATATAATTGAAACTTTGTCGGTCAAACAAACGAATCAACTGGTCATCAGAACGGCAGTCCTCTATAATAAGGTAATCGTCTAACAAGAACAGCTTGGCTATTGAACCTATAAATGGAGTATCAATCTGGATTTCATGTACTTGCGATTTTACATCCAAAATATCATTTCTGTTCGATTGATGAATTTCAGTTGTAGAATAACTTGTACAATTACAAAGCAAAAAAAACGGAAAGAGCAATAAAAATATTCGTCTCATAATATCATATAATTAATGTCTGGATGTAATATTCCTACCACATCCGGATGAAGTGAACTTTTAAATAATGCTTATAAAGTTAATCCCATTGGTATTCTTGATAATTCTCAAACCAATAATGGCATAAACAACCATTACCCTTATCTACACAACCATTTTCGCACATTGGGTTTTCATCATCATCAGCCAATGCTTCCACATTAGCCAAAGCCAACTCAGACATCACATCCGATTTCTGAGAGTTATACACATTAAATCCTGCTACCAGAGCAAACGCAGCAACAACTGTTGCTTTCAAAATATTCTTTTTCATCTCTTTTTATTCTTTAAATTAAGCTATTGCGTAAATTTTCACAGATTGTATTTAAATGATACAAGTTTATCTTCAGGGTCCTGAATAATTCCATATCCCATTTGGTTTTCTTCATCAACGGCAAAGCACATCAATCGTTGCCCTGTTTCTAGTAACTTTACAGGATTTCCTTCCCAGTCAAGAACTAGAATATTCCTTTGCTTTCTCTGTTCCGAATCTTGAGTCAAGAGATAAATATGATTTTCCGTGCCCACTATGTCGACAGAGACCGGGTCGCATCCTTCTTTCATCTTTGCGAAGACAACATGTTCGTCAGTACTGAATTTATATTTTCCAAGTTGCTTTTTGAACTTCAGGGTCGGGCATCTTTTTCCCATTGGGTCATATTCATAAATCTCCAGAACAAAATAAGAGCATGAAGCAAATAAATGTTTTTGAGGATTTACTGCAAAATGGCATTGATGAAACATAGCTTTAGATAAGTGTGGAATATCTTTTTCTGCCTCCCAAAAGTCCGGGAATTCACCAAACTCTATTACCTCAAAAGAGCCTTAATCTAAGTTTTGATTGGTATTCAATAACTTATATGAATTTTATACTCTAACGGGTTACGATTTGCCAACTTGCTGGTTTCTTCGGTTTGCTTAGATTTGCTTTTTCAAATAACGCTTTTCGTTAATGCAAAATTAGCAATAAAAATCCGAAAACCATTATAAGTTGTCGGATTTTTATTTGCTTCATTTAAAAGTCTTCTCAACCTTTATCCCGTATTCCTCAATCTTGGCGTACAGTGTTGACCTGCTGATGGAGAGAAGTCTGGCGGCAAGTATCTTGTTGCCGTTTGCCTGTTTCAACGCCCGTATGATTCGCTCCTTTTCCTCTTCTGCTGTCCGCAAGGCGAAACTAACCGTGGAAGACGATACGGATTCATAACTTAGTTCCAAGTCTGCATCGGCTATCGTATCGCTTTCCGTGTGCAGGACTGCCGTGAATATCTTTTGCTTCAATTCACGCACATTGCCCAACCATGTGTGAGTAAGCAGGGCTTTACGGGCGGAAGCGTCAAAGCCTCTGACGTTCCGTCCAAGTTCGTCATTGGCTATCTCACGGAAGAAGTCAGCCAACGGCATGATGTCTTCCTGACAGTCACGCAACGGGGGAATGGTGATAACATATTCCTGCAACCTGTATAACAAGTCCTGCCGGAAACGCTTTTCCTTGACGGCATCATATAGGTTCTCGTTGGTGGCGGCTATTATCCGCACGTTGGCGGTCTTTTCTCCCTTTGCACCGACAGGTCGGTATCTTCTTTCCTGTATGGCACGAAGGAGCATCTGTTGCATTTCCATAGTCAGGTTGCCCACCTCGTCAAGAAACAGCGTACCACCCTCGGCTTCCTGAAAATATCCGGTTTTGTTACAGTCCGCCCCCGTGAACGCTCCTTTGACATGACCGAAAAAAGCGGACGGGGCAAGTGTAGGAGCAAGTGAACCACAATCCACCGCCACGAAAGGTTTGTCGGAAAAGCGGCTTTGTGCATGGATGTCTTGGGCGATATGCTCCTTGCCCGTGCCGTTCTCGCCCAATATCAAAACGCTCATCCGAGTGGGTGCAACAAGGTGTACCCGTTTCTTGATGTTGCGGTATGCTTCCCCCTGCCGTATGAATATCGGTACTTGGCGTTGCCTTTTCTGTTCACGTTCCTTGATAATGGAATGGAGAAGCGGAACGAGTTTGTCCTCCACCAACTGTTTGGGAATATAGTCCAGCGAACCGAGCTTCATGCTCTCCACTGCCGTATGCACTTCGGCATAGTCGGTCATAATAATGAACGCCTGCCGTTTGTCATTGACACGCATCCATTTCAACAGTTCGATGCTTTCCCCGTCAGGCAGACGCAGGTCAGCAAGAACTATATCGTCATTGTCAGCCTTTATCAGAGCCTTTCTTGCAGATGACAGGTGATATACCTGTTCTGTCTTGAAACCTTCCTTTGCCAATATATTGCACACGAATGTATTATATACGGGGTTGTCCTCTACTACGATTATCTTCATCTTATCCATTATCGCATTTTCTCCTTTCTTCCTTTGCCTGTTCAATAATCATATCTCCTTTTTTCAATACGGCTTTAACCGCTTTTTGAAGTTCACTGTCAGAACATCCAGTCTGTATGTAGCCATACAAAAGCCATAAAGGATTGTCGGCACGGATAACTGCCCACGAACTACGCAGACGGTGTGACAAATCTGCCAATGCCCTTCTATCAAGTTCTTCTCCTGCCTTACCGAATTCCTGCATATCCTTTTCCGTTTCGGCAATCAGCCTGTCAAGCATCGCTCCACTGTCACCATAAGCCAACAGGGATTTCAAATCGGGTAAATCATCATCGGGCTTTGTTTTCAAAGCATTTTCTGTGGCGGTAATCAGTTCCTCCAATGTAAAGGGCTTGAACAGGCATCCGGCAAAGCCTTTTGCCAGTAGTTGCTCTGTATCGCAACTGCCGGAAGCGGTAGCCACTATTACGGGAATGTCCTTTGCATTGCCGATATTTGAAGAACGCAACAGTTCCAATACCTCATAGCCGTTCATCTCCGGCATTTTCATGTCGGTGACAAGCAAGTCATAATTGCGCTTACGCATGGCTTCCAACATGTCGCCCACGTTATCGAAGGTATTACAACATACACCTGCATAGGCATACATTTCCTTTATCATGGAAAGCAACGTTTCATTATCATCAAGCACCAAGACGGAACACAGGGTTGGGATATGGCAGTTTGTCATATCCTGTGACTTAACTTCCGATACTGTTTCGGCAACAAACATCGGCAGTCTGACTGTGAAACGGCTGCCTTTCCCTTTTTCGCTCAGCAAGTCTATTGTACCTTTCAACATATCTACAATCCGTTTTACAACAGACAAGCCAAGCCCGAAACCGTCCTGTGCAGTGGCATTGGAAAGCCTTTCAAATGCGGTAAAAACCCGTTGTTGCTCATCTTCGGTCATGCCTGACCCCGTATCTTCAACAACAAGTGTCAGAACTCCGTTGTTATAGTCGGTTGTCATGGAAACACCTCCGTTTTCCGTGAATTTGATTGCATTGGAAAGTAGGTTGTTCCCGATTTGCAGGATGCGGTTCTTATCACCTGTCAATATAACATCTGCATTATTTTCGATAGCGAGACACAGATTTTTATTTTCAGCCATATTCTGAAAATCGCCTTTCAAGGTTTGGGCAATGTCTTCCAATCTGAACGGAATGGAAACAAACTGTTCCTTTCCGTTATCCAACCGGAAGAAATCCAGTAAGGAGTTCAGCATGGCAAGCATCCGTTGAGAGGACAGACGGATATGTTCCGAATATCGGTCTATCTTCGTTTCAGTGTTATTTTTCTGTATCAGTTCGGCATACCCGTGAATTGCGGCAAGCGGTGTGCGTAACTCATGGGTAATGCCGTGCATGGCTTTCTTGCGTGAATTAATCAGTTCCTTATTCTGATTGACTGATTCCGTCAATTGTGAAATCAAGTCCTCCGTTTCACGTTTATATCGCTTGATACGTTTGCCGTCACGGTGTATGATGATATAGGAAACGACCAACAAAAAAAGAATGAATCCCATCAAACCGCCAATTTGCGTAAAAGACCGCTCCCGCATGGCAGTTATTTCTACTTCACGATTTTGCAGGTCTGATTGTACCTTATCTTCTATTTGGTGGATTAGTCCCCTCAACTGTCTGTTAAGTTCTGCATTGCGGGCAGCAAGGCTGTCGGCTTGTTCCGACAATCGACGGATCTGCGCTTTCTGTTCGCTGACTATGTTTCTATCGGGTGAACGAAGTGTAGTCGTTGTTGTCGTTGGCTTCGTTTCCTCTTTCTTGCCGAAGATGCCCAAGAAACCTTTTCGCTTCGGTTTCTTGGACTGTTCCTGCACACTTTTCTGCACAATGACAGGTACTTGGCTGGCTATCTTCTTGTTGATGACTTGTTGTTCATCCATTAACCGGACTATCTGGAACATCTGTCGTTCCTTATCCTCTAAAAGATAACGTACACTGTCAACACGTTCAACTGGATAGGTATTCTTGAACCGACAGAGCATATTATCCAATGCTATGCGTTGGGCAGTATAATTATCCCAATCCACTTCGTCCCAATCCAATACAGTTTCTCCCAACAAAGAAAACTCTATCAGCCGGATATGAATACGGTTTACCTCTTTCCTGAATTCATCTATCCGTTGATTGCCAACCTCCAATGCTTCCACCTCTTGCCATTCATGATACCAAGTGTAAGCTATTCCCCCGATGAGTAGTGCTATCAGCAAATAGCCTAACGTAACCACACTTTGAAAATTCTTCATATTTCATATATTCTTGTGCAACGATATGGGTTATATTGATTGTGTAGTTTTGACCAATGCTGGTTCTATCTCAAGTATAACATTTTCTTTCTTTTGCCGGAAGCGAAGCAAACACCAGTCGATAAGATTCTCTGACCAGTTCCAATATTTTACTATCGGGTACATCGCTGTTGAAGTACACATCATTCCACAGGCGTTTGTTCATGTGCCATGCAGGGGTTATTCCGACATATCTTGCACGCAATTCCTCGGCTTCATCCGGTGTGGACTTGACACAACAACGGTCGAAAACCTCTATATTCACGTAGCAGAACCATTTGCTGCCGATATAAAAACAGAGTACATTCCGGCTATATGGATCTTTCACCGTAGTGAAGGGCATCTTCTCCGTAACATGGGGAAGTGACAAGCAATATTCTCTGAATGATTCGATGTTCATAGTTGCATACTTTTTAATAGATAGTTAAAGGCTTTCTCCATACGGGGATATATCGGGGCGAAGTGTGTGCCGCCGGTCATTTCAAACTGAGCGGATATGCCGGATTTCCGTAATGTGCGGATTACGCAGTCCGTATCAGTTACAACTGTTTGGTAACGGGGATTGCCACGTATGCCTTCTTTATCGCCCAGCGAAAAATAGGCATGACCTTGTTTGCATGATTTTCCCACATATAGTTCCAGCCACTCCGTAAAACCGTCATACCAGAATGACCCTGAAATGCTGCCGATGTGGGTGAAGTCGTCGCCGTTCATCCATGCCCACACGGCAAACAGCCCTGAGAGCGAAATGCCGACCAGCGTCCGCTCCGTTGGCGGTTGTCCGTGAGGGCTTGTTTCCACTTTCGGTAGCACAGTGGTACGCAGGAAAGAGAGGAAATCGAAAGCCTTTCCCTCAAAATCGGCATCATTGGCCTCTACGCCGGGGGCAACCCACGGAGTCAGGTCATTGTCCCAATCAATACCGTGCACGGATACGATAGTGGTTTCGTATATGTTACACCATTGTTCCAGCCGTTTCTTGTCCAACAGGATAGGTGTCAAGACATAGCAAATCCGAGGAGTTGCGGCGTAGGCGCAGTCGCAAGTCAGATGCCCTGTCTTTATGCTTTTGATGTGTTCCATCCTTTATATAGTTTTTAATTTCATCATATCTTTCATATAGCCGAAGCCCAAATCGGCATACAGTTTACGGGCAACATCCGATGTCTCAAGGTAGATTTTGGAAATGCCTTGTGCCAACGCCTGCCCCACCAGCCAACGGACGATGCGCCGTGCCACTCCACGCCCCCGATAATCGGGACGGACGTAGATGTTCATCAGATAGGCGCAGCGGCCGCAAGGGTTGTCTGACGAAGGCATCTCCTCCTGAAAGCACACACCGCCACTCCCTGCCATCTCGCCATTGACTGAAGCGATGCAGGCGATGTGGCTGCCGTCCGGCAGATGGCGTTCGTAATAGTGCCGGTTGGCTTGTTCGAGGCTTGTCGTATCGGCATCCGTGGGAATGGAGAATACGCAGCGCAGCACCTCCATCCGCCACTGCATCAGCACTTCCACGTCGTGGATTTGCAAGACCTGAATGTCGTTCATCATAAGCTGCCCTCCTTCAGTATGACGGGGAGTGCCCTGCGGTCTATCTTTCCGTTAGGAGTCAGCGGCAGGGAGTTCATGGACACGAAATATTCGGGTATCATGAACGATGGCAGGAATGCCGAAAGCTTCTGTTTGAGCGCGGGCAGAGAGAATGATTTTGCCTGTGGTATGATGTAGGCGACCAGATAGGACAGCCCCTGTGTGTCGACATACGGGCATACGGCTCCGCACTCTATTTCGTTGCAGGCGCAGAGCACGTTTTCCACTTCGTTGCACTCCACGCGCTTGCCCATTATCATCACTTGCTCGTCTTTTCTGTGCAGGAAGGCGAGATTCCCGTCCGGCAGGCGGTAGGCAAGGTCGCCGCTGCGATATACCGGAGTCCCGTCCGGCGTATGGGTGAAATTCTTGTTTTCGGGGATGTCGCCCAGATAACCCTGTGCGATACCGTCTCCATCGATACAGATTTCTCCGACTTCACCGTCACGGACGGGATGCAACTCATCGTTTAAGATTTCAATGTTCACGCCCTTCACCGCCTTCCCAATCGGAAATGTCCCGTCCGGGAGAGGTTGCGCACTGTTGCAGCGGAAGTAGGTGGCACACACAGTAGTTTCCGATGGACCATAAGTGTTGTATATATCCACTTTTCCTATCAGGTTGGTAACGTATGATGCCCGCAACACATCGCCTCCACTGATAAGCAATCGCAGGCAGGATGGAATGTTCTTGAGTTTATTCATTTCAAGCAACAAGTAAGGGAAGCCGCTAATCATTGTGACTTTGTTGTGCTCTACAAAGCGCATCAACCTATCCATGTCGCTTTTCGTCTCTTCTGACGGAATGGCGAGTGCCGCCCCGTTCAGCAAGGTGGCGAACACCTCTTCCACAAAAATATCAAACGTGCAAACAGAGTGTTGCATCATTACATCCCCTTCTTGTGGATGAAACTCATTGGCAAACGCATGGATATAATGACAGACATTGCCGTTGTCCACCATCACGCCTTTGGGCTTACCTTTCGTCCCTGATGTATAGAGAATATAGGCAAGTGAATGTGGCTCTGATTTTGGGGTGAGGACAGGGCCGGAGTTGGCTCTCAGCCCTTGTTCCACCAATATGGTAGAAAAGGAGTTCGCTAAATTGGAGTATCTGTCATGCGTTATGACAAAATCCACATGGGCTTCTTCCATGATATATTTGATACGCTCAGGAGGAAATGACGGCTCTACGGGTATATATGCCGCTCCATTTTTTAAGACAGCAAACAAAGAGGCTATCATTTCCACATTATGTTCCATCATGATGCCTACACGTTTTGGCGTTTCGGTCGGAAACATACCGGATATGGTATTCGCTAATTTATCCAATTCTTTGAATGTCAGTACTCTTCGCTCGTCTATAACGGCTATAGCTTCCGGTCGTGCCGATACTTGCCGTTTGAAAAGATTGTAAATGGTCTCTTTCATATTCCTTTCGTTTTTATTTATGATGCAAAGTTATGACCTTTCAATCAGTGCATTGCGAACTAAAAACGGACGCAAATGTCACTTTTCGGGAATAATAAACACAGGAACGAAAAAGAATAGCTAATTTTGCACTCCATGAAGAATATACCAGTCATTAAGTTTTTCAAGCGGAAGTATGGTAAGGAACTACTCGTTGACTTGAACGATATTTACTATATCAAATCGGGAATCGTAAAACACCCGGTTCACCGCTATACGTTTTATTCTTTGGTACTTGTCACTGATGGTAAAGAAGAAATCAGTATCAATGGTAATACTATTATCACTGAACGGGGTACATTTATTGCAGGTATTCCGGGCGATACATGGAGTTGGAACAGCAATACTCAATTGCAAGGGTATATGCTGATTTTTGAAGAAGAGTTTTTGCTATCGTTCTTCAACGACCGTCTGTTCTTGCAGAAATTCCCCTATCTGCAACCCAACCGAAAATCACCGTTCTATCGGATTAATGGTACATTGTACGACCGTATCTGCCAAGTGATGAAACAGATACGGATGGAAATACATGGCGATGAGACCAATTTGCGCACCACCTCTTTACCTGAAATAGACCAACACATTCTGCGGGCTATGCTGTATGAAGTATTGACTTTGATAAAACGTGCCGATAATTTGATGATGTTTGAAGAGCAGGAAACAAGCCAAAAACGTTATATAGAACCTTTTATCAGACTTGTAGAAGACAATTTCATAGAGAACCGCAATATTTCATTTTATGCCGATAGATTATGTATTACCCCCAATTACTTGAACAAAATAGTAAAGCAAGTATTAGGTACAAACGCAAAATCATATATCAACGACAGGATTATCCGGGAAATAAAGCAAATACTGGACTATACTTCGTTGTCTGTGGCTGAAATTGCGGAGAACCTGCATTTTCTTTCTTCGTCTTACATGGTTCGATATTTCAAGTCCCAAACAGGGATTACACCTGTGCAATACAGGAACAGTAAAACTCAGTAAGAATCAACATCCTATATTTAAAATCAATAGATTATACAACTTCTTGCAGGAACAGATATAGGTATGTTCCTGCAAGAGGTTAAACAAAAATCTCACACTGATTTTAGTGATTTCAAAATAAATTTCTCCACCAACTACAACCTCATTCCTCGTCTGCGCTTTTTCTTTCTACGCAATATTTCTGCCATCTCCTGATTGGCTTCCGCATCGGCAGCGTTACAGGATGAACCGTGACCGTTCAACAATCCCAATGAGCCTCTGAAAAGTTCACCTCTTACAGTGTCGGAAGTTGCGCTTGATGTATCTGTTGTATAAACTTTCGATTTCAGGTTCATGCATTCCTCATACCTGTTGCGCTGCAAGGCTGCATCAATCTTGGAATAGCTGAAACACCTGTCCACTTTGGAGCCGTTGAAGTGGTAGCCGTTCATGGTGAAGACCACGCCCTGCACCTCGTCCGTCTGCCCCTTGTGCTTGAAACTGACCTCCACTCCCTGACGGTTCAGGTTGGCGACAAGCACGTCCCAATTGCCGCATCTGCCGACCTCCGTTTTCAGTATGTCGTACAGCCTGTATTTCGTCCTGTCCGGCTCTTTCAGGCGGTTGCGCTTGACATGCTCCTTGCCGTCAGCCATGTGTAGACCGTATTTCAAGGTCAACTCCTTGCAGATACGGGTACTGCGCAATCGGTCGTTTTTGTCCGAGAGTGTCCTACCGTCATTTCCTATGCGGTTGAAGGCGATATGCACGTGCGGATGCTCCTTGTCGAAGTGGCGGGCGATGAAGAACTGCGTGTCACGGATACCCATCTTCTCCATGTATTCAAGCGCGATATGCGCCATGACATGGTTCGTCAGTCGTGGTTCGTCCTCTTTGGAGAAACTGAGGGCGATGTGTCCGACAGGCTTCGCCACCTTGCCGTTCATCTGCGACTGGATATTGAAACTCATTACGATGGTCTCCTTGCTTTCTAAAAACAAACCGTTGGCTGCGATTTTCTGCACTCCCTTGTCCTTGTCAAGGATGTAGTCCACCACACCCTTGAAGTCGCTTCCTTTTACGATTTTCGCCATCATATCCCTATCTTGGTTAAGAGTTCATGGATTCTTGCCACTGCCACCTTGCAGTCGTCACGTTCCTCATAGAAGCCCCCTGCATTCGCCTTGTGTGCAAGCTGGTTCAGGTTGTTCGCCATGCCGCACAGCTTCCGCACATGGGTGGCGTGTTCCTCCGACAGCCGCCCTTTCACATGACCGTTTCGGAAACACTCCCTCATGTATTCGCTGCATGACACTCCGGCATCATGCGCCCGTGTCAACAGGCGGAGGTAGTCGGCTGCCGCCAGTTTCACGACGACACGGTATTCCAGTTTCTCGGCAGTCCCTTTCTTCGGGCGACCGCCCTTGTTGCGTTTCTTGTCTTCCTTATGTTCCATATTCAAGTATTATCAGTATAGTTAATGTATAGACCAACGGGATGCCGCTCCTTTGTATTCGGGAGCGGGTGGCAAGGGGTTTCGGTCTGCCCGAAACATAAACTTGCTACCCCACGATTCTAACCGAATCAATTTCGAGCAACTCCCGTTTTTTCCTTTTGATACTTTATAATCCCAGCCCTTTTTTCTTCGGTTTAACGATGTTTCGGGGCGGTGGATTGACGGTTAAATTCTGCCGCTTGCGTCCCCTGCCGATACCGAAGTCGCATAGGTTGAGTTCAATGTTCACCTTGAACGAGGCTTTGGTTTCCTCTCTTAGCGGTGATTTGTACCACAGGCTTTCGCCCTGCTGTTTCACGGGCGAATAGCCTAAACTTTGCAGATAGTCTGCGATTCTGATTTGTTTTGCTTCCTGTATGGTCATAATGTATATTCCTACGGATTTGATGATGGTTGATAAAACGATGTTTTGATGATTAGTGTATTTAATCTATTGATATATAGTATTATATATCCTCATCATACATTCATCAAACTGCTTGCGAAAAGAGAAAATCATCATTTGCTATGTCGGCATGGTCTGTCCGTACTGTTTTCTCTTTTCATCAGTACCTTATTCTTGATTAAGGTTTGATGATGGTATATTCTATTGATAATCAATATTATTATATTCTTATTCATCAATTCATCAAAAAAAGAATTATAGTGTTTCCAAAAACTCTCTTGTCACTGTGTAGAACCTCCCTGTCGTACGCTTGGGCGCATAGCGGCACTCTCTCGTGTAGTCCACTTGATAGGTGGTATATGTGAGTGTGTTGTGGGCAGGTTTCAGCTTCCAACGCTCCTGCAATACCCTCCGCACCTGATACCTTTCTGCCTTAACATGCGAGTTTGTCAACAGGAAGAGGATGTCATCGGGACAGAACGAAAAAGTATCCATACCGACCCTGTCCATAATGTCAAGGATAAGCTCGTGCATCTCTATCTCCAGTCGGTTTCGGTTGCTGCGGATGATACGCTGCAAGGCTTCGGTATGCAGCAGCGAGGGGGCGAACCACATACGGCTTTTCTTTTCGGTGGACAGTTGCCTGTGCTGCAAATGGTAGAGGAAAGCAGGTATCTCGGCTTTCAGTTTTTGCAGGAAGTCGGTATCATCCGACTGCAAGCGGTCTATCTTGCGCACCCAATAACGGGTTTCACCTGCATCAATAATTACAGGCAGATACTCGTTGTTGGAACACAGCACGAACTTGGCGAAGAATGCTATCTCGTTACGGTCTTTGCCTTTGGCTTCCACCTTGTAGGATAGTGCCGTGCTCAGGTTCTTCAACCGCTCGCTGTCCTCCCTGCGGCTCAACAGCACCTCGTCCACCACGATAAGGAGTTTCCCTGCCCAGTCGGAATTGAACTGGCTGCGGAAATCCTCGTTGGTGTTGAAAGTCACGTTGTTCTGAAACAGGGCTTTCAGAAAATTTAGGAATGTGCTTTTACCCGTGTTGCGTTCCTCCGAAACCAATAGCAGGATGGGCAGTTTCTGTATGGGTTGCAGGTAGAGCAGTTGCAGATAGTCCATCCCCAACTCGTATTGCTCCCCGAAGATATGTTCCACCAATGAGCGGATAGAGGGGAAATCACCCTCCATCGGCTTGTGGTCTATCGGCTCATAGAGGTTGAGGAACTTGCCGACCACGGGTTGATAGTCCACGTGTTCGGGTACGGTGCAGAAGCCGTCATACTTCGGCACGGTGGCGAGATAGTGCTTGCCGTAATCCTGCCGGAGCGTCTCGTTGTTCCACACGATGCGTTTCTTCACATAGCCCCCGTTCAGACGGGGTTGGTTCACCAACTTGTAGAGGGTTGTACCCACTCGGATAAACTCCTCCTTTGCGATGTTTTCTTGTTTCATAAGCACTTCATTTTAGTTTAATCAGTGCAAAACTCGGCAATTCGTACAAGACGGATATATGACTCATGTATGACTCACGTATAATTTTTCTTGTATTTGGTTCGGAGGCATATAGACAAAGCCCGAAGAAGCGCCACTCCAATGGCTGTTTCTTCGGACTTATCGTATTCATTCACATGAATGGCAATACACCCATTTATTTATCCATATAAATAGATTGTTGGCAATGGGAATACGCAATGGGTTCATTACTTCATGTCGTCACATTGATAGATTTCATGCTTGATACTTAGATATTTCCATACTGTTAACACCCAGCGAAAAGAAGATATTTATTTTTTCTTTTCGCAAGTACACCCTTTCAAGAATGGCATTGCGCACTTGTTCCGCACCGAAAGTATTGATGCGGAAAGCAAGTGCAATCACCATCGGGAAGCTGAACACATCAGCATGATAGCTGTTTTCCAATCGAACATACTTCTGCGCCTCGTATTCTTTCAGGACACCGCTTTTATATACGGCTCTGATGGCAGCACGGATTGTCGGGGTTATCACCCCGAACAACTCCACCAATTCCGGCTCGCTCATCCAAATGTCAGCAACATTCTCCGACATGATGATATTGCCGGATTCATCCATTGTTATGATACCTCTTTCCATGCTCGCTTCTGTTTATGTTATACAAGTTTCATCTTGTCACCGATTTTGCTTTCCAAAACGGACAAATCCTTATCCAGTTTTTCGGTAGTTATCTTTGCATAATGCTGGGTGGTGGTGATTTTGGTATGTCCCAAAATTTTGCTCACGCTTTCAATCGGCATACCGTTTGAGATAGCCATCACCGCATACGAATGGCGGCTCATGTGAAAGGTCAACCGCTTGTTTATCCCACATTCTTCCGCAATCTGTTTCAGCAAGACATTTGTCCATCCGTTTCGGTAAACATTGAACAGGCGGTTGCCACAACGGAAAGGCTCATAACGGTCAATGATTTTACGGGCACTCTCCATCAGTTTCACACGGAACGGTATCTTCGTCTTCTGACGTGCCGATGAAATCCAAAGGCTATCGTTTATGGTGACAAGGTTGTCGGTGGTCAAGTTCTTTATATCAATGAACGAGATTCCTGTCAGGCATCCGAAGATGAAAATATCCCTAACCAGTGTCATTGCTGGGTCGTTGAAACGGTGCGACATCAGGGTTTGAACTTCATCTTCCGTCAGGAACTCACGTTCTTTCGTCCCTCCGCTGACACGGCAGTTGGCGAAAGGATCCCTCGGTATCAGCCCGTTCTTGTGCGCATGGGAAACGATGGACTTCAATGTCGTGCAATACAGTTTAACGGTGGACTGCTGGACACCCACCTCATTGCGAAGATAGATGCAATACTGGTTCATGAAATCCTCTGTCAGCTCGTTCATGCCGAAGTCGTTGCGCTTGTAGTAATACTTGATAAAGTTGGCGACATGGGTACGGGCAATCGTGTGTTTGTAGTATGTCTCCTTGACCCTGTCCTTACCTATGCGCTTGGCGAAATCCTCGTTATGCTTGTCAAAGGCACGGAGCACGGTCTCATATTCCGTGCCGATGCCCTGATAGGCGTTCCGAACCATTTCAGCCGTCACATACGCATCCTTGTCCGATATGCGCTGGTAATGCTTGATGATTTGCGCCTTGATGTTGTCAAGGGCATAGTTGATGTCACGGGCTTCCTTGCTTTTGCCCTTCACCTTGTTCGCCTTTGTGTCCCATTGCTCTACCGCAATGGAATACTTGCAGCTGAACTGCGCCTGTGTCCCGTTGATTGTCACTCGTCCCATAATGGGGACAATGCCGTTTTTCTCCTTGCTTCTGTTCACGAAGAACAGGATTTTGAATGTTGCTCTCATACCGTTCTTTTTTGGTTGCAAATTTAGTTTCACATGCGCTAAATGGCTGAAAGCAAACCTACGCAGAACGGCGCAAAACATACACAAGGCTAACAAATATGCAAAATTGCGGGGTTACGATTTGGAAACCTAACCGTTTCTGCGATGTGCATAACTTTGCGTTTTACCCATTTTGCGAAGCAATGAAAAATACAGCATAAATCACTGACAAAGAAATAATTGTCCATCAGTGGCTTTTATTGGCGTAAATCGAATTTTATTTTAACTCATCACTTTTTTGTAAGTTCATCCACGCATATCGTTTCTTCCAAAAACCGGACAGTACAAATTGAGTATCGGTTAATGGAACGAAACAATCCGCTTCTGTTTTGGCCTGCAGGTCCCTTACCAGTTTTGGGGATTTATGAATAGACTGGGTTGACAGATGATTCAATAAATGGATAGGACGACTTAAAATCCACAAATTATTATTCAACAAAAGAACCTCTAACGGAGATAGCAATTCGTTGGGGCCATCTCCTTGTCCTAATAACCTTCGTTCTATTTTATTATTATTAAGATTGAATACAGTAAG
Source organism: uncultured Phocaeicola sp. (assembly GCA_948956705.1). Next base: position 21,157 of record CARCZS010000035.1, read on the forward strand.
TAAAGAATCTCCATAATAATCATTTATCAACAAAAGGCTATCTATTTTAATAA
>CARCZS010000036.1 GCA_948956705.1 uncultured Phocaeicola sp.
GCGGCACGCGCTTCTGTGGCCAGAAACTGCCTAATGCCTGAATCGTTTCCGCCACTACTTTGGGGATTGTATACTTGTACAGTGCTATCACATACCCGATATACAGATCGGACAGTACAATTTCCTCATTCCGGTAATAGTAGGCAATTTTATCCAGAGAATTTCTTTTATCCGAATCCGGCACACTGATCTCCATTTCCGGCATATACTCAAAAAGTGCCTTATACCCCATCATACCTACTATATCGCGGGCAGCCCTCTCTGTTGTCTTTTCCGTATCAGCCATTACGTTTCCTCTCCCTCCTGATTATTTTCCGGCTTTTCGTATCCCTCCAGCGTAAGCGCCTGGAACACCCTTGCTTTTAAGGAACGTTCCTTTGTATTCATGTAATAAATCTTTCCCATATACTCCATGCCCGGAATAATTGGAAAATCTCTTGCTGATGACGGGTACTCGGTAAATACCTGGATATCTTCCAAGCCATTGATTTCGCCAAACCAGTGCCCCTTTTTCAGTGACAGGCACTTAATGCGCACAATGTCGCCAACATGATACTTTTCTTCCAGCGATTTCTGCTCCCACGGATCCTCTACCAGCTCCTTTCTGGAGCAGGCATAATAGATAATGTCCTGTTTCTTCTGCTTTCTTATCTTTTTTTCATGTATGCATACTTCCACAACATCACCGTAAGATACTGTTCCCTTCAGCGCGGACGTAAATGTATTTGCCCAGTCGCCGATATACACAAACCCTAAGATTCCGACACCGCATAAGTCCAGCCATACGCCCGTATCTATGTTCTCTCCATCTACCGTTTTAGACTGGATACGGATTACCTTGCCCTTTACACGCAAATTTGCATTCCCGTTATCCTTTTTCAGCCGGTTATTGATTTCTTCTTCGATTTCCGGACGTTTATCCTTCCGCGCTTCATTGTGGCTTACCCAGACGGTACGGCTTTCATCGTCCACCCTGACCACTTTTACATAGTATACGTCCGCCAGCTTCTGTGACTTGTACCGCAGATCATACGGATCCCCCGTAATTGCATCTGATGCCATGCAGATAATGATGTCCTTGTCCACTTTGGAAAGGGTGCCGTCTGCTCCTGCCTTTTCAAAAGCCATCTGCATATATTCCCCTGTATCCATCAGCTTTTTATAACGCTCCAGATGCCCATCTGTCCTTTCCGGCACATAAGAATGTTCTTTCTCTTTTCTTCCGCCTAAAAATTTTCCTGAAATTTCATACAACTGGTCTTTCATTGATTGCACCTCCGTTAAAATAATATGTTTTACCGGTTATCAATCCGTTACCGGAAAATACTGATAAACCAGGAAATACCAAATACAATAATCAAAAGGATTACCGGCACCGCTATCATGCCGACGCTGACTGCCGTTTTCCGCATTTTCTTGTCTTTTGTTGCCAACAGTGCAATAGCTGCTCCCAAAACAAAGGAAACAAGCCCTATCAGCAGTGCCCCTGCTTTTATGCTTTTTAAATTGCTGTAACAAGCCGCCGCTATGGTACGCAGGATCCGTTCAGCAAAATTGCCGCTGATTTCTATCGGATTAACTTCCTCCAAATTTTCCATGCCGCTCTCCCAAGAATCCTGTATCCGTTCTCTTAACGCATCATATATGGAGTTTTCCTGTTCGCTCTCCCCTGTTTCCTCCTGAATGTATACCTCTTCCCCATATGCAATGGACGGAGGAATGAAAAAGAAAGCCATACATCCAAAGAACACTGCAATAGCAATCTGCAGACAATGCAGTTTGTCAATTTTTTCCATTCCCATCCCCCTTGTTTCTGTCCTTTATGAATATTGGCAGTCTTGGGCCTGGGCAGGAAGTCTCGATCCCGGTACTGCCTTCCCCTAACTTACCCATTTCCTCCTGAATCTTCGTTAAGACCTTTTCTTTTTCCATATGCACCAGCGATGTCAGAAACAGGGACGTTTCTGGCAGCAACAGCATAATCTTCTGCATATGATCCAATGCTGTCCCCTTTTCGCCATCTGTCAGAATGGCTATCATATCCGCCGCAATACGGTAAGCCGTTATGCCTTCCTTTTCCCTAAAATACCCTGCAAGCTCCTGAAGCCTGCAATCCATGCTGTTTTCAGAATACGGTCTTTCCAAATACACCGGAACCCGGGCAACGACAAGATACCCTTCCTGCCCGGAGGCGATTATCCGGGATGCCGCCTGCTTAAATACGGCTATTCCCGGCAGCTCCGTTACCGGATCGGTAAAGAAGTTCTTCTCTGACTCATCTGCCAAAAGACACGTACACCAAAATAATTGAAATATCCATAACAGATTTTCCGTATCTTCTGATGCCAATCCGCTTCCTCCCTGAGATTCTTCCAATATCAGGAATCCTTCATACTTTCCCATATCTGACAGCACGAATGCCCGGCTGTCATTCCTGATCCGGCATCTTTCTTCTACTGCGGGCAGGGGGCATCTCCAGAATCCTGCCTCATCATCCGGAAGGGAGGAATAGAAGAATACGGTTGTATCTCCCCTTAGCAGATGAATCGTGCATCTGCCATCCTGACCTGCCATAAGAAGCGAAAGCATTGCTGCCGCCTCCATTGCCAGTTCTTCCCCTGCCGGACTCTTTTCCGCTAATTCCTTCAGTTTTTTTATTATTGATGTAATCTGCATCTGTCCTCCTATAAATCGGCCTCATCAATATTTGCCACCTCATTTAAGAGCTGGCTGTCATATTCAATGCTCATGCCTTTAAAAATGCGGTTGAGCAGATAATACCGCTCCACCTGATATTCTGTTGCAACATCCTCTATGGTTTTTCTACCGTATGCAATTTCAAGATAACCGTACAGACTGCGAAGATACCCGGAATTGTATACCCTGCTCAGATCCAGTTCACTGCTGGAGCGTTCCAGCATTTTTCTATACACCTGCTTTTGAAGCGGTTTCCCCTGTTTATTAACGCAAAGATACATTTCTTTCATCTGTTCCTCTTCCGTATTCCTGACCTTTATGCGCTGCATCGCATACCATGCCAGATTTTTTCTGTCTTCCCCGCTCAGTCCAACTTCCTTTTCATCACATATAATCTGATCTTTTACATACACATTGCCATGTACACATTCATAGACATCGGACAGACGCATCTCAAGGATATCCTGTACTTTCAAAATACTATGAAGCTGTAAGTAAAAAACAGGGTAAGAACCTACACTGTACGTTTTAATATGTGTCGAAAGCTTTTCTATTTCTTCCATAATAAATGAAATGCGGTCTTCATTCCCCTTTGTCTGTGTTTCGTTCACTAAATATTTCCTCCTTTTTCTCTCAAGGCCCCATTCTGAGACCCACTTTTAAATTCCCTGTACCCATTTTCTTTTCCCTTCCTTTTTTCATTTTCTGCATAGTATTCTGATATAAGGCAAATCCCTCATCTGACTGTAATTCCTGTATGATATTTTCCGGAAGGTGTTCAGCCAGGCAACAATTTTCAACATAACTTAATTTATCCCGGACTTCCTGATAGCGGATCTGTGTATCATGGGCATCAATGCCTGCGCTGATATAATAGACATACCGTTCAAGCGTATCTTTTCCCAAAATATCCAGCACTGACACAACTTCATCCATAGACCTGATTCCGTAATATTCCCTGGATTCCCTTCTGGAGCGCCTTGACAGGATTCTTTTCGTCAATTCCTCCGCATCGGCATCTTCTTCATAAACCGCGTCCGTAATCCCCGCAGCATACAGGACCGCCATGTAATCCGTACCGTAGTGCTTCCTATCTACCGACACAACTACCGGGATTCTTTTAATGTCCCTGAGTGCCGCAATTTCCCATGACTGGTAAGATGCCGACATATCCATATTTTCCTGTAGAAGAATAACCACATTCTCGTGATTATCCATAGAAAACGTCTTATATTCCACTTCCTGCTTGCTTAAGCATGGATGTATAACAACCTTTATTTCTCTTTCTAATGCCATCTGGCAAATCCTCTCTACAAGTCCGGTTGATGTGGTGTCTTCCGGAATGCCGCAGATCACCTCTATTTGTCTCATTTGCCACCTCACTGTTCCAGAGTATCTAAAACATTGATACCTGTAATTTTCCACTCATTGCTCTGCTTTTCGATATTCAGCTTGATATACTGCATAATCTGCCCGTTTCCGCTTCCGTTCAGCGTAAAACAGCTCTCCATGATGACTTCTGCCTCTGTCTCTGAAAAGCAGCAATAATAGCACTTCGCCTCCCGAAGTGAAGATATCACTGCCGGAATTTTCTCTCCGCTTTCCGTTGATTCTCCTACTGAAAACGGCACTAGTTCCGCATATGCCTGCGGTGTCATAAATGCTTCCGTACCTTCGTAAAACCTGCGTTCCCTGGTATCGTAGGTATACAAAACCTCTGCAAATGACTGTAAAAACTGCTCCGAATTCTGTCCGGCCGACTGTTCCAAAGGCACTTCCTCTTGTCCTGCCATGTCCTCTGTCTGCGATTTGTCTTCCCCTGTGCCATCTCTTGACATAACCAGTAAAAACGTGCCCGTCAGAAAAAGCAGAACCACCAGAATTGTAACCAGTGTTGAAAACAGCGCTTTTTTGAAATTACCATATTTCATGTTTCTTCCTCCTTGTTTCTTTACGGCCTCCCAAAACCGACAAGATGGTTTTGGTAATAGGCTGTGTTTATTGACGAGTAACAGCAATATCCCTTACCGGAGCTTGCATGGAACATCCTGCCGTTTCCTACATATATACCCACATGGGTTATATATGTGCCGCTTTCGTAAGTTCCCTCAAAGAAAACCAGATCACCCGGTTCTGCTTCCGCGTCCGAAATATGCGTCACAAAATCATATTGTGATTGCGCCGTTCTTGGCAAGGTGATGCCCACTGACTTAAAGATTTTTTGCGTGAGTGCAGAACAATCAATGCCATATTTCCCACTTCCGCCATACAAATACGGTACTCCTAAATATTCCTGCATACATGCCAGCATGGTATCGTAATCACCTTCTCCCATGCCATCGGAGCCGCTCAGCCACGACCGTACATGCTCCACATACAGCACGTCTCCGTATACGGAGTATCCATGCTGTGCGCACATCCTGCTGGAAAATTCCCTTGCAGCTGCTTCCGAGTGGTGTCCGTCCCGTTCCGCTTCTATGTAATCTATGTATCCGCCGCCGAAATTGTAGGCCTGTATTACGGAATCCATATCCACGCCTTTGTCCGTGCCTGCTGCGAGCAGTGAACTGAAATACCACACCCCCTGCCGGATACTCTCAACCGGTTCCGTTATGGAATTTGCCGGAAGTCCCGCACTTGCCGAACACTGCATGATATCCGGTGTTTTTTCCGCATCACCGCCGGACTCCTGTGCGATAATTGCAAGCAGCACATCGACGTACTCGGCAATCCCGTACATATCCGCATAAAATTCCACCTCTTCCCTCCACTGCTCCACCAGCGGGGGAATGTCCGCTTTTCCATAATACCCATAATCTCCCTCGCACCCCGAAAGAAGCAGGGAGAATAAAAGCAGGCACAGCAATACTTTTAATTTGCCCTTTTTCATCTGTCCTCCTGTTATACCAAGGGACGGTTCTTGTCCTCTAAAATCTGTTTTACCCGTTCCTGAATCATTTTTGCCGCATTTTCATAGTCCTCGGATCCGCGGTCATATCTGGCTTTCTTTTCCATCTGCAAAAGGACTGCCTCTGAAATCGCCGCTGTCTGGGCTTCTATCCTTTTTGTGCGGATTATCTCCTCGGTCAGAACTACTTTTCCTTCCTCGCGCATGACTGCTATCTCTTTCTCTGCCCGCAGGTTGGCCTGCTGCATCGCCCGCAGCGCCGTACTGTTCTTCATCGTGCCTTCTACGCTCAGGATTTCCTGCACTGCATAGGAAACATCTGCCTGTATCTGCTTACCGGACCGGGTATTTATGCCGCTTACTGTTTCTGTTTCTTCCTTATCTAATGTAGGAGCTTCCACTGTACCGCCCACCGTGGTTCCGGTATCCATATAAAAGGATGCCTGCATTGCTGCAGGTCTGATTTTATTCATGAGATAAGCGGATGCCGCCATATCAGCTGCCTGGTAAATTCTTTTTCCCCCACTCCTGGCAGCCGCTCCCGCAATATGCCCGGCTTCAATAGATACATCTACCGCTGCCTCTCCTGCGCCTCCGCCCGCCTGAATACCTCCTGCGGAAGAAAGTGCTGCCGCCGAAGCGCCTAAAAATACTGCTGAGCCGCCGGCAACTGCCCCTAATGCAGCGCCGCCGCCTGTCCCGGCAGCTACCTTTACCACATTCGCTACAGCGCGTTTCTTGTATAAATCCCGCATCTGTGCATTGCTAAGAACACCCTTAAATTCAGGTTGTTCAAAATTGGAGATGGTCGCCCTTTTCTGTAAAATCTCCGCCCTTCTGTCATCAAAGCTTGTCGGTGTCCCATGTACGCCCATTGCTGTATGAAGCTGCCTTGACTGCTGGCGAAGCTGGTTAAGACGCCCGTTCTCCATTGCGATTCTCTTATCCAGCCGGGCTGTCTGGCTTTCTATATCCGCCCTTTCCGTTTCCAGCTCCCGGTATTCTTCCGAGCCGCGCCTGTGGTTCAACATCTGGCGCCTCAATTGTTTATCCTGCTGTACCAGTTCCGCGCGGTCTACCTTCAATTTATCCAGATTTTCCTGCGATTGATTCATTGCACCGTCTATGCTCCGCAGTAAATCGTTTTTATTTTGAGGCGGAGTCCCGGTACCGGCATCATCCGCACCTGAGATATCTGACGGGAAATCCGTCCTTTCTTTAAAGTTTCCGTACGATAACCCTTCCTGTGCATAATCCGCCGTCTGAGGGACTGCAATATCATCTGGTTCCCTGTCAAGGACTGGCGCATTATTCTGATCTTCCGGTTTTTCGCTTCCTGTTTCCGCAGATGAAACGCCTTTTTCCTGTCCGCCATCTACCCCTGACAGATTATTTCCATCTTCTGATAGTCTGTTATTCGGGCTGCCTTTTCCTTCTGCCGCTGACAAGTAGGACTCCTCTTCTTCCCTGTCAACATCCGCCATTTCTCCATACATACGGCTCTTTCTCGCATCAGAAAAAGCATCTGCGAGTTTTCCAACACCCTGTTTGATACGTGATGCAATTGCCCTTGTAAGCGTCATCATTGCCATCGCTCCCAAAAAGCCGTTCCGTTCGTTGCTCTGGATTCCCAGCAGCGCCTTAAACCGGATCCTCGCCGGAATAAGAAGCATGCACATGACCAGCTGGATAACCGCCACGCCTTTTATCGTGTCCGACAACATCAGGCTTGTGAGCAATGGAATCAGGAGCAGTACGGCATCTATCACGGGCGTCATGATATTGGAAAACATGGTCATTACCCATCCGCCAAGCAGATCCCGCTTCCTGCTCTGAAGTACGCACAAAAAAGGAAAACTGACAAAACAGACCAGCATATCTATGGCCACGGCAACATATAAAAACACAAAATAAACCGTTAAGACCACTGTTCCCAGGTACATGACGGCATCAACAAAAGTTCCGCTGCGTTCCGCATTAATCAGAAAAGCCTTCGACAGTGATAATGTTGCCCCTCCGGTTATCATCTGCGAAGTTACTTCCTTAATGCCGTACAGCAGGACATCCCTCACATACAGCGCCACGTCCAGCAGGTACGGCATTAAAATAAGCGCGGCAAACTTCAATGCCATGGACGGAAACATACTCCTGATTTCATCCCTGCTTTTTGCGGTCTGTCCGGTCCATGCCGATTTCGCCAGCTGGAACACAAAAGTAATCCCGAGGAAAATGAACATCATTCCCCTAAGCAGCGCATAACATACTGATGCGGTCACGCCGTAAGGATTTCCCTTACGCAGTTCAAAGGCATAGATGTTAACCTTGTTGGGCTGCCCGCTTCCTACCCTCCCGTATACGATACTGTCCAGGGATGCGCCGATGTTATCCTGCAGGAGTGCAATAACGGAACTGCCTATATTCCTTAGCAGTTCTGCAATGTATTTTTCCACACGTCCGGGCTTGCCCACGGTAATGTCCTGCTGTTCTTCCCCTGCATCAATGGGATTCCCATAAATAGACTCGTCTGACGTACCTTTCAGCCAGGGTGATGTTGTATCAAAGCGGTTGTTGTTCCCTTCATCGACATCATTCTCTATGCTGTCAGACTGGGATGCATACACGACCATTCCCCGGCAGAGCAAAAGCGGAATGCATAACAATGCAAGGCACAGTGCTTTTTTCAGTCCCCTCATCCTGCCTCGCCTCCGTACATAGCCTGCAGTGTCCTGGCATCCGTTTCCACAAATACCGCTTCCGCCGCTTTTAAGTAGTCCACCTTACAGAAGCATACCTTTCCGTTATCCACGATGCAGACTTCCCCTTTCCGGTCCTCGCTCTTGTCCGAAGGATCCCCGCCAAGTTCCAGGATGCGGTCTGCCTGTCCATTTGTAAGGTTGAGCGCTTCTTTCACCCAGCTCCGGTCCTGATAGTCCTGCTTGAACACAAATTTTGTTGCCGCCTGCTTTAACAGGGCTTCCGTTTCCGGCATCCTCTGGTAATCCTTCAATGCCTGTGTTGCCGTCCACAGCGACACCAGCCTTTTTCTTGACGTCCTGGAAACATAATCAAGCTTCTGTACGGCGGGCAGGGACTTGAAATTTTCATGCAGCTCGTCGCAGATCACACCCATATACTCCATTTTCTTTGGGTTAATTGCATTTTTCTTTATAAAATGTTCCGTTACAAAGCTGAGTGCCACCAGCCGGGCAACCGCCCTCTCCTCTTCCGGAAGCTGCGACAGGTCTATGTTGGTAAATTTCACATTCCTGTCTATGACAACATTACTCTGTCCGTCGAAGTAGCTTTTTACCCCCTGTATGGCCTGTATCTTATGACCATTTTCCCCGCATCCGCAGACATGCTTTAACGTCTCATACTCTTTTCTTGTATAGAAGCGCAGACACTTTGGACAGTAATACAGTTCCCGGATACGTTCCTTTAGGCTGTCGAGCAGAATGCGGTAGGCTTTCTTGTGTTCCCTGATCTCGTTATCGCGCTCCTTTTTTAAAGCCTTTTTATAAAAATCCGTCATCGTGGGCAGCGTTTTCCGCCTTTTCCCGCTTCCCAAAATCTCCTTCTCCTGCAGCCCTTCCTCAAACAGGCTGTCCACCTGGCCGTCAATGATTCCCCGTTCCTCATACAGTTCCACTATTATGTCCGTAATGACACGCTCAAGGTAGGTTGTCAGTTCAAAATCCGCAGCTCCCTTATTTCCCTGGACCATGATCATAAGGCTGCTTCTGGCATCTTCCACTTTATCTTTCAGCTTTAACACCATATAATCGCCGTCCATTTCCGACCATTCCTCTTCTTCCCGGACCTCAAAGGGATTCAAAATAATGTCGCTTCCGACTTTTATCTGGTAATTAATGCCGCACTGCACGTCCGCCATCATCGCATACTCCCCGCGGTTTCCCCTTGCCTGACTGTCAATTGCAACAAAGCGGTATCCGTTTTTGGATATGTACCGGGATGCAAGAATCTTCATCGTGGCAGACTTCCCCGTACCCGTCATCCCGCAGAAAACCACGTTATATCCGTTGTGGCTGGTATCATAGCAGTCATACGCCACAGGCTTCCAGCTGGACATGTTCCTTCCCAAAACGACGCCGTTTTCATGGATGAAATCTGTCTGGGTATGGTTAAAGATACTAGAGATACTGAGTTTGTCCATCGTATGTCTCTTTAATCCGGCAGTTTTCACAGGCCCTATCCCTGCGTTTACCCTGCGGTTTAAAGGCATTCCCGACAAAAAGGCTTCCGGCTGCACGCCATAACAGGCGCTGACCGTAATCTGTTTCTCTTTTGCAAGATTACGGAAAGAATCCGACTCATAATTGAGTTCCTCCAGCGAAGATGTCATGAGCACGAACAGGAAATAAACATGGTAAAGGCTGTTTTCGCCTGTTTCTATGCGCTCTGCCCACCCTTCGGTCTCCCGAAGCTTCCCGTTCAGCTTGCGGAGCATATTCCGGTTGTAATTCTTTTCCGCACTGATAATATTCGTTTCGATTTCAACGATTGTCGTATCCAGCATATGTGCCGCACGGCTCTCCGGCAGCGGCTCTATGAAAACGCTGACCCGCATCCGCCCGCTGTTGAACAGGGCTGGAAATGTCGTTGCGAAAGCAGTCCGTTTAGGCAGGGCATCAATGGTAAAGCACCTTACATACACGTCATGCCCTGCATCATTCAGAATGAAATAAGACAGGGGATTCGGATCCACCCCATCCGGCGCCACTATCTCCCGCGCCGCAGATACCCGCCTGAACAGCTTCTCGTCCTCTCCTGCCGGTTTCGGCTTTTCCCTGTTTTTAAGCAGTCTTACTATTACAACCGCCATGATTACAAAAAATAAGATTCCCGATGCCGCTATGAGCAGAATTGCTATAATTTCCCGATTCATCTACAGATTCTCCTCCTCTTCCATGAATGCAAACTCTGCCGCCATTTCCCTTAATGCGTTCTGGCTGACCGTTTCTTCCATTTCCCTTAAGGAACTGCTCGTCACCGCAATGCTGTCATATGCGGACTGCAGAATTTCGTCAGCGCGGTACTTTGCTGCGCTGACCGGATGTGTATAGCGGCGCATCTGTTCCAGTATTTCCACTCCTGTCAGCATCCGGGCCTTTACCCCGGCGTTGCGGAGTGAGGATATATACGCCGCCGCCCTGTTCTCGAGCTGCTTCTCAGCTTTGGAGTAAATCTCGCTCTCCGTAAGTTCCTGTGTAAAATCAATGGCGTTATAAGTCCAGTCGTAAATATACAGCTGATCCAAATGCGGATCTGCTTTCTCGCCGCTGACGGATTCCAGATACTGCACCTGGATTTTCAGCTGATCCACGCGGTAGCCCAAGGACATGATTTCCCTCTGCATCTGCCTGAGTTTCTGATAATACAGGTCGTACCGTTCTTCTTCACCTTCCGGAACCTGCTCCGACTCCTTTTTTATTTCTTCATAATCCAGCGTCATCAGATACTGCCTCTCCTGAAGGCTCGTGAGCTGCTCCTTGTAATCCGTTACCATCTTATCCAGGTTGACATCCCTTGCCATCTGCCAAAACTGTATATTCTGGTTATCAAGTACATTGATGAAGGAAAGGTATCCCCGTATAATCTGCAGGCGTTCCTCGTCCTCCGCATCGCGGAACTCGCACCCGCTGCAGGCAATCGCCCCGATAAAGCGCTTTTTCCCGTCTGCAACAACCATGTACTCCCCCACGTCGTCGAATCTCACATATTCCAGGGAGTCCAGCCTTCTAAACTGGCTGTAATCCAGATGTTTCTCCTGTACCCTGCTCCTGTGTATCTTCATGAAATAAAATCCAACCGCGCCGAATATTGCCAGTAAAACCACGATAATTACTGCGATTATCTGCACGGAGCGGACTAATGTATCTATAGTCTGCATTGCTTCCTCCTTTAAATCAGCATCTCACCTGCCAGCTTAAAAATCCCCAGCCAGAACGGGACGCTGAAAATCATAATTGCCACCATTCCCTTTATCATGGCTTCCTCCTTGATTTCCTCCCTGACTTTCGCGTTCCGGGCAAAAAAAATCCGGATGGCCATATACATAATGGAAAAGACAATCCCCATAACCCCCACGGTAATCCCAAGGCGGCTTGCGGATGAGGCGAAACCAAGTATCTGTGTGTTCGAGGACAGCGCGGTATCCTGCAGGTATACCCACGGGTCGATCTCCTTTGGTTCAACGCCTGAGAAATTATAAATGCTCTCCCCGTCATCCCCGCACCCCGTCAGCAGCAATGCGCATAAAAAAAGCGCCGCTGTGCATATCTTTTTCCTCACGATATGGCGGTTTTCTCTATTTTTTTCTTTCATACATCAGCTTCCCTCCTGTGTATGCTTTGTATATAACACCCGGCGGCATTTCCTTAACATCACCCTGAAAAGCCACTGATCCAGCGTAATGCCGCCCCCTGTCAGAAACATCACATCTACCGGCAGTTCGATCATGACCATGCCGCCTGCCACCAGAGTAATTAAAATAGATACAATGACAGCCGCAATAACCATGCCGTGGGGTGCAGCTGCCATAATAAGCTTGTAGTCCGCCAGTAATACCAGTATCAATACCAGTGCCTGTTTCTTGGTAAAATAGCGGAACCATTTATCTTCATCCTTAAACTCCCTTGGTACCCTGAATACTCCTGTTGATGCCAAATTCTTCCTCCTTCCCAATTTTCGCGCAAAAAAAGAAAGGTGGAGCTTTTTGCCTCCACCTCAAGTGACTAACTATAATCCAGAGCCGATTGATTTGAAAAAACCGACTATGCTGAATACGCTGAAAATACAAATTCCAGCAACGCATATAACCAGCGCATGTGATTTTTTCTCCTCCTTCTTCTGCGCGTTGGATGTCATGAGCAGGGAAATTGCCGTAAAAATAATCGAGAATACCAGACCGATTACCCCTATGGTCATCAAAAGCTGATATCCGCTGGCACCGATATCTTCCGCTTTGTCAATGAGGGTGGCAAATACGCCGTCCTCGGGGTCTTCCATCAAAAAATCCCACTCGTTCCCTGTCAGCAGAATGCCTTCCATTCTGATCTGCGCAGCAAGAAAAAGGGTATCGGCCCTGCACACCAGGTCATACATGCGTGCAAGCCTCCTTTTTCATATCAAATTATAAAAATCACATGTGCTTTTACTTCTTTTAATCTTATCAGAAGATTCTTTTCCGTCAATAGTACCGGATTTCCGATTCGATACATCTGCCTACAATTGACTATTTTCCCTTTTTTTATTATTTTTCTTTTTCAATTTCGGTAAAATAAACCCAAAAATGGTATTATTATACAAAAACCGCCGCGTATTTTTACTCATATTTGTGTAAATTTCTTACGCGTATTTATTGTTTTTTTGTCGGCACTTTCTTTGTTATAATAATTGAATTACATTATCATTTTATATAACACATAGGGGAATTACAAATGATAGAATATCGGGGACGTTTTAAAAAGAATGAACTTGCGTTTATTAGCATCCTGAACGAATGCTTTGAAAAATTATATCTTGCCAAGGGAACTGTAAAAAAGAAGGGCGAATATGTCCGCTATGAAATTCATATTGGAGATACTGAAAAAAAGGAGCTGCTGATATTGCAGTTTTGTGTAAGGGATCGTGAAGATCTGGCATCCGGATTCAGCAATTTTGTCCATGTTTCAAGCATTCTAATCCCCCGCAATTACCGCAGACAGGGCATTGCTACGAGAATAGTCTTTTTGATGTCCTATGTGGCAACAAGAGAGATAGGAATAGATTTGTATGTAACCAGCCTGACAAATGATTTATGGAAAGAAAATCTCATAAGCGCAGGCGGTGAAGTAGATGATAATGGTGATATTCAGATTTTTTATCAGCCGTTTTTAGATTATAACCAAGATAAACTAAGCTATCCAGCAAATCATGTGTACATTTGATACCTTTCCATTCTCCAGCTCTTTGTTGTATTCAAATAACCTCATACTATCTACCTCATTTTATATCAAAATGACGGAGATAATCTCTGCCATACTTTTTATTATGCGAAAAAATACTGCATCCACACCACATAAAACTTTTTAATAAGTACTGCACCGATTAAAAAGACTTTCGTTTGTAAATGAACAACAGACCTTTGATTACCTGATATCTGTTTTATTATAATACCTATATCATGATTAGCGCGTCAAAAATGGTATTCTTGACGCGCTAATCATATCATAAAAACATTATTATGGATTTGACGGAATGAACCGTACATAATCCGCTTTCTTTCGTTTAATTTTAAAAGATAATCTGTACAGATTTGTTCTGTATCAGCTTAACAAATTCTTCATTATCCAGTACTTTAGTCACAAGCGCGACTGTATTATCTTCACGCATCAATGTATATATCACATTTCTTGCGTCCTTACGGATATCCCCGATTTCCTCTATTGCCAGCTGCTTATCCCTGTACATCTGGCAAAGTATGGAATCATTTGAGCGGTATGTAACACTTACCGGGGCTACATTTTTTAGGTGATCTGCCTTCTTTAAAAGTTCCTCAGCACACGTTTGAAAAACATAGGAATCGGAATCCTGTGTGTATACTGTCAAAATCTCCGTATCAGGATAATGCCATGAAAATATTTCAGATAAAATAGTCAGCGAAATTTCCCCTGCATTTTTCTTTTTTACCCGTCCGCTGACCGTTAATCCCCCTTCCAGTGGCCAGTTTGTATACATCTCACGTATCCAGTCTTCATATGGTTCCATATCCAGCGGATCTTCTTTGTCTACATTCTCACGGAGATATTTTTTTAAATCCCCTAATCTGGATACAGCTGCTTTTACTATTTCATATAGGAAAATTTCTTCCTTGTCCATCAAATTGCTATAAAAGTCTTCCTTTATAATCTTGATAGGAACACCTGTATTCTCCAGTCTTTCTATATATTGAACTCTAGACTCTGAATCCCGAATTTCTTCAACAACCCACTCTGGCAGAAATATTACATCATACCCTTGTAACATTAAGTCGGGTTTATATCCCTTATTATCAAGCTGTAGCATAAATGATACCGCAGAATTATCCAGCAGCGCAATTCTCTTTTCACCGTTATACTTGTCGTAATGAGGTATATTAAGTATATTACACATATGACTCACCTGCAACCAGCTTGATTTCTTTCATAACCCTCTCCAAAAAATGCTCGTTATCTTTGTGGTAACTTATATCCGGTCTTTCCTGCTCGCATTCTTTAATCCTGGATTGGAGCGAACTTACATCCACGACATACGAAGGCAGAACCAGTGTGTTGTCCAATCCCAGCTCTGCAAAACATTCTGACATGTCTGGGTGGACATTATCAAAGTATGTTTTCACCTTATCCATAAGGGCATTATTCTCCGTCTGGGCGGCAGTTTCGTATAATGCAATCAAAACAGCCTTGTATGGCGTCTGGAATACTGCCATGCAGTTATAAACTTTGGAACGGAAATCCATATCCTCTGGCAATTCAGAAAAATACGACATTAAATTTCCCAACAACATCCTGGAAGCAAAATATTCCGCTTTTCTCTCTTCCATAGTGTTTTCCGGCTCGATAAGATGGTCGAATGACACTGTATCAAATAAAAGATGATATAATTCGTGCCATTCCGCAAAATACTGATTCGCACGCGGCAGTGCTGTATTGATAAACGGAATCCGTCTGCCCTCTTTCACATAAATAGCACCGCCAAAATAAGGATTATTGACTGGCATCTGGATCAGCCCGTATGTCCTGAGTAATTGGATTGCCAGCTGCGGCGGTGAACTTACCTGCATCCGGTTAAACTGGGTGAATACCAGCTGCCTGCACTGCTCAATGTCCGCGCTTATCTCCTTATTCTTCCGAATTACCTGATCAAGATTTTCTGCCGTTATTTTTTCACTCATAACAATCACCTTAATAATAAATTGCACAAAGGTCTATGACATCCATAAGCAGACCATACTGTTTTTTTGTCTTTTCATCCATTGAATAATCAGACGGCGCATTTAAGGAATACACCGCACCTGTTTTTTTGACTTCTCCGACCGGACGATAGGAGAGCAGTTGATCCACGGTCATGTCTAATACATTGAGGATTTTTTGTATATGTCTGTCAAATGTACTCTTGTTATCAACCGTGCCGCTTAACAGGCGATCCAGTGTAGGTCTTGAGATATCCGCTTTTTTAGAGAACGATATTTTAGTGAAGCCTGAATCCCTGATGCAGTCCTTTAATTTTTTACCCACTAATATTCTCTGTTCAAATAAAGCATCAAATGACATATCGTATTTTCCCTCCCTTTCCATGTTTATAGTATACTCGTATTTTCCCACATTATCAACTCGTTTGTAAAATATTTTTTTACATTTTTACATTCCTATAGCCATTAATTCCATTCTATGGTTAACCGTTGAGCCGGAAAATTTTTCCCCACCCGTCGGCTCTGCCGGCAATCTTCTTTTGGATACCTGAATACAAAAAAACGGGGAAAGATGTAATTCACACATCTTTCCCCAAATAACCAACTATTCTGTAATTCTGATTACAATATTAAAATCTTCCGTTTCCTCGGCGTCTTTAAACAATATGCCCTCGTTGCTGTCCCCCACAAAGATGCTCATGGCTTCTTCCCTGTCATAGTTATCAAGAGCCATGCGGAAAAACTTAGAATTAAGTATCATATCTTTAAACTTTCCTTCGACTTTGCACGGCACAATGCCTTTATATGTCTTTGCTTTTGTACTGAAGCAGAGACCTCCGGTTTTGTTCTTTGTAATATAGACGAAGGGTTCCTCTCCCTGGTTTGCTACATCGAAAACATCAAGGGTTTCCAGAACATCCTTTGGAAGAGCCGTGATTTTGCTGGCTCTGCTATGCCCATTTGCCATGGAAATTACCCCGCTCAATGCATACGGGTTGTCTCCGGCATCTTTAATCATGAACATAGCGATATCTGCCTCGCTCTTAAAATACAGGTACTTCTCATAAGCGCAGATCTCCGTATTTTTCCCTGTCAAAAACTTTGTGAGGATTTTTAACTGGTCTCCATCCACCTGATAAAGAAGCTCCTTTTTCTGCTCTGAGCCTTCCTCCTTTACAGAATCAGGCAGCTCGTATTTTACACTGTCCCCATAGAAAGCCAGCTTATAAGTGTCAGTGCTGCTCATCTGAAATTTTCCATTCTCCATGTCAAAGCGGATACAAACGGAACCTGTCACACCATCAGCACCAGAATCATAAAACCTGCCCGCCCTGAACAAAATTTCAAGAAACTTCTTTGTATCCATGGTCGTCCTTACCAGCCAGTCGTTTGTCGGCGCGATGATAACTGGTTCTTCGCCAAGCGGTATCTGGATCTGATTTCCACCTTTTTTTATGATACAGCTCTTTCCGACTTCCAACGATAACGGCGCTTCATTGCCGTTATTCAGGGCATTTGTGATGTCACACAGCTTTTTACCGCTGATATATGCATCATAGTCCTCTTCTTCCATCTCCAGTTCATTAATCAGAAACGCACTGAACAACTGTTTTTTTCCATCGAAACTGACTGCCATTCCAATATAGCCTTCTTTGATCTTCTGTTTTTTGGTCATGGTCAGCCGTACGGAATTTTCTGTAACCTCCTTTTTCTCCTTGGTGACTCCCACTGCGGGCTGAATTTTTCTCATACACTCCGCAAATCTTGAACTTTCCACTGTAAATTTCATATATTTTCCTCCTTTTTTGGGGCAGATATTTTCTGCCATTAATGACTTCTGTTACATACTAAATAATGTAGGCATCCCTTTGCCGGCTTTCTTTTTCTTTTTTTCGCTTTTACTGAATATTTCGCCTATGGAACCTGTATCCAATAAAAACGTAGTAAACAGCGCATTTGAATTTATTCCGGCATCTTCAGCCTGCTTCACCTGTAAATCTTCTTCCATTGTTTCTTCCTCAACAGCTTTCTCTTCCTGTGGCATTTCGAACCCCTCCTCCTCTTCCTTTATCCGATCTTCACTATTCGTTTTTAAACCAAACAGGTCAAACAGGTCTATGGACTCTCCCGTGTCGGACAATAATCCTCCGGATCGGCTCACCCTTGTTGTAATATC
This sequence comes from uncultured Phocaeicola sp., assembly GCA_948956705.1. The sequence continues at coordinate 17,734 of CARCZS010000036.1, forward strand.
TATTCCTGTCAATTCCTCAAAGGTTTTCATCTGCCTATGCTCCTGCCGTTCCCCGGTAGCGGAGTGCCACTGATTCAGTACATCAAACATACTTTTTAAGCCTTTCATCTGCTCCGGTGTTTTTTCGGTGACTGCCTGTGCAAGTTTTATTTTAGGGTCTACCCCCTGTGCCATGGCACACAGACCTTCTGATGAAAAATGCCCCTGTATCGCGCTGGTGGCTACCTGTTTGCTCGCCACCATCTCCAGCGCATCGATCTGGATTGTTCTTTCTGACAAAAGATATATGGTCCGGCATTCTAGAATCTGGTTCAGACGGTAATGACGCCTGCTCGCCTGCCACATGGTAAAAAGGTCGTAGCTGTATTGGTAAAAGATAATCGTCGGATAGTTATACAACGCATTTCTATACTCAAAAAGGAAATCCAGTCCCGTCTTCACGCAGCGGGGATTTGTGATGAACACCCTGACGCCTTTTGCTGCCATCTGGTGCATCCATGCCTCCCTTTCTTCCGCCGGCGGATTGCTGCTTTCAAGAATCTCCACTTCTTTCGCCCGCAGACCGCATTCCCTGGTAATGATTTCTTTCAGGCGCTTTGTTACCCGGGCCTCTCCTTTTCCTGTATACTCGCAGTAGACAAAAACGTTTCTGTCTTCCTTCAGCTCCCGCTTGACAATTTCACAAAGACGCCTTTCCTTATTCAAGAGTTTCCCGTCTTTCGTCAGATAGGACAAATCCGGAACTTCCGTAATGATTCCGCCGTCTATCGGCGACAGGACATTTGACCGTCCGTACGGCTTATCCGTATAGGAAAGCGAAAACTGTAAGAAGCTTCCCAAAATTGAGTTGCCAAGCTGCTGTTCAATCATTGCTGTCTTCATCTTTTCCCTGATATCGCGGTATACATCATAAATCTCATCTTCCAGCGGCACATATTCAACCGTCTCATTTAACGGCGGCAGGTACGAGCTCATATCCGATAAATTTAAAAATACGGCTTTATCCATGAGGAAATCCGTAAATATGCTCAGGGAAATTCCGGGACGGCATTTAGGTGATCCTATCATCCTGCCTCTGGACATCGTGTTATAATCGCCGTTTTTCCCATTTTCCACCTCATATTCAGTTGCAATGGTTCCATACCTCTCGACAAACCTCCGTTCCCCGGCTGCATCATAGGTGTAACCCATGCTGCGCATCTTCCTGGGATCCAGACGGAAAAGAAGGTAAAAGAAATGGCTTGCATATCCTCCTGCAATCGTGCCGGTAAGTGCCAGCTGCCAGCGGCTTGCTTTTACAAGGTCATGCATTGCAAACCCCTGTGCGCTTCCTCCGCCTTTGTATTCATGAGCCTCATCAAAAATGGCAAAGTCGAAATAACCTTTCAGGTACTTTTTGATATATCTTGATGGTGCATACTTGCGCACGCCCGTAATCTTGGGATATGTAATTTCATCTTCATCAAGACCATTTTCTGCAATGTATTCCTCTTTCCACTTATCATGCACCCAGACGGTCTTTTTGTTCTTCTTTGCTTTGTTCGCCCAATGCGTCATTTTAACCCATGACTTTTTTCTGATGGTTATCGGCTTGAACGACAATGTCCTGTTTACCGGTTCGCAGGCAGGCTGCCAAAGAGAAGTTCCGCAATTTCTGCAGACATGGTTTGCTTTTGCCTGTGTAGCAAAATCAGACGGCTGAAGCGGCCGGTTTTCATCCGAAGGACAGCATGTATCCGTATCCGCAGGATACAGAAGCTGGTTGCATTCCGGGCATACCATACCCACAGCCTGAAACTCGCATTCCTCAAGTTCCCACTCTTTACATCCACAAATACACTGTGTCCGCATGGACATACGCTGCAGGTCCTTACAGTTTTTGCATCGTTTAACAATGGGGTTTTTCTTCTTAATTTGTGAAGGAAGCGGCACATAAGTATAGGACAGCTTTCCGGTTTCTTTACTCAGTATGTAAAATTCCTTTCCGGTTCTCGCTTTTCCCTGTTTCCGCAGCCGGCACAGTTCCTTAATGCTCTTTATGATTACCACTTTGGCGTACGGAATATCTGTCTGTATCGCCTCTTTCCATTTTTCCACCAGATGCGACGGGCACATAATGATATTCCGGTATTTTACCAATGAACTGTCTTTGTACACGGATTCTACAGAAATGTTATTCTCTTCCATAATCTTCCTGACAAAAAATCCTTCCGGAACTCCCATTCCCTGTAAAGTCTTGCCGCATCCCATATCTTCGTTAAGAAAAGCATAAGAACTGTGCTTCATGCATTCCATAAGTCCGTTTACGATAGCCGCCTGTTGTGGGAAGTAACGCTTTTTCAAAAATGCGATTTCATCCACCGTGTCTTTTAGCTCTACCAATGGATTCAGTTTCTTTTCCAGATTCTCTATCAAAGAGCTTCCATATTTCATAAAATAATCATCCATGTTGTCAAACTGCAGCGGCTTCTGCGGCTTGTCTGATATCTTTATCATGCAATTCCTTAATCCGTTTGTTACCAGTTCCTGCAGGACGGCCTCTGTCATGGACATTTCATATACCAATGCGTTTTCTGCCCATTCCGGCATATCTCCATATACTTTTGTCTCAACCCGGGACATATACTCTTTCCCTGCTTCCCTTAAATAAGGTATCCAATCCGTCAGCAGCGGCAGATCAAAGTGATTCATCAGCCAGTTGTAAATATCCTTGTCCTGCGACTCCTTTGAAGTAACAATATACGTTTCATTTAGTGTATCCGATATGCAGAGCGCATGGTTTACGGGTTCCTTCCCTCTCATCAGCTTTGTGTGGTAATTAGTAGTCTGTGTCTTAGGAAATATCATTATATCCCCTCCGGAATCCTGTTCCGGATACAGATTTACATTCCCGATGCTGATATTGGCGGTAAACCCTCTCAATGCTATTTCGCTTCGCTCAAAACAGGAATATATCAAAGCTATTTTTTTATAACCTTTGATTGCAGCAAAGACATATTCTACATGGGCAAATGCCCCGTTTGCTGAAATCCGCATATAAGCATATCCTCCTTTTATTATATTTTCTGCGATGTAGAATAAAAAAACGCTTCCCTTTATGAGAAACGTTCCTACTGCAGCGTCCGGATTACTCCGGATGATTCTATTAAGTTGTAACTGATTTGGGGAAATGTAATCTCCACTTCTTTCATGTTTCCGCTGTCATCCTGCACATACTCGCTCCTTTTTGCAATTCTTGATACACCGCGCTGTAAGTGCAGATCCCCGTTTTCTTCATTCCCGACCAATCCCTGGCCCGCACCAGAAACCGCCAGCAGATACATCTGACCTTCAGACGGCATGATTGGCGGCCTCGCGAGATTGTCAATCAGATATGGCGGAACGCATATGGCGTCCATCAGGATTCTTTGTAACGGACTTCTTTTTA
>CARCZS010000037.1 GCA_948956705.1 uncultured Phocaeicola sp.
GGATCATTAGACTTTTTACTTTTAATATACTATATAGAATCGCGGAGACGCTTACATGACAGTCTACTTTTAATACTTCAAGGAAACGTTCTCAGGTTTTTCTAAATCTATTTTCTGCCAAATCCATAATGATTCGTTTTTATACCCAAGATATAAGAACAAAAAAAAGAGAGACAATATAGAAGCGCGGAGACGCTTACATATTCCTTCAGCCCCGTTCCATCTCCAAAAACGCATCCCAAGGTGATGACTGTCTGGCAAAACACTCACATTTCATCAAATGACAACAACCGGACGAATAAGGTGTATCATCCGGTCGAAGTCGTTGTATCTTCCCTTCAAGTAAATTGTTTCACTTAAGTGATGATATTATATCACCCTAGTGATGAACTTTCATCACTAGAGTGCTCAAACTTCATCACTTAGGTGAAACAACTGAATCAAAAGGAAGATATCGTGTAATCAACCGAACGAAACAGCTTGTTATTCAAGATGTTTACGCTTAGTCACTTTTCTCTAAAACCCCACGAAAAACACTTGCAAAACGCTATTTTACACAGTATCTTTGTTCCAACGGAAACCTAAAACAACAAATAATGGATAAAAAGTTATTGAACAAAGTAATGAAGAAGCTTGCTTCCTCGAATGTAGTGATAAGTCCGACAGTGAAGAGTTCATCTACCTCATTATCAATGCAGAAGAAACCGGAAACGGAACAAGTACAGCAAAAACTGGAACAATATTTGCTGAGCTGCTACCACTTCCGCTTCAACCTACTGACGGAACAAACGGAATGTTGCAAAAAAGACGCTGACACACCTATATATAAGGTAATAAGCCAGCGCACCCTGAACAGCCTGTGCCTGGAAGCACGTGCACGTCACATCAACTGCTGGGACAAGGATGTAAGCCGGTTCGTGAACTCGGAGCAGATGCCGGACTATCATCCGTTACTTTCCTATATGAACACCCTTCCCGAATGGGACGGCAAGGACCGCGTGACTCCGCTGGCACAACGCATATCTACGAAAGATTTCTGGGTGAACAGTTTCCACCGCTGGATGCTGGGCGTAACTGCCCAGTGGAGCGGACGCATGGCCCGGTGCGCCAACGCTGTGGCCCCCATGCTGGTGAGCAGCGAGCAAGGGAGATGCAAATCCACTTTCTGCGAATTGCTGATGCCCGATTCGTTGAAAGACTACTATACGGACAGCTTCGAACTGACCGGACAGGCAGGATGCGAGCAGAAGCTGGCTTTCTTCGGACTGATTAATCTGGATGAGTACGACCGTCTTTCACCACAGAAACTGCCATTGCTGAAAAATCTGATGCAGATGAAAAAACTGGATTTCCGCAAGTCGCACCGCTCGTCCTACAGCCATCTGCCCCGGATGGCCTCGTTCATCGGCACCAGTAACCGGAAAGCGCTGCTCACCGACCCCAGCGGAAGCCGCCGTTATTTCTTTGCCGAGGTAAAGGAGAAGATAGACTGCTCGCCACTGGAGCACAAACAGCTTTTCGCCCAGCTGAAAGCAGAACTGGACGAGGGAAAGCGTTACTGGTTCTCGGCGGCGGAGGAATCCGAGCTGAAACTGCGCAACCAGGCCTATTATGCCTTGCCTACCGAAGCGGAAATGATTCTCCATTGTTTCAGACTGCCGGATAAAGGGGAAGACTTCAAACTTTACTCGGCAGTATGCTTGTTCAATATCCTGCTGAAACGATATCCGGCAGCCATGCGCGGCATCACGATAAACAAAATGGGAAGAATCATGAATTCCCTGGGAGCGGAACGGATGCATACCACAACAGGAAATATGTATAAACTGGTAGCACTGGCCGGGTAAAAACATCCCTGAAGCTATTATGAAGGAATTTATAATGATTCCTTCATAATAGCCTTCTGTATATCAACACATTACCCTTCCATGAAGGATTTGAACAATTTTATCGCTTATTTTAATTCCGATGTACCACCATCTTCTTATTCCGGCCGGTAAACCTGCAAAGGCAGCTCACCTTTCAAGGCTCCCAACGCATTATAAGCCAGCGAGCCCATCTCGTCTTCACCGGGCATCAGCACAACCGGCGCCAGATAATCAATCTGTTCCTTGAGAATCCCTACACAGTAATCACTATGGGCAATGCCTCCCGTCAGAATAATGGCATCCACCTGCCCACGGAGCGTGACATACATGGCCCCTGCCTGTTTCGCCACCGTATAGAGCATCGCATCCAATACCCCTTTATAAGGCTCCTCGCCTTCGGAAGCTTTCCGGGCAATAGTCACCACATCATTCATACCCAGATGGGCAGTCAGCCCCCCTTTGCCATTCAGCATCTTCTTGATCTGCTTTAACGTATACTTACCGCTGAAGCACAATTCCGCCAACTGGTCGGCAGGAATGGTTCCCGCACGTTCGGGAGAAAACGGCCCCTCACCGTTCAAGGCATTGTTAACATCAATCACCCGTCCTTTGCAATGGGCACCCACCGATATGCCACCCCCCAGATGCACCACAATCAGATTCAACTCTTCATAATGTTTCCCGATGGAAGCGGCATATTTACGCGATACCGCCTTACTGTTCAAGGCATGGAAGATGGAAATGCGCTCTATCTCCGGTATTCCCGTCAGGCGGGCGGCCGGTTGCAGCTCGTCTACCACTTCGGGATCGGCAATGTAGGCGGGACAATGGCATTCCCGGGCTATTTCATCGGCAATCAGCGCGCCCAAATTACAGGCGTGCTCCATCCGGGCGTTGAGCAAATCGTGTTTCATCTGTTCGTTAATGGCATACACCCCGCCGGGCGTAGGCTTCAGCAGACCGCCACGGGCAATGACGGCATCAAAATCCAACGGAATATCCGCCTCGGCAAGCAATCGCAATACAAAGTCCTTACGGTACGCATACTGTTCGTTGACGTGGTGAAACTCCGACAAGTCATCCGCAGTATGATGGGCCCCTGCCGCCCACACCGGCTTTTCATCGATGAAAAGGGCTATTTTGGTAGAAGTAGAGCCCGGATTAATCACAAATATCTTCATAATTTAAAGGTTTTATCCGGCCACGCAGGCCAATGCCAGACTATAATATTTCGAATTACCGGAATCGGCACGCGAAGGAACCACTACAGGAGAAGTAGTACCTCGCAACATGCCTGCCATGTTGGCGTCACCAAACAACGACACCGTTTTATAGAATGTATTTCCCGACTCGATATTGGGAAAGATCAACAAATCCGCATGTCCCACCACCGGCGAGCTGATTCCTTTCACCTCACCGCTATGCGCATCACATGCCGTCTTCACATCCATGGGCCCGTCCAAGTACATGTTTCCGTAAGCACCGGCGGCGGCACGTTCCTTTAAAGTCACATAATCCAGTGTATGAGGGAATTTCTCGTTTACTTTTTCCGTACAATGAATCAAGGCCACACGGGGAGCTTCTATTCCCATGCGGCGGCATACCTCCAGATCATACCGCAGCATCGCCTCGAATTGTTCCAAGGTAGGACGGGGAATGACCGCCGCATCCGAGAAGAACAGCAATTTCTTGTACATCGGGATCTGTGCCACCGTGATATGGCTCAGCACATTCCCTTTCGGCAGGATACCATGTCCCTTATTAAGCACGGCCCGCAATAAATTATCCGTATTGATAATCCCTTTCATCAACACGTCCGCATGTCCCTCACGTATCAGCGAAACAGCTTCCTGGGCTGCTTTATCGGGACTTGTCGCCTCGTATACTTTCACATGATCCGGATATTGAAGGCGGATATATTCCGAGTTCAGCAAATGGGGCGTATCCGCCACCAATAAGAAATCGGCAAAGCCTTCGTGCAAACTGCGGGTTATAACGTATTCGGTATGAGGGTCATTGGGGCAAACAACCACCACACGTTTCCGCTCCTTCAACGAACGCAAACGGCATATCAGGCCGGCGAAGTCTTGTATAGGTTCCATGGTCATTAGATTTTTAGCAAATATGAAAAATAAATCTGAATTTATCCCTATCTTTGCTTAGTTTCTACGAATAATTTAACTTATGAAAACGTTTCAAACATTTGACATTTCAGCCGAGTACGATGCCATACACCGCACCTTTCCCTGCCACAAAGATGCTCCAGTCATAGGGCTTACCGGAAACTTCCAGGAAGGCGCATGTACTTTGCTGGAAGGATATTTCACTTCCATTCTGAAAGCAGGAGGTATTCCTTTCATTATTCCTCCTGTTGACGAAACTAACAGTTTGATAAACTCACTGAATGCATTGGATGGCTTGCTACTGACCGGCGGTGCGGATATCAATCCCTTGTTCCTTGGAGAAGAACCGATAAAGGAATTACACAGTATAAATCCCCGGAGGGATCGTCAGGAGTTATTGCTTGCCAAACTGGCCGCCGACCGGCAGATACCGATTCTGGGAATATGCCGCGGCATACAGGTGATGAACGCCGCTTTTGGAGGCAGCCTGTATCAGGATATCCACGTACAGATGGAAGGGGAACGGATCAAACACGATCAGGATTTGGGACGGGGATATGCCTCGCATACGGTCCGGATAGAGAAAGATTCCTTACTCTATAAATTGTTTGAAACAGAAATATTGCCGGTCAATTCGTTTCACCATCAGGCGGTAAAGGAGGTTGCGCCGGGTTTCAGGGTAACTGCCCGCTCATCCGACGGAGTCATTGAAGCGATGGAATCTACCGAATGCAAGTCCATGATGGGAGTACAATGGCATCCGGAATGTTTCATTCTGGAAAACAATACCTGTATGATGCCGGTATTCCACTGGCTTATACAGGAATCCACTTCTTTCAGAGAAGCCAAAAAACTTCACAGCCGCATGATAACGCTGGATTCACATTGCGACACTCCCATGTTCTTCGATCAAGGAATAAACTTCGCCACCCGTGACAAGAAAATCCTGGTAGACCTGCATAAGATGACGGAAGGACATCTGGACGCGACCATCATGGTGGCTTACCTGAAGCAATTGGAACGTACCGATGAAGCCTTATCGGCCGCTACTGCCAAAGCAGACCGCATCCTGAACGAAATAGAGGAGATGGTTGCCAAGAACTGTACAGCCGTAGATATAGCATATACTCCCGCTGATCTGTGCCGTTTGAAAAAAGCAGGGAAAAAGGCTGTCATGCTGGGCATTGAAAACGGATATGCCATTGGCAAGGATATCACGAATGTAGAACGTTTCCGCCATCGTGGCGTGGTGTACATGACACTTTGCCACAACGGAAATAATGATATCTGCGGCTCTGCCCGTTATAATGAGGAAGGACTGGGCGTAAGCACATTCGGTGAACAGGTGATAAAAGAAATGAACCGTGTGGGAATGATGGTAGATGTTTCTCATGCCGGAGAGAAAAGTTTCTATGATGCACTGGCAATCAGCGGCAAACCGATCGTAGCCTCTCATTCTTCGGCCCGTGCCCTTTGCGACCATCCGCGCAATCTGACGGATGACCAATTGAAAGCATTGGCAGCCAAGGGGGGGGTGGCACAGGTATGTATGTATGGCGGATTCCTGCGCAAGAACGGAGAAGCTACCATCAAGGATGCCATCGAGCATCTGAACCACATGGTAAATGTCATGGGCATAGAACATGTAGGGATAGGAACCGATTTTGACGGTGACGGCGGCATCACAGGCTGCGCTTCAGCATCAGAATTGATAAACTTTACACGCCGGCTGCTGTTGGAAAGATACAGTGAAGAAAATATCCGCCTCATTTGGGGTGGAAACTTCCTGCGCGTTATGGAAGAAGTACAAAGAAAATAACGTAACTTTGCGGCGCAGCCCCCTTCTATATAAAGGATAATGCACAAATAAATAACAGAAGAATAAGTATGAAGATAAGAAATGTTTTAGTAATCCCGTTCTTGCTGCTTGTATTGACAGCCGTTTCGTGCGGAAACAGTAAAAGCAGAAACGACCGGACAGAAACCGTAGACAAAGAAGTGATCAAGGCTCCCGAGTTCGATGCAGACAGCGCCTACCAGTACATTCAGGTACAAGCAGACTTCGGTCCCCGTGTTCCCAACACACAGGCGCACAAAGAATGTGGGGAATATCTGGCAGGACAATTGGAAAAATTCGGCGCCAAGGTATACAATCAATATGCCGATCTGATAGCATACGACGGTACGATACTGAAATCACGCAACATTATCGGTGCTTACAAGCCCGAAAGTAAAAAACGTATCCTGCTTTGCGCCCATTGGGACAGCCGCCCGTATGCCGACAATGATCCCGACCCGAAGAATCACCATACTCCTATACTGGGAGTGAATGATGGTGCCAGCGGTGTGGGGGTGCTGCTGGAAATCGCCCGTCAGATACAGAAGGAACAACCTGCCCTAGGTATAGATATCGTATTTTTCGATTCGGAGGATTATGGAATTCCCGAATTTTATGACGGCAAGTACAAACAAGACACTTGGTGTCTTGGATCACAATACTGGGCACGTACCCCACATGTTCAGAACTATAATGCACGCTATGGAATCTTGCTGGATATGGTAGGAGGAAAAGATGCCACGTTCTATTATGAAGGTTACTCGGCCCGCACCGCCCGTTCCGAAATGAAGAAAATCTGGAAAAAGGCACATGAGCTGGGATATGGCAAATATTTTGTAAAAGAAGACGGCGGTGAGACGGTGGACGACCATATCTATGTCAACAAGTTGGCGCGTATCCCGTGTGTGGACATCATTAACTATGATGCCGACAATCCGCAAAGTTCTTTCGGCTCTTTCTGGCATACGGTAAACGATACGATGGAAAACATTGACCGTAACACGCTGAAAGCGGTAGGACAAACAGTGATGGATGTGATTTATAATGAGAAATAAATGATAAAATAATGAAAACAATAAACGAACTTCAGAACGAAGTGATAGAAGAGTTCAGTGATTTTGATGACTGGATGGACAAGTATCAATTGCTCATAGATTTGGGTAACGAGCAGGAACCACTCGCCCCCGAATATAAAACAGAACAAAACCTGATAGACGGTTGCCAGAGCCGCGTATGGCTGCAAGCCGATATGGAAGACGGCAAAGTGGTGTTCCAGGCGGAAAGTGACGCCTTGATTGTAAAAGGTATCATTGCCCTGCTTATCAAAGTAGTCAGCGGACATACTCCGGATGAAATATTAAGCAGTGATTTATACTTTATAGAGAAGATAGGTTTGAAAGAACATCTGTCGCCCACCCGCAGCAATGGCTTGCTGGCAATGGTAAAACAGATGCGTATGTATGCGCTGGCTTTCAAGGCAAAAATGGCGAACTAGTGATTAGTGGTTAGTGATTACTAACCACTAAAAAATCATCGTCCCAGCCGCTTGGTATCGACATCGGTACGTTTCTTCTCTTTGTATCCGCCGAATTTATAGAGGAATGAAAATGTAAAGCTACGATTGTCCCAATTCATTTCTGTCCGGTTCCGTTGCTGCCCCCACGCCAGCCGGGTGGTCATATTCGATGTATTAAGAATATCATTTCCTTTCAATATCACCTTTGTCTTTCCATCCGGAGAAGCCCACTGAAGTGAAGTCGAAACATTACAAATAGGACTTAAGTTATACACCCCTTGTATGGCACGTGATTGGTAAAAACCAGCCAACGTACCTATGATATTCGGTTTCTTCGATAAGATGAATGTGTTTGTGGTATTCAGAATGACGCTGAATTTATGCCGGTTGAATGCAATATCATGGAAATGGCTGTTCTTGTCATGAGAGAACAGGCCGAAAGCAAAAATGCGCCCGTTCCACCATGTACTCACTTTATAAGAAGCCATAGTCTGTATGGTCCATCTTTTCTGAAAATCATAATTCACAAACTGATTCACCTCCGCCAGACGGTCGGGCAATTGATAAGGGAGCTGCACAAAGTAATCGGGTGTGTAATTGTAATTCACCCCTATCATATATCTATTCTTATACAGATAATTCAAGTCGAGCGAATAATTGGAACTTGGCTTCAGATCGGGATTTCCATGAGCCTCGGTATAGCTGTCCACATACTGTATAATAGGTTGCAACTGCCAGTAAGCGGGATATTTACGATTACTGGTGAAAGACATTTGCAAGGTATGGCCATCTGCCGGAGTATAAGTTGTGTTTACAGTGGGATACAGCATCCAGCTATGGCGTTCCCCGGCATGATAAAGCTCTGCGGCCAAGGAAATTTCGGCAGAGAACTTCTTCCCAAAACTATGTGAAGCGCCGGTGTACATATTCAGAGTATATTCTTTTCGAAGCAGTTTCTCGGAATTATCGGGAATCAAGGCTCCTGTTTCACCATCCCGATAGAACTGGTAGCTGTTATCATGTGTGGCAGTGTACTTTACACCATAATTTATCTCGGTTCCACCTTGCAAGGAATGAAGCTGGTTGGCATAGAATAACCAGCGGTTGATACGTTGGTTGCTGTCATAATTCAATGTCCGGCTGACATCCTGCATATCTTTCTCCAGAAAGGTCTGTGACGGATTGGAGAAAAAAAGGAAATCCATTCCTGCCGAAAGGCCGAAAGAAGATTGATAATCGGCCGCCACATTATGTAACTGGCGGTCACCGTCATCCGTTTTATCACTGTGGGCTGTTCCACGCATTTTTGTACAGTCCTGCCCATAGCGGTATTGTGTATTGTAAACCACACTCAACAAGTTCTTCTTCCCGAAATCATAATCCGCCCCCAAGCGGAGGTTATGCCGGCCGCCATACCCTTTAGCCTCTGTTTTCAAATCCAACTCGTGTACGTCCCCCGCCATAGTGTGCCATGACTGTTTGTCCAATCCGAAAGTGGTATGTTTGAACCCGTATGAATACATCACATCCGCCGAAAAGCGCCGGGAAGTGTAGAGCAAATTTCCACGGCCTGCAATGTCTTCCCTGCGGGACTGTTCATACATAGCCGCCACTTCACCGGACCAAGAAGGCTTCTGCCCTATATTCGATTTTAGAATAACATTCACCATGGCTCCACGAATGCGGTAACGTGCCGGAGCAGCATACATGATTTCCGCTTTCTCCAGACGACTGACAGGGGTATTCTGAAGCACGGACTTCAAATCGTCCTTGTCCAGTGTACTTACTTTTCCATTTACTACCAAAGTAATACTGCGCCCCCCCAAAGTGAGATTGCCATCTTGTTCCACGATGCCGGGCAGTTCCTTTACCGCCTCGTAGGCGTTATTCACCGGAAGCCGCTCTACCATACGGGGTAAGTCATAGACCAGCTTTCCCCGCTCGGCCTTTACCACCGGACGCTCCCCTTTGACCAACACCTCCGGCAATTGTTGGAAAAGGCTGTCCATATAGGTATAATTCACATCATTCTGCGCTTGTGCCGCAAATGCCGACAAGCATAAACAAAAGATAATCACTGTCCTCATCATCGTTTTATTTTTAATGTCCATGCAAAGTAAAGGTGAAAAATGTGCCGTATGTGTTACCGCCGGCTTATGAAGTCTTATTTAGTGTTATCAAAAGAAAGAGAATACTTATTTTGTACCTATTTTTGCCAAACCATGAAGATACCGTTTAAAGCCATAGCCGCATTGATTATCCTTTCGCTGATAGGCGTCTTTGCCTATCAGGCATATTGGTTGACAGGATTATACACCTCGATGAAGAAGGATATGGACAATTGCCTGATAGAAACATTACAGGTGAGTGACTACAATGAAATGATGGAACGGTGCGACTCCGTGAAACGAAGCAACGAAACCATAAATGGCTATATCGAATCCAGTATCAATCTGGACAGCAGTGCTTTGATTACCAAAGTTATAGAAACCGAGCCTTTCAAACAGCAAAAAAGATTTGGTCTGGAAATCAATGAACCGGTATCTACTACCATCGACAAAAACGGTACACTGGAACTGCTCACCAAATACTTCCAACGGGGTATCCACAGCCAGCTGGACCTTTTCACGGAAATCAACCTGCACACTTTCGACAGCCTTTTTACAAGGACACTTGCCATGCGCGGAATCATCTACCTGCCTCACCGCATCGAAATAGTGAATTTACGTCAAGACAGCACGGTCGTACAAGGACTCAGCTCACCTCAAAAATACAGGCCGGGCAAAGAAGCAGTGAGCTACTATTACAATTATGACTTGTACAACAAAATGGCATACCGGTTATGGGTGGAACCGACAAATACCATCGTCTTGCAACAAATGAAGGGGATACTTTATACCTCTTTCTTTATCATTATTATATTGGGGGTATCATTCTGGTTTCTTATCCGTATCATCTTAAGGCAGAAAAGTGTAGAAGAAATGAAAGAGGACTTCACGCATAACATTACTCACGAACTGAAAACTCCGATAGCCGTAGCCTACGCCGCCAACGATGCATTACTGAACTTCAACGGAGCAGAAAACCTGACGAAACGACAGAACTATCTTCAGATTATCCAAACCCAGCTGAAACAGCTCAGCGGACTGGTGGAACAGATCCTTTCCATGAGTATGGAGCAACGGAAGAACTTCCGTCTGAACTATGAACCTGTCGAACTGAGGCCTATGTTGGAAAATCTGATCAGCCAACATAGATTGAAAGCTGATAAGCCGACTGAGTTCAAACTCATTATGGAAGAAAACATAACCCTACGTGCAGACCGCTTGCACCTGTATAACATGATCAGCAATCTGATAGACAATGCTATAAAATATTCCGATGAAAAGGCATATATTTACATTTCTGCAATACGCTGCAACAATCCATACAACGGTGACCGTAACGCTTATGTAATGCTAAAGATACAAGACAAAGGAATAGGTATTCCTGCCGACAGACAAAAACATCTGTTTGATAAGTTTTATCGGGTTCCGACCGGTAATCTGCATAATGTAAAAGGATATGGATTAGGACTTTATTATGTAAAAACAATGATAGAACAGCATAAAGGAACTGTTTCCGTGGAAAGCAGCACAGGAAAAGGCAGTACCTTTACACTTAAAATTCCCGAATAAGCAAATGGAAAAGATACACGTTTTATTAGTAGAAGATGAACAGACTCTTGCCATGATTATCAAGGACACACTGGAAGAACAGGATTTTATCATTACTACCGCCGGAGATGGTGAAGAAGGCTTAAGAAAGTTTTTCGAACAGAAACCGGACGTATTGGTAGCCGATGTCATGATGCCCCGTATGGATGGCTTTGAAATGGTACGCCGCATCCGCCAATCGGATAAAGCAACCCCGGTATTATTCCTCACCGCCCGGTCTGCCATCAATGATGTAGTAAAAGGATTTGAACTGGGAGCTAATGACTATCTGAAAAAACCATTCGGTATGCAGGAGCTTATTGTACGCCTCAAAGCCTTGATGCACAAAGCTTTTGTGGAAAAAGAAATAACCAATACCTACACCATCGGAGGATATCAGTTCAACTCCGTCACCCAACAACTGGATTTTGCAGGGAACATACAAGAACTCTCCCACCGGGAATCGGAAATCCTAAAACGCCTGTGTGAGAACCGGAATGAAGTGGTGAACAGCCAAAGCATCTTGTTGGAGCTATGGGGAGATGACAGCTTCTTCAATTCACGCAGCCTGCATGTATTTATTACGAAATTACGCCATAAACTGTCCAAAGACCAAAGCATACGGATTGTGAATGTAAGGGGAATAGGTTACAAACTGATTATAAACTAACACTTCTTCCCTCTAATCAAGACTTTCTGCCCGCCGGACAAGGTAGTGGCAAAGATATAATCATCTCCTCCCTCTTTCAGTTTCAAACGTTTGCGAAGTTCCGCAACCGATAATGGAAAGTTGCGGATCGTAATATTCGCCTTGTCCATATCCATCAAGAACGCTTTCAATTCCTTTTTTCCAAAACCCGATACGGCCTCAACCCGGAAACGACGTCCCGGAAAATCCGGAACCAAAGAAACAGAGGTATATAAATGGCTGTTGAGGTGAAGTTTCGCCACAGGATAGGTTTGTGTGAGAGAACGAAAAGCACCGGCTTTCAATATAGCGGCATTCGGTTCATACAAATAAGTTCCGACTTCATCGGCCAAAAGACAGGGCGATGTTTTTTCCCGCTTCAAGGTAAAGGTGTAATGCCGGCTCTCCCCGTTGCCTACAATATGTTCGCAATGGATGCTTACCTCCGATGAAACGGACTCTTTTTGCAGTATCAGCAATAACTCCTTGCACTCGTTATTCACAGCGACAATGTGTACCGCACGAACTGTTTTCAACTCGTTCAATGCCAATGACAGATCCAGCATAGGCGATAATTTCACCATCACTTTCTTTGCCTTATCAACCAGCAAAGGCTCCAAAACAGTAACATCCGGCTCGCAATCAGAGATGGCAACCGTCTTTCCACCGTGTCCGTCTCTTCTGGCAGGGTCTAAAAACAAGCAATCTACCGGAAGCATTTCCTGCAAATAGGATACCCCGTCCCGGTTGTGTATCCGAATGTGCCCCAACCCCAACAAAGGGAAATTATGCAAAGCCAGCTCACAAAGTCCTGACTGCCTTTCCACATAATCAGCCTGCTTGAAATTCCGGGAGATAAAGCTGCAATCAATACCGAAACCTCCGGTTAAATCGGCAAAAGTATCGCCTTCCAACAAAGAGGCCTTATACAAAGCAGTTGCTTCGGAAGAACATTGCTCCATAGACAAATGAGGGGGATACCATAATGCAGAAACCGGATACCATGAAGGTATCTTGCGGGCCGCCACCTGCCGTCCGGCAATTTGTGTGACAGCTGCCGCCATGTCTACATCGGGATATTTCTTACTTTGCAAAGCAAGTGTACGCGTATCGTCCTCTCTGTGTTCTTCGATGAAATGGAGTGTTTTTGTTGATATTTCCATCCTTTATCTAATTACTTTATAGTTCCGTTTTGCCTCTTCACGACTGCGGAAGTTGAAATGCCACCACTCACTGCGCAAAGGTTTATAACCCGCATCCGTCATGACCCGGCGCAGCAGCAAACGGTTTTTCCGTTCCTGCGCTGTAATGATTCCCTGCTGTACCATTGCCGCCTCGGTATCTATGTGTGCTTCCTTGCCCAAATGATCCACCTTGGTCCCCATAGGCAAAGGATTTCCTTTTTCATCTGCAATACTCACATCCACCGCCAAACCATAATTATGCAACCCTCCTCCCCGGGCCGGATTGGATACATATATATTTTGGGAAGTACCTTTTACCACATTCCACATTTTCTGCTGCACGGACATGGGACGGGCGGCATCATAAATAATCAGAGAATAACCGGGATACAACTCTTTCAACCGCTTTTGCGCTTGCAACAAGGCTTTGGCAGCCTCGGGATGAAGATAGGCCTCCTGCAAATCCTCATAAAGGACTTTCCCGGTAAAATTGTCGGCACGGGTATACATCAAATCTATTTTCAATGTCGGGTCCATCCGGCCTACATTCACCAATCCCAAAGAATCAAGATAATGCTCCATCCTGCTTTGCGAGAAAGCGGGACAGAGCATTATCAGCAATGATATAAAAATAAAAACAGACTTCATCTACAGCGGTATCTTTCTTACTATTATAATACAGACCTCAGTAACTCAGGAATCTCAATATTACAGCATTCCATCTCCTTCAGTATTTTCTTTCCTTCCGCCGTAAGCGAGAAATACATCTGGCGTTTGTCACAATCTCCCAAATTACGCTCTATATAGCCTTTATCCTCTACAGATCTGATAACCTTAGAAGTATTCGAATTAGAAAGCCCCAATTGCTCTGCTATCTCTCCCGAGGACAGGCGTTTCTTTCTGGAGAGACAGCACAGCAACATTCCTTCGTTCAGACAAAGGTGGTGCGCCTTTTCAAACCGTGTTTCAAATTCTGCAATAGCGCGATAGAGATCTCTTATTTTACATAAAGTTTCCATATTGCTCTTTCTTCTTGATGCTATTGCACAAAAGTACTTATTTTTTCAATAAAAACTCATCAATAGCCTTTTTAAATGACGCTTTGGGCATAGCCCCCTGTGCCATCTCCGGCTTTCCTTCCATGGGGATGAACAGAATGGACGGAATACTCCGTATACCAAACGCGCCTGCCAGTTCCTGTTCTTTCTCCGTGTCCACTTTATAAATCACAATCTGGCCATCGTATTCTTTTGCCAATTCGTCCAAAATAGGAGCTACCATTTTGCAAGGACCACACCAGTCAGCATAGAAATCCACAATAGCCGGTTTGTCACCTTCATATTTCCACTCTTCCGGGTTTTTCTCGAAATTATATACTTTCGCCAAAAATTCAGCTTTAGTCAAATGTATGACCTTTCCATTTCCTTCTGTTGCCATAGTTTCTTCTTTTACAGGGTTATTATTACTGCTTCCTCTGCCGCAAGCTGTTGTGGCAGCCAGCACAAGGGCTAAAAAAAATAAAATCGTTTTATTCATACTTATTCCTCCTTCTTTATCTTTCTATGCTCCGGCATAAATGAACTGAGCAACAATCCCCCCATTGCCGCCCCCCAAATGGAACTGTTGACAGGAGAAGAAGTGATAGGGCAAGTCCCAGTGGTGCAACCTACATACCGCCAATACAAATATCCTCCTACCATTCCTGCCACAATACCAAGCAATGTCCATCCATACCTTTTTATAAACTCTTTTTTCATACTCTTCTTCATAATTAAAACCGGACTCTGTTATGTTATCTCCTTTAATTATTTCCTCAGGAAACTTTTTCCAAATATATTCCATACTTTCCTATATAACAAATTTCCTTAGGAAAATATTTAAATAATAACTTTCCTTCACGATTCGGCACCTACATTTACACAATATTCAGCAACACAAAAGGTCAAATCATTATACAACAACTATTTCCCGGCCCAAGACAGCACCACAGGACTCTCTACACGCACTCCGTATTCAGCCGCTTTTTCCAGTATATTCCTCGCCAACTCAGGCTTCTGATCATCACTAGCATAACGGAAATAGGCTTCCGCCGCCCGCACATGTGCCGCATCGGGCATCGGGAAAGCACGCTCTTCAGGAATTCCGAAATCAGAACTGCTCAGTTCTCTACGCTCTTCGGCATCCAACCGGTCTGATTCTACTGGTTTCATAAACTATAAGGTTTTAAAGTGAATAATCTTCATAAGAAAACAGAATGAATGGAATAAAGATGGCAGGAAAGTGTTAATCTATCACATTTTTCACGGATTACTTAAAATAAGAAAACTATTAATGCTGTTATTTCCAATGATTTATTATTTTTGTACCCACCTAGATAAACACAATGACCATGAAAAACAAACTATATTTTATTATAGTAGCCACGCTGCTGTGTCCAACATCGCTATATGCACAATCCGGCACTGACAAACGATCCGTTCTATCCTTTCAGACAGGTCCTACCCTCTACACCGGAAAGCTGATAGGAATAGCAGGATATTCCTCGAATTTGCGCAACGGCATAGGTTGGTCAGGAAGTTATACTTACCTGGTAGGAAACAAGCCTGCCATTAGAGCCGGATTCGGAATACTTTATCAAGGCAGCCGGTATACAGGCAACACGACAAATACCACAGACAAGATTCAAACACACTATTTTGCTCCACAGTTCTCCCTGCATTGGCTGAAACAACAATTCGATTGGTATTTTACTACCGGAACCGGATACCAGTTATATAAAGACGACAGTATGGTATATGATAAACCACGAAAAGTATCCATGAACAAATGGGCGGCAAACTTTGGAGTAGGCGGAGAATACCACCTTTTCACCCATTGGGGGATCAGTGCAAGGATAAGCTATATCCTGGCGTATTCCGGTGAATATTCCGTCCGCTACCATCATAAAGAATGGATGGTACAACCACATTATCCGATGAACGGTTCGGATGACATTTCTCAATTATCTTTCTCGGCAGGTATTAACTATCACTTTTAAAAAATTCAGACCATGATTAAATATCTTAGTACAATAGTATTAACTGTCGCGTTATGCTGTGCCTGCGATGGAGAAGACTTTTCAGCAGATCCTACTCTCATGCCACCTGCCACTCAGACAGGCGCCAATACCTTTGGCTGTCTGATAGACGGCTGGGTATATACAGGACAACGCTATGGACCGGACCATAAAGCATCCTACTATCCTGCTTATAATGAAGATGAAAAAGCAACAGTCCATGTATACGTTTGGGTAGATGACAATACGTCTATTTCTTTCAATATCATTGACCCGAAAGAAAAAAATATCACCGTTTACAGTGATATTGAAAAGATGGATAATGACCAGACTATCTATACCGACGCCGTATTCAAAGATGGTAATAAACAAGAAGAAAGACTGGAAGACGGCATTGTCAATATTACCCGCTTTGATTTGAACAACAGAATAATCAGCGGAACTTTTGAAGGAAGAAGAGTGACAGAAGGGCGTTTTGATTTAACATTCTAACATATACCCGTTGACAACTTAAACTCAGCTTGCCAACGGGTAAATTAATCTCTTTCTTATTTTATCTTATCATACTGATCATTCGCACTAATCTCCGTGTATTTAGGCGCATCAATCATTTCCACCAAAGCGCGTAACACAGGCCCTTCACCCATCGGATCATTTTCCTGAGTGGGACGATTATAATAAAATACGGTGGAAGGCATAATACCTGTACCGACACAAATAGCCGTCACATCACCATTCTCTGAAATTTTTGACAACATTCCTTTGAATCCCTGCCATGCTACATAAATGAAATCCGGATGCAACCATCCTTCCTTCACACCTTTAGCTATGCCAAATACAAACATAGAACTACCGGTAATTTCTTCATAAGAATCTTCTTTATCCAACAACTGATGCCACAAACCGTTTTTCCCTTGATACCGCGCTACCCCACTAGCCTGCATCTGGAAATTCTTTATCACATCCTCACGCATAGGATGATTTTCCGGCATTCTTGCCAACAGATCGGCTGTCGCCATAAAAATCCATCCATTGGCCCGGGACCAATGCGCCACTCCATGTTCCTTATTATCCGTATGATAGCAATGATAATAAATCTGTTTTTCAGGACACCACAAATATCGTGTATAATTCAATATCTGATTGGCCGCATCATCAAAATACTTCTTTTCACCAGTAACCTCTCCCATTCGGGAAATAAAAGACACCGCCATAAACGCATCATCTGCCCAAATTGTATTTTCATGAGGCCATAAACGGGCTATAGTTCCATCGGCCAAACGAGGTTCTGAAACCATAATATGATGATTGGTTGTTTCAATATATTTTTGAAAAGCATCATCTGGATGACGCTGGTTCAAAGTTATCAAACTA
This sequence comes from uncultured Phocaeicola sp., assembly GCA_948956705.1. The sequence continues at coordinate 17,341 of CARCZS010000037.1, forward strand.
GCCCCCATAGGACCGTTGTCATCCAAGCGCTTGTTTCTATAAATCATATGCCAAGTAAGACGGGGAACCGCCCTCCATCCTCCTTCACGGAAAGTCTTATCATACAAACGATGAAAATAAGACTGATTAGTTTTGTCAAAAATAAACTTCATATTCTTCAGCACATAATCCTCATATTTCCGGTTCTGTATTTTATCACCCAACTCCATCAAAGCCATATTCGTTACTCCGTTTGTATAATGCCAATTCAAATATTTACTATTGACACGTATATCCGGATTTAAAGAAACATTGTCCAAAGAAATGTATACTTTACCTGTTTTTACATCTTTGAACTCATAAACCGTAGAAGCAACAATACGATCGGCTATCTTTATAGCCATCTCTTTGGGCACAGTGTTGTCCTGTGCCATTAAGGGGAATAATCCTATCGCAAACAATAAAATGCCTGCACAACCATAACGTTTAACCATACAACCTAAATTTAATTTTTTATTTTTATACTAACAACCTCTATATTCCACCGAAATAAAAAGTCCGGCTATCTTTTAATATTCTTCAAAGATAAAGCCATCTTCCCGTTTCGTACAAATTTTCATCCTACTTTTTAAGGGTAATATCCACATTTTCAGTTTTAGAGTATATAATGTATAATGTGCTCATGATTTTATACTAAGAGAAAGAAATTCTGTTCATGATTCCTGTAACAAGAGTAACAAATGTAAATCTACCTCATTATCAACACGCTAATTATTTCTGTGTAAGTTCTGAGATCAACACTGAATTTATTATGTAAATTTACTAAAATGTTTGCATGAAAGGTTTAGCTCCACACACGCTGCAAGTTTTTGAAGCCGTTTCTAAGTTGGACTGCATCAAATCCTATCTCTTGGTAGGTGGCACTGCCTTGTCATTGCAAATGGGAACTCGGCAAAGTGAAGACTTGGACTTTATGAAATGGCGTACCTCTAAAACAGAGAAAATGGAAGTGGCATGGTATCAGATAGAGAAACAATAGTGAAACAACAGCTATATATTAGGAGTAAATCAACCAAGAGCAACAGATTTATATCTGGAGGGTCTGCAAACAAAAAAGGCTGTATTCCGTTAGGAATCAGCCTTTTAGTTTGTGGACCAGCCTGGGCTTGAACCAGGGACCTCCAGATTATGAGTCTGTTGCCGAGCACGACAAATCCTGCGGATTTATCGTGTGTAACCAACTGAGCTACAAGACTTTTTAAGCGTTCGTAAACCTGTTAATGAACTCTATTAAGAACGTATCGGTAAACCAGCGGTAAACAATCGTTCTTGTTGCAAAGTTAGTCAATGTTGCATTGTTATGCAATAATTATATCTTATAATTGGAGTTGCTCCAATCACTTTTTTACCTACGTGGAAGTATTATAGTTTTTATAAAATCTCGTGCTTGGCAGAATCAGATTATTCACCATGCTG
>CARCZS010000038.1 GCA_948956705.1 uncultured Phocaeicola sp.
TTAGTTAAAATCCCTATCTTTGTCGGATGAAACAGAAACTTCCAAAAACCGCGACGGATCAGTTTGAAAACTTGGGGGAATCTTTTCTTTTTTGTAGAGAACACGGTTGAACTTTTAAAAAAGAATTATATTTGTACTATTCATTACTGAAACTATGGCGAAGAATAATTTACTAAGTGAGCAACTTGCTTATATTGGTGTCAGTTGTACCCCTACGCATCTGCATTTGTGCAGTTATAATGCTGAAAGTATTTGTATGAAGGATGGGAAAGATATAGATAGTTTAATCCCTTATTTGAATAAGAATGCTATAAACTGGATACAAATTCATGGCTTTCAGAATACGGAGGTCATACAGCATGTCTGTCAGAATTTTAATGTCGACTTTTTGACGATACAAGATATTTTGAACTCCGACCATCAGACCAAGATAGAACAGCATGATACATATAATGTAGTGATTTTGAAGTTACTTTTTTCTAATGATGATGGCTATGTACCACAACAAATAGCCATTGTGCAAGGTGGAAATTATCTGTTGACTTTTATGGAAAAGGAAACAGACTTTCTGAATGATATAAATACGGCATTGGAAAAGAATGTGTTGAAAATACGTAGCCGGCAGTCTGATTTCCTGCTCAGTGTTATTCTAAACAGTGTGATGGCCAGCTTTATATCCATTATTTCGGAATTGGAAGACGGATTAGAGGATTTAGAAGAGCAATTGCTTTCGCCGGAACAGGCTGATATGCTCGGTATTGAAAATATACAGCAATACCGCCGTAATTTTCGTGTAATAAAGAAATGTATTTTACCATTAAAGGAGGAAATCAGCAAGTTGTTGCATCCGATCGATAATGATTTGTTGCACAAAGCAAGCCGTCCTTTCTTTAATGATGTCAATGATCATTTGCAGTTTGTATTGCAAACTTTAGATGGTTGCCGTGACATGATTTCAGCTTTGGTAGATATTTACCTTTCCAATAATGACCGACGGATGAACAGCATCATGAAACAGCTGACTGTTGTTTCTACTATATTTATTCCGTTGACTTTTCTGGCAGGAATCTGGGGAATGAATTTCCAATGGATGCCTGAACTGGGATGGCGGTATGGCTATGTATTTGCATGGACATTGATGTTGATACTAGTAGCAGTTATCTACTTCTATTTTAAGCGTAAAAAATGGTATTGATGAGAGAGGATGGATGGGATTTACTTAAATGTGAATCCCATATTCATGTTTTACTTCATTCATTACAAAGGTGCTTTCCAGTGAACCCAAACTGTCAATCGTGCCCAAGACATTGAGGATAAATTCCTGATAATACTTCATATTAGGGGAGTGTATTTTAAGCAAATAGTCATAACTGCCTGATATGTTGTAGCACTCTGTTACTTCAGGGATATCCTGAATTATCCGTGTAAATTCCGCAGCAATGTCCCGGTTCAGTCTTCTTAGCTTGACACTGCAAAATACCACGAAGCCTTGGTTTAGTTTCTCAGCGTCCAATACAGCGATATATTTTTTTATATATCCTCCATTTTCCAATCGTTTGAGGCGTTCGAACACCGGAGTGGAGGAAAGGCTTACCCGTGCAGCCAGTTCTTTGGTGGTCAGTCGGGCATTTTCTTGCAAGGTACGTAGTATCTGCAAATCTACTTTGTCAAGTTTCTCTAAAGTACTCATAGAATAATATTTTTTCAAGAGGTTCATATCTGTTAATACAAATATATTGCATTTATTTTAGATTCCGGAGAATTTTCGGGAAATGTAGTACAGGGTTATATTCTTTTTTTGCCGGAGAATGCAAGAAAAGGGCAGAATGATTTTATCTCTCAAAAATACTTTTTATCTTTGCAGTTGCTATGACAAAGTATATATATCTTTTTTATATCTTGTTAGGTGTATGCCTGTTGGCGGGCTTTGGTTCCGCATTTGATAGCGGACAGGAGCACGATGTAGTTCGTACAGTTGGTTTGGAAAACAGTGCGGTGGCGCTGTGCAACATATCTGAAAGCAATAACGGGCAGGAAAAAAAAGAGATAAATAATGAAAGCTACCATTTTTATAAAGTCGGTATCGGCGGTACAGCTACCTCTTTTTCTTTTCGCACCTTGTGCTCTTCTAAAATTCTGCGAACTCATTCCTCTGCTTCCGTCATAGCCAAGTTGGCCAGATTCTTGAAAGTACTTCTTCCTGAAGAAAAGCAAATTTCTTTTTCACCTATTCTTTATTTTACTCAATATTCCTGTGAATACTATATTTATCAGTTGAGGCGTATTCTTATTTAGTTTATTTTTTCTTCTCGGCAAGGTCTGTTTTTTATATCTTACATTTTTTTGTTTTTATATTTTCATAATGGGAACTGGGGTGGATGCTTGTTCCTTTTATGAACGGTGTTATATGTTAATAACTAATATATAATGGAATTTTTATTGGACTTTATACTTCACATTGACCAATATATGATAGATATTGTTCAAGAATATCATACTTGGGCTTATGTCATACTGTTTATAATCATTTTTTGCGAAACGGGATTGGTTGTCACTCCATTCCTCCCCGGAGATTCTTTGCTTTTTGTCGCGGGAGCTATTTCGGCTTTGCCCGATATGCCTTTGGAAGTTAATATTCTCGCTTTGGTTTTATTTCTTTCAGCTGTGCTGGGCGATTCCTGTAATTATATGATAGGACACTTTTTTGGAAATAAACTTTTCAATAATCCCGATTCCCGTATATTTAAGCAAAGTCATTTGGAAAAAACACATGAATTTTATAAAAAATACGGAGGAAAGACCATCATTATTGCCCGTTTTGTACCTATAGTCCGTACATTTGCTCCTTTTGTAGCAGGTATGGGCAAAATGCATTATTATTATTTTATGGTGTATAATCTGATAGGGGGAGCTTTGTGGGTTGGTATTTTCTGTTATGCCGGTTATTTTTTCGGTGATCTTCCATTTGTACAGAAAAATCTGAAATTGCTGATTGTGGCTATTATTGTCGTTTCTATATTGCCTGCCGTTATAGAAGTAGGCAGGAATAAGTGGAAAACTCGCCATTACTAAAATCAAACATATCAAAAACAATTTATTCAAATTACATTTATGAAAAATTCTTTTTTTAGTCGATTTACACCTCAAGAACCTAAGTTTTTCCCTATGTTGAAACGTTTGTCTGAAATCCTGACCTCATCATCGGATTTATTGGTAGAAAGCATGCAGCATGATAAGCCGGAAGAGAGAGAAGACTATTACAAACGCATCAAAGATATGGAACGTGAAGGTGACAAGCAGACTCATTTAATTTTTGACGAATTGGGAAAAACTTTCATAACCCCTTTTGATCGTGAGGATATTCACGATTTGGCATCAACTATGGATGATGTAATAGATGGGATTAACAGTTGCGCCAAACGTATCACGATCTATAATCCCCATCCCATTGCTAATAGTGGAAAAGAGTTGAGTTTGTTGATACAGCAAGCGGCTGTTTATATAAGTAAGGCAATGGACGAATTGGAAATTTTCCGTAAAAAGCCTACTGAATTAAGAGTATGTTGTACAAAATTGCATGACATAGAGAATCAGGCGGATGATGTATATGAACTCTTTGTTAAGAAACTATTTGAGGAAGAAAAGGATTGCATAGAACTGATTAAGATCAAGGAGATAATGCATGAATTGGAGAAAACGACCGATGCGGCAGAACGGGTAGGAAAAATCTTGAGAAACCTGATTGTGAAATACGCATAAAAGCAGAAGGTACAATATGGAATTATTAGTGATTATTATTACTTTGGCTTTGATTTTTGACTATATTAACGGATTTCATGATGCAGCCAATTCAATAGCCACCATTGTGTCAACCAAGGTTCTTACTCCGTTCCAAGCGGTGATATGGGCGGCATTTTTTAATTTTGTTGCATTCTTTATTGCTAAATGTATAATCGGAGGGTTCGGAATAGCCAATACTGTATCCAAGACAGTAGTGGAACAGTATATTTCCTTGCCGATTATTCTTTCGGGGGTTATTGCAGCTATTGTCTGGAATCTGTTTACATGGTGGAAGGGGATTCCTTCTTCTTCTTCGCATACGCTGATCGGAGGTTTTGCCGGTGCTGCTATTATGGCTCATGGTTTTGATGCCATTCAGCTCAATATTATTTTGAAGATTGCTGTTTTTATCTTTTTGGCACCATTTATAGGGATGGTTGTTGCTTTTGGATTTACGTTGCTTGTCCTTCACATTTGTCGTCGTGCACATCCGAATACGGCTGAGATGTGGTTTAAGAAATTGCAGCTTGTTTCTTCGGCTTTGTTCAGTATAGGGCATGGACTGAATGATTCCCAGAAGGTAATGGGTATTATTGCTGCTGCCCTGATCGCTGCTCATTCGGAAGGGTTAAGAATGGGAATAAATAGTATCAATGATTTGCCGGATTGGGTGGCATTTTCTTGTTTTACTGCCATTTCTTTAGGAACGATGTCAGGCGGATGGAAGATTGTGAAAACCATGGGAACTAAGATTACCAAAGTAACTCCTTTGGAGGGAGTTGTTGCGGAAACTGCTGGCGCATTTACATTGTATCTGACAGAATATTTGAAAATACCTGTAAGTACAACCCACACCATTACAGGAGCTATTATCGGAGTGGGTGCTACTAAGCGTCTTTCAGCCGTCCGATGGGGAATAACAAGAAGCCTGATGACGGCTTGGGTGTTGACTATTCCTGTCAGTGGAATATTGGCCGCTGTTATTTACGGAGTGGTTACTCTTTTTTAGAATGACCGGATTGTAGGCTGTTCTAGAAAATAAAGATCTGTCGTGACCGAGGTGACTGGGAAGTTACCTCGGTTTTGTATACATACCCATTTGTAGGTAAAAAGTGGATGAAACTAATAATAAATATAAAATGTTATTGTGAGTTTGTTATTTGTTTCTATTTTTGTAGTGGTCTTACTGAACACAAAAATGAGAGAAAACGCAAAAGGCAGGATTTTTATAGCATGGCTGTTGTTAATGACGCTTATGCCATTTTTCATGGTGAAGACTTTTCACCACCATGAAGAAGATGCCGTTTGCCATTCTGATAGTGGGAATTCTCATGATTCCTCTCATCAGTGTCCCGTGTGCAATTTCACACTTTCACCTTTTACACAAGTTGAAACATTACAACTTCATATTGTTCTTCCGGTTTTTGATTATCAGCCGAAAATAACAGTGGATAAGGTTTGCCAGGTTAAATCTTATCCTTATTATCTGCGTGCACCTCCCGTTTGCTGATTCACATAGTATCTTTTATTTATTCACAACATCAAATGATTGTAATTTATGCGTATCAGATATGTTTCGGGTACGCTGGGAATGTTTTTTACCTTGTTTTCAAATGCACAGGTAGTTTCTGATACGATTAAAAGTGTGGATTTATCCGAAGTGGTGGTGACTGGATCTTACCGACATGCTCAGGAGAAAAAGACTACCCTGACACTCGAGTTGTTTCAGAAAGATTATTTGAACCGGCATTTTACCGGTAATTTGGTACAGACTTTGAAAAATGTTCCCGGTGTACACTCGATGGATATTGGTGCGGGATTCTCCAAACCTATGATTCGTGGTTTGGGATTCAACCGTATTGCCGTATCCGAAAATGGAATAAAACAAGAGGGGCAACAATGGGGGGCCGACCATGGACTGGAAATTGATGCTTTTAATGTAGACGAGGTACGGATTCTGAAAGGTCCGTCTTCACTGCTCTACGGCAGTGATGCGATGGGAGGTGTCATCGAAATCCTTCCTTTGCTTCCACAAAAAGAGAACCGATTTTTTGGTGAGGCTGCCTTATTGGGAAAATCAGTGAACGGCACTGTGGGCGGTTCACTGATGCTAGGTATTGAGAAGAATGCATGGCTGGTCAGAGTACGTTTTTCAGAACAGCACTATGGAGATTATCATGTACCGGTCGATACCATTGTATATCTTACCCAGTTGGTGCCTGTTTACGGTCGTAAGCTGAAAAACACCGCTGGGTTCGAGCGCAATGTTTCTGTCATGGGAGATTATAGAAAGAAGTTTTATCAGATGAATATTGCTGTGAGCAATGTTTATCAGAAGATGGGCTTCTTTCTCGGTGCTCATGGCATTCCTGATATTTCCCGTTTGGAGGATGATGAGAACAGCCGTAATATTGAATTGCCTTATAGCAAAGTGAACCATCTTAAAGTAACCACGCATCAACAGTATCTTTGGAATGGGATACAACTTTCAGGTGATTTCGGCTATCAGTTCAATCATCGGGAGGAATGGAGTGCTTTCCATACCCATTATGACACTCAGATGATGCCTGCAAAGGATCCGGATAGGGAACTGGTGTTCAAACTGCATACATTCAGCTCCTCTCTGAAGCTGCGGTTGTCCAGCTCTTCTTCCTGGGAGCATATGGCAGGGTGGAATATGCAGATACAGAAAAATGCGATTGGCGGATATTCTTTTCTGCTACCGGAATACAAGCGTTTTACTACCGGAGCTTTTTGGCTGACGACTTTCCGATTGGATAATCAGTTGTCTGTAACTGGTGGGATACGTTATGATCGGGGAAGGATTGATATAGCGGCATTCGAAGATCCTTATTTGGTGGAGTATCTGCACAGACAGGGATATGAAGAAGAGGTAATACAGGCATATCGTTGGCGAAGTTATCCGGTGGACAGGGCTTATGGTAATTATTCCTGTTCGGCGGGAGTAGTGTGGACACCCGCTGCCGGTCATCTTCTGAAGATGAATGTGGGACGTAGCTTCCGTTTGCCGGGAGTCAATGAATTAGCATCCAACGGAGTGCATCACGGAACTTTCCGTCATGAAAAAGGGGATGCCACTCTTTCTTCGGAACAAGGATGGCAGATTGATGCTTCCTATACCTTGGCTTATAAAAAAATGGAACTGGTTGTTTCATCTTTTGCCAGTTGGTTTGATAATTATATTTATTTGCGCCCTATGGGAGAATGGTCTGTATTGCCCCATGCTGGACAGATTTATCAATATAGTGGCGCACGTGCTTTGTTCATGGGTGGTGAGATAAATTTCAATATGGATTTTCTACGCCATTTTAATTATCGTTTAGTCGGTGAGTATGTCTATACTTATAATCGTGACGAACATACGGCTTTAAGTTTTTCACCTCCTGTATCCATGCGTAATATTCTGACATGGAATAAAAAGGATTTTCAGTTGTATGCTGAACTTCAAAGTATAGCTTCGCAGAACCGTATAGCGAGGAATGAAGACCGCACACCCGGAGCTTGTTTGATTCATCTGGGTGGAAGTATTCATATACCTATGGCCAAGGCGGATATTGAAATATCTTTGGGCATTCGTAATTTGTCGGATGTGAAATATTACAATCATTTGAGTTTTTATAGGAAAGTGGAAATCCCTGAATCGGGAAGAAGCTTTCAGATTTCGATTAAAGTACCATTTAAACAATTATTAAAATGAAAACAAAATTTTATTTTCTTGTAATCAGCTTTTTGGCTATATGCTCTGTTTGTCTGCCTGCGTGTGATAATGATGAAAAAGGGGATGTAACAAAGCCCGTGATCGATTTGATAGAACCCGAAGAGGGAGCGGTGTTGAAAATTGGTAATGGGAAAGGGGTACATTTTGAAATGAATCTGTCAGATGATGTGATGTTGAGATCGTATAAAATCAATATTCATAATAATTTTGACCACCACGGACATGATTCCCGGGCAGCCGGAGAGAAAAACACAGCTTTTACTTTTGACAAGGTATATGATGTTTCCGGTTTGAAGAATACAAAAGTACATCATCATGATATTGTTATTCCGGCCGATGCTGCTCCCGGAGATTATCATCTGATGGTATGGTGTACCGATGCGGCGGGCAATCAGACAGAAGTGGCTCGTAATATTGTCTTGAGTGCGGATGGAGGTACTGAAACGGAACATGATCATGAGTGATTTTTTGTATTAATCGTATTGTGTGTATTAATTGTCTGGTGGCGGTCGATGTGAATCGGCCGTCACTTTATTTTGTTAGATGTCGCCAAAGAATAATTTTCTTCCAGGAGGTAATAATCCGTTTGTAAATAGAATATTTGTTCTATAAATAGTGATAATTGTAGTTCTATTTTCTTTATTTTTAGTATATCTTGTTTGATATAACTGCCTTTAATACCTTTGCAACAGGTAAAAACAGAAATATATAACTTTAAAAAGATAAAGATTATGGCTACAAAAAAATTACATTTCGAAACATTACAACTTCACGTAGGACAGGAACAGCCAGACCCGGCTACGGATGCTCGTGCAGTTCCTATTTATCAGACTACATCTTATGTATTTCATAACTCGGCACATGCAGCCGCACGTTTTGGTTTACAAGATCCGGGTAATATTTATGGGCGTCTGACTAATTCCACACAAGGTGTTTTTGAACAACGTGTGGCTGCATTGGAAGGGGGAGTGGCAGGACTTGCGGTAGCTTCCGGGGCTGCTGCCATTACTTATGCGTTTCAGAACATTACTCGTGCAGGTGATCATGTTGTAGCTGCAAAGACTATTTACGGAGGTACTTATAACCTGCTGGCGCATACGTTGCCGACTTATGGTGTGACTGCTACATTTGTGGACCCTGGTGATCTTTCTAATTTTGAGAAAGCTATTCAGGAGAATACAAAGGCGGTGTTTATCGAGACTTTGGGGAATCCTAATTCGAATATTATAGATATAGAGGCTGTGGCGGAAATAGCACATCGCCATCACATACCTTTGATTATTGATAACACTTTTGGTACTCCTTATCTGATTCGTCCCATCGAGCACGGAGCAGATATTGTGGTACATTCCGCTACAAAATTTATTGGTGGCCATGGAACTTCACTGGGTGGCGTGATTGTTGATTCAGGTAAATTTGACTGGGTGGCATCAGGTAAATTCCCTCAACTGACAGAACCGGATCCTTGCTATCATGGGGTGCGTTTTGTAGAGGCGGCAGGTCCGGCTGCTTATGCTGTCCGTATTCGTGCTATTTTATTGCGTGATACCGGTGCAACTATCAGTCCGTTTAATGCTTTTATTCTGTTGCAGGGATTGGAGACACTTTCATTGCGTGTGGAACGTCATGTAGAGAATGCGTTGAAAGTGGTGGAGCATTTGAAAAATCATCCGAAGATCAAGAAAGTAAATCACCCTTCCTTGCCGGAACATCCTGACCATGCTCTGTATCAGCGTTATTTCCCCAATGGAGCTAGTTCTATTTTCACTATCGAAGTGAAAGGTGGTCAGGAAGAAGCACATCGTTTCATCGATAGTTTGGAAATCTTTTCTTTATTGGCCAATGTCGCCGATGTGAAGTCATTGGTTATCCATCCTGCCAGTACCACTCACTCCCAGTTGAATGCGGAAGAATTGGCGGAACAGGGTATTTATCCGGGGACAGTGCGTTTATCAATAGGTACGGAACATATAGATGATTTGCTGGCCGATTTGGATCAGGCATTAGCTGGAATTTAATAAGATATATTAATAGAATAAGGAATATTACTACAATATAAAATCAATATATGGATAAGAAGTGTATGCCGGAGGTTTGTGTAAAGATACATTATACATGCTTCTGGCATTACTTTATTTTTACTGATAAAAAAGGATAGATCATTAATCCAAATAGGATTCTTTTTTGTTATTAAAAAAAGAATTTTTGCGGAAGTGGGGTTTCAAAGGCTTAATTTAAGAGTTTATGGATACCGTTTCTTTAACTTAAATACAATGGTTATGAATCTAGTCCTTGCTATTATTCCGGTATTGCTATTAATTATCCTGATGGCGTTTTTTAAAATGTCCGGTGACAAAAGTAGTGTGATTTCCCTTGTCGTTACTATGCTGATTGCTTTTTTCGGCTTTCATTTTCCGGTAAACGATTTGCTGTCTTCTTTTCTGTATGGTGCATTGAAAGCTGTTTCTCCTATTCTGATTATTATTTTGATGGCGATATTCAGCTATAATGTTTTATTGAAGACTGAAAAAATGGAGATTATCAAGCAACAGTTTTCTTCTATTTCTACCGATAAAAGTATTCAGGTATTGCTGTTGACATGGGGATTTGGCGGCTTGCTTGAAGCTATGGCAGGATTTGGTACGGCAGTGGCTATACCGGCGGCGATTCTTGTCAGTCTCGGATTCAAACCGGTCTTTTCGGCAACAGTCAGTTTGATTGCCAATAGTGTGGCTACTGCTTTTGGGGCTATTGGTACACCGGTCTTGGTATTGGCGAAAGAAACGAATCTGGATGTATTGGTGCTAAGCGCCAATGTCGTGTTGCAGCTTTCGGTACTGATGTTTCTCATTCCTTTCGTATTGCTGTTCCTGACCGATTCGAAATTAAAATCCTTACCTAAAAATATTTTCCTGTCTTTGTTGGTCGGTGGTGTCTCATTAGGCAGCCAGTATATTGCCGCCCGCTATATGGGGGCGGAGTCTCCGGCTATTATTGGAAGTATTTTATCTATCATTGTTATTGTAGCCTATGGCAAACTGACTGCTTCTAAAGAGGAAAAAGCAAGGAAAAGCACATTGAAAGGGCTAGAGGTACTGAACGCGTGGAGTATCTATCTTCTTATCTTGTTCTTGATTGTTCTGACTAGTCCGTTGTTTCCCGGTTTACGTACAACACTTGAAAATAATTGGGTGACCCGTATCAGTCTTCCGATTAATGATTCAACTATGAATTATACGGTTTCTTGGCTGACCCATGCGGGAGTTTTACTTTTTGTAGGCACGTTTGTCGGCGGGCTGATACAGGGAGCCAAGATATGGGAGCTGTTTGCTGTACTCTGGAATACGGTAAAGCAGTTAAAGAAAACTTTTATCACGGTAATTTGTCTGGTGAGTTTGTCCACTATCATGGATACGGCAGGTATGATTTCAGTTATAGCCACTGCTTTGGCAGTTGCTACAGGAAGTCTTTATCCGTTGTTTGCCCCTGTTATAGGTTGCCTGGGTACCTTTATTACGGGCAGTGACACTTCTTCAAATATTTTGTTCGGCAAATTACAGGCTAATGTGGCCGGGCATATTCAAGTAAGTCCCGACTGGTTGTCGGCAGCCAATACGGTGGGGGCGACAGGTGGAAAAATAATTTCTCCGCAAAGTATCGCTATTGCCACTTCTGCCGGAAACCAACAGGGAAAAGAAGGAGAAATCCTAAAATCCGCCATTCCATATGCATTGGCGTATGTGTTGATAACCGGAGTGATTGTTTATATTTTCAGCTGATAATCGTTTGTAAATTCAAGAGGGCGTTTTAATATTGCCTGTTATGGATTGAAATACCCTGTAAACGAGGATCAACTGTTGAAAAATCGTAAAAAAAGAGATGGATAGGAGATTTATTGCCAAAAAAGAATTTAATTTGAACCGTTTTATAATTTATAAAAAAAAGAACATGAACGAATTAATTGCTAAAATCAAAGAATTGAACGAAGCTTTTATGTCTGATGCAGCATTGCAGATTGAAAAAGGTAACAAAGCTGCAGGAACACGCGCACGTAAAGCATCATTGGAATTGGAAAAACTGATGAAAGAATTTAGAAAAGCATCTTTGGAAGCTTCTAAATAATCCTTCATTCGTCTTTTAAAGATTTTTATAAGCCATCCTTCGGGGTGGCTTTCTTATTTTCTACCAGGTTTTGCTTTTATTTCGGGGGATAATTGATATTTTTGTATTTTTATTGGTGGGTGGTTAACCTAAAGGAGAAGGGATGTTTATGAAGAATATGTGTCTATTGCCTGTATGGGCGGTTTTATTGATTATAGCAGGGACTTTCTTTTCTTGTGAAAAGAAGAAGGATATGGCTATATACCGTCAGGCGGATTCTTTGAACTTGCTTTCTTATCGTATGCGCTATAAAAATTTGGACACAGCGTGTAAAGCGGCGCATGACGCCTACAAACTGGCGGATGGATTCCCCTCCCTGCGTGCCGGGGCATTGAATAATCAGGGTTTCTGCGCCTTTATCCACATGGACTTTGAAAAAGCCGAAGATCTTTTTCTTCGCGTATATGAGGAATCAAACAATGAATTGGAATGTTTGATAGCAGATATCGGTATGATGAAAATTTGTCAGCGTACCGCCATGAACAAGGAGTTCTATGATTATCGTAACAGTGCGTTACGGCGTATGAAGCGTATCAGTGATGATCGTTCTGCTATAACCGATCCCGGAGAGCTGGAGCGGCTTAATTATGCCCGTTCCGAGTTTTTCATTGCTTCTGCCATCTATTACTATTATTTGCAGCAGGAACAGCAGTCTTTGGAGGCGATTAATGAAATAAAAGTAGACGAGGCGCTGGAAAGTGATACTGCCCAATTGCTCTATTATTATTATATGAAAGGGTCTGGCGGTATGTATGAAGCGGATACACCGCAGGATGTGGTATTGGGTGAGTTTAACTATCTGATAGAATGTCTGGGTATCAGCAGGGAATACGGGTATGTCTATTTCGAGGCGAATGCATCTCAGGCAATGGCAGAATTGCTGAAAGAGAGGAAAAATTTCGATTTGATAATGGAAAGGCGTCCCAATGTGATGCGTGCCATCAATAGCGAGGACTTGTCGTGGGAGGAATTGACCATGCGTTTTGCCTGGCAGGCTTTGGATTTGTTCAAAAAATATGGAGATTTGTATCAGATTTCGGGTACATACCGCACTTTGGCGTCGTGCAGCAACGAGCAAGGCAGGTATGAAGACGCGCTGCATTACTTGTCGGAAGCATTGGGGTACGTCAATCGGCATCACGAGAAATATTACCATTGTACGGATACCATGGACAGGCTACGTCCGTATGTTCCCATGGCTACCACTTCCATTGAACTGGAATGGATTAATGACGATGGTATAAAAAGTGTTCCCGAATGGATTGCCCGTTTCCGTGAACAATTGAGTGTAACATATGCAGCGTTAGGAATGAAACCCCAGTCGGATTATAATCGTAATATTTATCTGGATATTTTGGACTACACCCGCCAGGACAAAGAATTGGAGAGTCGTTATAATGCGTTGGAGAAGGAATCGGAAGCCTTGAACGGACTTCTGGTGGTAGTGGTGATTGGTATCGTTGTCCTTATCATTCTATTTTGGATATTGAATAAAAGATGGCGTGTGCGGAATGCTCTTTATATTGATAAGTTGAAACGTACTTTGGAAATATGCCGTAAGATAACGGCTTCCGTACCCATTGATGCGGGGGAGATAGAGGATGTGACAAAAGCGGTAGTTGCCTCGGTGAAAGAGGATATCCTTTCGTTGGTGGGAGCGACGGACTTCCGTATTGTGGCTGAAAATGGAGAGGGGAATGAGGTGCCGGGGCAAGGGATTTGTACAAGTTTTATCTTGAATATTCCGGGCAGGGAACAACCTTTGGGCGAGGTGCACCTGTATTCGGAGCACAAAATGAAGAAAGATGATAAAGCACTGATGAGGGTCATTACACCTTACATTTCGTGGACACTGGAGAATGGACTGGCTTTTATTTCGTTGGGCGATGAACGGAAACGGCTGGAAAAGGAGCAATATGTCCATGAACAGCATTTGGCGGAGAATAAACGGCAGAATCTGGTGAAGAAAGCCTGTCTGTTTATTGTCACAGGCATTATGCCTTATATAGACCGAATCATGAATGAAGTGCATAAACTAACCGCACACAACTACATTCAGAACGAAGAAATAAAAGAAAGCAAATACCGTTATATCGACGAACTGATTACCCGTATCAATGAGTATAATGATATTTTGGCCTTATGGATTAAGATGCGGCAGGGGACACTGAGTTTGAATATAGAGAATTTTGAGTTGAATTCCCTTTTTGATGTACTGGTAAAAGGGCGTAAGACTTTCGAGATGAAACAACAGACTCTGACCATAGAGCCGACTGCCGCCATTGTGAAAGCGGATAAGGCTCTGACGCTTTTCATGATAAATACATTGACGGAAAACGCCCGTAAATATACGCAGCCGGGAGGAAATGTTTCTGTTTATGCGCAGGAAACGGAATCTTACGTGGAGATTTCGGTGAAAGATGACGGTCCGGGACTTTCACAGGAAGATGTGGAGCGTATTCTGAGTGAGAAAGTTTATGATTCGGGTAAAATCGGATTGCAGACCAGCGAAAATGTCAGCGAATTGCAGAAGAATAAAGGTCACGGTTTCGGTTTGATGAATTGCAAAGGCATTATTGATAAATATAAGAAGACCAATGAGATATTCCGGGTCTGCCTGTTCCGGATAGAAAGTGAATTGGGGAAAGGCAGCCGTTTCTATTTCCGTTTGCCCAAAGGAGTGCGCAAAACGTTGATGTTGGTGTTGGTCGCTTTTCTTCCTGTCCTGGCAGGATGTAATGAGGGGAGGGAGAAAGATGGGAAAGCTGAACAGCTCACTGTCAATGATTCCATTCAGCGATATGATAAATTATTGGCTGTTGCGAATGAATATGCATACGATGTTTACAATTGTAACATTGATGGATTATATCAACAGGCATTGTGTTATGCGGACAGTGCTCTATATTGTTTGAATAAGCATTATATTATGTATTCGGGCAGCAAAGGGCCTTTGTTGGAATTGGAAGGAGAGGGGGTAGCAGCGGATTTAGATTGGTTCAACCGGCATTTTGATACCGATTACTATGCCTTGCTGGATGTTCGCAACGAGGCAGCAGTCGCCTTTTTGGCTTTAGGTAATCTGGAGGCTTATCGTTATAACAATAATGCTTATACGGCGCTGTACAAACAGATCAGTGAGGACACCTCATTGGAGCAATATTGCCGCCAGATGCAGCTTTCTGCCAATAATAAGACGGTGGCTATCATTCTTTGTGTGGTTATTTTGTTGGTATTGCTGGTGGGATATTATATTCTGTATTTCCGCCACCGTTTGATTTATCGTTATAACTTGGAACAGGTGTTGGAAATCAACAAGCAGGTGTTTTCGGCCTCTTTGCTTGACGGAAGAGCCGACCGGGATATTGCTGCAAGTCTGGTCAAGGATATGTTTGAAACGGTAAATGAGTTGCTGCCCGTTGATGTGTTGGGCGTAGCGGTTTATAGTGAAGACAACCACAGCTTGAATTATGCTTTTTCACCGGTGGAGGATGAGAATGAAGAAATGCGTGAGATGATGGCTCGTAGTTTTGACGCGAAGACACCTTATTGGCGTGAGAAAGATAGGGTAAAATGTTTGCCCTTGTGGGTGGAAGCAGGTAACGAGAATCGTTGCACGGGTGTGCTGGCATTGAAAATCGCTTTGCCTGTGGAGCGTGAGGACGACCGCTTGATGCTGGAGCTTGTGGCCGGATATGTAGCCATCATTGTATATAATGCAGTGGTACTGATGGCGCAGAAATATCGGGATATAGAAAGTGCGCAGGATGATGCGCGCCGAGCCATACGGGAGGAAAACCAGTTGCATGTGCAAAATCTGGTATTGGACAATTGCTTGTCAACCATTAAGCATGAGACAATCTATTATCCTAACCGGATAAAACAGATTATCGACAGGTTGAACACCCGTCAGGCTGGAGAAAACGAAGCTGTGCAAGTAGAAACGATTGGTGAGTTGATCAGTTATTATAAGGATATATTTACTTTGCTGAGTTCATGCGCCGCACGTCAGTTGGAAGAAATTACTTTCCGCAGAGGTGTTGTGAAAGCCGGCGAACTGGCCGATTATGCGGTACGGTATATAAAACGTGCTGGAAAACGTATGCCGCATCGGGTAGAACTGAGGACGGAGGTGGAACATGTTTCCGTATTGGGAGATGTCATTCAGCTGAAGTTTATGTTGGAGAATTTAATAGATGAAGCGCTATCATACGAGGTGGATGGTATTTTGGAATTGTGTATTTATAAGGATAAGGATTTTGTGCGGTTTGATTTCCGCGATACGCGTCGCGAAAAGTCGCAGGAGGAGTTGAACTTGTTGTTCTACCCGCATCTGTCTCGTATGAAGCAGGGGCAGGAAGGAGTTCTGACCGGTACGGAATACCTTATTTGTAAGCAGGTGATTCGTGACCATGATGAATTTGCCGGAAGACGCGGTTGCCGTATCAATGCGCAGCCTGCCGCTGAAGGAGGGTTCACCGTATGGTTCACCCTGCCTGCCCGTTGAATGTAGAATGTAAAAAAACAATGCATATTATGGAGAATAATAGATTTAAAGTCATCATTGTAGAGGATGTCAAACTGGAATTAAAAGGAACGGAAGAGATATTCAGACACGAAATTCCGAATGCGGAAGTCATCGGAACGGCTATGACTGAGAATGAGTTTTGGGAATTGCTGAAAGTGCAGTTGCCCGATATGGTTTTATTGGACTTGGGCTTGGGGGGATCGACTACCATCGGTGTGGAAATCTGTTCTTCTTTACGGAAGAACTATCCGGATATGAAGGTGCTGATTTTTACTGGTGAGGTATTGAACGAAAAGTTATGGGTGGATGCGCTGAATGCGGGTGCGGATGGTATAATCCTGAAGACGGGAGAGTTGCTGACTGCCACAGATGTACAGGCGGTGATGGATGGCAAGAAACTGGTTTTCAATTATCCCATTCTGGAGAAAATAGTGGCACGTTTCAAGCAGTCGGTGGCTCAGGAACAGCGCAGGCAGGAAGCTGTCATTAATTATGATATTGATGAATATGATGAGCGTTTGCTTCGCCATCTGGCCTTGGGGTATACCAAAGAAATGATTACTAATCTGAAAGGGATGCCTTTCGGGGTCAAATCCATAGAGAAGCGTCAGAATGAATTGATAAACCGTTTGTTCACATTGGATGAAAGAAGTGGTGTCAATGCCTGTCGATTGGTGACCCGTGCTTTCGAGTTGCGGATTCTTGACATTGATAATTTGGAACCGGATGAAGAGTAAATATTATTTTCCTCATACCGCTACTGTGTTTTTTCTGCTGACGGTAGCTGTAGCCTTGTTCTCATGGATAGGAAGTATTTATGGGCTGGGGAAGGTGCAAAGCCTGCTCAGTCCCGAAGGAATCCGGTGGGAATTGAGGCATGCTATGGGGAATTTTGTCCAGACACCGGCATTGGGCATAGTAATGATGCTTTTTTTAGGGTTCGGCATTACGGTTCATTCCGGGGTATGGGGTACGTTGGGGAGGATAGTGAAAAGAGGAAAGCCCATTTCCCGTAAGGAAAAACGTGCGTTGATATTGGCAGGTTGTATACTGCTTGTTTATATCATAATGATTATTTGCACCACTTTTGCTCCATGGACTATGTTGCGTAGCGTGACGGGATCTCTCACGAACTCTCCGTTTCAAAAAGGGATTTATTATCTCATTTCGTTTGGTGTGGGATTGTCGGGTATGGCTTTCGGTTATGCATCGGGACGTTTTCGGGATGATAAGGATATAATAAAAGGTATGTCCTGTCTCTTTTCTCGTTTTGCCGATTACTTTGTGGCGCTTTTTTTTATAGTTCAGTTCTTTTCTTCATTGATGTATACGAATTTGGTGGAATGGGTTGGAATAGAGTCATATATAGTGTCTTACGCTTTCCATATTTGTTGCTATTTACCTTTTGCTTGGATGCTGAATAGAAAAAAAATAGATTGTTAATGCAAAAAAGTTGCGGATTCTTTTGGTAATTTCAATAAAAACCGTACCTTTGCACTCGCAATTAAGGATGGTTCCGTAGCTCAGCTGGATAGAGCAACGCCCTTCTAAGGCGTGGGTCTTGCGTTCGAATCGCAACGGAATCACTTACAAAACACAACTGATAACACAATATAAATTGTTGATTTTCAGTTGTGTTTTTGCTTTTTATAAGCAAGATGTCTTTCATATACGCTTTTAAAAAAAAAGTGGCTCAGTTGTAATTCTTGGGGGATTACCCTTTGCAACTTCCCCTTTATGCATACACCTTTGCTAATCTATACAGGAAGAACCTCTTATCTACCACTCCACGAAATGAAGCCCTAAATGCTTTAATTTTTGCATTAAAAGCTTCCGCAGCAGCATTTGTGCTTCTGTTTACAAAGTAGTTTAATATCCGTTCGTAATGATTCCCAATGGAATTGGCAACAGTGGTGAATGTGTCATACCCAAACTCCTCAATTTCATTATACCAAAGTGCGAGTTTGGCACGTGCCACATCTTTATCTGTACAGTCTGAAAATATCTTCCCTAATCGTAGTGCGTAATAG
>CARCZS010000039.1 GCA_948956705.1 uncultured Phocaeicola sp.
GCTTTTGACTTTATTATAACTTGGAGAGAAACACGCACGAGGCCGAATGCTTACTTTTATTACGGCCAGTTGGCTGTTGGCGTCCCAGTTGCCTTGCAGGATGCCTGTATCCTCTGCATCTGAAGAACGGGGAGACAGAGATGCTGTGAGAGAAAAAGGAACGGTGGAGGTTGTCGTAACTTGATCGTCGTCATCGCTACACCCCAACATGCATAGAGCGATGCCCAAACAGAGAATAGTTGTTGTCTTTTTCATCATCGTTTTCGTTTTGCTGTTTTATGATTAAAACTTGAATGGTATTTATTATTTAATTTTAGACAGCAAAGGTAAATGTTCTCGGCCGATTTTTCTAATCTATTCGGCGAAAGCTGATTTTTTTTCGATAAATTAGGGGAATAAGGGGAAATTTGAGGAGATGGCAGGGGGGGGGCATTGTCTCCCTGTTTAAATTCTCATTGAAAATCATAGTTTTTTGTTGTTTTGAATGAAGGGAATTGTATGAATGAAAATTTAAACAGGGATTTTTATGGAAACTTTTTAGTTTTCTTTGCCTTTTTGATCGGGATATAGTGACTGGTAATAATTGATTCGTTCTGTCCATGGACGGTATTCAAAAGGATAAACGTGTTGTTGCTCTGCCCATCGTGTCCATTTGTTTTCTAATTCTTTTGCTTTTAAAGGAAATTGTTCGGAAAGATCTTGTGTCTCAAAAGGATCGGTGGTGAGGTGAATCAATTCCCAAGGCTGTCTGCCGTTGGCACGTACTAGTTTCCAACCGTCAGACAGGATGGCGCATGAGGTCTGATGTTCAAAGAAAAGATCGCGCGGCTGTATTTTCTGTTTTCGTATAGCCGGTAGGAGACTGGTTCCGGCCAATTTCACTTTTTGATTGTGAAACGTGTCGGGGTAATGTGCGGAAGCAATATCCAGGCAGGTGGGAAAAATATCAATGATATGACTGGGTTCCCGACAGATACTGCCTTTTTCTGTCTGGCTTTTGCTTCTTCCGTCTGTAAGGATGAGAGGGGAACTGGTTCCTCCTTGGAATACCCATTGTTTGTAACTGCGATAGGGGGTATTGCTTAAATCAGCCATCAGCTGTTTGATGAATCCCCCTTCACTGGTAGAGCCG
Source organism: uncultured Phocaeicola sp. (assembly GCA_948956705.1). Next base: position 1,133 of record CARCZS010000039.1, read on the forward strand.
TTGTCGCTCATAAACAGAAACAGGGTATGTTCATACATTCCTTTGTCTTTTAAGGTCTGTATTACCTTTCCTATGCCGCTGTCCATGATTTCGATCATGGCGGCATAGGTAGCCATATCGGTTATCCATTTTTCTTGCTGCTGTGGAGTAAATTCGGTCCAGGCGGGTCGTTTACCGTCCGGAAATTCTTTTTGGAAGACTGGAAGAACCATTTCCGGCGTTATCAGCCCTAAGGCTTTTTGACGTTCGAAACGTTGTTGGCGTAGAACATCGTAGCCGGCTTTATAGCGCTCACGGCAAGCATCTATCTTGTCTTGGGGGGCTTGTAGGGGCAAGTGAGGTGCGTAATGTGCTATGTACATGAACATGGGAGTCTGCGTGGGATGTTGTTTGATAAAACTAACGGCAGAGTCTGTGATAGCGGTGGTATAGTAATAATCATCCGGAAACTCGGTAATCCGTTGCAGATTATGATAAACGGGATCTGGTTTGTAATAGCTTCCCCCTCCATGCAGGCAGCCGTAGTATTTGTCGAATCCCCGTTGAACTGGATAACTTCCATTGGGGGTTTCAAAGGCCGCATCTAAGGTAACATGCCATTTGCCACTCATGTAAGTGGCATAGCCTTGATCGCGCAGTACTTCGGCAAGGGTGGGCAGGTGATCCGAAAGCTGTCCCCGATACCCCGGACGATGTTCGTCTACCGCGGTCATCCATCCCATTCCCGCTTCGTGCTGATAATGTCCGGTGAGTAAGGCGGCACGACTGGGGCAGCTTCGTCCTGTGTTTTTAAATTGGCTGAAACGTATGCCTTGTTCGGCCAGATAATCTATATTAGGGGTATGTATTTCTCCTCCGTAGCAGGATAAATCAGAGAATCCCATATCATCGCATAAAATCAATACGATATGGGGATGTTCCGTGTCTGGTTTGGTGTGAGTAGCTGCTACAGTGGAGGTTATGGCAGTTAGTGCCAAGGTTGTAACGGTTAACTTATATGTCATGGGTGATTTGTATTTTAGTTTTTTCATTTTGTTCCATCCCTTGTGGGGATGGAGTAGAAGAGGCTTTGAATTGCTTTTCTCTTTCTGCCTCTTCCCCACACCGGATGGAAAGGTTTACTTCTTTTCACCGAAATCAGCTTGCTGTTTTTCCACTTCTTTCAGCTTTTGTGCATTCCGTTCTTTCAGCAAACGTTCCTGTTCCAGTTCGGAAGCCGATTTGGCGGCTGATTGCCCGAAAGGTGAGTCGCTGTTCATGGAAATCAGCGCAGCTTCACTTTCGGTGTAGATGAGAGGATGAGCCGCCGGCTTGCTTTCTAATTCCAACACTGCGCTGGCAGGCATTTGCGAGCCTTCGAACAATACGCTGGCAGTGATTTTGATTTTACCCGGCTTCAAGGTGGATTGTATCAGCACGGGGGCTGTTCCCCATTTTACCGGAGCCGGATTGGCCAGTATATTCGCTCCGCCCAAAATACGTCCTTCGCCTTCTACATGGAATTTCACATAATAGTTGTTCAGACGTTTGATGTTCCCGTTTTTATCGGCTATGGCGGCTACTACGGTTACAAAGTCGGAGCCATCAGCTTTTAAGTCGGTGTTTTCATTGTCAACCCAAAGTAGCACTTTCTCGGGACGCCGGGCCGGTCGTACTTCGTGCGTGGCAACTACTTTTCCATCTATGATGCCTTCGGCCAGTAGGAACACCTCGTCCTGTTTCTTCTTTCTCATAGACATGTTTTTGTCTATCATGAAGTCGTATATATCTTTGAATGTAATAACGGGTGAGGGCATTCCTTCTTTTGTTGCCGGCTTGGTGTAAGTCCATGTCTTGCCACCTTTATTATAAGTAAGCCGCACCTCGTCACAATTGGAGTACACAGTAACGTCTTTGGGTGAGAAGGGAGTCATTTCATGGGCGATGTACACCATCGGTCCTGTTTCGAAAAGACGGTCTTGCTTTTCGGGCGAGCGCTGGGCTTTGAACATATAATAAGCATATTTGGGTTGACGGAATACGTCCATCACACCACCATAGAAGGGATCGGGATGATAGCCGCGCTGGTGGTCGAACGAGTGCCACAAACAGCCGCCGACGTGTTGGCGCGGAGTACGGCAGAGTACATCGTAACAGGTGAAAGGATAACGGGGGGCGGCATAATGCTGTGCCTGGATGAGCATAGCCTGTTCCCCCCAGTTGCGTGCCACACGGCTGGGGGAGTTGTGCGAGTTCCAGTCGTCTACATTATCTCCCCACTCGCGGGTGAAATAGGTTATTTTAGGGTCGAGGCTTTTGATGGCCCAGTCCTTGTCTGCATTGGCCGGATGAGTGAAGAGTACCGGATATACCTCATGTCCCCGTGCTTCGCTGTCGCAACCGGAATAGCAATACGGATAAGGGTATTCTTGATTGACAATATCGAGGGTATTTTTGGCGAAGTCTGCCGGATACCAGGTTTCATTCAGGATAGGTTCCCATAACCATACACAAGGGTGATTGCGGTCACGCCGTACCAGGTTGCGGATATCGCTATAAACCCGTTGTGCAAATTCAGGAGCGTCATTCCAGAATTGCCATCCCGGTGTGTTTACAATGACGAACAGCCCCAGTTCGTCACATGCATCCATAAAGGCGGGGTCTTGAGGGCAGTGAGCATTCCGGATAACTTTCATACCTGTGTCGCGTAGCTTTTTAGCGTCGCGCCAATGAATGCTGTTGGCAACGGCATTGCCTACTACGGCAAAATCCTGATGGCGGTTGGCGCCAATCAGCGGGCTTGGATAAGGTTTGCCGTTCAGCCAGAATCCGTCCTTGCCTTTGAATTCTACGCTGCGGATACCGATACGGCGGCGGTAGCCGTCCACTACATTTCCTTCATTGTCGCGGATACGGACAATCAGGTTATATAACGTAGGCGTTTCAGGGCTCCAAAGCAGAGGAGACTTCAACGTTATTTTATCTTTTGAAGTGACTGCCTTGCCCGGACGTACTTGAATGACATCGTTCAGAAATGCGGCTTGTGTGCCGTCGGGTTGCTGAAGTTCATATTCTACTACTCCTTTGAAGTTCTTTTTACTGTCATTACGTATATGGGCTTTCAGGATTATTTCTGCGGAAGTGTCGGAAACTTTGTCGTATGCCACGAAAAGCCCGCCGCCTGCCATTTCGTTTTCGAAATTGGGATCGGTGATGAAAACCGGACGATGGGCTATGAGCCAGCAGTCACGATAGATGCCGCCAAAATAAGTATAATCCAGTACATCCTGTGCTTTGCCGGGAGGATAACTGGGGTCATTGCTGTTGTCTGCCCATACAGCTATCACATTGTCTGTCCCCCAATTCAGTGCATCGGTGACATCAATGACTACAGGCAGGTATCCGCCAAAGTGTTCGGTCAATAAATTGCCGTTTACAAAAACTTTGCTTTTTCCCATGATAGCTTCGAAATGCAGGAAAAGTTTTTTGCCTTTCAATTCATTTGCCGGAGTGAAATGTTTGCGGTACCATACCTCACCTTGATAGTTGATACATCCACTGGCCTCAGTCGGTACATATTCAATTCCGTCGGGCAGGGAAACCACTTTCCAGTCCTGGTCATTAAAGTCGGTGGTTTCCGCACCTGTAGCGGTTCCTTTGTGGAATCGCCATGCCGGATTCATGGAATATACTTCACGTCCGGAGTTTGCCAGTTCATAGAAACCGGCAGTAGAAAACTCAGGCTGGTAGGCTGCTTGCATCTCATAGAGAGGAAATAGCAGCAGGGCGATGAGATAAGATAAAAAATGTTGTTTCATAAAGTAGTGTTGTATTATAAGGTTCATATTATTTTTTATATTAAAGTTTCATTCGTTGTTTCTTATGGAATGTTTTTCTGTCGGGCGGTCTGAGAGTTCATCCATGTTCTTGTCTTCCTTATCATTGGAATTTCATAATAATACCACCAGTCGCTGTTGTTGGTTTTGGCGGCAAGATGGTTGTGGTGGTTTTGGTCAGCAATGTAACCGTCAGGTTGTTCCATAAAACGGGTCTGTGAATAGGTCTCTTCCAATTGTTTTCTCATGGTCTGAAAGTCATTGCACACTTCATTTATTTGTTGCAATGCTGTCTGTTTGTCTTGTTCATGTATAGTGATATCATAGTTGTGCAAGGCTAGAATCAGACGGACAGGGAAGTTGAACAAGTGATTTGTCTGTTCGTATACCTCTAATGTATAGCGGTTGCGTAAAGCATGTTGTTTAGCCTCTTTTATGCCTTGGCATATTTTTTCATATCGTTTTTGTTCCACCTTTGCTTGGGCTATTTTTTGTTGGTAGGTACGGCTCCATGCTCCCGGTGCGTCTGGATCCGGTAGGCTGATTAAAGTAAAATCAGTAGTTCCCCATGCCGGATTGCGCCTTCCCGAATTGACCAGGGCATCATCAAAGAAAAATGCTTCTTGTTCCAGTTCATCCAGAAAAGCCATATGGTTGTCATTTGGATGAAAGCCAAATTCTCGTTGGGCATGTGCGGCTTTGAAGGCTTCGACTGTCCGTGCTGTTGGGTTCCAGCCATATTCTCCCTGTGCGATGTATCCACGCCACACCGTTTCAGAGTGTGGGGAACCATCATCCCATGCTGTGGCCAAAATTCCTTCCAGTTGATTTTGAGCAACTAATTTGCTGAATCCTTTGATATAGCCGGCCAGTGAATTTTCACGCGGTATAAATGGAGAACTGCCACACGAAGCAGCGGTAGCTCCCATTACTTTCAGTCCTTTGTCATGATACCATTGTAAAATGCGTTGATGCCCCGGTTGGGTGGCATCTTTGTAGTTCCATCGCATATACACACATTCTTTGGGGAATAATTTGATGCTTTCATTCAATTTTTTATCGTTCCATTTTGCTGCTATTTCATCCTGGGTTTCATTACTGTTGACCAAATCCCATACACCGCCGTATTTTAATGGCATATCATCCCAGAAAATAGGAATGCGGTTGTGAGCTGTTGCGAAATCGCATACTTTTTTCAACCAGATCATTTGTAGTTCAAATGGAGTTTTTCCGGTGGCTTTACAGCGTTGGTCTATGCCTATGGCGGTAATTTCATCTCCTCCTATATGTAAGTATTTGCTGTAAGGCATGGCTTCGATAGCATCCCGGTAAAGGTCGAATTGCAAATCATAGGTACGAGGGTCAGATGGGCAAAACTCCCAGTCGCTGTCGGGGTTTTCACGTAGTTCCCAATGATGTTTTAAAATAAAACCGGCATGTCCCAAACCTTGGACCAAGGGGGTTATTTCAATATTCCGTTCTTTGGCATAGCGGCATAAGGCTTGCATTTCCTGCTTGCTGATGGCATTGGGGGCACCTATTTCGGGGCGTCGGGTATAACGCAGTTTATCTTCCAGCTCCCAAATAACTGCGTTTATTTTGTATCGGGCCAGTTTGTCTATTTCCTGATAATAATACTCCATGCGGTCTAAATGATGTTTTACATCAAAGTGCACGGCCCGATAGGAAATGGCCGGATAATCGATGATTAGCATGGCTGGAATAAGTATGTTGAAATCCCGGCTGTCTTCCATTAATTGTTCTAAAGTTTGGCAACCGTAGAAGATACCTGTCATGGTTCTGGCTGATATACAGACTCCTTTTTCATTAATTTCCATCATGTATCCTTCCGGAGAAGCAGGAACATGCTGGCTGGTGAGTTGGAGCCGGATGGGTTTCCCTTTTCGTGGGCAACGGGGAAGTTTGTTGAGCATATCTCCCAATATGGGGATGGAAGTTGTGTCTGATGACAGAATATAGGATAACTCCCAATAATTGATTCCTTTTCCAGAAGTCAGTTCTATGGATTGTGGTTGTGGAAGCAACTGGAATGTCTTGTCTAATTCTCGAGAAGCAACCTCTTCTATGAATAAGCATAAACAGAGTAATAAAAGAATTTTTTTCATATCACTTCGATGATTAATTTTTTTTCTACTAATTTTGTTCCTTGTACAGTCAGGGTTCCTTTTCCTTTTTCTTCGTCAGATTGTAATAATACTACACATTTTCCCCGAAAGCAACGGCAGTGGGGCTGTTGGTATGGAAACATATCTGTAGGGTTTCCGTTGTCTACCCCTAATAGCCGGAGTGGTCCACTTACGTGGAAACTGAGTTCATTGGAGGCATAAGGACAAGGAATTCCGTTTTTATCTGTTATGTCGATCTCTATGCGTATGACTTCATCCGAACCGGCTTTTACAGAATACTTGTTACTGGCAAGGGCGACAGAATGAGGTGCTTCTGCACTTTGATAACAGTCTGTTGCCACGATTTTTCCTTTTTTTATGCCTCGGGCTTCTATTTTTCCGGGCGAATAAGGAACTAACCATATCAGTTGCTCCCCTGTATAAGGTTTACTGCCCAAAGATACATTATTTATAAATAACTCTACTGCATCACAGTTGGTATAAATGACTACGGGAATTGTTTTTCCTTCTTTTCCCGGATGCGTCCAATGCGGAAGAAGGTGTACCATTGGTTTGTCGGTCCATAAACTTTGGTAGAGGAAATAGGCGTCTTTCGGAATGGCAGCTATGTCGATAATACCGAAATTGCCACATCGTTGAGGCCATTCGGCTTCACCTAAATAGTCAAAACTGCCCCATCGGAATTCTCCCATTAACCAAGGGAAAGAACAGGTGCGTTGCCATGATTTACGGGCGCTGATACGTACAGAAGCATTGTCGTAGGACGATTGATAATAGGGATAATCGGATTCTTCGGGGAAGCATTCTTTTTCCGTCAGGTCAGGTATAGGAAAGACCCGATGTTTAAATTGTTCCCAGTTTATGTTTCCTTTTTCCCAAGGAGCGGGGAAATCCCGTCTTCTCCATTGTGTCTGGCTTCGGTATACGCCACGGGTTTGATAAGTGTGCGGTACCTCTGTAGCAATGGCACAAAGTGTTGGGTAGTTTTTGTGGAAGTGTTCTAGTTCTCCTATTTCTTCTCCATTTCCATTGAAGCCGATAATGTCTAGATAGTTGAATTTTTTTTGATAATCGGTCTTCATACCTCTAGTAGGATCAGTTCCTCCTTGAGTGACAGGGCGGTCAGGGTCCAGTTGGTGAAATAGGCTGACCAGGTTGTGTTGGATTTCGGGGGTAGCTCCCGTTACTTCGTTGCCGATACTCCACATAATGATAGAGGGATGGTTACGGTCTCGTTTTATGAAATCAGTCATATCTTTTTGCCACCATTCATCAAAGTAATTTCCATAGTCATCGGCGGCTTTAGGTTGATTCCATCCGTCCAATCCTTCGTTTAGTACCATGATTCCCATCGTATCGCATAAATTATAGAAAGCAGGAGAGAAGGGATTATGACTGGTGCGTATCGCATTACATCCCATATCTTTCAATAATTTGAGACGATAATGAAGTAGGTCGTCGGGTACGGCGGCTCCTACAGCACCGACTGTATGATGATCGCATACTCCTTTTATCTTTAGTGATTTGCCATTGAGCAGGAATCCGCTGACCGGGTTGAATTCTAATTGACGGAAGCCTACAGGTAATCTACATTCATCTAGTATCTTGTTATCTCTTGTCAGTTGGCATATAAGTGTATAGACGTTAGGAGCATCAGGCGACCATAATAATGGTTTCCTGATGCTCCCTGACAGGAAGCAAAGAGAATCTGCAGATGAGACAAATATTTTTTCAGAAGTATCGGCTATGCTACCGTTGGGAGCTTGTAGATATGTTTTTACTTTGATTGGCTTTTTCTCCTGTGTTTCAATTTCTATAGATAGGGTGTAGGTGGCAGATTGCTTATTTTGTAGCTTGGATCTGAAATGGATTCCGGAATAAGGAATGTGGGTGGGGTTACTGACCAGCAGGTATACAGGACGATATATTCCTGATCCTGTATACCAACGTCCGGTTAATGCTTTGCTGTGATCTACTTTTACAGCGATTTGGTTCTTGCCTTCTTGCAAATATGGAGTTAAATCATATACAAAGCTGATATACCCATTAGGACGTTTGCCCAGCCAATGACCGTTTATCCATACTTCGCTGTTCAGATATACGCCCTCAAATAGGATTTGTACTTTTTTATTTTTCCATTTGGAAGGAATGGTAAAAGTTTTTCGATACCAGCTTATTCCGGCAGGCAGGAAGCCGCTTTGCCAGTCGGTTCCGTTTTCAAATTGTTTATAAGTGCCTTCTATGCTCCAGTCATGAGGAATATTCAATATGCGCCATTGAGAATCGTTATATGAGGAAGAAGAGGCTCCTTTGCCTGCATCTCCTAGATGGAATTTCCAGCCTTTACAGAAATTTATGGTTTCTCCGGCAAAAGATGCCAATAAGAAAAATTGTATGCAAACAAATAAAAGGATACGTTTCATGGTTAGTGTGAAGAGAAAGAGAGGCTGAATGTTGCTTGAAGAACAATCAGCCCCAGAACTAATTTACTGATGTTATATATAAGCTAATACCTGTTGATTTACCATCCTTCACTAGGCGTACAAAGTGGATTGGTGTCAAGTTCTTTGGCTGGTATCGGGAAGTAGTTGAACTTATTGATATTATCGGATTTGCCAGTCTGATAGTTTTTATAGCGGGTATCATCACAAGTTTTTAATGTCTGCTCTAACAATCCCCATCTGCGTAAATCGTAGAAACGTTCGCCTTCCACAAAGAATTCAATGGCGCGTTGGTGTACCAGATCTTCAAAAACCCCTTCTTTGGTTATTGGGCCGCTATAGTCATTCAGGTTGGCGCGTCGGCGGATTTGATTAATATATCCGATAGATGTGTCTAAAGCCCCTTTGTTCATATAGGCTTCTGCCAGCATCAATAATACATCGGCATAGCGGATGGCTCTTTCATTGATGAATGACTTGGGAGGTGCCGGTTCATCTTTTTGAGTCTTCCAGTTCTGATATTTCAAAATCCAGTATGTTTTCCACTTGTCTTGTGCAAAAACTTCCCGGAAAGGTCTTTGGTAGTAAGTGCATCCCTCATAGTCCCATGCCACAGAACAGCGGGCACGATAATCAAAATTGCCGTCTTTGTCTTTTTCCTTCCAGAAGATATCCATAATTTGCTGGGTAGGATTTGCTTCATACCATCCTCCGACTTCAGCAGCGGCATATTCTTTAGGGCGGGTATTGGATTGGGTGGAATTGATATTTTCTCCATCTCCCCAAAGATCTGTTCCACCCACATCTTCTATCAATAACTCGAAAATACTTTCGGCATTGTTTTCATGAGTGTCATCAAAATTCCAATTAAAGTCCTCTACTAGTTTGTAGGTGTAAGGATTCTGCGTCAGAGGCTCGAGGACGTTTATCGCTTCTTGCCAATTTTCTTCATAGACATATATTTTACCCAAAGCGGCATAAGCGGCTCCTTGTGTAGGCTTTCCTATTTTATTCGTTATGGGCAATAGGGAAGCAGCGGTTTTTAAATCTTCTTTGGCTTGTGCCCATATATCAGCTTGTGATGATTTTGCTAAAGGGAAAGTCGAGGGAGATTGGGAGGCTGTCAGGCGGAGAGGGGCGTCTTTAAACTCTTTGGCTAACTGGAATAAATAGAAGCCACGTATGAAAAGACATTCTCCTTTTACCGAATTTTGAAAATCGGTAGAAAATTGTTCTTTCTTTTCTTCCAGTTTTTGCATAATGGAGTTGGTACGGTACAAGGCATTGTAAAATTGATAGAACATGCCTTGTGTCAGTGAGTTTGTATTACTATTAGTAAAACGGTTTACTGTATATACATCCGAAATATCGTTGCGGAAGTCGACTTCATCGGCTCGGGCTATTCTCAGCATTACACCGCGAGTTCCATAATAACCGCCGTTTAGGGCATTCTTCAGTGGAGTATAGCAAGAGGTCAAGGCCAGATTGAAATCGGTTTCATCTTTCCAAAAAGTATCTTCTGTTGCTTGGTTGAGATTGGCCTGGTTTAATTGATCTTCGCAGGAACTGAATAGCATGCCTGAAATCAATATGGTCAATGTCGTTTTAATATATGTTTTCATAAGATGTTTATTTTTAGAATGTTACATTTAGTCCTAACATGAAAGTACGGTTAGTCGGGTAAATAAAATTATCAAATCCCCGATAATTGGCATTGTCTGCATTGACATCCGGTGAATATCCGCTGTAACTGGTGATAGTAAATAAGTTTTCAGCGTTAATATACACACGGGCATGCTGTATGGCACCTTTAAACCATGTCTGAGGAAATGTATAACCTAATTGAACACTGCGGAGACGCAAATAAGAACCATTTTCAAGATAACGGTCGGATTCTGCACGGGTATTACGGTTAGGATCATCCCATGTCAGACGTGGATGGGAGGCATTTTTGTTTTCAGGAGTCCAATAATCCAGGCAACTTGCCAGAAAATTGGAACCTTTGGTTACATCTTCTAATGTCTGACGGGTTGCATTATAAATTTTATTTCCTAACACTCCTTGCAGTCCGATTGATAAGTCGAAATTTTTGTATCTCATATTACCATTCAGCGCGAAAGTAAAATCGGGAAAAGGACTGCCTTGAAATACACGGTCGTCGTCATTGATAACGCCATCGTTGTTGGCATCTACAAATTTTATATCACCCGGTTCGGCGGCTGGTTGTATTTTTTTACCGTCTTTGGCATATGCGTCTACTTCTTCCTGACTATTGAAATATCCGGCTGTAGAGATAAGCCAATAACCTCCAATAGGATATCCGGCTTTGGTTTCACTGGTAGTGATGTTTTGGTTGGTAGAACCGCCTTTGATAGATCCGCTTTCACTTCCCATGGCTATTACTTTGTTTTTATTGAAAGACCCAATTAAGTTGATGCCATACGAAATATCCGGATTGGGTTGGTCCATCCATCCTAAATTGAATTCAAAGCCATTGTTACGTATCTTGCCCGCATTGCGTATAGGGTCATTGGCACCACCGGAAGAGATAGGAATAGGAACGGTCAGCAAGATATCTTTTGTATTTTTCACATAATAGTCTGCTGTTAAGCTTAGGCGGTTATTAAAAGCCATAAAATCAATGCCGACATTAGTCATAGCGGTTTCTTCCCATTTTATATCCGGATTGGCAAAATTTTTAGGAAATGCTCCTTGAAGCAGACCACCGTTGCCATCGGGATAATTGATGCCGGTAGTGATGGTGGAGGAATATTGATAGTTATCGATTTCTTGATTTCCTAAAACGCCATATCCGCCACGAAGCTTTAGCTGATCAAGCCAATGCACGTTTTCCATGAACTTTTCTTCGGCCACATTCCATCCTAATGAAAAAGAGGGGAAGTAACCATAGCGATTGTTCTTACCGAATTTGGAGGAACCGTCCCGGCGGATAGTGGCGGTGAATAAGTATTTATTTTGGTAGGAATAGAATACGCGTCCGAGAATAGAGGTAAGGACACTTCTCCATGAATTGCCTTCGTTGCTGCGATTGGTTGTGGCTGCATCTATTTCTTCTAATCCCTGGGGTAATCCTTCACCATAGGCTTGTATGTGGCGGAATCTGCTGTCTTGATAGGTATAACCTGCCAATGCTGAAATTTTATGCTCTCCGAACGTACGGTCGAAAGTTAATAAATTTTCAACAAGTATATTACGTCTCCTTCTTTGTCTTTCTGTTAATTGGGTGATGCTGTTGGTCGCTAATCCAAAATCATATTTATTGAGATAATTCTTATATCTTTCGAAAGAAAAGTCTGGAGTTAAATTCAGTTTGTATTTTAGTCCTTTAAAAAGTTCAATTTGTGCATACAAGTTAGCGAATATTTTTACATTTTCGTTATAACGGTCCATGATGTTGTCATCAATAATGGCCAATGGGTGAGGAATGTTTACCACATCACCATATGTGCCACCATATCCACCTTCACGAGTATCATCATATTTTTCCAAAGTAGGAACACTTTGCAGAATGGTGCCAATCATGCCGCCTCGAAGTTCCTGGTGAAGGGGCTTGTCATGACTGAATGAAATAATGAGATTTGTTCCAGCAGAGAATATCCCTCTTTTATAATCATTCTTGGATTGGATATTATACCGTTGGTAATTGGTACCTTTTACAATACCGTCTTGGTTGAAATAACCTAAGCCGGTGTAATAAGTGGAATATTTTCCACCACCTTTTACAGACAAATTGTAGTTTTGCATCAGTGCGGGGCGAAACATGATGTCTTGCCAGTCATTGTCTGGTTTGTTAGCCAGATCGGTAGCCATGTCTAATGCCGGTTTGCCGATAGCTTGACGGGCTATAGTGGTAACTTCTGCCCATCCTTTGGCATCTAGCATATCAAGAAATTTGCTGGCAGTTGATATACCTAAGTTGACAGATAAATCAATGATAGGTTTTCCTTCTGTGTTACTTCCTTCTTTGGTAGTGACAATGATAACACCGTTGGCTGCACGGGAACCGTAGATAGCTGCGGATGAGGCATCTTTCAATACGTCAATGCTGGCAATATCATTGGGGTTGATATGATCAATACTGTTCATATACATGCCATCGACAATGTAAAGAGGGGAGGCGTTGTTTAGCGTACCAATACCGCGGACCATGATACGGGTTCCCGAACCTGGGGCACCACCTTGAGATACGATGTCTACCCCTGCAATTTTGCCTTGCAGCGCCTGGCCGATGTTGGCGTTACTTTGTGTATTTAGTTTTTCTGTGTTAATGTTTGCAACAGATCCTGTCAAGTCTGCTTTTTTCTGTACACCGTATCCAATGACTACCACTTCATCAAGAGTTTTTGTATCTTCTTTTAATAGAAAACGGATACTTTTTTGGTTGTTGATAACCGTTTCTTGTGTGAGGTAACCAATGTAGGAAACTTCGATAACAGATTGTGGTTCGGCTTCAATACTGAAGTTGCCATCTATATCTGTGATTGTACCTGTTGTGGTTCCCTTTATACGGATGTTGGCTCCGATAATGGGTTCTCCGCTGACATCTGTTACCGTTCCCGTTACTGTTTTAGCTTGTTGTTGAGCATGCAAGTCTTTAATAGCTTCTGTAGTTAAAATAATGTGTGTACCTTCCAGTTCATAGTTGATACCGGTCCCTGACAGAATTTTGTCCAGTACTTGTGCTACGGCTTCATTTTTGACCTTTACGGAAGTAATTTTGTTAATATCTACTTGGTTATTGTAGATAAAAAGATAATCAGTTTGGTTTTCAATTTCATTCAGGATCTTATCCAGTTTAACATTATTCATACGTATGCTGACTTTTGCATTTTGAGAATGGGCATTCCCAGCATACGAACAGAACACACAGACCATCAATAGGAAAGTGGAAATTCTCATAATTCTAAAGATTTGTTTAAATCGGGGATTTTTGAAGCAATATCTCCCCGACAAAGTGTTATTTTTCATACCTTTGCGTTGATTTAAATAGATTTTTTTACTTGAAAAATTGTTTTGAGTCTATGCCGGTAAGTGCGGCAACACTTATCGGCATTTTTCTTTTTAAGGTTAACTTGAGCTTTTCTTCATAGGCTTGTTGTTTTTAGGTTAGTATTGTCTGGTCAATTGATGTAAATAATTTCTTCATCGTTGGCTCTTTCATATTTAAAATGGATATCCCTTTGCAGCACTCTTAATGCATAATCAATACCGTCTGCTTGACGGAACTTGCCATTATAGGAATATTTCAATACCTTTTTGTTATTGATGATGATCCGGATACCATAATATTTTTCAAAATCTTCCATGATGGTCTGGAAAGGTTCATCTTTAAAACAGATCAAACCTTCTTTCCAGCGGTAAGGAGTGAAATCGTTTACTTTGGTAACTGCTAACTGCCCGTCTTTTACATATGCTTTATGATGAGGCTTCAAGGTTATTGTCTGTTCGGGAAAGTGCTGTGAGGTAACTTTTACACTACCTTTCATTAAAGTTGTTTCAAACGCCGTTTGGTCAGGATAAGCATCTACATCAAACTGTGTACCCAAAACTTCAATGTCATATTTGTCTGTCCGTACAATAAAAGGAGTTTTTTTCTTCTTGGTTACATCAAAATAAGCTTCTCCTTTTAAAAAAACTGTTCGTTGCTTTTGGCTGAAAGTGACCGGATATTGTAAAGTGGTACGGGCATTCAGCCATACATTAGTTCCATCTGGTAAAGTAATATTGGTACGTTGTCCTGCCGGAACAGATACTGTATTCATGGCAATGACTTCATTTTCCGATTTATATTCCTGATATAAATAGTTAATGGTAAGCGTCAGTATGATGACGGAAGCTATTTTCAGCCATTGACGAATAATTTTGGGAATTCGTTTGGTGGAAATGCAGTTATTTGTAGTTTGGTCATCATGCACCATGAGGGCATCGAACAATTTACGCTCTTTGTAAAAAATGCGCTTGTTCTCTTCGGATGCTTCCATCCATGCTCTTATGTCCATGCCTTCTTGTATAGAAGTAGTTCCGGCAAAAAAACGATGTAGTTTCTCTTTTTCCATTTTATTGCATTCTTTTATGCTTCTATATAAACAGCACTTCAGAATGGAAAATTCCTAGTGGCATTTCATAAAAAAATAGAGAAAGAGTGGAAAATAATCTTTTAAGTTAGTCTGAAGCATCTTTAATGCCTTGTTTATATGGAAATCTACTCCTTTGGGGGTGATATTCATGAGAACTGCAATTTCCTTATAGGATTTGTTTTCGTATCGGCTCAACATGAAGATAGTACGGGTTTTTTCGGGCATGTCGGTGAGGGTTTGTTGGACGAGTTCTTGAATTTCGGAAATAAAAAGCTCATAAGGTTCGCATGCTTGTAAAGTGGCGATCCGGGTATTCAGTTCCCATTCATAGTAATCTTTTATTTTATCCGAGTATTCTTCATGAATTTGCTGATGACGCAGATAATTCAGGCATTTGTTTTTTATAATTGTTAAGATATAGGCTGGAATATTGGAATCTTCGCTTAAGGATTGCCTGTTTTCCCAATAATACATCATCGCCTCAATAGTAATATCTTCTGCTGTGGTTAAATCTCTGACATAAGTATTGGCGAAGCGTACAAAACGTCTTTGAAACTCCTTGTAGAGTTGGTTAAAAGAGGTAATGTCTTCTTTATAGTGCTTTATCTGGATGGGGTCGGTCATCTTATGCGTTGTTTGATTCATGATTAGTACAAAAATACATTTTTTTTATTAGTACTACAATTTTTCGAATGTGAAACGTATGAATCACCTGTAAAAATATGGAGAGTGTAGGGGGATATGCTTATTTTGTATCAGAAGGTACGCTTTCCGCTGACCCGAAGTGGCTCAGTTGTAATTCTTGGGGGATTACCCTTTGCAACTTCCCCTTTATGC
>CARCZS010000040.1 GCA_948956705.1 uncultured Phocaeicola sp.
CCCTATCATCTTCATATGCCATCTTATTTTTTAGAGACATTTACTGAATATCCCTGCTATTAATCACTAGCCATTAACTACTATCTATCTGTTAATCATTTCACTACTACAGATTTTTCTTTATAGCTTCAATCATTTCTTGGTATTCCGCATCAGTCAGATAAACTTTTCCCGGATTCATCTGAAATACACCTCCATAATCAGGTCCGTCCACATACTTGGGAGCCAGATGAAAATGCAGGTGAGAAAGTTTGTCACTATATGCTCCGTAATTTATTTTTTCAGGGTGGAAAGCCTTGTCCATAGCACGGGTCACACGGGCAACATCTGCCATAAATGCATTACGTTCTTCATCACTCAGTTCAAACAAGTCGTTTACATGATCTTTATAAGCAACAAGGCAACGTCCGCGATAGGTTTGTTCCTTAAACAGGAATACGCGTGAAACACTCAGTGGCGCTATTTCAATCATTAAATTGTGCAATGTCTCATTGTTCTGACAATACAGACAATCTTTAGGATCACTTTTCATGGTTTTCTTATGTATTAAAATTAATTATTCTTCCTCTTTTTCTTTCTTACCCAACAAACGGTACACATCATCCCGTTCGCCTACCACCCATACCACATCTCCTTCCGTAAAAGGTACATTGATATCAGGGGTCATCAGCGTACTATCTTCTTTTTCGACGCCTACCACCAGACATTTGTACTCATCCCGGATACCACTTTCTTTAATATTTTTACCCAAGAAAAATGAGTTACGATCTATAATGAACTGTTTCAGATTCATTTCACGCCTTTCCAAATCTTCCTCTTCAGCGGCGGCTGATACTCTTTCTGCCTGACGGGCAAACTCGCCCAACTGCTCATCCGTACCGATTACCTGTATGGTGTCACCGGGAAACAGACGTACATTCGCCCCCGGAATATTAATACGATGCATTCCACGAATGATAGATGCCACATGTACTCCGTATTTATGCCCCAAATTCAACTCTCTTAACGTATATCCCGCCCATAAGGAATCCGCAGGTATCTCAAAATCCGAAAGATGTAAGTCGCGGGACAACAAATGTCCTTCATACTCAGGACGCTTCTGACCTGTGAACTCAGCATGCACATCTCTGAAACGCAAATTCTGAATAAAAGTACGCTCCATGAATATAGATTGCTTCTTCAGCCATCGCGAGAACATCATCATACCTACCAAAACAACGGCTATACCGATCAGCAAAGTCGTGGAAGTCTGAAAAAGTTTCTCTATAACAAACATCACAAACATGACAGCTATCACTATACGGAGTAAAATGGTAGAAATTAAGGGAGCCCGGTTGAAACGGCTATCCTGCCATAACGCCTGGAACTCTACAGAGTGGTTTTTTTTCATGATAATGGCACGCAAGAAAGGTGCGATGCAAACGATAGTAAAAACAGTTCCTGCCAGATTGGCCCAAAAGACAGGCAGACTAGCCCGGAACAATGGAATAATAAAATGGAATGAAAGTGTAATCATAGCTATACACAATACAGAATAAACAGCTACGATCCTAGCTATGGCAACCAACAATTTCTTCCAATTGTTTTCATGATTCACCGTTTGTGATCCCGATGAATAACGCTCAAGCATTTTTTTCCATTTGCCGGGCAGACGTTTCTCTACTATATGATAAGCAGGTATCGCCAAACGTATCATATACGGGGTCAGAAATGTGGTAATGACCGAAACAGCCACCACAATAGGATATAAGAAATCACTGGTTACTTTCAGACTTACCCCCAACGAAGCGATAATAAATGCAAATTCACCAATCTGGGTCAGACTGAAGCCACATTGCATGGCAACTTTCAACGGCTGTCCCGACAAAATCACGCCACCTGTACCAAAAATAACCTGCCCAAGCAGAATGGCCAATGTAATAATCACAATGGGCCATATATATTCTACAATCATGGCAGGGTCTACCATCATTCCCACAGATACAAAGAAAATGGCTCCAAACAAATCCTTTACAGGGGCCACAAGCTTCTCTATATTTTCGGCCTCTACCGTTTCTGCCAAAATAGACCCCATTATAAAAGCTCCAAACGCAGCCGAAAATCCAACCTTGGCCGCCACAACTACCATACCGAAGCACAATGCCAGCGAAACAATCAGCAATGTTTCATTTGCCATCCACTTGCGGGAACGCTTCAAAAATGTAGGAATGATATAAATACCTACCACAAACCACAATATAAGGAAGAATAATAATTTGGCAATGCTATATACCATTTCACTGCCCTCGAAATTCTGACTCACTGCCATTGTACTCAACATAACCATCAAAACAATAGCCAATATATCTTCCAATATCAAAATACTAAGAACCAAGCCGGCAAACCGTTGCTGCCTCAATCCCAAATCATCAAAAGCCTTATAGATAATAGTCGTGGAGGACATGGCCAACATACCTCCCAAATACAGACAGTCCATGCGTTGCCACCCGAAAGACCACCCTACAAAAATCCCAACCAATATCATACAAAATATAATGGTACACGCCGCAATGACCGCCGTCCCCCCTACCTTCACCAGTTTCTTGAAACTAAATTCCAACCCTAGAGCGAACAACAAGAATATCACACCAATCTCCGACCATGTATGGATATTGGCCACATCAATGACCGACGGAGTAAGAGGAACATGGGGACTTGCCAAAAAGCCGGCTACGATATAGCCGAGAACAAGAGGTTGCTTTAACCGTTTAAAGACGAGCGTCATGACACCGGCGCAGATCAGAATCAAAGCCAAATCACTTATCAATGGAGCCAATTCAGACATAGCTAATAAATTTTTGATTGCAAAATTAAGAATTATCTATTTATCATATTCTTCATCCTATTATTAATTTTGCATTAAAAGCTGTTTTTATGAAAAGGAACTAACCGTAAATGTATATCAGCCATATAAAGAAAACGCGAATATTCAGATTTCTTGAATATCCGCGTTTTCTTTGTTATCAGCGTTCTCTTTTCCGGCTTTCGATTTATTTTCTGAACGGGGCCTTTACTACTACAGCTTTCAGCTTGCGTCCGCGCACATCAATAAATATTTCAGTACCTAATGCTGTGTAAGCGGTCTGAACATATCCCATACCGATACCAATCTTACGCATTGGAGACATGGTTCCACTAGTTACTTCACCTATTTTCTCTCCATCAGCATTTACCAGTTCATAACCATGACGGGGAATACCACGGTCTACCATTTCAAAAGCAATCAGCTTGCGTTTCAATCCTTCGGCTTTCTGCTTTTCAAGTAAAGCACGTGAAGTGAAATTCTTTCCTTCAACAAATTTGGTAATCCAGCCCAATCCTGCTTCCAACGGAGAAGTGGTATCACTCAAATCATTACCATACAGGCAAAAGCCCATTTCCAAACGTAATGTATCACGAGCCCCTAGCCCGATAGGTTTAATCCCTTCAGGAGCACCTGCTTCAAAAATTGCTTTCCAGATAGCCTGACCAGCTTCGGGATAAAAATAAAGCTCGAAACCACCTGCACCGGTATAACCGGTATTCGAAATAATCACATCTTTCTGACCGGCGAACTCACCTGTGGTAAAAGCATAATAAGGAATTTCAGACAAGTTGACCGGAGTCAGTTTTTGCAAAACTTCCATAGCCTTCGGTCCCTGAATAGCAAGCTGTGCCATACGGTCGGATGCATTTTCCAATTCCGCACCCACTGTGTTATGGCTGACACACCAGTTCCAGTCTTTCTCAATATTGGCCGCATTTACCACCAACAAGTATTTTTCGGATTCATAGTGATATACCAACAGGTCATCAACAATACCTCCCTCCTCATTAGGGAAACAAGTATATTGCGCTTTACCGACGGGCAAAGTTGCCACATTGTTTGAAGTCACTTGCTGCAAAAACTCCAACGCATTAGGACCTTTTACCCAAAATTCACCCATATGGGATACATCAAAAACACCTACGGCATTACATACAGTAAGATGTTCATCAATAATTCCCGAATATTCAATAGGCATATTATAACCTGCAAATTCGTGCATTTTCGCCCCCAAGGCAATGTGTGTTTCGGTAAACGGAGTTGTTTTCATGTTATTACTTTACTATTTTAAGGTTAATAAATTACTTATCTTGCCACCAATTCAGCGATTTTCACCACCACTTTCATGGCTTTCTCAATAGACTGGATTGGCACGAACTCATATCTGCCATGAAAATTCAAGCCGCCGGCAAAAATATTGGGACAAGGCAATCCCTTGAATGAAAGTTGTGCACCATCCGTTCCACCGCGGATAGCCTTCACCTTAGGTGTCACGCCCGCCTCTTCCATAGCCTTGAAAGCGATATCAATGATATGCATCACCGGCTCAATTTTCTCACGCATATTGTAATACTGGTCTTTCAATTCCAATGTAACGGTGCCTTCTCCATATTTCTTATTGATGATTTCCGCCCACTTTTTCATATTTTCCTTGCATGCCTCAAACTTGGCACGGTCATGATCACGGATTATATAAGAGATGGTAGTCTGCTCTACTTCACCCGTCATGCCAATCAAATGATAGAATCCCTGATAACCATCAGTACATTCGGGCACTTCGTCCGTAGGCAGTAAAGACACAAACTCATTAGCTACACGCAAGGAGTTGATCATTTTATCCTTTGCATATCCCGGATGTACGTTACGTCCTTTAATAATCACTTTCGCAGAAGCGGCATTAAAGTTTTCAAACTCCAACTCCCCTACTTCACCACCATCCATCGTATATGCCCACTCGCATCCGAATCTCTCCACATCAAATTTATGTGCACCCAAGCCTATTTCTTCATCAGGATTAAATCCCACACGAATTTTTCCATGCTTGATTTCAGGATGTTCTTTCAAATATACCATAGCCGAGATGATTTCAGCAATACCCGCCTTGTCATCAGCTCCCAACAATGTTTTGCCGTTGGTTACAATAAGATCCTCCCCTTTATGATCCAACAGTTCGGGAAATTGCTTGGGAGAAAGTATAATGTTGTCTTCTTCGCATAATACAATATCCGTTCCGTCATAACCATAGACAATGCGTGGGGTGACTCCCGCACCCGTCATATCGGGACTGGTATCCATGTGTGCAATAAATCCGATGGTAGGAACCGGTTTATCCGTATTGGCCGGCCATGTGGCAAACAGATAACCATTCTCATCCAAAGAAATTTCCTGAAAGCCCAATTGTTCCAATTCAGATCTTAAATATTGTGCAAACACCATCTGCTTCGGTGTACTGGGGGTAGCCCCGCTATTCTCATCAGACTGAGTGTCGAAGCTTACATATTTTAAAAATCGTTCTATTACCGTCATTTTTCTTTTTGTTTTAATATTCATACTTGCCTGTAAAAATAGAAAAAGAGCCGTGAATTGCCAAACAAATCACGGCTCTTTTTCATTAATATTTTATTATTTTGTTATTAGAAGCAACTGGAACCATCAAAACAATGGGTACATACCTTACATTTTGGTAATCCTATCGCTTCTACCAAAGTTTCCAAAGTATTGAATTTCAAGGAGCTCAAACCGAAGCGGTCGGCAATCATTTGCACCATCTTCTTATACTCCGGCGAATCTGTCGTTGCATATTTTTCCAGATTCTTATTTTCATCGCCTTCAATCTCCTTAATCATCCGGCGGGTTATCAATTCCAAATCACTTTTTGAAGAAGTGAAACCAATGAAAGGGCATCCATAAATCAATGGCGGACAAGCAATGCGCATATGAACCTCTTTGGCACCATAATCAAATAAAATTTTCACATTATCACGAAGTTGGGTTCCACGCACTATAGAATCGTCACAGAACAACACGCGCTTACCTTCCAGCATTGCACGATTAGGTATCAGCTTCATTTTTGCTACCAGTGAACGCATTTCCTGATTGGCAGGAGTAAAACTACGAGGCCAGGTGGGTGTGTACTTGGCAATAGCACGATGATAAGGAATTCCTTTGCCTTCAGCATACCCCAATGCCATGCCTACTCCCGAATCAGGAATACCGCAGGCACAATCAACTTCCGAATCGTCCTTCTGCCCCATTTTATAACCACTCATAAAACGTACTTCCTCTACATTTTTCCCTTCATAGCATGAAACAGGAAATCCATAATATACCCACAAAAAAGAACAAATCTGCATTCCTTCGTTCGGCTTGCGCATTTGTTCCATTCCGTCGGCACGCAAGCGAATAATTTCGCCCGGTCCTACATATTTCTCTATTTCATAATCCAGATTCGGCAAACTGCTTGATTCACTTGTCGCAGCATACGCACCCTCTTTTTTACCTATCACAATCGGAGTACGCCCCCATTTGTCACGTGCTGCTATAATACCATCTTCCGTCAATATCAGCATGGAGCATGATCCTTTGATTTTATTAAAGACATTCTCTATACCATCTACAAAATTTTTCCCTTGCACAATAAGCAATGCGATCAGCTCCGTCTGATTCGTCTTGCCAAGACTCATTTCAGAAAAGTGCATATTAGCTGCCAGCAAGTCGCGTTCCAATTCCGTAATGTTATTGATTTTAGCTACTGTGACGATGGCGAACTTGCCCAGATGCGAGTTTATCACGATAGGCTGCGGGTCCGTATCACTGATAATGCCGATACCCGAACTACCTTTGAACTTTGGAAGTTCAGATTCAAACTTCGTGCGGAAATAAGAACTCTCCAAATTGTGGATAGAACGCATAAATCCCTCTCCTTGGGCATACGTAGCCAAACCACCTCTTTTTGTTCCTAAATGTGAATTATAGTCCGTCCCGTAAAATAAGTCGGTGACGCATTCAGCCTTTGAGACTGTTCCAAAAAAACCACCCATTCCTTTTTGCGTATTTTTCGTTTAGGGTGCAAAATTACGAAAAAAGTTTGGCTCTGAATGAATAATCATTGCTATTTTTGCATTAAAATGTAGCATTTATGAAATCACTATTACTCATCTTCTTGGGAGGAGGTACAGGAAGTGTACTTCGCTACCTGCTTACCATAAGCATTTATCGCCAGGGAACAACGAATTTTCCGTGGGGTACTTTCGCAGTCAATATTTTGGGTTGCATACTGATCGGGGTATTCTATACCCTCACCTCACGCATTCATATCAACAATGATATAAGACTGATGCTCACTATCGGATTTTGCGGTGGCTTCACTACTTTTTCCACTTTCAGCAACGAAAGTCTGCAATTACTGAAATCAGGACTCTACCCCTCTTTTTTCACCTACATCATCGGTAGTGTGGTATTGGGTATCCTCGGAGTAATGCTAGGGATATGGATGAGCGAATAAAGCAAAAAAATATCCCTCCGGCTCTATACCACATAGAACAGGAGGGATTGAAATTGCACCTCAGTTATTAAACCTTATTTTAATCTCAAGACACTTCGTCCGGCTGTAATGGCTGCACTGTTTGCAGGAGTTGACTTACGGGTACAATAATCAAATTCCGCAGTTTTCTCTCCGTTAAATGATTTCCATTTTAATTTCAGCTTCACTGTTTTTCCTTCAGTGTCAGGCAAGGAATCCAAATTAAATGCCACCAGTCCGTCGGCAGGTTCACCATATACATCACCAAAAGCATTATGACGGAATTCTACCTCATAAGGATTTTCAGCATCTTTACTCATCAACAAATTGACAATATGAGCTTGACTGCGATTCCCCCACATGGTTCTGAAACGCAAAGTCAAATAACCGTCCTCGGCAATTGTTACCCAATCGTTAATCATATCTACAGGGTCAGTACCATATACTTCATCATTCTTATCTCCTAAATCACCGGCAATCGGTTTTGTCAAGATACTGTCTATCCAGTTGATATGTACAGCCTTGTCATACTCTCCGCTTGACTCATTCACCGGATCGAAATTTACAAGGGCCCTTACTTCCTTCTCACCATAGGGAGAATTTTTCATATTGACAGGTAACAGTGTCGTACTGTCATCCAACTGCATAAAAAATGAATTGTCGGCCACCGGTTTCACAGTAACCAGTGCATTGGGCAACGCATATCTATAATAATCATTATCATCATCATCCAAACAGGATTGAAAGATCATCACAGAAGCAAGTACCGCTACAGACGCAAGCAATTTATTAAAACCAAAAAACTTTTTCATTGTGCTTTTCTTTACTTAGTTAATTATTCTAGTTTATAAGTCCTTTCTATTGAAAGAAATGCAGGCCATACCATAATGCTGCACGAAGTTTTGTTAAGAAAACATAATCATCTGACAGTTATGTTACAAACCTTCTTCCATTTATATTTCTTATATTCACACAAGCGAGCCATAGGCGAACAAAGGGATAATTTTACCGAAATTTAGCTCATCTCAAATTACTAATCCTATGATTTTTTTATCTTAATTTTGTTACTGTTTTTTGAAAAAAGAAAAGATTTAGAATAAAGAGTTTTATGAAAGCTACTATCACAAGTCTCATTTTTTTACTACTGTCATTAACCGTCTCATCGCAGACTTATAAATACATTGGCATAGAAGAAGGACTAAGCAATCAGAAAATATACAAAATTCAGAAAGATGCTCGTGGATATATGTGGTTCCTTACCCATGTGGGGATAGACCAATATAACGGAAAAGAAATAAAACATTATAAATTAAGAGAAGGTAACAGGGAACTAGACCCGTTATTGAATATAAACTGGACTTTTTTAGATAAAACAGGTACACTACTGGTCACAGGAAAACAAGGCAGAATTTTTCGTTATGATTCAGGCCACGACCGTTTTGTACAGATATACAGTATGTACAATTACTGGAATAAGGACTACCATGCTTTCGTGAGATATAGTTACATAGACCAGGAGGATAACGTATGGCTGTGCGGCAAATCGGCTATCCACCTTTTTAACATAGAATCCGGACAAAAGCAACGAATCTCTAACCGACTGGGAAATATCACCTGCATAGAACAGATAAACAGTGAACATTTCTTTATAGGTACAGACAAAAGAATCTATCTGGCAAAACTGGAAAACGGGAATTTAAAAGAGCTCTCCTGCGGCAAACTGGGAATGATGGATATGCACGTACATGAATTATATCTACACCGTACAGCCAACAAACTATTTATAGGCACTTTTGAAAAGGGAGTCTATATATATGACTTGAACAGCCAGAAAATTGTACGTCCCGAAGTAGAACTGACAGATGTGAATATTACACGGATCAGTCCTTTGAACACAAAGGAGTTATTAGTAGCCACTGAAGGAGCAGGAGTACACAAGTTAAACATAGACACCTATGAAACAGATCCTTATATCATTGCAAACTATGGTAGTTACAACGAAATGGACGGAAACATTATCAATGATGTATATGTAGACAACGAGCAGCGTATCTGGCTGTCCAACTATCCTACGGGAATTACCGTCCGCAATAACCAATATACCAACTACAACTGGATAAAGCACTCTATTGGCAACCGGCAGTCACTAGTAAACAACCAAGTAAACTCCATTATAGAAGACAGTGACGGGGATCTGTGGTTTGGAACAAGCAACGGCATCAGCTTATACGATTCAAAGCAAAAGCAATGGCGTTCTTTCCTAAGCTCTTTCAATCACGGACTAAAAAATCAGAACCGCATTTTTATTACTTTATGCGAAGTCTCTCCGGGTATTATATGGGCGGGAGGATATGCATCGGGCATTTTCCAGATTACCAAGAAAAACGGAAACATAGAATACCTCACCCCTGCCCAATCCTTCCATCTGAATGTACGTGCCGACAAATACATACGCGACATTAAAAAGGACAGATACGGGTGTATATGGTCCGGAGGATATTATAATCTGAAATGCTTTAATCTGAAGACACGCCAAGGACGTCTTTATCCCGGACTAGGTTCTGTTACTGCCATTGAAGAAAAGGACAGTACATCTATGTGGATAGGTACCTCCACCAATCTTTTTCTACTGGACCGGAATTCGGGCAAATACCATGAAATACCTCTGCCCGGTGGAGCGACCTACATTTATACGTTACACCAAGAAGACAATGGTTTACTCTACATTGGCACCAGTGGTTCCGGACTATTTACTTATGATCCGGTAAAAGAATCAATCAGCGCCCATTACCATACAGGAAACAGCCCGTTAGTATCAAACAGCATTTATGTTATTCTACCCACAAAAGACGGGAATATCTTGATGAGTACCGAAAATGGTATCAGTATTTTCTCGCCTACCAACCGCCAGTTCCGCAACTGGACTCGCGGACAAGGGTTGATGTCCACCTGTTTCAATGCCGGCTCCGGCGTACTACGTGCCAATGGGAACACCGTATTCGGAAGTACAGACGGTGCACTGGAATTCCCCCCAAACATAGAGATGCCCAAAACAGGAGATTCACATATGATATTCAGCGATTTCCGTATTTTCTACCAAACTGTATATCCCAATGATCCAAACTCTCCTCTGACTAAAGATATCGACCAAATAGAGAAATTGAATCTGAAATATATGCAAAATACATTTTCCATCCGAGTATCCTCTATCAATTACGATTATCCGTCGGACATA
This sequence comes from uncultured Phocaeicola sp., assembly GCA_948956705.1. Next base: position 10,603 of record CARCZS010000040.1, read on the forward strand.
CTATATACCTGGCAGTTGGAAGGATTCTACGATGGCTGGACTACTCCCAGTGACGAAGGAACTATCCGATTTACTAATGTTGCTCCCGGCACCTATACACTGCGTGTACGTTCCGTTTCCAAAGAGGATAATAAACACGTGTTGCAGGAGCGGATATTGAAAATAACTGTAGCACATCCCGTGTGGCTCAGTTTTTGGGCTATTTGTATTTATGTCCTGACTATCATTTTAGCAACATACGTCATTTTCCGCCTTCATTCCATGCGCAGAGAAAAAAAGGCCTCGGATGAAAGAACTCGGTTCTTTATCAATACAGCGCATGATATCCGTACTCCGCTGACACTGATAAAGGCACCTTTGGAAGAAATTCAACAAAAAGAAAATTTAAGTGAAGAAAGTCAGGCCAATATGCTTACAGCCATGAAGAACGTGGACACTTTGATACGCCTCACCACCAATCTGATAAACTTCAGCAAAGCCAATGTGTACTCCTCCTCCCTTCGTATATCGGAACACGAACTTAATACCTATATGGAAGGAATATACCATGCCTTTTATAGTTATGCAGAAGCCAAACAGATCAAACTCGACTACAAAAGCAACTTTGAATATCAAAATGTATGGTTCGACAAAGAAAAGATGGACTCGATCACAAAAAATCTGATTTCAAATGCCATCAAATATACTCCCGCCCACGGTGAGGTACACATTATCACCCGCCATGACAAGGACAACTGGAGTCTGGAGATTACGGACACGGGCATCGGGATTCCTGCCAAAGAACAGAAAAAGTTATTTAAGTTACACTTCAGGGGCAGCAATGCCATCAATGCAAAAATTACAGGCAGTGGAATCGGACTGATGTTAGTGTGGAAACTGGTACGTATTCATAAAGGAAAGATCAGCATAGAAAGCGTAGAGAATAAAGGCACCCGCGTAAAGGTTATCTTCCCCCAAAAACAATTCCGAAGTCAACAGGTTCCGACAGAAACGGTACAACAAGAAAACGTGGTACCAGTATCCCCTAGTGCAGTCTCTCCCCACACTTATAAAGATCAGTATCGGCAGCATGTTCAAAATGCACAGCGCATCCTGGTTGTGGAAGACCATGACGATCTACGCGAATATCTGTCTCATACTTTATCCGAAGCTTATCAAGTGGAAACATGTACCAATGGAAAAGAAGCCTTAAAAATCATCCCCGAATTTAAGCCTGATTTAGTATTATCGGACATTATGATGCCCGAAATGCGGGGGGACGAATTGTGTTCTGCTATCAAGAATAATATACTGACGTCTCATATCCCTGTAATTCTGCTAACAGCATTAAATGACGAAAAGAATATCGTTGAAGGGTTGGAAACAGGTGCGGACAAATACCTGATAAAACCTTTTAACATAGGAATACTAAAAGCATCCATAGCCAATATACTGACTAACCGTGCACTACTTCGTAGCAAATATGCAGAAATGGAACTACACAATGACAGCATTTCCATAAATTATAGCAACACATTGGATCAACAGTTCCTGGAAGCAGTAAAAGAAACAATAACTGAAAATCTAGACAATTCAGGTTTCAACGTGGAGTCACTCTGTGCTTCACAAAATATGAGCCGTTCCAGTTTCTACAATAAACTAAAAGCATTGACAGACCAAGCTCCGGCAGACTATATCCGCCTGATCCGGCTGAAACGGGCAGCGCAATTACTATCCGAAGGACAGTATAATATATCCGAAATATCAGATATGACCGGGTTTAATGATGTAAAATATTTCCGCGAGGTATTCAAAAAATACTATAAAATAAGTCCTAGCGGATATAGCAAGGGAGAAATGAAGGAAGAACCGACTAAAACATAAGATTCCTAAAGAAACTTATTTTGAACAAAATTTATCATTAACGCATTAACAGATAAAAGAGAAAATGAGTACTTTCGGGGCATTCATCCGTAGAATAAACTGACTTATGATAGGAAAAATTAAAATGATGGCAATCATCACGTTTTACGTAGCTGTATTACTTGTTATTGCAGTGTATTTGCAAGACGGAAGCGGAACATTCTCCCATTTTTTCGAAAATGCAAATCTATACATACGTAATTTGCGTAATGTACATGCTCCGGCTTTCCATCAAACTTATGACAATTATCTGCAACTTTTTCCACTCATACTTCTATTCGGACTGAAATTGGGAGGAATAAGAGGTAATTTCGGATGGAAACGACTGTTCACTTTCATAGTCTTGTCAGTCGTACTGACGCAGCTGGTAGTAAATGGATTAAAACTCACCACCGGGGTGCTTCGCCCGGATGCCACAAATTATTTCTCTTTTCCTTCCGGACATACGGCAGCAGCGTTTATGGCAGCTACCCTATTGTATAAGGAATATGGATTCAAAGGATATTGGGTAGGATTAGTAGCATACGCAGCAGCTATAGTTACAGGGTTTACCCGCATTCTGAATAACCGTCACTGGCTGTTTGATGTCATCATTGGTGCGGCCTTGGGAATATTGCTTACAAATTTGGCTTTCCGCCTGGTACAACTCATATTCAAAGACCGGGGACTTATACAACATAAATAAATACTATAAACTTAATAACACAACAAACTTGGCACTTATGAAAAAACAAATGATCTTATTGGGAATGTTAATGGCATTTTGTATGGCAGAGGCCAAAGTAACACTGCCTGCATTATTCACAGACAATATGGTATTACAACAAAAATCGAATGTCATTTTTCATGGCCATTCATCTACAAAAAAAGAAGTGATAATAAAAACGGGATGGAATAAGCATCCCTATACGACATCACCTGACAAAGAAGGAAATTGGAAAATAGAAGTTCCTACCCCATCTGCCGGAGGTCCTTATGAAATTATCATTTCGGACGGGGAGGAGCACATACTGCAAAATATTCTGATTGGCGAAATATGGTTGTATACAGGAGAATGTGAAACAGAAACTCCCATAGATATACCCTCCCAACCTTATATCCGTCTGTTTCAGACAAAAAAAGAAATCTCTTTAGTTCCCAAGAAAGATTTGCATGCTACACAAGAAGGTTGGAAAGAATGTACATCTGAAACCATAACCGGACTCCCTGCAATCGGATATTTTTTTGCCAGTCAGTTACAAAAAAACCTGAAAGTACCCATAGGTATAATAAGTTGTACCTGGAAAGATACTCCTGCAGAAGCATGGGCCAGTTATGATGCGTTAGAAAACCTGCCAAGTTACAACAAAGAAACTGAAATGCTTGAATCCTTGGGGTTCAATCCTGAAAAAATAGAAGCAGAATATGCCCGTCAAAGAGAAGAGTGGTATCAAGCTCTTTACGAACACGATATGGGATGGTGCGATGACCACCAAGTATGGGCGGAACCTGATTATTCGGATGAGAACTGGAAAACAATGGAACTTCCGGGATACTGGGAAGATAAGGGAATGAAAGACTTCGATGGAGTAGTGTGGTTCAGAAAAACGATAGATATTCCACGTAACTGGGCTAGAAAAAATGTCACAATAAATTTAGGGAACATTGCCGATGAAAGCATCGTATATTATAACGGGACTGAAATAGGACGAAACACGAAAGCCGATGCGTCCCGCTATTACACAATTCCCTATAAGCTGGTAAAACGCGGAAAAGCTGTACTGACCATACGTGTGACCAATTACAAAAGCAAAGGAGGAATATATGGCCGTCCAGAAGACATGAAGCTGAGTGTAAAAGGCAAAGATCCTATCTCATTGGCAGGAGAATGGAAATACCTATCCGGTCTCTCATTAAGTGGAATCCCCCCTGTACCCATTTCACCAGAAAGTAACCCTAAGTATCCCACAGGATTATTCAATGCAATGATACATCCGCTTACCTCTTTCCCTCTTCAAGGTGTTATATGGTATCAAGGAAAGAGTAATTTGGAAAGCAGCGATGAATATGCAGACTTATTCATGTCATTGATAGCCGACTGGCGCGATAAATGGCAAAAACTACAAATGCCTTTCTACTTTGTGCAACTGCCCAATCATGAGAAAAAAGAAGAAGCACAAGATGATTCAGACTGGGCGGCCATGCGTGAAGCACAAGCACAGGCTTTACACTTGAATCATACAGGCATGGTGGTAACCACCGATATTGGGAAAGAAAAAAGCGATACCTTCCAAAGTACTCTGGAAACAGGTCTTCGCCTATCACAGTTAGCTTTAAAGCAAACTTACGGAAAAAGAAAAATGCCTCAATATCCGGTTTATAAAGGCTACAGCATCGAAGGAAATACCCTTCGCATCCATTTTGAAAACTTAGGAAAAGGATTCTTGCATCCCGACCCAGTACGCGGATTTATAATCGCAGGTACAGATCGGATTTTTTATCCGGCAACAGTAACTGTAAAAAAGAAAGAAATAATTGTACAATCACCCGATGTACCTCATCCTGTAGCCGTAAGATACAATTGGGCCAACCATACTGATGGTACCTTATTCGGAGCATCAGGCCTGCCTGTAGCTCCATTCCGAACAGATAATTGGTAATTATTGCAAGCTATATGAATAGCCACTTAGATAATTCCTGTATATTTGCACTATTTTAAAATAAACAAAGAAAAACAATGGGAATGGTAATAGGTATAGACGTAGGCGGAAGCACCACCAAGATAATAGGTGTGGATAAAGAAGGCATAAAACATCCTATGATTGTAAAAGCCGAAGATCCTATCACTTCGTTATTCGGTGCTTTCGGCAAATACATATATGATAATGGAATCAGCTTAAACGACATTGATAAAGTCATGTTGACAGGAGTGGGAAGTGCTTACGTAAACCAACCCTTATATGGACTCTCTACTGATCATACGGATGAGTTTCTAGCAAACGGTCTTGGAGCTCACTATGACTCCCAATTGCAAGACCTTATTGTAGTAAGCATGGGTACCGGCACCTCTTTTGTAAAAGTGGAAGGAGGTAAAAACATATCTCACATAGGTGGTATAGGTATTGGCGGAGGAACCATTCAAGGACTATCTCGCCTGTTGTTAAAAACACAGAATATTCATCAAGTGGTAAAGATGGCAGAAAAAGGTGTAATAGAAAATATTGATCTGCAAATCAAGGATATTTGCAATACCCCTCTACCTGGACTGCCTCTGGATGCCACCGCTTCCACATTTGGCAAAGCAAGTTCAAACGCCTCTATGGAAGATGTAGCAGCGGGAATCATTCATATGGTATTACAATCAATAGGACAATCTGTCATATTAGCAGCACTGAATAGCCACATTAAAGATTTTGTCCTAATAGGTAATTTGACCAAAATGCCACAATGCAAAGAAATATTCCCAGTTATGGAAGAAATGTACCAATGCCATTTTTGGATACCTGAATATGCAGAGTATCGCACGGCATTGGGAGCAGCACTAGCTTATACACATAAATAAGAAAGAGAACTGTACTGTTCCTAACTCCTTTGTATTATTATGCTTAGCATAGCAGCAAGATTTTTCAGCTCAATGAAAAAGAAAAAGTGCATCTCCCGCTGATCTTCTAAAGTGGGAGATACAATAAATATCATAAAATTAGCCAACTAATTTATACTTAAAGTAGGGATATTCAATAAATATTCCTAAAACATGAGTACCCGGCGAGGGTTTCCGGAACCGCTTCCGCCGGAGAAAGGACATGGCGGAGCCTTCCGGACAGTTCCGTGGGAAAGGTACCCACACCCACGGGGAAAAAACGGTAGAGGCCACATTTCATGCGTGCGT
>CARCZS010000041.1 GCA_948956705.1 uncultured Phocaeicola sp.
GGACAAACAGAACCAAAACCTGTTGTGCTACCATTACACCATAGTCCAATCATTACATGCTTTCCTTGGAAAGCGGTGCAAAGATACGTTTTTCCAGCAATATAGTCCAAATATTTTCGCACTTTTTTTTGCAATAAAGTGCAAATGCTTAACTTTGCGTACAAACTAAAAGACATAAAGACATGAAAAAACTTCTAACTTGCCTTGCTTTAAGCTTTGTTGCAGCAAGTAGTTATGCAGCCACCCCTTTATGGTTGCGTGATGTGCAAATCTCTCCCGACGGAACAGAAATCGCATTTTGTTATAAAGGAGATATCTATAAAGTACCCGCCAACGGAGGAACTGCCACCCAGCTCACCACACAAACCTCATACGAATGCAGCCCCGTCTGGTCACCGGACAGCAAACAAATTGCCTTTGCCAGTGACCGCAACGGCAATTTCGACTTGTTCGTCATGCCTGCCGGCGGTGGAGCAGCCCGGCGTCTCACCACCCATTCGGCATCCGAGATACCCTCAGCTTTCACTACCGACGGCAACTACATCCTGTTCTCCGCTTCCATCCAAGACCCTGCCGGAAGCGCCTTGTTCCCAACCTCGGCCATGACAGAACTATACAAAGTCCCTGTAAACGGAGGACGCACCGAACAGGTACTAGGCACTCCCGCAGAAATGGTCTGCTTCGACCCGTCCGGAAAAACATTCTTATACCAAGACCGCAAAGGTTTTGAAGACGAATGGCGCAAGCATCACACCTCGTCCATCACCCGTGACGTATGGTTATACAATTCAGAGAATGGCAAACATACCAACCTGACCAACCATGCGGGAGAAGACCGTAACCCTGTATTTGCCCCCGACGGACAAACCGTTTACTTTCTGAGCGAACGGAATGGCAGTACATTCAACGTCTATTCCTTCCCGCTAGACGCTCCCCAATCATTAAAAGCAGTCACCGGTTTCAAGACCCATCCGGTCCGCTTCCTGTCAATGGGCAGCAACGGCACCCTTTGCTATACGTATGATGGAGAAATATACACCCAAAAACAAGGAAGCAAACCACAGAAAGTCAAAATCGATATCATCCGTGACGACCAACATGCCATAGCGGATCTGAGCTTCAGCAGCGGAGCGACCTCGGCCACCGTATCACCGGACGGCAAACAAGTCGCTTTCATTGTACGAGGTGAGGTATTCGTCACTTCCACCGACTATAGCACCACCAAACAAATCACCCATACCCCTGCCCGTGAAGCGGGAGTTACCTTCTCACCAGACAACCGCACCTTGGCATACGCCAGTGAGCGCAATGGAAACTGGGAACTCTGCATGGCCAAGATAGCGCGCAAGGAAGAGGCCAACTTTCCCAATGCCACCACGATTGAAGAAGAAGTGCTCCTGCCTTCGGACAAAATAGAACGTACCTATCCGCAATTCTCACCGGATGGCAAGGAACTTGCCTTTATAGAAGACCGCAACCGGTTAATGGTTCTCAACCTGGAAACCCAAAAAGTGCGTCAGGTCACTGACGGTTCCACCTGGTTCAGCACTGGCGGCGGATTTGACTATTCATGGTCGCCCGACGGGAAGTGGTTTACCTTGGAGTTTATCGGGAACCGGCATGATCCTTATTCCGATATAGGTATGGTAAGCGCACAGGGAGGAAAGGTGATTAATCTGACCAACAGCGGCTATACCAGCGGCTCTCCCCGCTGGGTACTGGACGGTAATGCCATTTTGTTCATCACCGAGCGTTATGGTATGCGCGCCCACGCCTCATGGGGCTCACTGAACGATGTGATGCTGGTATTTATGAATCAGGACGCGTATGATAAATTCCGCCTGAGCAAAGAAGATTACGAATTGCAGAAGGAACTGGAAAAGGAACAAAAGAGTATCACCGAAACCAAGAAAAACGATAAAAAGAAAGGGGATAACAAAAACAAGTCCGAAGAGAAGAAAGAGGAAAAAACAAAGGATATCATAGTGGAGTTGGACAACATAGAAGACCGCATCGTCCGCCTCACCCCTAACTCTTCCGATTTGGGAAGCGCCATTATCACAAAGAACGGCGAGACCTTATATTATCTCTCTGCCTTCGAAGGCGGATATGACTTGTGGAAAATGAACCTGCGCAAGAAAGACACGAAGCTACTCCATAAGATGGATGCCGGATGGGCCAACATGGAGATGGACAAGGACGGAAAGAACCTGTTCCTGTTAGGTGGCAGCAGCATGCAGAAAATGAGTACCGACTCTGAAAGTTTAAAGCCCGTCAGCTATCAAGCCAACGTAAAGATGGACCTCGCAGCCGAACGCGACTATATGTTCAGCCACGTCTATAAACAAGAACAGAAACGCTTCTATAATCTGAACATGCACGGAGTGAACTGGGATGCCATAACCGCAGCTTACCGCAAATTCCTGCCGCACATAGACAACAACTATGACTTTGCGGAATTACTGAGCGAATATCTGGGCGAACTGAATGTGTCGCATACGGGAGGACGTTTCCGTCCGCGCCTGAAAGGAGACACCACCGCCACCTTAGGCTTATTGTACGACTGGGACTATATCGGCAAAGGTCTGCTGGTTTCCGAAGTAGTGGAAAAAGGCCCCTTCGCCCACGCCCGCTCCAAAGTGAAAGTCAGAGATATCATTGAAAAAATCGACGGTCAGGAAATCACTCCCGAAAGTGACTACTCTGTTCTGCTGAACGGCAAAGCCGGAAAGAAAACATTGGTTTCACTTTATAACCCGCAGACCAAAGAACGTTGGGAGGAAGTGGTTGTTCCTGTCAGCAATGGTGTGATGAGCGGCCTGCTCTATGCACGCTGGGTAAAGCAACGGGCTGCCGATGTGGATAAATGGTCGAACGGCCGTTTGGGATATGTGCACATTGAATCCATGGGAGATGACAGCTTCCGTTCCGTTTATTCGGATATTCTAGGTAAGTACAACAACCGTGAAGGTATTGTCATCGACACCCGCTTTAATGGCGGCGGACGCCTACACGAAGATATCGAAATCCTGTTCAGCGGAAAGAAATACTTCACACAGGTAGTTCGAGGACGTGAAGCTTGCGATATGCCCAGCCGCCGTTGGAACAAGCCGAGTATCATGGTGCAGTGTGAAGCTAACTACAGTAACGCACACGGCACTCCGTGGGTATATAGCCATCAAAAAATAGGCAAGCTGGTAGGTATGCCCGTACCGGGAACCATGACTAGCGTATCTTGGGAAACGTTGCAGGATCCGACACTGGTATTCGGTATTCCCGTTATCGGCTATCGCTTGCCGGATGGAAGTTATCTGGAAAATTCACAATTAGAGCCGGATATCAAAGTGGCTAATTCACCGGAAACGGTAGTGAAAGGTGAAGACACACAATTGAAAGCCGCGGTAGACGAACTGCTGAAAGAGATAGACGGAAAATAAAGCGAAAGAAAAGATACAAAAAACTGGAAGGAGAAAACCTATCATCTCTCCTTCCGGTTTTTGTTTTTAGGGACATTTACTGAATATCCCTTTTTATCTATAAAAGAAATTTTCTTATTTGGCAATCACCAGATAATAGTTCTTCTTTCCGCGCTGAACCAGCAGGTATTTTTCATCCAGCAAGTCAGCAGTTGTAATTACCTGGTCGAAGGCGCTTAATTTCTCCTTGTTCAATGAAACGCCACCGCCCTGTACAAGCTTACGCATCTCACCTTTAGAAGCGAAAACAGCGGCATTATCAACGAACAAGTCTACCGCCTTCACCCCTTCGGCTAATGCATCTCGTGACACTTCAAACTGAGGAACACCTTCGAACACTGCCAGCAACGTGTCTTCATCCAGCTTTTTCAACGCTTCGGAAGTGGCGTTACCAAACAGGATGCCCGATGCCTCAACAGCCGCGTTGTAATCTTCTTCCGAATGAACCATCACAGTTACTTCCTTAGCCAGACGTTTCTGCAATACACGCAAGTGCGGAGCTTCAGCATGCTCTGCCGTCAACACTTCTACTTCTTCCTGAGTCAGTGAAGTGAAAATCTTGATGTAACGCGCAGCATCCTCGTCACTTACATTCAACCAGAACTGATAGAACTTGTAAGGAGAAGTATAACGGGGGTCCAACCAAATATTACCAGACTCAGTCTTACCGAACTTACCACCATCGGCCTTTGTAATCAACGGGCAAGTCAACGCAAACACTTCACCGCCATTGGTACGACGAATCAGCTCGGCCCCGGTAGTAATATTACCCCATTGATCCGAACCACCCATCTGAAGCTTGCAGCCCTTTGTTTCATAAAGATGCAAGAAATCGTATCCCTGCAGCAACTGGTAAGTAAATTCTGTAAATGACAAACCGTCACGCGCCTCACCGTTCAAACGTTTCTGTACAGAATCCTTAGCCATCATATAATTCACTGTAATGTGCTTTCCTACCTCACGGGCAAAGTCAAGGAAGGTAAAATCCTTCATCCAGTCATAGTTATTTACCAATTCGGCTTTGTTAGGAGCATCGCTCTCAAAATCAAGGAACTTAGCCAGCTGTTTCTTGATGCAAGCCACATTATGACGCAATGTTTCCTCAGTTAGCAAATTACGTTCCTGCGACTTGCCGGAAGGGTCACCGATCATACCGGTAGCGCCGCCCACCAATGCTAACGGTTTGTGACCGCAACGCTGGAAATGACGCAGCATCATCACACCACACAAGTGGCCGATATGCAGAGAATCAGCCGTAGGGTCAATACCCAGATAAGCTGTCACTTGTTCTTTAGCCAATAACTCTTCGGTGCCCGGCATCATTGTGTGCACCATTCCACGCCATGTTAATTCTTCTACAAAATTCATCGAATGATTATCTATTTAAATGTTTGATTTATACTTTGAATGCCACAAAAATACGACTCTTTATCTGAAGAAACAACTCTTATTGCCGAAAAAAGATTTTCCGTGCATTTTCATCTATCCTATCACACAGAAAGGAAACTTCCACATGCTTCATCTCCGCCATCCGTCCGATCACCATACGGATATCCAGCGTGCTCTCATCCGTTTCAGCCAGCAAACGCTCTAAAGGCACGTACTGCAACACATCAGGCTGATACTTTCCTCCCAACGAAAAATAAATATCTTCCTGCATCAGCCGGCAGGCAATATGCAGATTATTACGAAAACCATGCACCACCCAAGGCATCTGAGGACGATACTTCTTTTTCAACTCAATCAATTCATTAAACGCCTTCACACAATGAATGACCAACGGTTTTCCTACCGACTCGCTCAATAAAATTTGTCGGACAAACGCTTCTTTTTGCAACAGAATATCCGCCGCGCCCAAGCGGTCCAACCCCGCCTCTCCTATGGCCAGAACAGAGGGATGACCAACCGCCTTTTCCAACGTTGTCCAATCTTCCGGACCAGTTTCCAAAACTGTCCACGGATGAATGCCTACAGAATAATAACACCCCTCCACAGGTTCAAACCGTGCAGGCTCCACATTGAAAATGCATTCTCCCGATACAGCAGCATTGCGATGTGTATGAATATCCAGCAACATAAGGACAACGGATTTTATGGAACCGGATCATAGCCCGACCCACCCCAGGGATGGCAACGCAATATCCGACGGATAGCCAGATACACTCCCTTGAAAGGACCGTGCTTTTTAATGGCCTCGATGGCATATTCCGAACAGGTAGGTACAAAACGGCATGAAGGAGGAGTCATTGGAGAAATGTACCCCCGATAGAAATAAACGGGCAGCAGCAACAGATAGGAAAGTATCTTTTTCATTCCAGTCTTTCCACTATATGAAACAGCAGCTTCTTCACTTTCTCCTCCACCTCGGCAGAAGAATGAATATGGTTATCCAGCCATATAAAGGCGATAACCAGTCTTTTGTTCCGGGAAGACAGCGCATCCAACAGTAAATGCTTGTTCTTCCGATAAGCCTCACGTATCTGCCGTTTCACCAAATTACGCTTTACCGCACGTTTGAACCGCTTCTTGGGCACACTGATCAGAATAGAAGCTGCCGCCATATCTTCCTCAGCAGACTCTACCGGCATATACACCACACGCAACGGAAAAGCCGGAAAAGACTTGCTTCCACCTGAAAAAAGTCGCTCAATCAATGTCTTACTATTCAGACGCTCTTTTTTACCGAGTGTATATTCTACCATAATCTTCTTTCTTTTATTAAAATAAAGAAACCGAGGGTTTCGAATCACAAAGTTACAACTTTATTGATACAAAACCCCCGGTTTGGGATATAAACCAAAAATTAATCCTTATTACGCTCGCGGATAAACATATCCAATGCCGCGGTCATGGACGGAGCTTCCACAGTAGGAGCTTCCAAATCCAACCGCAATCCGGCGTCTTTTACCGCTTTAGCAGTAGCAGGACCAAAACACCCTATCGCAATTTCCTTTTGGTCGAACTTCGGAAAATTCTTCATCAAAGAATTGATTCCTGCAGGACTGAAAAACAACAGCATATCGTAATCGAACTCTTCTTCGGGAGTGAAGTCATTGCTTACCGTACGATACATCACCACCTCCGTATGCTGAATTTTATTTTTATCCAATAAAGTCTTGATCTCATCATTGTGCACATCCGACATCGGCACCAGATACTTCTCAGCATTATGCTTTACGACAGAAGGCACCAGATCTGCAAATTTACCGGTCGCACCGAAGAACACTTTACGCTTACGATACTGGACATATTTCTGAATGTACAAAGCAATGGTCTCGGATGTACAGAAATATTTCATTGTTTCGGGTACAGTAACACGCAATTCAGCACACAGACTGAAGAAATGGTCGATAGCGTGGCGCGATGTGAAAATCACAGCTGTATGATCAAGAATAGAGACTTTTTGCTGTCTGAACTCTTTGGCCGACAAGCTCTCAACTTTGATGAACGGGCGAAAATCAATTTTCACACCGTACTTCTCAGCAATATCATAATATGGCGACTTTTCAGAAGTCGGCTTAGGCTGAGATACGAGGACTTTTTTTATTTTCAATGTACTAAAAATTTAAAACCAAAATGTTGTTCGCTAAGATAATCCCTTTCCACAGAACAATATCAGGGAGTATTTCAAGGGCACAAAAGTACAGAATTAAATGGAAAGCACCATAAAGTTTGTTGAAAAAGTTACTAAAGCACTTATAAAATAGCAGAATTTTAGCAATTATTATAACAAAACCGATAGAATAAGGAGCAATTTGCGGTGACAGATCAAAATACACAATCAAAAGTACAATCGGAAAAAGTAAAAAACCGGCCCCGATTACAACATTAAAGTAAGATTCCAGCCAGATAATATTGCGCGTCTTGTTAAAGAAAATCCAATTTATAAAGCTGTAAAGAAGCCACTTGATGACAAAGAAAAAGACCACATAAGCAATGTAAATGCTCAACAGCAAATAATGAGGCATCGTACGGAAAAGAATCAGGTCATGATCTGAGAAATAATCGTACACACAAAAGCCGGATAATATACAGGTCTGCAATATCAGCACCAATGTATAACGCACATCAGATGCGGTAGTATCATCAAACAAACTGGCACGCTCTTTAGACAAAGCAAAATTCTTAAATTGCTGTTCAAGATGTTTCTTGCCATGTGCCAGCACGTATGATACCAGGATAAAGCAAAGAAACAGCACACTGGTCACCATCCAGTCCGAACGCAGCTGATAGGGCAGGGTCATTCCTCTCATCCCGTCTTCCTTGGACATATGACACACGCTGTGTGTCAAAGCCGTATCAACACGGCTCTGCTCTTCCGTATAAAGTTGGAGAATATACGCTATTCCGGGATGACAGGTTTCACTCATATCGCTGCAAATTTACGTATTTCCTTGTTCCAAACAGGCGTTGTATAGAGCAAATTTATCGCTTCTTCGGCTGTTGAAGCCACCTTCCAGATCACAACATGCTCTTTACGCATAAAATTACCCTCCACCGCCCTTTGCAGCATTTCAAGCAAAGGATTATAAAACCCGTTGATATTCAAGATGATTATCGGATTAAGATAAAGCCCCAGCTGCTTCCAGGTGATGATTTCAAGCAATTCCTCCAATGTGCCGCAACCTCCGGGCAATGCAATGACACCATCGGACAAATCGGCCATCATCCGTTTACGCTCGTGCATGGTTTCCGTCTCAATCAATCGGGTCAGCCCTGTATGGTGCCACCCCTGCTCCACCATAAAATGAGGGATTACCCCCGTCACCGTACCGCCTGCAGCCAATGCTGCATCGGAGGTAGCCGACATCAGGCCGATACAGCCTGCCCCGTTAATCAGATTGATCTTCTTTTCAGCCAGAAGACGTCCTAATTCTTCCGCTACATCAAAATACACCTTCGCTATCTTTGTGCTGGACGCACTATATACACATACATTCTTTATATCATTCATATAATTCCTTATGTTTTCGGGCGGATCCAATCCTCCCCTGCCAGCCCCAATGATGCTCATTGCCGCAGGAACGAATTGAATTCGCCCGTATACATCACCATATTCGAATCCGTTTCTTACAAACCGAACGCTTCCTTTATCTTATCCACATAATCCAGCTTCTCCCAAGTGAACAGTTCCACTTCCAGCGTCTTTGCTTCATGATACATGGATTCGTATGTCTTGGTCACCACTTTCGGCTCACGTCCCATGTGACCGTAAGAAGCTGTTTCCTCATAAATAGGATTACGCAGTTTCAAACGCTCTTCAATGGCTTTCGGACGCAGATCGAACAGTTCGTCTATTTTCTTAGCAATCTCTCCGTCGCTCAGTTTCACATTGCTGCGACCGTACGTATTTACGTAGATATTGATAGGACGGGCCACGCCAATGGCGTATGACACCTGCACCAGCATTTCATCGGCAACACCGGCAGCAACCATATTCTTTGCGATATGGCGTGCTGCATAGGCAGCACTACGGTCTACCTTACTGGGGTCTTTTCCTGAGAACGCCCCGCCACCGTGAGCACCTTTTCCACCGTATGTATCCACAATAATCTTACGGCCGGTCAAACCGGTATCTCCATGAGGACCGCCGATCACAAACTTACCTGTAGGGTTCACATGATAAACTATCCGGTCATTGAACAAAGCCAATACTTCTTCATTATGAATTCCGGCAATGACACGTGGCATCAGGATTTCAATCACATCCTGACGAATCTTGGCCAACATCTCTTCGTCGGCCTTCAACTGAGCTTCTTTGGAAGAATCAGCCGGGGTTACAAACTCGTCATGCTGGGTAGAAACCACAATCGTATCAATGCGTACCGGCTTGCCGTTATCATCGTATTCAATAGTAACCTGGCTCTTGGCGTCGGGACGAAGATAAGTCATCACCTTCCCTTCACGACGGATTTCGGCCAGTACCATCAACAGTTTATGTGCCAGGTCCAGTGACAGCGGCATATAGTTTTCCGTTTCATTGGTAGCATAACCAAACATCATTCCCTGGTCGCCCGCACCCTGGTTCATAGGGTCCTCGCGTTCCACGCCACGGTTGATATCCGCACTTTGTTCGTGAATGGCAGAAAATACGCCACAGGAGTTTCCTTCGAACATATATTCGCTTTTGGTATAACCGATACGGTTAATCACTTCACGTGCAATGCGCTGCAAATCTACATACGCCTTGGTTTTCACTTCTCCAGCCAGCACTACCTGTCCGGTAGTCACCAGGGTTTCGCAAGCTACTTTCGAACTGGGGTCAAACGCCAACAGTTTATCAAGCACAGCGTCCGATATTTGATCGGCCACTTTGTCGGGGTGTCCTTCAGACACCGATTCGGATGTGAATAAATATCCCATTCTAAATTGAAAATTAAGAATTAAAAATTAAAAGTTAATTCGTTAACCACCTTGGGAAGTTATCAGAGTAGATAAATGTAAATAAGAAAGTCAATGTATTTTTTAGCATTTTTTTCTGTGGTTGCAAGCTACTCAAATCTCTCCACTGTTTTTAACGGCTGCAAAGATAAGCATTATTCCTTAACCATTCTATAAATTCCCGGTTCTTTAACATTGGAATAGCAATTATTTAGAAGAAATTAAACCTAATCTGACCGATTTCCGTTAATTTTGCATCATGAGCAAAGAAAAGACCGCATTTATACCTAAACAATATTTCGCAGTGGTAGCCGTACTGCTGGCTATCATGATGTCCGTACTGGACGGAACCATTATGAATATCGCATTACCCACGCTGGCACACGATTTCGATGTCACCCCTTCCAATGCCATCTGGATTGTCAATGCCTATCAACTGGTAATTACCATGACCTTGCTATCATTTGCCTCATTAGGTGATATTTACGGTTACAGACGGATATTTCTGACCGGCATCTCCATTTTTGCAGGCGCCTCTTTGGCCTGCGCCCTCTCGGACTCTTTCTGGATGCTGACTGTCTCCCGTATCATTCAAGGTTTCGGGGCGGCCTGTGTAATGAGTGTCAATACCGCCCTTATCCGTTTAATTTACCCGCCGCAGATACTAGGGCGCGGAATGGGCGTAAATGCCATGGTAGTAGCTGTTTCGGCCGCCGCAGGTCCATCCATTGCAGGCAGTATCTTAGCATTGGGAAGCTGGCACTGGCTTTTTGTAATCAACATTCCTTTGGGATTGGCTGCATTAGTGATCGGACATCGGTTCTTACCGCATAATCCGGCTTCAGACACAAAACACAAGTTTGATAAAATCAGTGCAATAGCCAACGCACTGACCTTCGGGTTGTTAATTTATACCTTGGAAGGTTTTGCACACGCCGAAAACAGAAAGTTCATTGCCATCCAGTTGGTTTTGTTAATCATAATCGGCACTTATTTCATCCGCCGCCAACTGAAGGAAACGACCCCTATCCTACCTGTGGACTTACTGAAGATTCCTATTTTCGCTCTTTCTATCGGTACTTCCATCACCTCATTCACCGCCCAGATGCTGGCTATGGTTTCCTTACCGTTTTTTATGCAGAATATATTGGGATACAGCGCCGTACAGATCGGTTTGCTACTTACCCCCTGGCCATTGGCTACCATCCTGACCGCACCACTTGCAGGCAGACTGGTAGAGAAAGTACATCCCGGATTGCTGGGAGGCATCGGCATGGCCATCTTCGCTACCGGCCTATTCACACTCTATTTGCTTCCCCCCCATCCGGCAGAATGGAATATCATCTGGCGAATGGCACTCTGTGGTATGGGCTTCGGGCTGTTCCAGACGCCCAATAATGTAACCATTGTTTCTTCCGCTCCCACTCACAGAAGCGGTGGAGCCAGCGGTATGCTAGGTACGGCGCGTCTGTTAGGTCAGACTTTGGGAACCACACTGGTTGCTTTGTTGTTCCGTATGTTCGCCGAAGGACATCGGGCGCAGGCTTGTTTGTTATTAGCCATATTCTTTGCCATTGCCGCAGGCGTGGTAAGCAGTATCCGTATGACACAGGCTTCTCCGGCAGGAAAGAAATAAAGCCCCGGCAAGTTGTTGAACAGAAACATTTCCTTTCTGATAAAAACTTTCTCTTGTTTTTTATCTTTGAGGGCAAAGAAAAAAAGAATGAATTTATCTATCTTTGGAGAGAATTTAAACAATCAAAACCTGATGAATATATGAAAAAGACATTGCTCTTACTTTTTACCCTTCTTTTAGCCCTGTCGGCACAATCACAAAATTCGTTACGGCTAATGACCTATAACATTAAAAATGCAAACGGAATGGATGATGTATGCGACTTCCAACGCATAGCCGATGTAATCAATCATATCCACCCCGAAGTGGTAGCCTTGCAGGAACTGGACAGCATGACCCACCGCAGCGGACAAAAATACGTACTGGGCGAGATAGCCGGACGTACGCAAATGCACGCTTACTTTGCCCCTGCCATTGATTACGACGGAGGAAAATATGGTATCGGACTTCTCACCAAAGAAATTCCCGTCAGCCTGAAAACCATGACACTTCCCGGACGGGAAGAAGCACGTGCGCTGATTATGGCAGAGTTCGACAACTACATTTATTGTTGCACCCATCTGTCTCTCACCGAAGAAGACCGCATGGCCTCACTGGAGCTTATAAAAGACTTTGCCGCCGCTCACAAAAAACCTTTTTTCCTGGCCGGCGACCTGAATGCCGAACCCGAATCCGCATTCATAAAATACTTGCAACAGGATTTTCAGATACTTTCTGACGTAAACCAGCATACATTTCCGGCTCCCGCCCCTACAGAAACCATTGATTATATTACAGCACTGAAACAGAACATGAAAGGCTTCACAGTAACCTCCGCACAGGTAGTAAATGAACCGGTAGCATCAGATCACCGTCCCTTAGTAGTGGTGCTTGAACAAAAATAAGCCCAACAGAGAATATGGAAATAAATAAAAGAGAGAACATCGGATGGATAGACTTGCTACGCGTCACCGCCTGTTTTTTAGTTGTATTCGCCCATTGCTGTGACCCTTTTGTGGCACGTTTTGACACAGACCGTCCTACTTTTCTGCAAGGGTGCGCATTGGGAAGTGCCGTACGCTGTTGCGTGCCCTTGTTTGTGATGATGACAGGAGTGCTGCTGTTTCCTGTACGAAACGGCATGAGTGAATTTTACAAAAAGCGGATCGGCCGCATTGTTGTCCCGCTTATCTTCTGGTCGGTCATGCTGCCTGTATTGTATTTCATTTATCTGAATTACATCACCACGACAGACAATCCTACCATAGACATGTCCGCCTTCACCCTGGAAATGACTATCACGAAGATTTGGACATTCATTTTCAATTTCAACTATGACACCACTCCTCTGTGGTATCTGTATATGCTGGTGGGGCTCTACTTCATCATCCCCATCTTCCATGCATGGATGGAGCGTGCTACCCGGAAAGATATCAAGCTATTTCTTTCCATCTGGGGCATCTCCTTGTTCCTTCCCTACATAAAGATGGCCGCTCCCGCACTGGGATATATCGGCAACTGGGGCAATATGGATATCCTGGGAGTGTGCGACTGGAATGCATTCGGTTCATTTTATTATGTTTCCGGATTTATCGGCTATCTGATACTGGCCCATTATCTGGTAAAATACCCGCTGCAATGGAGTTGGAGAAAAACCCTGGCTATCGGTATCCCTATGTTTGTGACAGGGTACGCCATCACTTTCGGCGGCTACCTCATCATGCAGGAATATTTTCCGGGAAACTACGCCTATCTGGAAATAGTATGGCTTTTCGGCGGCATCAATGTATTTATGATGACATTTCCTGTTTTTGTCTGCATACAGAAGCTTAAAATACCTTCTTCGCCTGTTCTTTCAAAAGTGGCATCCATGACCTTCGGCATTTATCTGTGTCATTTCGTCTTCGTGCAAATGGGATATGACTTGTTCGCCTCGCTGTTGCCTCAGGGGATTCCTGCCATAATACACATTATTTGCATGGCCGTAACAGCCTTTCTCATCAGCTACCTGGTGGTCAGAGGGATGTATGCATGCAAATGGACCAGAAGATTTGTGGCGTAAAAACAACGGATTCAAAACACAAGGAGTTACAGTATCCAGTTGGCTGATTATTTCCTTCAAATTCTTCATTTACTTATTAAGTGTTGATAACCAATTATTTACCATGATTGATTTATTCATAAATTCTTCATCATTTTGTCATAGGATAGTAAGCGTCTCCGCGATTCTATCTTGTCGCCCATTTTTCATTCTTATATTTTTGCCATGTATAAAAATGAATCATTATGGATTTAGCAGAAAATCGATTTGGAAAAACCTGGAAACATTTCCTTGAAGTATTGAAAGTAGACTACAATTGTTCTTTAGCCGATGTTTGCCGTGATCAGCATACCACTCTTGGAGGTATGAGTTCCTGGATGTCCAGACGGGGTTATAGCGTTAAACAAGCCAAGGCAGATGTGGTCCGTGATTATTATGGCGGCGTTGAACCCTCCCGACCGACAACTTCCTCTCCTTCGTTCACTCAAATAGCCCCCGTCATGTTGTCGGAAGAAGAGTTTAGTCTTTCCGGG
>CARCZS010000042.1 GCA_948956705.1 uncultured Phocaeicola sp.
TGGGTGCCTCTACAGGATCAGCATACGCGGTCGCCAATCCCGGCGTTACCGATGTGAAAATCACACAACAGACAGGGACGTGTAAGGGAGTCGTAGTAGATGCTACAGGTGAAACCGTTATCGGTGCGTCTGTAGTAGTGAAAGGTACGACCAATGGTACTATTACCGGTATTGATGGTGACTTTTCCTTGTCAGGTGTTAAACAAGGAGATGTTATCCAAGTTTCCTTTGTGGGATATCTTACCCAAGAGATTAAATTTAAAGGAGAATCTTTAAAAATTATTCTTCAAGAAGATTCACAAACTCTTCAAGAAGTGGTTGTAGTAGGTTATGGTGGTGTTCAGAAAGCCAAAACAATGACTGCATCTGCCGCTACCGTAAAGATGTCCGAATTGGCAAAGTTACCGGTTGCTTCTATGTCCGAAGGGTTGGGAGGACGTGTTACCGGTGTGGTAACTCAACAGGCTTCCGGTGCGCCGGGTGAAAACGCCAGAATTTGGATTCGAGGCGGTGAAAATATCTTGTATGTCATTGACGATGTCGTGATGGATTCGGGGCAAGGTAATGAGTTTTTCAACCGCTTGCGTCCGGATGATATCGCTTCCATGTCAATCTTGAAAGACGCTGCTGCAACTGCCGTATATGGTCCGCGTGCCGCTAATGGTGTAGTAGTGATTGCTACCAAGCGTGGACAGGAAGGCGCGCCTACCATTACTTTAAACCAAAAAGTGTCTATCATGACTCCTGCTTATCGTCCCAAAGGATTGAGTAGTTACGAGTATGCATTGGCACGTAATGAAGCGGAATTGGCAAGTTTCCAGGAGAGTCCGACTTTTAATGATACAGAACTTTCTAAATATTATATGGGCGATCTGTGGCAGAAAGGATACGGATTTGAAGAAATCCGTAACCTGGTGAACGAAAGATATAATTTAGGGTATTCTTTGCAAGACATCAACGACTTGTTCGATCCGTTAAAGACACAAGGTAAAAATATCCAGGACTACTATTCTTCTTACGACCCATGGGATATGTTTGATCATACACAGCCAATGTATCAAACTAATGTCAGCCTGCGTGGTGGTGGCGAACGTATCAAATATTATTCAAGTTTGGGATATATGAAGCAAAATGGTGTCAATGATAAATATTCATACGAACAGGTGAACATGATTTTGAACACAGACGCCATGTTGTTGAGCGACAAGAGTTTGAAATTTACTTTCAACTTGAACGGTAATACTTCTAACAACAATAAACCTGCCGATGGTGAAGGTGTGTTCAACAATGCCATGTATGGTGACTGGATGCCTAAGAGGCCGGCTGCCTGGAGTACCGGACTGCCAAGAAAGGGATCTGTGGAGGCGCAGTTGAACAACGGTTTCAACAATACAGAATCTTATCGCTTCCAGATGAATGCAGCTTTGAAATGGAGTGTGCCTTGGGTGGAAGGCTTGTCTGCACAGGCTAGCTTGAACTTCACTACTTCTTATTATCATCAGCGTCATTTTAACCATGATCAGGAAGGCGTTTATGACAATCCGTATGCTACTGCCGTTTCTTCCTATAATCCTGAAAACGCCAACTTATATGAAAAATGGAATAAGTATAAGTTGTTGACCGGCATTTTCCAGATTGATTATACCCGTTCTTTCGGAAAGCATAATCTATCTGCTATGGTGAACTATCAAAGTCAGGTAAGAAAGAGCAATTGGACGGATGCAAAGAAAAAAGGCTATCCTACCACTTTGGCTCCGCAGCTTGATCTAGGCGGTACATTAGTTTCTGCCGGTGGCTCTGCTGAAGAATGGGGTTCTGCTTCTTACATCGGGCGTTTTACTTACGACTATGACAATAAGTACCTGTTCCAATACAGTGCTAACTACAATGGTTCTTTGAGTTATAGCCCGGATAAACGTTGGGGATATTTTCAGGCTTTCTCATTGGGTTGGGTGATGTCCGATGAAGTTTGGTTCAAGAATTTGGTGAATCCGAACATTGTTAATATGATAAAATTACGTGGCGGATTTGGATTGGTAGGTAATGAAGTGGGAAGTCCATTTTCTTTCCTTACCCAATATGCGCAGAGTTCAAACCGCATATTGTTTGGAGAAAATATGGCTTCTAATGTAGGATGGTACGAGTCTGATGTAGCAAACAATTTACAATGGTCCAGCAGTAAGCAGTATGGTATTGGTCTGGATTTCGGCTTTTTGAAAGACCGCTTGACAGGATCATTCGATACGTTTTTATATTTGAACAAAGGAGATGTGATGGACATGACTGATGATATGATTCGGGTAGATATTTTAGGTATGCCGAACACTCCGAAAATTAATGCTCCGTACACTACTTCACGAAAAGGAGGTTTCGAAGTTTCGTTGAACTGGCAAGACAAGATTGGCAAAGTCGGTTATCGTGTAGGGGTAAACTATTCTTATTGGGATGAACGGGTGACTCGCCATAGCAGCTCTGATTCGGACTGGTGGACTCCGACATTCGACAATATCGGCAAACGTCCTTATGTAACAAACGGAGAATCTATAACATATCCTTATGGGTTGAAGACCAATGGATTACACGGGTCATGGCAAAAAATGTATAATTCCTTATTACACGCTAACAATAATATGACTTTGGGAACTCCGGCTTTGGTGGACTTAAATGGTGATGGTCGTGTAAATGATTACTATGTGTTCAATGCGGAAGGGTCTACTCCACATACTCAATTTGGTGTAACTTTAGGAGCCGACTGGAACGGATTCGATCTGGAACTGTTCTTCCAAGGAGCAACCGGTGCAAGGGGAGCTATGCCTTCTCCGCTCCGCAGCCAACAAAGCTAT
Source organism: uncultured Phocaeicola sp. (assembly GCA_948956705.1). Next base: position 2,844 of record CARCZS010000042.1, read on the forward strand.
ATGTGGAATTACGGACAATACGCGTTCCAGAATGCATATACACCGAGCAACCCTGATGTAGACGCCGCTCTTCCAACTCCGGTTCCTGAAGGCAATGGATTTGGATATAGTTACATTGACATCTGGTCTTTTGATGCCTCTTACCTGAAACTGAAAAATATCAGTTTACGTTATGACTTAAAACGTTCGGTTTTGAAAAATCTACCAGTTATTCAAGGATTGGATTTAAGTTTCGTTGTGACTAACGCATTTACTTGGACTAAAAAATCTTATCCACTGAAAGATTTGCAGGATCCCGAATTCATTACTACAGGTGCTTCTATCTATAATAACAATGGTACTTTGGGAAGCTATCCTACCCAGCGTTCTTATACTTTGGGCGTAACAGTAACTTTATAAAACTTGGTTAATATGAAACGTAAAAATAAAACAACTAAATATATTCTGGCCGGGTTATTTCTTTCTTCGATGATGGGAGTAACAACTGCATGTGATCCGTTAGGAATAGAACCTACAACAAAAGTGGATGAAGAACGCTTTTGGGAAAATCCTCAATTGGCTCGTTCTTATGTGAACAATTTCTATTTCATATCCCAATCGGCATCTGGTGACACCTTCCAGTCAGAACAGTGGTCAGATAACTGTCAGGGAAACTATGAACAGGACTGGGATACGTATCGACAGTACAATTTTAACAAACGTACTTATGATGAAAATAATGGTATCACTTGTTTCAGCGCCCCATGGAGTGGAGCTTATAAAAACATTCGTGCTGTAAATCTTGGAATTGAAAAAATTTCTTCCAGCAGCATATTGACAGAGGCTCAGAAGAACCAATTCTTGGGTGAATGTTACTTTTTCCGTGCTTTTATTTATTTTGACATGGAAAAGTTTTGGGGAAGCGTTCCTTATGTAGACAAAGCGTTAACGATTGAAGATGAAACCTATTTGCCTCGTACTAAACGCGAAACTATTTTCGACAATATTCTAGACGATTTGCAGAAATCCGTAGATTATTTTAAAGCTTATGGTGGAACGCATACGCTTGGTATGGTAAATGAAGATGTAGCTAACGCATACATCTCTCGCGTGGCTTTATATGCAGCCAATGCGGCCGATGCTTCAGCCAAAGGTCTATATTCGGATGATGCTGAAGGCTTGTTCAAGTTTGAGAAGAATGCAAATCATTATTATGAATTGGCTTATAATGCAGCTAAAGGATTGATAGGCAAGTACAGTTTGGAACCGAATTATGAGGATCTGTTCACAAAAACAGAGTCACATACAAGCGTTGAGTCAATTTGGCCGGTCATGTTTAAAGAAAACCAACGTAGTGGTTTCAATCCAACTGCAAAGAACGGACCTGACGGGAATTATTATGGAGCAACCGAAGATGCGACTTATTCTTACGGGCGTCGTTCAGGTTTATTTCCTACACAGGATTTGGTAGACTGTTATTTACAGAAAGATGACGCTGATGGCAAATGGAAAAATTGGTGGGAAACTTCACAGGCAAAAGCCATGGGAATCCATAGAAATGCAGAAGGAGAATTAGAAGGAGAATCTGCTAATTATCGCGATATGTTCAAGAATCGCGATAGCCGCTTCTATTCCACAGTTACTTACGATGGAGCATATATGGGACCGGAAGAAGAACGTTATATTATTCAAACTTGGATTGACAATACTACACTAGATGAAAAGACCTTAAAATACAGTGCTTTACATTCTGGGTATAGAGTGATGGAAAATTTAAATTCCGCACCAATCAACAGAGCTTCCGCACAAACAATAACTGGTTATTATTCAAGGAAGTACTCTCAGTTTAATAAAATCAATACGGACGGGACTTTGGATTTTGACACCCAGCGTCAGACTTGCTATTTCAATGTACGGTATGCGGAAGTGTTGCTGAATTGTGCCGAGGCAAGTATTAAACTAGGCAAGACCGATGCGGCAGGCTATATCAATGAAATCCGTAATCGTGCCGGATTGCCTAATTATGACGGCAATGATTTGTGGAATGAAATGAAACTGCAACGTCGTTTGGAATTTGCATTTGAATGTCCGGGCTTCCGTTATTTCGATTTATTGCGTTGGGGGGAAGCAGAAGGCAAAACGACTATTGAAGAGTTGAATACTCCTTCCAGAGGATTATGGATTTTCCGTAAAGGTATGGAAAGCGAAAAGGCTGGTGAGAATGGTTATCCTGTAGAGCCGGGTGGTGAAGGATATTTTACTCCTAAATTCCAGACTTTTGAGATGCCGTATTCTTATTATGAAAGAAAGTTTGATGATGCAAGATACTACTTTGTACCATTTTCACAGTCCATGTTGAGAGACTATACACAATTGCAACAGAATCCGGGATGGAAAAACTTCAACTATAACAATTAAAAAAAGATAGTTATGATGAATAAATTGCTAAATAAAATATGTATAGGTGCAGCTGTGTTGTGCAGTGCATCAGTTATTTCTAGTTGTACTGCCGGATTGACTTATGAAGAGGCACCGGAATCTGTTTATTCAGAAGTAGGGGTAAGCAAAATCGAGTTAAAAGCCCGGGAATTGTTTAATGACAAGATTTATGCAGTTAACTGGAACAAATGGGTGGACAATTATATTGATACTCGTTTGATTGGAAGTTCTGACGTTTTTACGTGGGTTAACAGAACGGGGGCTCCCTATACCATGCCGGATGGGAAAGTTGTGGCTGCCGGAGAATCAATAAAAGTGGAAGGTTCGGAAACAATAGAATCCGATAGCAGTGCGCCTGATGGCAAGGTGTATGTATTAAACGTATATGCCGCTTCGGATGTACAATATTCGACAGCTAACAAGGGGTTCTTGTTTGATGGCAGCAAGTTCTCCGGTGACTTTGAATTGGTGAATCCTGTTGATAACCGTTCACAATATGTAGTTCTTCCTGTTAGAAAGAATGAAATCATAGGTGAACTTTATCTGGTAAGCTATTCTGTCTGTACGGTAGAACCCGTAGGTGACTCTCCTAAATTGGGTATGCCGGGAGATTTTACCAAGCCTCGTCGTTATCTGGTGAAGAATATCGCTCATCGCCCTGCTGGAGTGGAGCAACATCAGCGTATGTATGAAGTACGTGTTACTTTCCTTCCGTAACGCAGGTGAATTCTTTTTTATAATAAATGAAAGGGTGGGCTTCAGGCTCACCCTTTCTTGAGATAAACAATTAACTGAAAATATATGAGACTGATTTTATGTTGGTTAGGGATATGGATATTCTGTGTGGGTCTGTTTGCGCAAAATACTAAGGACAATTCCTCTTATCTGTTTGATGAATTTCAAGATTGCTTGATTGTATATAAAGATGGAAGACAGTTTACGGCTCCGGTTAATTATGACCTGATAAAGAAGCATTATGTCTTTAAAGATCCGGAACAACAAGAAAAGGAGTTTTCTGATCCGGAATTGATAGCGGTGCTTCGCATAGGCAACAGAAGTTTCTTGATAGGAAAGCAAGAAGCGGTAGAGGTAATCCAAGCTCAGCCCAAATTCAATGTAATCTATACAGGTGATACACGAAGAGCCCCCAAAAAGATTTCGTATGGAGGAACTACACAAACGGCTTCCGTGGATAACTATTCAGGATTAACAGGTACAGGGTTGTCCGGTGGCATACAGGACGCCCAACGTATCGTTACCGGAATTAATAAAACCTACGAAGTTGGTGTAGGTAAAAAAACGAAACGCTTTTATAACAAGAAGAGTTTTTTAAAGCTTTTCCCTAAAAAACAACAAGTCCGATGGAACCGATACATCGAAGAAAATAAGATAGATTTCGGTTCTGTGGATCAGGTGTTCAAGCTCTTTCAAGTTTCTATTTCACACTAAGCATTTTCGCGGTCACAGAAATAGTCGGGTCCTTGGTAACCGGTTATTAAAAATGGATTAGTAGGAATATTCTTCATTGCTGTTTTTATGTTACATAAAACATGTAACGCAAATAACGCAATAAAGTTTGGATTGAGCAAATATGAGAGTTGTATTTTTGTGTTGCCCATTGTACCATGCTCTGACTTGACATGGTCCATGGCAATAATTTAATATGGCAGTTACAAGATATCTAAAGCAGAAGTTATGCAGATAATGATCATGTTTCATGGATAAGGACATGATACCTGGAGCATTATGATCCTTTGGAAAGCATCAGGAGCAGAAAACAGGAAGAGGGTATATAGCCGGAGCCGGCTGTTATACCCTCTTCCTGTAATGAGGTAGATTCCTTATTTCATCTTATACACCAAAGTTCCACCCTTCAAAATATCTTCATGCGAGATATAATTCTTTGTATAGGGTTCACCGTTCAGTGTGATGCTGTCAATGTACTTGTGTTCCTTTGACAATCCTTCGGCAATGATCGTGAAAGTCTTTCCGTCGGCCAGATTCAAAACGATTTCAGGCAGCTGCGGAGCGCCGAAGACATAATTGCCACTTACCGGATCTACCGGATAGAACCCCATAGCCGAGAACATATACCATGCTGACATCTGTCCGCAGTCGTCATTGCCACAGAGTCCGTCGGGTTCGGGACGATATTGCGTATCAAAGATTTCACGGATCAGTTCCTGGGTACGTTCGGGGCGGCCTGCCAACGTATATAAATAAGTAATGTGATGACTGGGTTCGTTGCCGTGTGCATATTGACCGATCAAGCCGGTAACATCTGCCTGGGTGGTTTCCAGTTTCAAGGTGAACAAAGAATCCAATTTGTTTAAGAATGCCTGTTCTCCGCCGAATAACTCAATAAGCCCCGGCACATCATGTTGCACATGCCAGGTGTACTGCCATGCATTCCCTTCGGTATAGTCTCCACCGGTACTTTCCATGTGGGCAACCTGACTAGGGTTGAAGGGAGATTTCCAACTTCCGTCAGCATTACGGGGACGCATGAACTGCGTTTCTTTATCAAACAGGTTCTTATAAAAATCGGCACGTTTGGCAAAATAAGCGGCATCTTCCTCTTTACCCATACGTTGGGCCATATCGGCTGCGGCATAATCGTCATATACCGATTCCAGTGTGGAGGATACTGATTCTGTCTTAATCAAGTCTGTAGGGAAATAACCGTATTTCATATAAGTTTCCCAATCGGATTTCAGTTTATGAGATACGGTCTGGGTATTTTTGATAGCATTGAAGGCACGTTCGGCGTCAAAACCCCGGAACCCTTTGCGGTACGCTTCGGCGATAACTGAAACACCGTGGTTGCCAATCATGGTATATGTCTCTTTTCCCCAAAGTCCCCAGATAGGCAGGAAGCCCTGTACTTCAGCCTGTTCTACCAATGAATTGACGAATCCGTCTACTTTTTCAGGAACCATTAAGGTGTAAAACGGATGGGCGGCACGATAAGTGTCCCATAAGGAGAAAGTGGAATAAAAAGCTCCGTTACCGGCTTTAACGATGGAATCGGCTGCATTACGGTACCATCCGTCTACGTCCGAGATTTGGTTGGGCTGTATCAGGGCATGGTAGAAGCTGGTATAGAAGTTGGTCTTCTCGTCATCCGTACCGGTTACTTCAATGCGGCTCAGATAATTGTTCCATTCGTTGTGGGCTGCTTGCTTCACTCCTTCAAAATTCCAGTCGGCTATTTCCGCTTCCATATTCTTCTTGGCTCCATCCACGCCGGTGGTGGACATGGCTACTTTCATCAGCAGTTCCTCTCCCGGCTTCATGTCAAAAGTAGCGATGATGCGTTTCCCTTTTTCAGTTTCGGCCATGGGCAGATACAGGGTATCTATGACGGGACGATTGAACTTCATAACAAAAAAGTAATCCTGGTTCACCCATACGCTGTTGCGTACATGTCCGGTCAAGGTTTGTGCATCTTCCCAATTGGTTTCGCAACTTTGTACTTGCGAATGGTATTGGTTTTCGTTCCACGCAGGTCCGTGCTGAAGGTCAATCAATACAGATGCCGAGTCGGCGTTATGATAGGTATAACGGTGCAGGGCGGCATGGGGAGAGGCGGTCAGTTCGGCCTTCACGCCGGGGTCGGTCAGCTCTACGGTGTAGTATCCGGGAGTCGCTGCTTCCTTGTCTTTGGGGAAGTGGCTGCGATAAGCGTCCCAGGCACGGGTGCGTGTTCCGGTAACCGGCATCACCAGGATGTCTCCCAGGTCCATACACCCTGTTCCATTAAGGTGTGTCTGGGTAAATCCCCATATCAGGGAGTCGGTGTACACATATTCCGAGCAATATCTCCAGCCGACAGCTCCGGTTACGGGGCTTGTCTGGATCATGCCGAAAGGACGGCAGGCACCGGGAAAGGTATGTCCGTTGTCTGCTGCTCCGATGAACGTGTTAACATACTGCGTGTAGTCAGTTTCGCCTGTCTTCTGCTGTGTTGTGGAACAGCCGAAGAGCGAGCCTGCCAATACAAATGCGCAAAGGATAGAATTGGTTTTCTTCATAGATTCGCAATTAATAAATATTTTGCGTAAAGATAAAGAGTTTTCTGGAAAAATGGGTCAAGAAATCAAAACAAGAAACGAATTAATAAGAAGTAAATGAATATCTTTGCATCTCTTAAATTAATAAACGACATGAAAAACCTTAGTTTGGGATCTCTCATGAGGATACTCTCTGCATTCATTTTCCTTTTATCGAATCTTCTTTAGATTAATCCGAAATGTTTCAACGCATTGGCTATTCCGTCTTCATCTACGGAGGTGGTCACATAGTCGGCCACAGCTTTTACATGAGGTTCGGCGTTTCCCATAGCTATCCCTGTGGCTACGTGTTTCAGCATGGGAATATCATTGCCGCCGTCACCGAAAGCCATGGTGTCTTTCAGGTCAATGTCAAAATATGCCAGCACTTTGTCTATTCCCGTACTTTTACTGTTGCCCCGTGCAATGATGTCGGCAAACAATGGATACCAGCGCATTGGCTCGCAATGGGTCAGCACTTTGCCGAATATATCTGTTTCTTTTTCCTCTTCGGCCGTAAAGTACCCCATTATTTGCAGGATGTCTTTTCCACGGGCTTCTTCTATGGAGGCGACAGGGGGAACAGGAATTTCAATCAGATCGGAAACAGCCTGTACTCTGTCATTCACCTCAGTGACGAACATTTCATTGCCGTATGCAAAAACGAAAGGTACCGGATGGCTCTGTTGGAAAGTGATAAGCCGTTCAATGTCTTCTTGCGGGATGCAACCTTTATAAATGGGCCGGTGGCCGGCGGTAAAGCAATAGCTTCCGTTTACGGTGATATACCCGTCAAACTCTAAGTCACCCAGGTTGTTTATTAAACATTGTGGGCGTCCGGTAGCAATAAAGATTTTAATGCTTTTATCACGGAGTGCCTTTAATGCTTCTTGGGTCGAAGCAGGAATCTTATGTGTTTTAAAAGAAACCAGTGTACCGTCAATATCGAAAAAAATAGCTTTAACCATACGTTTACCTATTGAATATTATCGTTATATATTTTCATTTTGCAAAGATGAGAATTAAAATACATGCACACAAATGCGATAAAGGTTAATTTTTGGCTTATTTGACTTTACAGATTGATTTTAATATCTATATTTGTGTTTCTAAAATAACAAGAGAAATGGCAGTTCAGTTTACAAGAATAGCAGTAAAGATCGGTAGTAATGTGTTGGCGCGTAAAGACGGTACGCTGGATGTGACGCGTATGTCGGCATTGGTAGACCAGGTGGCGGAATTGCGCAAAGCCGGGGTGGAAGTCATTCTGATTTCATCCGGGGCGGTAGCTTCGGGACGCAGCGAGATCAAGCCTTCCAAGAAATTGGATAGCGTGGAGCAAAGGCAGCTTTTCTCGGCGGTGGGCCAGGCAAAACTGATCAACCGGTACTATGAACTGTTTCGCGAACACGGCATCCCTGTGGGGCAGGTGCTGACTACGAAAGAAAGTTTCGGCACGCGCCGTCATTACCTGAACCAGCGCAACTGCATGATGGTGATGCTGGAGAACGGTGTCATACCTATCGTAAATGAGAATGATACCATTTCGGTCACTGAACTGATGTTTACAGACAATGACGAGCTTTCGGGAATGATCGCTTCCATGATGGATATGCAGGCGTTAATCATACTGAGCAATATTGACGGCATATACAATGGTTCTCCTTCTAACCCCGGTACGCAGGTGATACGGGAGGTGGAGCAGGGAAAGGATCTTTCGGACTATATACAGACGGAGAAATCGGGATTCGGCCGGGGCGGCATGCTGACCAAGACTACCATTGCCCGCAAGGTGGCCGATGAGGGCATTACCGTCATTATAGCCAACGGCAAGAAAGACCATATTCTGGTCGATTTGCTGCAACATCCGGCAGAGACGGTTTGTACGCGCTTTATTCCGGCAGAAGGCGGAGTATCCAGCGTGAAAAAGTGGATTGCCCATAGCGAAGGCTTTGCGAAAGGCGAGCTGCATTTGAACGAACAGGCCGTGAAAGTGTTGAAAGGACAGAAGGCGGTAAGCCTGCTTCCTGTGGGAGTGGTCCGCATAGAAGGGGAATTTGAAAAAGATGATATAGTGAAAATCATAGACCACCGGGGCAGGCAGATAGGAGTGGGACGCATCGGATTCGATTCGGCAGAAGCGCGTGCATTGCAGGGGAAACATGGACAGAAACCTATGGTACACTATGATTATTTGTATTTGGACTGATGCGGTGTGGTAATGATTTAGATAAAATGAAGTGACTATGGAACAGATAAAAGATATTTTTAAACAGGTGCGGCAGGCAAAAGGATCTCTTGCTTTCTGCAAGGAGGAGATCATCAATGACACCTTGTATGCATTGGCCGACAGGGTGGAGGCTGCTACGGACCGGATTCTGGAAGAGAACGCCAAGGATCTGGCGGCGATGGATCCGTCGAATCCCAAATATGACCGTCTCAAACTGACGGCGGAACGTATTCACGCCATAGCCCAAGGCATACGGCAGGTAGCCACGCTGCCTTCTCCATCGGGAAGGATACTGAGCCAGACCGTGCGTCCCAATGGCATGAAGCTGACCAAGGTAAGTGTGCCTTTCGGGGTGATAGGCATTATTTATGAAGCTCGTCCTAATGTGACTTTGGATGTGTTTGCACTTTGTTTCAAATCCGGCAACGCCTGTATATTAAAGGGGGGGAGCGATGCCGATTTCTCCAACCGTATCCTGGTGGAGATTATCCGGAATACCTTGCTGGATGTAGCCCACTTGTCTCCTTATCTGGTGGCATTGTTGCCGGCAGGACATGATTCGGCCGACGCGCTGCTCCATGCCCGCGGCTATGTGGATCTGATTATCCCCCGCGGCGGCAAGGGGCTGATAGACTATGTGCGGCAGAACGCCACGATTCCCGTTATCGAGACAGGAGCCGGTGTGTGTCACGTTTATTTTGACAAGGAGGGTGATGTGGCGAAAGGAGCCGCCATTATCCGCAACGCCAAGACACGCCGTGTCAGCGTGTGCAATGCCTTGGACTGTCTGATTATAGATGTGAACCGGCTGACCGACCTTTCCACTCTTTGTAGCGGCTTGCAGCAGGACAACGTGGAAATCTATGCCGATGACTTGTGTTACAATTATCTGAAGACTTCTTACCCTTCCCACTTGCTGAAACATGCTTCTACGGATACTTTCGGAACAGAGTTTCTGGACTACAAAATGGCAGTGACGGCGACTATGACCATACAGGCGGCTGTGGCCCACATTTCTATCTATGGTTCGGGACATAGTGAATGTATTGTGACGGAGAATGACCGGGCGGCCGATTATTTTATGAAAATGGTGGATGCGGCTTGTGTCTATGTGAATGTGCCTACTTCGTTCACCGATGGAGGTGAGTTCGGACTGGGAGCGGAAATAGGTATCAGCACGCAGAAGCTCCACGCCCGTGGTCCGATGGGACTGGAGGAACTGAACACATACAAGTGGATTATTCAGGGGGATGGACAAATAAGACAATAATACTATAAATGAAAAAATTATGAGATACTTTACAAACGTACACGATTTGGGCGACTTGAAGAGTGCCCTTGCCGAAGCTTTCGAAATCAAGAAAGACCGCTACAAATATGAAACCCTGGGAAAGCATAAGACTTGTCTGCTGATTTTCTTCAACAACAGTCTGCGTACCCGTTTGAGCACCCAGAAGGCAGCCCGTAACTTGGGCATGGATGTGATTGTGCTCGATGTGAATCAAGGTGCATGGAAGCTGGAGACCGAGCGCGGTGTCATTATGGATGGCGACAAGAGTGAACATTTACTGGAGGCTATTCCGGTGATGGCTTCTTATTGTGATATCATCGGTGTGCGTTCGTTCGCTCATTTTGAGAACCGCGAGGATGATTATACCGAAAAGATTCTGAATCAGTTCATCAAGTATTCCGGCAAGCCTGTATTCTCCATGGAAGCCGCTACCGGTCATCCGTTGCAGGCTTTCGCCGACCTGATTACTATCGAGGAGTATAAGAAGAAAGACCGTCCCAAGGTGGTCTTGACTTGGGCGCCGCATCCGCGTGCATTGCCTCAGGCCGTTCCCAACTCGTTTGCCGACTGGATGAACGAGGCCGATGTGGATTTTGTCATCACTCATCCCGAAGGCTATGAGCTGGACCCGAAGTTTGTCCGTGGCGCGAAGGTGGAATACAACCAGATGAAAGCCTTTGAAGGGGCTGACTTTATCTATGCCAAGAACTGGGCATGTCCCGGTGTCACCCGTCCTGCCGACTATGGAAAGATCCTGAGCAAGGATATGAACTGGACGGTAGATGCGGCGCACATGGCAGTGACAAACGATGCTTTCTTTATGCATTGTCTGCCGGTGAGAAGAAACATGATTGTGACCGATGAGGTGATTGAAGCGCCTACTTCGTTGGTTATTCCTGAAGCGGCCAACCGGGAAATTTCTGCTACAGTTGTTTTAAAAAGAATGCTGGAAGGGTTGGAATAACCGGCAGTCGGAATGACGTATTCTTCCTTTTCAATTTATCGTTTCACCTTAGTGATGAAACCGTATCACCCATGTGATGAAAATTGATCACCTTAGTGATAAAACTTCATCACTAAGGTGAAACGGTAAACAGAAAAGGGCAGCGGTAAGCATTCGGCCTCGTGCGTGTTTTTTTCCCCTCTTTTCCTTCCTACCTTTG
>CARCZS010000043.1 GCA_948956705.1 uncultured Phocaeicola sp.
ATGGATGGAGCTCTTTTCAATTAGAATACAGCGCACTTTTCAATTAGTATCTACAATCAAGGATTTTGATATTTCCTCAAATTTTTTGTCATATTCTGATTTCATCCGTTTCAACTCGTTTATAGCAGACACCATAAGCTCAAGATTCTGCTTGGTCTGGCTCTGGTATGTCCTGAACTCTTCACGATGATCATCATACGCTTTGTCCGCCAACCTCAAGATATCAACGATTATCAATCCTGTAAATGACAAATAAAAATCACCAATTCCGGCCCATTTCCCAGAAAGTTCATATTCCTGCCATTCCTCCGATTGGTCAATATGCTTCGTCTTCAACGCATAATCTCCCTGTGTATCCGTAAAACCTATTGTAAGATCACCTGAGGATTTACAAAGGAACCGCACTGAAAGAAACAAAGCATCATATTCTTCCGTGTAGTCAACAGTTATAGAAATGTTCTCTTCCGTCAGTTCTCCTTTCTTCTCATTAAATATCCTATGTTTCTCCGGCTTCCTGATGAGGCTGTTTTTCTGTAACACTCCCCCATTGCTAATATGCAGCAACTTCCGGTACTCATACAAATCCGTATATGCCCCCAAAGCATCATCTGAAAGATTGAAAAACTCCCATCCTGTCTTATCTGAGAAAGCGGAATTATATAGGTAATTGAATGTTGATGAGCATATATCAACTGCATCAACATAACTTTCAGCTGCCAGTGACTTGTCAAAAATAGACTGGTTGTCATTACCTCCTCCCGGTAAATAAGACGGAAGGCCAACGCCCCCTCTCCTGCTATTCCCGATTTCCTCTCTTTGCGCTTCCTGTCCGCTTCCTCCCTCAAGACGGAATACTGTCAAGACTTTACCTTTTTGTTTCATAAGTCGTTATCTTAGTCGTTTTTCAGGCATGATATCATATATCAGCCGTATTCCTGATATGTTCTCTTTAGCTGTCAGTGCTGTTTCCAACGCAATGCGGTAGTATTTGAAATACCTTCCTCTTATCGCTCCCACACGTCTGGCCTGCGTTTCCCCTATCTTATACCATTTCTTTCCATCCTGTGAAGCAAACAGTATCATTTTCTGCTTACCTGAAAAGATGCCTTGTACCGACATATCCATAAGCCGTTTTAACTGCAAAGTATCCAGTTTCAACGCTCTTGTAACAACAATCCCTTTATTTATCACCTCGGAGGAATAATCATATATATCTGTGAGCCGGACAATCCTGTCTTCAATATGCACATACGAATATGGAAATATATTGACAACAGATTTAACACGTCCAAACACGGCCGTGTTCCATCTGTTTTCAGGAAGAGAAAGCACAAAAGACGTATCCATATCCTTCAGCATAAAAATAATCCGCTGGTTCGCATAATCATAGGCTATCATGGCTGTCTTGATCAGTTCAATAGGAGGTTTGTCAATCATTTCCATATTTGTTCCAATTTCTTCCGGCACAGGTTCGAAAACTCCCTGCAACGCCTGTGATATACAATCTATGGAAGCCCCATTTGTGATCATAACACCTCTGGATGAAATGAACAACACTTCCGAATCCATCTGTGTGATTGATCTGGAATTCAGGCATACGTCTCTCTGTATCGGAGAAATGGTTGAATAAAACCCTTCAGAATTGACGCTCATCGCATAATTTCCGTCAGAACAGAACAGTAGCATGGGGAATTGTCCGAACTGTCCCTGTGATATGGCTGTAGTAACCGGACACATTGCATAAATGTCACCGTTCCCTATTGTATAAACTCCATTCAATGGGAAATAAAAAGGGTTTCCCACTTCCGAAACAAACATCTTGTTGCTCAGTTCCTCAGACTGCAAGGGTGTAACGGACGGTACGGATGCCGACGATTCATTTGTATTTTTTAACAAGCTACAAAAATACGCCCCATTTAAAGTCGGATGTTCCGCCAAAGGATACTCAAACACCATGGAACCGACCACAATCACCATTTTATACGCATCTGTATCAGGATAAAACAGATATACAGGAAGTATCTGTTCCAAAACTTCCGTATCACTTTTGACTACAACATCCCCGTTGCTCCCATGTATATACGTATATATTGAAACCGAAGAATCCCCACGACCTAGGAATTGTGATATACACATGGGATTGAATCCCTTGAAAAAAGTTCTTTTCACATTTGCAATATGCAGACGGCTGTTATATGTCATGGAAAAGTCAGGAATGATGATATCGTGTGTCATATAATCATCTGTCAATGTCTCCCTAAGTTCCAAATTGCTCAAAATATGATCCATGTCCCCTTCCGCACCAAACAGATAGCGGATGTCGCTGGAAAGTTCGTCCAGTTCCAGAGTCTTCACATGATAAAAGAGGGAGGCGTTACATATTTCCTCCTTGAACTCATTACGTACTTCCATGCCCCATGCATATGTAGCAGCAGCCTCGTTTCCAAACTTTCTATCATAAGCCTCGCTAAAAGGCCTTGGTGGATAGGAGTACTCTGACAAATCATCCATAATATATCCGTATGTGTTGCTCTTGCCTTGGGGAAGATCTTTCAACAGACTCTGACTCATGTCTATTTCACCGTCCGTATAAAATGTATAGAATTGGGAGGATATAAAAATATCCACTCCTTTTATAATATCCCCCCACTCCTGTATCGCCTCCTTGTCATTGTTGGCACATGCGTATGAAAGCCATGAGCAGAATGAGGATATATAACCAATGCCGGTAAAAATCACCTGACTCAGCCGCTCAATTTTACTGACTACCACCGGTGCACCGGAGTCATTAGGCAACATAAGCACAGGTGCGGACTGCATGATGACAGAACCGTCATAAAGGCGGTATGCATAACGTACAAAAAAAGGGAAAATGAAATATCCGTCTTCTTGCTGTTCTGCTATATACTTGTTTATCTCAGCATGTACTTTTGTGGATATCCCCTGTACATATTCATCTTTTATCTGCCATTTATCCCCATTAATCCACATCTGTTCCTTCTTGTACAGTTCAAATTCTCCGCTTCTTCTTACAGTTGAATGCAAGGAAAACACCAAAAGTGGTTCCGGAGGTTTCTGCCCCAGATATTTGTAGTTTCCATTTTTCCATAAGAAATAATGCATCCCGTCCTCAGCAAAGGCGACAAGCGTGTTTCCTACCGACAACAATGAACTGGCAGGTATAGACTCATCCAGCAATGTAAGTGACAATTCCCCCTTATTATTCACATCAGCCCAATATAATGACAGACCGTCTTGAAAAATAAAATGTGAATATGACGTAGCGGAATGTATATATAACAGTTTAGCGGAGTTATGACTTTGTGGAAGGATATATTTCTCTCCGGCAAGAACAGAAGGCCTGATACTGCCGTCATGAATCTCCAGCCCGACAGATGCGGAAAGCTGCCCGTCAGGAGAAATATCGGAATAAGGTGTCAGGTTAAGTCCCGAGAAAGATATTTGTTTCTCCGTCATAATACTTCTTTTTTATAAAATGAATAATAAACATCACAAATATAACAACTTACATGTTCCTGTTCTGTATATTCTGAACAGTTGAGGCTATATCCCTTACCGGAGATGTCGAGATCCGCCACACAACGGTCACGACAGTACCGTCCTTGCCTTTCAGAAAAACCGGCTTCCCATGAAAGCGCAACCTGCATATCTCATTCCCACCCCCGATTCTTTGCAAAGCACGTGTCACATACGGACTATGAATCTCACAAGATGAGGGAAGAAAAAGAAGATGGGGACGGTTCTCACACAACGGATCATAAGAGAATATCATATATGCCCTCACTTCCCCCAGCACAACGATCTGTACAGAGTATTTTTCCGTCAATCCGGCTTTCCGAACACATTTTTTACTTATAGTCACATGCTTATGCCTGCCATTAACATATATATGATGCTGAAGCACGGGAATCTTAAGTTCCCGTGCTGTTCTTTTAATATCTGACGGTATGTTTGCCAGTTTCATAGCGGAAACAACGGTATCAGTTTGTACGCTACCGTCTCACCGTCATGCTCGTCCTGCACTTTCCATTCCTCAAGTCGGAAAGTGTATGAGGTTACCAGCGGATCTATTTTCAGATCATACAATATCTGGCTTGGCGGTGTCGTATCCAAATCAGCATAGCTGGAAAAGAAGCGAAGACATCCGAGGAAACGTCCTCCCACATGATTGATATGTGTCCGGTTCATCCATTCAGGCTTGCATGGCTGGAGCATGACGCTGTCCTTCCCCAGTTCTTTAAATATTATAAAAGCTCCGGTGGGCATTTTGTCACGGACAAACATCCGTCTGAAAAGAATGTCCCTGTGCAGTCTGGTATTCCGAAGACGGCATATAGATGTATAACCTGTCCTTACCGGCTCCTTTCTGTTTTCCTCCAGCCGCTTGTATTTCTTATCCAGATCCTCTATATGATCCGGATGGATCAGAATATTTTTTCTCTTGTTCTCCATGGCTAGTCCTCAATAAAATCAATCATGAAATACTCTTTCCAGGACACATCCCCGTTGTCAAAGCACACAAGCGCCCGACTCCCGTCCTTTGAAATCTTCCTTACTGTCCCCGTACAGGTGATATCCCCGTCAAAAAAGACACGCGCACCTTCCTTGCACTGTGTCCTGAATACATTAATTTTCATTGTCGTCTTTTTTATTTAAATGGTTGGATTATTAGAATACTGTTTGTTGCAATGCAACAGTTCGAAATAGCCTGTCATGGCTCCCCTTGGAAAAGCACAATGACATGGAAGACCATATATCTGACATGCGCAATGTTCGCACGGTGCTCCGGTCTGCTCATATTTCGTAACCGCATCCTTTCTTGTCATAAGCTCGTTATAATGTATCTCGCTACATTCCTTCCAGTCATCATCTTTCGGACGTACGGACATGGCCGGATCTATCTCCGCATAATAATAACGCATCTCTACTTTCTGCGGATTAGCGCGCGATACAAGTATACGTCCGAAATGACGGTAAAGCCTGTTCGGCAGCACCTTGCCTTCCGGCACGGAGCGCAACTGCGGTATGAACTGATCCTCCTTGTGGAAGAGCCGTATGAGTCTTATCACCCATAATAACATCTTTTTTCTCATGGTTCCTGTTTTTTTGTTTCCTTGCGGACATAACGATAAATAACATTCTGTGCGTTGAGGCTTATTTCATCACACATTTCTCCGAATAACGCGCTCATACGCTCATCACCGAAACTGTCTACATACCGGGTTATGTCCCGGCACTCTGCCGCAGCCTTCTTCGCCCTGACCACTACGGGAAGGGTTACGGAACGATCAAATCCTTTAAGATATTCCTCGAACTCCAGCGCCGCGCCATAAAGCATGTCAGCGAATACGAATACCTGATGCATCAACACCAGCGCCTTATCCCTCTCCTGTGGTGTAAATTTTGGTAGAAGAAATGACAACGGCACATGTTCACGAACATTCTGCAAGGCCGCAATTTTTCGTTGCAGCTCGGCCATTCTGGCGTAACGGCGTTCCTTTATCGCCATAGCAAGCTGCCTTTGTAGTTTTTCTAGTTCTTTTTCCATTTTATATCCATTTACGACGGCTGTTGCCGCCAAGGTGAACAATATTGAACATCTCCTTGACACGGTCCAACACATAATCTCCGTATAGGTTGCGAAACTGCGACAAATCCTCCATGTCGATGTTTGTCGTACCGAATGTAAGCATCTCATGCCGAAGTTCGTAACGCATCTGCAAGATGGTCTGTATGACATTGCACGACGTACCGAAATGCTTTGCATTTTCCTCCCGCCCAATCTCGTCAATTATCAGGTGTCCGGCCATGCCTTTTGTTGTCCATCTGTCAAGCGCCTCCGTACCTTGGGAGGAATAACGTAAGGCTATCTCCGTGGCCGAACGCATCTCAAAACAGATGTCGGAACGGCGACAACCGTATACCAGTCTGTTGATAAGTGCCATATAGACTTGCAGTCCTCTCAAGATGGTGGTCTTCCCGCTTCCCACCGGACCATAGAGCAATATTCCTTTCTTTCCGGACAGCACATCTGACTTATGCCATACCCATTGGTATATCTCGCTTAGCAATTGACAATTTGAATCGTCCACCATGAAATCAGGAGTAACAGTCCGCATGGAAAGTATCAGCCTGTGCTTCCAGAACTTCTCTATTTCCTCATCGGACAACATCATCCTTACGTCTCCCATCCGGAAGTTATACTTTCCCCTGTCCTCCCAGTTTGATGATGTGTGGGGGATCGATTTCATGACCGTAATTGTAGTCCTGTCCTCCGGTCCGGGCATTAGTTCTTTTATCTGTTTTGGTTCTTTCATCGGATTTACATTCAAGCTTTTTATTCAGCCAATTGGAGAAATGCCTATATTCGTCTCCCGGATTGACCATTGTACAATTCTCATTCTGAAGTTTCCGGAAAAATTCTTCCAGAAAGTCCGATAATGTTTCCTGATTGAAAGCCTTGTATCCCTCATGATGTTTGTTCATGATGAGGCCTTCCGCCCAGGAATCGTTCCGCTTCATCTCATCAAACAATTCCTGCAAGGGTTTCAAGGGGGAAGAACCAAAAACTTTTTCTTCTTCTTTTTGAAATAAAACATCATCATTATCATTCTCATAATCATTTATAGTTAGGTTTGTTACGCTTTGATAGCCCTTGTTACTTTTGTTATCACTTGTTAGATTTGTTACTTTGTGATAACACTTGTTACTTTTGCTATCTTTTGTTACATCCTTATTATACCGACTGGCCATACCTCTCTTGCCAGCCTCACTTCTTTTTGCTATAATATCGTCGTATTTGTCTTTATTAGAGTCTATCTGTTTTTTTATAAAGGAGAATGCCATTTTAGCCAACGGTCTCAGCTCCGACAATGTCCCCGACTCGGCATATTCAATGACCGCATCGTACACTTCAAGTCTGACCTCCGGTGGATAATCCACTAACACCTCTTTCCATTCAGTATAAAAAACAAAAGACTTCCGTCTGCTTTCCTGTCCCATAATACGAGTATATTATTTAATCATTTATTAATAGTCAGCCTGAACAAGCCACGTTTTACAACCTTTCTTTGTATCAGTCCTTCCCTTATCATTACCGGAACAAGATTCCGCACATATTCGATAGAGATAAATTCCGTTCTGACAAAAAGATCCTGCAAGGTTCCCAAAAAGCCATCCGGCCCGCAATTTTCTATAGCGCGAAGAATACATACTTTTGAGAAGCCCAATTTAAGCAACAAGGCACGAGAAAGAATGACTGTATCAGGTGGTACGTAATCCTGAACTCTCTTATGTTCAACCAGCAGATCTGTTTCAACAGCCATACGCACACGATGGTAATCCCTCCATTGTCCGTTGCCACAGGTCAGCTTTCCTGCCATACGGTCAATATCAGTCACTGTGGTACACGTACCATTATAGGTTAATATTCGATCTCCGATTTTCAGTTTTTTAAATTGTAAGGCATTCATGATATTTTGATTCCTTTCTTTCTAGTTTTAAATATTAATCTTTTTCGATGAAAGTGTTAGTCGTGTTTATCACACCAGCAGAATCAACGCTCTTACCATCCCGGATAAACACTTTTTCTCGCATTAACTCTTCATAGTCATATCGTGACATTCCGATTACACACACACGACCATCAACATACAATTTACATTTCATTAATTCAGTTTCTTCTATCGGACCGATAACATCTATTTGAATTGTTCTTTTATTCATAATTCATTCCTTTCTATTCTGTTTTGAATCATAACATTTCCATAATCTCATAGTGAAATCCAGGAATAATCTTGGGGTTATTCTGCTTCATCGTATGTTATTTATTATAAGGTCAATTAAAACATTATTTCTCGTATGATATCCTATATCAAGCAAGTCACATAAGAAGCGTTTGTTTTGCTCGTGGTTAACTCCCCACTCATTTTTTTTTATCGGGAGTGCCTGTTTTTCGACACTGTATCCTCTATCCTTCAACTCCTTAATCAAATCATCGTCGTCAGCATCCTCTAGAAATTCATCAAAATAATCATCAAGGTCAATTTCCACCTCTACCTCTTTATTTATTTCTATCATTCTCATAAATCTTATGATTTTAAAATCATTCCCCCAACATCATATTATCCATCGCACGCTCCAAATCTGGACGCCAAGCCAAGCAAGATTCCTGCGGATCGCAAAAAGTGTCAATCAAACATTCAGCGGCAACC
Organism: uncultured Phocaeicola sp.; assembly: GCA_948956705.1. The sequence goes on from CARCZS010000043.1 coordinate 8,235, forward strand.
ACAACACGTTGCCAGTTGCTACATCCGCATAGTCTCATCCTACGTTTGATAAATTCATATAGAATAAGACGGTTGTCCACCTCATCCTCTTCACAATATTCATCCTCTGCTATTTCCTTGCGGATAGCAAGAAGTTCCTGTTTATCCTCATCACCATCATCCCATTCTGTCCATTCTTCTTCATTACACCATTTGCTGTTGAAGAGTTCCTCCATCGGAGAAAGCAGATTATACACTTTCTCAAAATCATCCTTAGATGCTTTTGCTATTGTCATTCCATGTGTTGCCATTTCTATTAAGTTTAAGAGTTATTATTGGGGAGGGGGGCAAACAGGTTGTTCCCCACCATATATCCATTTTCTATCAGTTCCTTCATCCATTTCTCCTCTATGGCAGGAAGGAGCTTGGCTCTCCGGTATACTGTCCTATCTTTAACATTCACCTCATTGCCTTTTTTACGAAGCAAATAGTGAAGCTTGTATAATCTGTTTCTTGTTGCCATAAACCATATTATTAGAGTTTCTATATGATCTTTTTGTAGAACTTACATATCTGTCCGTACTTGTTACAGGCGCATTCGCGGTGCCCCTTCGCACTACAGAAACATGAATTGCCCCGATGGTCCGAACTATTGGCACAATTACGGCAGTACACACGTTTCGGCTCCACTCTTTTTAACGTCATAGTCACAGGGGTGAACAGGTTCGATAATAACGGCTATACCACAGCTTGAAGCCACATCAAGTTCAAGCTTGCATCCCTTAGACAGTTCCCATCCGGGAAGCATGAAAATAGCGTCACATTTCAGCAACATCGCGATATCGGCTCTCATATGCTCTCTCCAATGCGCATTATCAGGAACACCGTTATCGAAAGGATTCACAGGATCATAACCTTGTGATTCAAGTCTTTCTTTCGCCATGAGAAAAGCATGCTTCCGCTCATGAAGATCATAATGCGCTATCGGTCCACTTATATAGATTTTTACTTTACCCATTAATACTTCGTTTTAATTTTAACTTTAACGGAAAGATACAATATTGAAAGCCGTAACCTCATTATACCATTTCTGTCCATCCTTTACAAAATGCGCCTCTATGCGAAGAGACATTATTACAGTATCCCCCATATTAAGGAGCTCTCCTACGTGTTCCCCATAGTTAAATACTGAAACCACTAGAGAAGTAGGGCGCATACCCGACTGCTCTATAAGATATGTGTATTTCTCCCATGCCTTTCCGGTCTTCGCGCTGACCCCTTCTATTTTTGAAAGAACCTGCATGACCTTTCCTGTTGCTTCTACAATCATGATTTATGGTTTTAATGTTTTACTTATTCTTTTTTGATATTGCTTACGTATTTTCTGCTTTTCCTCCTCCTCGCGTTCAAGATGTATCTGACGAAGCCGTTCCAGTACCCGTCCATCAACTTGCGATATATATTCGGTAACCAGATCAACAAACTGTTCGTAGGAACGACATAATTCGTAGCGTCCTCCAGATGCCTGCACGCATGTCTGATATACTTTCTGTTCTTCCCTTTGTGAAGAACCTGCCTTCATCTCAATGTTGAGGCTTGACCATTTTCCGGCAGGCAGCTGCAATATAAGGTCAGACACTCCGGCATTAGCACCTTCCGCCTTAAGACGCGCTGCCTCAGCCTTGTTTCTATATCCTCCGTTGGGGACGGAAAAGAACAAAGGTTTCAGATGTGGAAATCGGTAATGAAACCAGATCACACACCGGGTCTGTAAATCATGTTCAGGTGATTTGCTCATAACGGAACTATTTATGAATTGGTACGCATGGCTTTCAAGCGGCGGTAAATAGTGCGCTCGCTATATCCCATCTTCTGTGACAATTGCTTCACCGTCATATCCTGTGCCATGGAACGGATATAATGTATTTCTTCAAGATGAAACGAGTACGCATCAAGCATAAGTTCACGCGCCTTTTTATAGATTGAGTTGAGGCTGTGGCGCGTAAGAATATCCTGTATACAGGCAGCCTTTGTGTTGGAATACATGGCACACAGTATATCTATCTCCTGTTTGGTCCAATACGTTCTTTTTATACTCATGAGTTCAAGGTTTTAAAGTGTATTCTTAATATTTGAATGCGTGGCGTAACACATCCTCCGCATTGCATTTCCATTCCGAGTTCTGCCTGTCCCCGGGCTTTGCCATCCGTATTTTCCTCTCAGCCACGAGCCTTTCAAGAACATACCGACCTCCGACCCATCTGGATGCCTCTCTCTTTGTAAATGTTATGCCCTTCTTCCTGGCAACAAGAAAAAGGTTCCCTAATTCTTCCTCTGCCTTTGATGTTTGAAAATCACGTCTCATAATTTATTTGTTAAGGTTATCATAAAATGCCCTGTTCGCCTCATATTCAGCAGCAATCTCCGATCTTGACACGTTTCCCAGCTTCTGTACAATCACATCATAAGTTTCCTGAGGCATATTATACAATATCTCCTCGATGTAATCCTGATGCCCTACCAATCCCAGAACATACAGGAATGAGATCATACCCGCTATAAAAACCATACACTGCTTGGATAATCTGTTCATATTCATTCTTCCTGTTGCCTTTTTAGTTATCATGGTTAACCTGCATACTTGCATGGAATAAATATTTTCTGCCCGCCATAATTCTTTATTGCCTCTTTACGTATCATCTCATGAAAGTCATTGTCCCCACATTCAAAAGCCAATGCTTTTCTCACAGTTTCACTACTGACACCGAAATAAGAAGCCAGTTTAGCCTTCTTCCCATAGGGAAGCCAAATTCTACATTTCATGTTTGCTGTTTCCATATCGTTTATCTATATTTGAAAATTAATCATCGCTCATGTGATTATGATTTGTAATCACAATGCAAATATAAGAACATTTGTGGATATAAAAACCATATCAACCACAAATGTTCTATATAAAACATTATTTAACCATTACGTATGAAAAAGAAAGAGGCTTCATTGTTCTGCCTGCTAGAGGTTAAGAAAAAAAGCAAGCATCTATCATGGATTGAACGAAAAATGTACAAACGGCTTTTGCCATATTATACCCATTACACAGATGAAGTATATAAGGCTAGAGATAGAAAAGCTGTAACCGATGATGGAACCGTATTTAAGACAAAAGAAGGAAGAACTTTAGAAAAGTCCTTCCTCAACAAGAATCTGGTTCTGACAAAAACCGGAGAAAAAGAGCTTATTGATTTAAAGATGGGATGGATGAAAGAGTATCTGAATCAGTCTTTTGGATGGATTCCGAAGAAAGTAATTGAGTTGATTCTACAATATCTATCCGTTGTTTTAATTGCTCTATATCTTCTTTATTTTGTGTTATAAAATGAAGGAAATATAGAAAAATCAGACTTTTCAATATCGATTTTATTGGATGGTAATTGTTTAGGCTCCTTTCCAAATGTTCCTTTTTGGAAAAACAAAAAGCATTATAGATACTTTTGACAGGAATAAACAGAATACCTACAACAATTGAAAACCATGCGTAATAATAGATAAAATCATCCATGTAATAAAATAGACTATTCATAACGATACAAGTTTAAGGATTAATAATCATAGTGCAAATATAAGAACAATTGTAGTAATATGGAAATAATAAACAGAATTAAAATGATGATCTCCGAAATGGCAAAATCGGAAAGAGATTTCTCTATAAAAATTGGAGTAAATCAAAAGACGCTTAATTATTATATGTTAGGCAAGCGCAAACTTAGTTTAGAAATAATAGAAGCCATACTCAACGCTTTTCCTGAGATAAGTGCTGAATGGCTGCTTCGTGGTACAGGTTCCATGATGTTAAACGAGACTAGCGATTCTATTAAAGCAAATGATTTTGATGAAGCTTGGTATAAAAAGGTAATAGACGACCAGCACGATACTATATCACTATTAAAAGAGAAAGTTAAATTCCTTGAAAAACAAATTGAAGAAAAGAGAAATGTCAATTACGGTTAAACAATAACGAATCCGAAGTTGTTTCTTCTACAAAATACAAATCCCATTCTAATACCATTTTTATTATGGAAGAAACTATAAAAAATGTCATTTCCGACCTGCAATACAAGGTTGATGTACTCAAACAAGAAAAACAATATCTACTGGATATGTGCCGCAATTGCGAAACATGCGCACAGCGATTCTGCTGCCAGTACTGCAAGAATAAAACAGCAAAGGTCATTGCCATCAGAATAAAAAGAAAATAAGGATAGAGAGATTATAATAGACGCTATTTTTAAGTTGTTATTCTAATTATTTGAAACGGTTGCTATCAGTGATGACAGCAACCGTTTATTTTATATCCCTTAATTACCTTTGTGTACAAAGTAGTGGAACGGCATCCTCTAAGGGATGTTCTCAATTTCAAAGCTTTCCGGATCTACAGTATATTGTATTACTTTCCGTACTGCTGCATCAGCCTGTTTCTGCATCACTCGCACATAATTGTAAATAGGTCTGTTCTTTTTCACAGACTGCCCTATACAATACTCCACCACCTCTGTCCTTATTCCTATCATAAAAGCGAACTGTGCGAATGTTTTTCTGCCGGCATAGTAAGAGAATGAAGTTTGAATGCCTATATGTTGTGCCAAGGCTGCGAAACATTTGTTGACATAACGTTGCAGATTCTTGTACCCGTTACAAAACGATAAGTTCAACCTGTTTCCCAGAATGTATTTATTGATGATTGTTTTCGCCTCATCGGGTATGGTCAAAGATGTAGTTCTTTCTCCCGTCTTGTGTTCTGCACTCTTTTTTCGGACGTATGTCATTGTCTTGCTTGACAAATCCGTTTCAACAAGGTCTGCAAGGTTGATCCCACCCAAGTAGAACGATAGGAGGAATAGGTCACGCGCCAGTATGAGTTTGCTGTCAGATGTTACCATGTCCCGAATACGCTGGAACTGCGTGACGGTTATGTCCATCAGCTTGGGTTCAGATTGCGGCATGGTAAATCCCTTGAACGGGTGTTCGTCATACTTCACTAACCCTTCGTCTATAGCTTCATTGATAGCAGCCTTGAAATGGGTCATGCGCATCTGTATATTCCCCTTCGCATATCCTCTGCGCTGCATCCCCTTGAAGAGCGTTTCCCGGATATCACGTTTTGTCAGGTAATCTATAGGTATATCACCGATGAGAGACACGATAACCTTACAGGTATAGCGGTTCATTTCCGCGTATGAGATTCTCTTTTCTTTTTCAAGACGCTCTATTCTTCTTTCAAATAGCTGCTGCACTGTTATTGGCTCAGCTTCCTCCTCATCCTTCATCAACACCTCTTTCAACTGTGCACAGTTGGAAAACCTATTCAGATTGAGACCTTCCATCCGTTCCCGGTATATACCCAGCACATACTGTATTCTTTTGTTCATGATTGCCGCATCCTTGCGGTAACACACCTTTCCGTTTTCAAACTGGTATTCATCATCAACCTCGAATTCGGTAGAGATATACCGAACTTCCTTCTTAAAAGTTAAAGATACATAAATTCCAAGTTTACCCGACAATTTACGTCTGTTCGGGAGGATTTTTAAGTTTAAGGTAGCCATAATTTGATACTTTTAAAATTCCAGCGACAAACCCTAGCGACAAACCTTATAGCTCACCAGTGGGTTTTCTGTCACTTTTTTGGCTCAGTTTGAAAATTTGGGGGAATTAGTTAAAATCCCTATCTTTGTCGGATGA
>CARCZS010000044.1 GCA_948956705.1 uncultured Phocaeicola sp.
ATCTAAGTACGAAGCCGGCCACAAGATTAGATTTCTCAGGGTCGTTGTAGACTACGACGTTGATAGGATGCAGGTGTAAAGGTAGAGATACCAAAGCCGAGCATTACTAATTGCCCGTCCACTTTCCTTATATGTCGGATGGTGTATACCTTTAGTTTTTACTACAGAATGAAATTACGATAACAGCTCAACAATATGTCAACCTTATTCAGGTGGCTATAGCACAAGGGTTCCACCTCTTCCCATTCCGAACAGAGAAGTTAAGCCTTGTCACGCCGATGGTACTGCGTCACAGTGGGAGAGTAGGTAGCCGCCGTTTTGATTGAAGCCTCCGGACTTGAAGAAGTTCTGGAGGCTTTTTTTGTATACGCACGTGTGTGGGGAGTCTAGTAACGGAAATAATCCTATGTTCTGTAACATGAATATGGTATATTTTTCTCTTTTTGCAGTACTTTTAGTGTAAATTCTATCATTAAATTCTTTTTCTATCATTGATTTTTGTACTTTTGGGCTATTCTTTTTGAATTTATTGAAGAAAGAAAGTGTTAAACTCAAAAAAATATCTTCTAAGAATATGGAAAATAAAATTCAGGAGCTTACCGATAAGATTTATCGTGAAGGTGTGGAAAAAGGAAATGAAGAAGCACAGCGACTTATCAGTAGTGCTCGCGATGAAGCAGCAAAGATTGTAGAGGATGCCCGTAAGGAAGCTGAGTCTATTCTCGCTGTAGCTCGGAAGTCAGCCAAGGAAACTGCCGAAAATACACAATCAGAAATTAAATTGTTTGCCGGACAAGCAGTAAATGCATTGAAGACCGAAATAGCTACCTTGTTGACCAATGAGGTAGTCAGTGAAAGTGTGAAAGGATTTGTGGCAGATAAGGAGTATCTGAATAAGTTTATAGTTTCATTAGCTGCCCAATGGTCTGCTAACGAATCTATCGTGATCTCTACCGCAGATGCCGAAGGACTTAAGAAATATTTTGCAGCGAACGCAAAAGCTTTGTTGGATAAAGGAGTGAGAATAGAAGAAGTGAACGGAACGAAATCACTTTTTACTATCTCACCAGCTGACGGCTCTTACAAAGTGAACTTCGGTGAAGAGGAATTTGAAAATTATTTCAAGGATTTCCTTCGTCCTCAATTAGTAGAAATGTTGTTTTAAAACGGGACTATGACAAATTATTATTGCCTGGTAGCCGGTTTGCCGGATCTTTCGTTGGAGGATGGCAAACTGAACTATACAGTGGCTAATTTTAAATCGGAAATCTATTCGGAATTATCGGAAAAGGATAGGAAGTTAATCGACTTGTTCTATTTGAAATTCGATAATGCTAACCTGTTGAAACTGTTGAAAGATAAGGAAGCTACGACAGATTTTGAGGGGAATTATTCTCAGAATGAGTTGCTGGCGCTTATCAGTTCGGTGCGTGAAGGCGATGCTCCGGATAAGAGATACCCATCTTATCTTTATGAATTTATTACTGCTTATTTGGCTCTTTCCGCAGAGGAACTCTATCGTGCGGAAGATATGTTATCTGCCTGCTATTATGCGTATGCCATGAACTGCGGTAATCAATTTGTTTCCTCCTGGTTTGAATTTAATTTGAATATCAATAATATACTGGCTGCCTTAGCTGCACGTAAATATAAAATGGACGTATCTCAGGTAGTAGTGGGCAAGACGGATGTGAGTGAGATGATTCGTACATCGAATGCCCGAGATTTCGGTTTGTCCGAGATGCTGGAATATTTTGAGCAGGTACTCCGTATCAGCGAGATTGAAGAATTAGTGGAAAGGGAAAAGAAGATAGATTTGTTGAAATGGAACTGGATGGAAGACGCTGTCTTTTTCAACTATTTTACTGTGGAGCGGATTTTCGTGTTTTTGTTGAAACTGGAAATGATTGGCCGTTGGATTTCTATGGATAAGGAAAAGGGAAGCGAACTGTTCCGTCAGATTATTGATAAATTAAAGGACGAGATACAGATTCCCGCAGAATTCAGATAATAAACAGATTAAAGATATATGGCAACAAAAGGAACTGTTAGTGGCGTAATAGCCAACATGGTTACTCTTACCGTTGACGGACCGGTGGCACAGAATGAGATTTGTTACATTCTGACTGGCGGAGACCGCTTGATGGCAGAGGTTATTAAGGTGGTAGGCAGCAATGTTTATGTGCAGGTGTTTGAAAGTACACGTGGATTGAAAGTTGGTGCTGAAGCCGAATTTACGGGACACATGCTTGAAGTGACTCTAGGTCCGGGTATGTTGTCTAAAAATTATGATGGTCTGCAAAACGACCTTGATAAAATGGATGGAGTGTTCCTGAAACGCGGACAATACACCTATCCATTGGATAAAGAAAGAGTGTGGCATTTTGTACCGTTGGTGAAAATGGGTGATGAAGTTGGTCCATCGGCTTGGTTGGGACAGGTGGATGAGAACTTCCAGCCACTGAAAATTATGGTACCATTTCAGTTGACAGGTACTTATAAAGTGAAATCCATTGTTCCTGAAGGTGATTATACTATTGAGGATACTGTAGTGGTTCTGACGGACAGAGAAGGTAAAGATATTCCGGTAAACATGATTCAGAAGTGGCCGGTAAAGAAGGCTATGACTAATTATAAGGAAAAGCCGCGTCCTTATAAATTATTGGAAACCGGTGTCCGTGTTATTGATACGGTCAACCCCATTGTAGAAGGGGGAACGGGATTTATTCCCGGTCCGTTTGGTACAGGGAAAACAGTGCTTCAGCATGCCATCTCCAAGCAGGCGGAAGCGGATATCGTAATTATCGCTGCTTGTGGTGAACGTGCGAATGAGGTGGTGGAAATCTTTACGGAGTTCCCCGAACTGGTAGATCCGCATACAGGACGTAAGCTGATGGAACGTACTATCATTATTGCCAATACCTCGAACATGCCGGTGGCTGCCCGTGAAGCGTCTGTGTACACGGCTATGACCATTTCTGAGTATTATCGTGCTATGGGATTGAAAGTCTTACTGATGGCAGATTCTACTTCCCGTTGGGCGCAGGCCTTGCGTGAGATGTCCAACCGTATGGAAGAATTGCCTGGTCCGGATGCATTCCCGATGGATATCTCGGCTATTATCTCCAACTTTTACGGACGTGCGGGATATGTACATCTGAATAATGGTGAGACCGGTTCTATTACCTTTATCGGTACTGTATCTCCGGCAGGTGGTAACTTGAAGGAACCTGTAACGGAGAATACTAAAAAGGTGGCCCGTTGCTTTTATGCCTTGGAGCAGGAACGTGCCGACAGGAAGCGTTATCCGGCTGTGAACCCGATTGACTCTTATTCAAAATATCTGGAATATCCGGAATTTGAGGAATATATCGCCAAACGTATTAATGGTGAATGGATTGGTAAGGTGAACGAAATCAAAACAAGATTGTTGCGTGGTAAGGAAATTGCTGAACAGATTAATATTTTGGGTGATGATGGCGTACCTGTAGAATATCATGTAATCTTTTGGAAATCAGAGTTGATTGATTTTGTGATTCTGCAACAGGATGCTTTTGATGAAGTAGATTCAGTGACTCCGATGGAACGTCAGGAGGAGATCTTGAATATGGTAATCGACATCTGTCATACGGAATTCAAGTTTGATACTTTCATTGAGGTGATGGATTATTTCAAAAAGATGATCAACCTTTGCAAACAGATGAACTATGCTAAATATAAATCTGAGCAGTATGAGGATTTTAAGAAGCAGTTACAGGAATTGGTTGCCGAGAGAAGTGTCTGATTTTAATTTTTAATTTTAATTTATAATGAGTAGAGATGGCAACAAAAGCATTTCAAAAGATATATACTAAGATTAGCCAGATTACCAAGGCAACCTGTTCGCTGAAAGCGTCAGGAGTGGGCTATGATGAGTTGGCAATGGTTAATGGGAAATTAGCCCAGGTGGTAAAAATCATGGGTGATGAAGTGACTTTGCAGGTGTTCGAGGGTACGGAAGGTATTCCGACCAATGCTGAGGTCGTATTCTTGGGCAAGTCGCCTACACTGAAAGTGAGCGACCAGTTGGCTGGACGTTTCTTCAACGCTTTTGGTGATCCGATTGATGGGGGACCGGAAATTGAGGGACAGGAAGTGCCTATCGGCGGTCCGTCTGTGAATCCGGTTCGCCGTAAACAGCCGTCGGAACTGATTGCGACCGGTATTGCCGGTATCGATTTGAACAATACGTTGGTATCAGGACAGAAGATTCCTTTTTTTGCTGACCCTGACCAGCCGTTCAATCAAGTGATGGCCAATGTGGCATTGCGTGCCGAAACCGATAAGATTATCTTGGGCGGTATGGGTATGACTAATGACGACTACCTGTATTTTAAGAATGTATTTTCTAATGCCGGTGCGCTCGACCGTATTATCAGTTTCGTGAATACTACGGAAAATCCTCCGGTAGAACGTCTGTTGATTCCGGATATGGCGCTGACGGCTGCTGAATATTTTGCAGTGGAACATAATCAGAAAGTATTGGTGTTGCTGACTGATATGACCAGTTATGCTGATGCGTTAGCTATTGTGTCTAACCGTATGGATCAGATTCCTTCCAAGGACTCTATGCCGGGATCTCTTTATTCGGATTTGGCGAAGATTTATGAAAAAGCGGTACAATTCCCCGCAGGTGGTTCAATCACTATTATTGCGGTAACTACCTTGAGTGGCGGTGATATTACGCACGCTGTTCCTGATAATACGGGTTATATCACTGAAGGTCAGCTGTTCCTGCGTCGCGATAGTGATATCGGTAAGGTTATCGTGGACCCGTTCCGTTCGTTGTCTCGTTTGAAACAGTTGGTGAGTGGTAAGAAAACCCGTAAGGATCATCCTCAGGTGATGAATGCTGCTGTACGTTTGTATGCTGATGCCGCCAATGCCAAGACTAAGATGGAAAATGGTTTTGACTTGACTAATTATGATGAACGTACTTTGGCATTTGCTAAAGATTACGCTAATCAGTTACTCGCCATTGATGTGAATCTGGATACTACTGAAATGCTGGATGTTACATGGGGATTGTTCAGCAAATACTTTAAGCCGGAAGAAGTCAATATAAAGAAAGAATTGGTTGACCAGCATTGGAAAAAACAATAAATTAACGAAGAAACATGGCAATAAAGTTTCAATATAACAAGACCTCGCTACAACAGCTTGAGAAGCAGCTCAAGGTCCGTGTGCGTACGCTTCCTATTATTAAAAATAAGGAAAGCGCTCTCCGCATGGAAGTAAAGAGATGCAAGACAGAAGCTGCCGGGTTGGAGGAAAGGCTTGAAAAACAGATTCAGGCATATGAGGCCATGTTCGCACTTTGGAATGAATTTGATGCTTCATTAATAAAAGTGAGTGATGTTCATTTGGGTATAAAGAAGATTGCCGGTGTACGAGTTCCCTTGTTGGAAAACGTAGACTTTGACATCCGTCCCTACAGTCTGTTCAACAGCCCGAAGTGGTATTCCGATGGAATATATTTGTTGAAAGGATTGGCACAGACTGCTATTGAAAGGGAATTTATGCTTGCCAAACTGAACCTGCTGGAACATGCGCGTAAAAAGACCACTCAAAAAGTGAATCTTTTTGAGAAAGTGCAGATACCCGGATATCAGGACGCTCTGCGAAAGATAAAACGATTTATGGAGGATGAAGAGAATTTGTCCAAATCATCGCAGAAGATTCTGAAATCTATTCAAGAGAAAAGAAAGGAGGCGGAGGCATGATTACAAAAATGAAGAAGTTGACTTTCCTTATTTATCATAAGGACTATGAATGTTTCCTGCAAAATATCCGTGATTTGGGCGTAGTCCACGTGGCGGAAAAAGCGCAGGGGACAGCGGAGAATACCGAACTTCAAGAGAGCATCCGTCTGTCCGACCACTATGCTTCAACTATTAAGTTTTTGCAAGGTTTTAATGTTGAACTGCAAGAACAGAAGGGGGATACAGCCCGTGGAGAGAAAGCGTTGGAGGAAGTGGAGGCGTTACAACTGGAGAAAACCCAGTTGCAGCATCAGTTGCAGATTTGCGACAAAGAGCGTGCCGCGTTAGAGGTATGGGGAGATTTCGATCCTGCGTCGGTTATGCGGTTGCAAGAAGTTGGATATCAGGTGAATTTCTATATTTGCTCAGAGAAGAACTTTAACGAGGAATGGTTGGATACGTACTATGCTACGGAGGTTAACCGTATTGGTTCACGCATTTATTTCATTACCATAACCAAAGAAGGAACGTTGCCCGAATTGGAAGTGGAATCGGTCAAATTGCCGGTAATGGCCTTGAGTAGGCTTGCTGCCAGATGTGAAGATTTGGAACAGCAAATGAAGAGTGTGGATGATAAGTTAGCTGCCATAGCAGGAGAAAAACTTCTTTCTTTGCAAGTTGCACAAGCTAATATCCGCTCACAGATAGAATTCTCAAAAGTGGTGCTAAGTACTGAACAAGCTGCGGATGACAAATTGATGTTGTTACAGGGGTGGGCACCGGCTACGCAGATTCCGGAGATTACTAATTTTCTGAATCAACAGGAGGCGTACTTTGAAATTGCTGACCCTACGCCGGAGGACAATGTACCTATTCAGTTGAATAATAAAGGATTCTTCCGTCTGTTTGAACCGATTATGAAACTGTATATGCTTCCTAAGTATAATGAACTGGATTTGACGCCGTTCTTTGCTCCTTTCTTTATGCTCTTTTTCGGGCTGTGTTTGGGCGATTCGGGCTATGGTCTGTTCATGGTATTAGGAGTAACTGTTTATCGTATGTTGGCGAAGAATGTCGGTGCTTCCATGAAGCCCATCTTAACTTTGGTGCAGATTTTGGGTGCTTCTACTTTCTTCTGCGGTATGCTGACAGGTACTTTTTTCGGATTTAATCTGTATGGTAATGATATTCCGTTCTTTAATAAGATGCGTGATTTGTTCTTCTTGGACAATCAATGGATGTTTAATCTTTCATTGATTTTGGGAGCGGTACAGATTATTTTCGGTATGATACTGAAAGCGGCTAATCAGACCATTCAGTTCGGATTGAAATATGCATTGTCAACTATCGGATGGATTATTGTATTGGTAAGTACAGCTTTGGCATTCCTATTGGGAGATACCATGCCGATGGGAGGAACTGTCCATTTGGTAATTCTGGGGCTTGCCGGTGTGCTGATTTTCTTGCTCAACAGTCCAGGAAAGAATATTTTTCTCAATATCGGTTTGGGGTTGTGGGATTCCTACAATATGGCAACCGGTTTGCTGGGGGATATCCTTTCGTATGTGCGTTTGTTTGCTTTAGGTCTGTCGGGTGGTATTCTTGCCAGCGTATTCAATAGTCTGGCGGCTGGAATGAGTCCTGATAATGCAGTTGCAGGTCCGATAGTGATGGTATTGATTTTCTTGATAGGTCATTCTATCAACATGTTTATGAATATATTGGGAGCGATGGTTCATCCGATGCGTCTGACTTTCGTGGAGTTTTTTAAGAATTCGGGTTACGAAGGAGGGGGTAAGGAGTACAAGCCTTTCAAGAATTGAAGAATGAGAATAAAGAATTAAAAGCTGTTTAAGCCTTTTCGGCATTGTCATTTTGAATAAATGTTGTATCCTTGTGCAGACAGAAAAGCTAGAAAGGGAGAATCTGAAGCATAGTATGCAGATATTTCGCTAAGTTCTGGATGACATGAAAAGTATTCCTTTTAGGAGAAGTTTGATAAAATAAAGAATTTAAAAATTAAAAATAGAAGAATTATGGAAATGAATTTATTGATTGCTTATGTAGGTATTGCAATTATGGTTGGTTTATCAGGTATCGGTAGTGCGTATGGTGTAACTATCGCAGGTAATGCATCTATCGGTGCATTGAAGAAGAATGATAGTGCATTCGGTAACTTCTTGGTGTTGACTGCACTTCCCGGTACACAGGGACTGTATGGTTTTGCCGGTTATTTCATGTTCCAGAGTATTTTCGGTGTTCTGACTCCGGCTATTACAGGTATTCAAGCTGCTGCCGTGTTGGGTTCCGGTATTGCTTTGGGACTTGTAGCTCTTTTCTCCGCTATCCGTCAGGGGCAGGTTTGTGCTAATGGTATTGCTGCCATTGGCCAAGGACATAATGTATTTGGTAATACATTGATTTTGGCCGTTTTTCCTGAATTGTATGCTATTGTTGCTTTGGCTGCAACCTTCTTGATGGGATCTGCATTGGCTGCGTAATCAGATTAGTTTTTTTATATGGGCGGTTATTTCCTGTTTTTATGGAAATAGCCGCTTTTCTTATTCTAATGTAAGGCAGAACCTTAAAAATATTTATTATTGTAGCCGATATCAGTATTTTTTTGTGAAGATTGTTAGAGTAAAATAATTGAATGCTAATTCAGAAACTATCTGAATAACATAAAGTTGCAAAAAAACTTTATTATCTCATTGAAAATATGTAACTTTGCGCTCGAATTAAGATTAGTTAATAGATGGCAAAAGAATTGTTAGCCCCTGATTATATATTCGAAGCAAGTTGGGAGGTATGTAATAAAGTAGGGGGAATTTATACGGTGTTGTCCACCAGGGCCAAAACACTGCAGGAAGCATTCAAAGACAAAGTCTTTTTCATAGGACCCGATTTTTGGGCAGGAAAGGAAAATCCTTTGTTCAGTGAAAATGAAAATCTTTGTGCGGCATGGCGTGAACATGCTTTGAAGAAAGACGGATTGAAAGTTCGTGTGGGACGCTGGAATATTCCGGGAGAGCCTATTGTCATATTGGTGGATTTTTATCCTTTTTTCTCTAAAAGAAATGAAATATATGGCCGGATGTGGGAGGATTTTAAAGTTGATTCACTTCATGCTTATGGAGATTACGACGAAGCGTCTATGTTTTCTTATGCAGCCGGAAAAGTGGTTGAAAGCTTTTATCGTTTCAATCTGACCGAAAATGATAAGGTCATTTATCAGGCACATGAATGGATGACAGGTATGGGGGCCCTTTATTTGCAGAAAGCGGTACCCGAAATAGCTACCATTTTTACTACTCACGCTACTTCTATAGGCCGGTCTATCGCCGGAAACAATAAACCCCTTTACGATTACTTATTTGCTTATAATGGCGACCAAATGGCGCGTGAACTCAATATGGAGGCAAAGCATTCTATTGAGAAGCAGACTGCGCATCATGTGGATTGCTTTACTACGGTCAGTGAGATTACCAACAACGAATGCAAGGAGTTGTTGGACAAGCCGGCAGATGTGGTGTTGATGAATGGGTTTGAGGATGACTTTGTTCCGCAAGGTCGTACATTTGCCGCCAAGCGTAAGAAAGCTCGTGCTGCGATGTTGAATTTGGCTAATAAATTGCTTGGCTTGACGATGAGCGATGATACTCTTATTGTGGGTACAAGCGGTCGTTATGAGTTTAAAAATAAAGGTATCAATGTCTATTTGGAGTCCTTGAACCGATTGACCCGTGATAAAAATTTGAAAAAAGAGGTGCTGGCATTTATTAATGTACCAGGTTGGGTAGGGGATCCTCGTGAGGATTTGGTGGAACGTTTGAAAAGCAAAGAGAATTTCACAACTCCGTTGGAGTGTCCGTTTATCACACATTGGTTGCATAATATGAGTCATGATCAGGTACTTGATATGATGAAGTATTTGGGAATGTCCAATTCGGCGGAATCTAAGGTAAAAGTAATATTTGTACCTTGTTATCTGGATGGAAAGGATGGTATCTTGAATTTGGAATATTATGATTTGGTGTTGGGGAATGACTTGAGTGTTTATCCTTCCTATTATGAACCTTGGGGGTATACACCTTTGGAAAGTGTAGCATTCCATGTACCTACTATAACAACTGATCTGGCCGGATTTGGTTTGTGGGTAAACTCGTTGAAGGGTAGATACAGTGAGTTGAAAGATGGTGTGAAAGTTATCCATCGCTCGGATTACAACTATTCTGAAGTGGCGGATGTTATAAAGGACACTATATCGGAATTTTCGGGATTGCCGGAAAATACAATCAAGACAGTGCGTAAAAATGCGGCGGACATTGCTGAAAAGGCATTGTGGAAGCATTTTATCAAATATTATTATGAAGCTTATGATGTGGCATTGCATAATGCACAGAAAAGGCTTGTTATGAATAGCTAATTAATTATTAATAAATAATTTGAGAGACATGAAAATCAAAGTAAGTAATGCGAATACTCCTAATTGGAAGGAAGTTACAGTAAAATCACACATTCCCGAAGAACTGAAGAAGTTGGAGGAAATGGCTCGTAACATCTGGTGGGCATGGAATTACGAAGCAACAGACCTGTTTAGAGATTTAGATCCTGCAACTTGGAAAGAAGTGGGGCAGAATCCCGTTGCTTTATTGGAACGTTTGAGCTATGAAAAGCTGGAGGCATTAACTCAGGATAAGGTGATTGTAAAGCGCATGAATGATGTATATGCTAAATTCAAAGCTTATGTAGATGCTAAGCCGGATAGCAAACGTCCTTCTGTTGCTTATTTCTGTATGGAGTATGGTTTGACACATGTTTTGAAAATCTATTCCGGTGGGCTGGGTATTTTGGCCGGTGACTACTTGAAAGAAGCATCAGACAGTAATGTAGATATGTGTGGTGTTGGCTTCTTGTATCGTTATGGGTATTTTAGCCAAAGCCTTTCAATGGATGGTCAGCAGATTGCTAACTATGAATCACAGAATTTCGGTAGCCTGCCTATTGAACGTGTAATGGATGAAAACGGACAGCCGATGGTAGTTGATGTTCCTTATTTGAACTATTTCGTTCATGCATACGTATGGAAGGTAAATGTAGGACGTGTTCCTTTGTATCTGCTAGATACGGATAATGAAATGAACAGCGAATTTGATCGTCCTATCACTTATCAGTTGTATGGTGGAGATTGGGAGAACCGTTTGAAACAAGAAATCTTGTTAGGTATCGGTGGTGTGTTGCTGCTGAAGAAATTGGGCATTAAGAAAGATGTCTATCATTGTAATGAAGGACATGCTGCTTTGTGTAATGTGCAGCGTTTGTGTGATTATGTAGAAAGCGGGCTGACATTTGACCAGGCTTTGGAAGTAGTTCGTTCTTCTTCTTTATATACGGTTCATACTCCGGTTCCTGCGGGGCATGACTATTTTGATGAAGGCTTGTTTGGAAAATATATGGGTGGTTATCCACAGCGTATGGGGATTTCTTGGCAGGATTTGATGGACTTGGGTCGTATTAATCCGGGTGATGCAGGCGAACGTTTTTGTATGTCTACATTTGCTTGTAACACTTGTCAGGAAGTAAACGGTGTGAGCTGGTTGCATGGCAAGGTTTCTCAGGAGATGTTCTCTGGAATTTGGAAAGGCTATTTCCCTGAAGAAAGTCATGTAGGTTATGTAACTAATGGTGTTCATTTCCCAACGTGGAGTGCTACTGAATGGAAGAAGCTATATGCTAAGCATTTTGCTCCTAATTTCCTGGAAGATCAGTCTAATGAGAAAATTTGGGAAGCTATTTATAATGTAGCCGATGAAGAAATTTGGGAAACCCGTATGGCTTTGAAGTACAAATTGGTTGACCATATTCGTAAGCAGTTCAGTGAAAGCTGGTTGAAGAACCAAGGTGATCCTTCACGTATCGTTTCTCTGATGGAAAAGATTAATCCGAATGCCTTGTTGATTGGTTTTGCCCGTCGTTTTGCTACTTACAAACGTGCGCATCTGCTGTTTACTGATTTGGAACGTTTGTCTAAGATTGTGAACAATCCTGATTATCCGGTACAGTTCTTATTTGCAGGTAAGGCTCATCCACACGATGGTGCAGGTCAGGGGTTGATCAAGAAGATTGTGGAAATTTCCCGTCGTCCGGAATTCTTGGGCAAAATCATCTTCCTGGAAAATTATGATATGCAGTTGGCACGGCGTCTGGTCTCAGGTGTTGATATTTGGATGAATACTCCTACCCGTCCTTTGGAAGCTTCTGGAACATCAGGCGAGAAGGCTTTGATGAATGGTGTTGTTAACTTCTCTGTGCTTGACGGTTGGTGGCTGGAAGGTTACCGTGAAGGAGCAGGATGGGCGTTAACTGAAAAACGTACTTATCAGAATCAAGATCATCAAGATCAATTGGATGCTGCAACTATTTATAGTATTTTGGAAAATGAGATTCTTCCATTGTATTATGCACGTAACCGTAAGGGATATTCTGAGGGTTGGGTGAAGACTATCAAGAATTCTATTGCTCAGGTGGCTCCTCATTATACAATGAAACGTCAGTTAGACGATTATTATGCTAAGTTCTATACTAAAGAAGCAAAACGTTTTAAAGAATTGGTAGCCAATGATTATGCAAAGGCTAAGGAACTGGCTGCTTGGAAAGAAAGAGTTGCAGAACTTTGGGATTCCATTGAAATCGTTTCATGTGAAAAGACGGAAGAGCTGGCTAGCGGTAATATTGAAAGCGGAAAAGAATATATCATTACTTATGTCATAGATGAAAAGGGATTGGATGATGCAGTAGGTATTGAACTGGTTACCACTTTCACGAATGCGGAAGGTAAAGAGCATATCTATTCTGTAGAACCAATGGAAGTAATTAAGAAAGAAGGTAACTTGTATACATTCCAGGTTAAACACAGTTTGTCTAACTCAGGCAGCTTCAAGGTGGCATACCGTATGTTCCCGAAGAATGTTGATTTGCCTCATCGTCAGGACTTCTGCTATGTTCGTTGGTTTAACTAATCATTGAATTAAGATAATATTTCTATTTAAAGAACTGTTTCCTTGGAAAAGAGAGGAAGCAGTTCTTTTTTATTAGTATGTTCGCCCAAAGTTTCATTGATATTATCATTCCAGTTAAGATTGTTATGGAAAGTGCGCATTATTGGGAAGGATAGGACGAGTATAAAAAATGGAGGTGTGTCGTAATGCACGATGCACCTCTTTTTTTGTTCATCACTATACAAATCTGTTCACTTTCTTTAAGCTGCGATCTTTTGAAGATTTCTTTGATTTATGTGTTCCCAGCATCTAAAAACAGCAGTTGTAAGCTCATAAAACAGTCTAATTAGCCAGTTCATACCCTTTTTTGTCAGTTTTGCACACATCTTTTTTATATTGAAGGCAATGGCTAGGAAGGCAAAGTCCTGGAAGACCTTGTCCTTTCCAAAATGTCGGAAACGTTTGTAGTTCATATTGTTTTTAATTTGTCCGAACACGGCTTCCGATTCTATGCATCTCTGCCCTCTGTGTTTCAGTCCTTTCTCAGAGCAGAGCAGTTCTTTGGCTCTCCGCTTGTATTGTCTAAGCCTATGATTCAGTTCTATCGTCCTGTTTCCTTTTGCTTTAAAACAGCGGCATCGCAGGGGACAGCCTTCACACCTGACAGCTCTGTACCGTGCATTTTCGTTGACATATCCGGATGCGGTTTTCACATTCCTGGTGCCTATCCTCCGCATCCTTTGCCCCATAGGGCAGATGCAGAAGTCATGTTCTTCATTGTAGTAGAAGTTTTCGGCCTTGAACGGGTCCGGTTTGAATCTCGGCCGCTGCTCCATGTGGAAATAGTTGTACTTTACGTAGGCTTCCATGCCGTTTTCGGACATGAAGCGGTAATTCTCTTCGGAGCCATAGCCGGAATCAGCAACCACCGTATGGGCCATCCGGTCATACCTGTTTGAAAAAGATTGCAGGAAAGGAATCAGGGTCAGTGTATCCGTAGGGTTCGGGAAGAGTGCAAAATCGGTGATGAACTGATTTTCGGTGCCGATTTGAAGGTTGTAACCGGGCTTCGTCTGTCCGTTGCGCATGGCATCCTCCTTCATTCTCATGAAAGTAGCGTCATTGTCCGTT
>CARCZS010000045.1 GCA_948956705.1 uncultured Phocaeicola sp.
TAGAGCATAACCTTGCCAAGGTTAGGGTCGCGAGTTCGAGTCTCGTTTTCCGCTCAAGAGAAAAGATCAGTGTAGAAGTACATTGATCTTTTTTATTTATCATGGTGTAAATGTTAGAAAACGGAAGAAGGTCAAATCAAAATATTGATATACCCTCCTCCCGCTGTTTTAGTCAAATTATCCGCAATGGAAATATTTATTGACCAATGCCAACATCCCTTCCGGATTATCTTTTAAGTCGTTACGTAAGGTCAGATCGTTATAACTGGTTAATTTGCTGATGATTCCATCAATCATAGTGGGGCTGAACACATTATGTTTTTGGAATATTTCGCGCTGTTGTTGCAAACAGGTTGCGGAAGCTGCACAGCTATCGGGAAGCTGGGCTAATGCCTTCAGTTTGTCTGCATTTTCTTTCTGATGGATATTGACGTTTACGTAAGTTTTTTCTGCAATGTCCAGTGCATTTTCTATTTCAAATCCATGGCGACAGGCTACAGCTAATCCTGCTATCAGTTGGTAGAGATCGGCCGAACCGTCCGGTGACCGCATTTCCACTGTCTGTTTTTGTGTGGTATCATAATGGCTTTCTGTTTCCAGTGGATTGGCAGTCATGCACATGTCTGTTTTAGCTGCCCATCCTAGAGGTACGCGTACCAATACTGAACGGTTGCGGTCACCCCAGCAAATATTAGTTGGCGCTTCCTGATGGGGAACCAGGCGGAAATAAGAAGTAGGATTGGTATTACCGAATGCGGTGATGGATGGAGCAAGTTCCATCATGCCAGCAATAGCTTTGCGTGCTGTTTCTGATAAAACACCTTCTTTCAACATCTGGTTTTGTCCATCTTTCATGATACGCATGTGGATGTGCAATCCGGAACCAGCTTTTCCTGTAGTTATTTTAGGCGCGAAAGTAATGTTATAACCATGTTTATAGGCCAGATTACGTATAATCCATTTGGCGATCATCAATTGGTCTGCCGCATCTTCGGCATTGACAGGCAGGAATTCTATTTCATTCTGTTCATATATCATGCCATTCAAGGTAAAATTACCTACTTCGGAATGTCCATATTTTATTTGTCCGCCTGCTTGTGCAATGTAGGCCATGCACTGGGTACGGAAATCATTGAACTTGGCATATGGTGCTGATTCATGATAGCCTTTCTGATCTGTAGCCTCGAACATATTTGTATCCGGAGCAATTACATAGTACTCTAATTCCCCCATAGCCTGAAATTCCATGCCGGTTACTTCATTGAATGCCTTGCATGCTTTGTGTAAGGTATGTTCGGGGGAACTTTCCAATGGCTCTCCATCCTTGTTAAAGAAAGAGCAAAGCATGGAAAGTGTAGGTATCTCGGCAAACGGGTCCAAAAAAGCCGTCCGGAATCGGGGAATTACATACAGATCACTGCTGCCCGCCTCAATGAATGGAAACAGGCTGGAACCGTCCACACGTTCTCCACAAGTCAAGATAGCATCTAGATATGCTTGGTTGTTGATAACGAAATTCAATGTCTTCAGTCGTCCGTCTCCGGCGGGATACATAAAGTTGACCATACGGATGCCATTCTGTTGAATGTATCGTTTTATGTCTTCTTTGGTAAACTCTGCACAAGGTTTTTCTAGAAATGCCACCAATTGGTTGGGGTTCATTATTAATTCTTTATTCATAGCAAAATTGGTTGTTTTTTGTTTGTTATTTGGTTAACTTTCCAAAGATAACAAAAAGTTTTCTGAAAATCCTATGAAAAGTTCATAGATATTTTCTTTCATACTGAGTGATATTCTCTTTATCTTTTTCTGTTTGGGAGAACATCGTTTTATAATTTGTCCTACCTTTGCACCGCTGTTTTAAAATATAAATAAGAGAATCATTATGGAACCGATGCATAAAATTAATAAAGTAGAGGTCCGGAATTTACAGATCGAAGATTACATCCAATTATCACAATCATTCAAGCGGGTGTATGCGGATAAGGATGTGTTTTGGACACACGAGCAAATAGAAACGCTTATCCGGATTTTTCCGGAAGGGCAAGTAGTAACGGTGGTAGACGATAAGATAGTGGGATGTGCTCTTTCTATTATTGTAGACTATGATATGGTAAAGGGAGATCATACCTATGCCAAAGTAACTGGTAATGAAACTTTCTGTACGCATAATCCGGAAGGGAATATTTTGTATGGTATCGAGGTGTTTATCCATCCGGATTATCGCGGTTTGCGTTTGGCACGCCGTATGTATGAGTACCGGAAAGAATTATGCGAGAAACTGAATCTGAAAGCGATCATGTTCGGTGGTCGTATTCCTAATTATTATAAGTATGCGGATACGATGCGTCCTAAGGAATATTTGGATAAGGTGCGTTCCCGTGAGATTTATGATCCGGTATTGACATTTCAGCTTTCCAATGATTTTCATGTGCGTCGTGTCATGAAGAATTATCTTCCCAATGACGAAGAATCCAAGCATTGTGCCACTTTGTTGCAATGGGATAATATTTATTATCAGGAGCCTACGCAGGATTATGTGGATAAGAAAACCACTGTACGTGTAGGGTTAGTGCAATGGCAGATGCGCCCTTATAAAACATTGGATGATGTATTTGAGCAGGTTGAGTTTTTCGTAGATGCCGTTTCCGATTATAAGAGTGATTTTGTTCTTTTTCCGGAATATTTCAATGCGCCGTTGATGGCCAAGTTCAATCATTTGGGAGAAGCCCAGAGCATTCGTGGTTTGGCACAATATACCGAAGAGGTTCGCGACCGTTTTATCAATTTGGCTATCAGTTATAATATTAATATCATTACGGGTAGTATGCCATACGTAAAAGAGGACGGAGGGCTTTATAATGTTGGTTTTTTAGTACGGCGTGACGGTTCATACGAAATGTATGAAAAGGTACATGTCACTCCCGATGAGATAAAGAGTTGGGGCCTCTCGGGCGGTAAGATGGTGCAGACTTTTGATACGGATTGTGCTAAAATTGGTATCTTGATTTGTTATGATGTGGAATTTCCCGAGCTCTCTCGTATCATGGCCGATCAGGGAATGCAGATTCTGTTTGTTCCATTCCTCACCGATACTCAGAACGGCTATTCCCGTGTACGTGTTTGTGCTCAGGCACGGGCAATCGAGAATGAATGTTTTGTCGTTATAGCCGGTAGTGTGGGAAATTTGCCGCGTGTGCACAATATGGATATTCAGTATGCACAGTCTGGAGTGTTTACTCCGTGTGATTTCGCTTTCCCAACTGATGGCAAACGGGCCGAGGCGACTCCGAATACCGAAATGATTTTAGTTTCGGATGTTGATCTGAATCTGTTGAATGAATTGCATACGTATGGCAGTGTGCGCAATTTGCGTGACCGCAGGAATGACCTTTATGAACTGAGGATAAAGAAATAAAAAAATGTTTCATTACGGATTACTCAGGTTAACGCTGGTTTATAGATAAGTGGTTATTATTTTATATTTCCGCCTTACTTTTAAGAATAACCTGTGTTAATCAGAGTGATCCTGTAATGAACTTTGTTATTTCAAAATAAAAGAAGCTACGGGCCATTCTATAACAAATATAGTTTTTCCTTGTCTGCTTTCCTGTAAATAGAAATTGCCCCCATGTCTTTTTATAATCTGCCGGCACAGACTAAGCCCGATACCAGTTCCTTCTGTTTTTGTGGTAAAGAAAGGAACGAATATTTTTTCTTGCAATTCCATAGGGATTCCCCGTCCATTGTCAAGTAGTCTTATATAAAGTTTGTTTGTTACTTCCAGTGTTACTTCTATTTGTCCGTCTGTTTTTCCTTCCAATGATTGCATACTGTTTTTCAGCAGATTTAAAAAAACTTGAGAGAGTTGCTTCTCATCGCCCTCAATATATATATCAGAGGGGGTGCTACGCAGAATGAAATGGATATGAGCATTTTCAAAATCAGATTGTAGTAACAGACCTAGATTGTGCAATGAATTGGTCAGTGAGAATCGCTTCTTTTTCGGTTCCGGCATATACGATAAGCGTCGATATGATTCTGTGAATTCCATCAGTCTTTCGCTTTGTTCACGAATCACTCCAAGTCCTCGTATTACTTTCTCGTCCGTACCGGGGCGCAATGAAAGTGTTTGAGACAGAGAAACAATAGGAGCAATGGTATTCATAATTTCATGAGTAAGCACCCGGGTAAGTTTGTTCCATGACTCACTTTCTTTCTCGTTCAGTTCATTACTGATATCTTTGATAGCCAACAGGGTAATCGTTTCTGAATTTAGTTTCATCCGGTTCATGGATAGTGACAGTTGTTTTTTTGAGTTAGATTGTAAAAGAAAGGAATTTTCCACATTTCCATGGGTTATGAAATCTTTCAAGATCGGATATTGCTCTTCCAATTGGCGGAGGAATATGATTGACTCAACTCCCAGCAAACGTAAGGCTGCACCATTTACAAACAGAACTCTTTTTTCGGAGTTCCACGCTAGCACTCCATTTGGTACTTCTTCCAGTAAAGAGTGATAAAAGTTCTCTTGTACCCGGCTTTGCGATTTCGTTGTGGCAAGCAATTCATTGATTCGGTTTAGTGAATGGCTAAGTGCATTCATTTCTTTATCTGCCGATTGCTCGTTGAACAGTATCATGCTCTCTTTATCTTCCATCGCATCCAAGAATATTCTTATTTTGGCATTGAATTTATTCAATTGTTTTACCAAAGCTCTGATAAAAAAAAGTGAAATAATCAAGAAAAGACAGCCTAGAATAAGGGCGGTATGTGTAATAATAAGTGCGATACCAGCTCCGGCTACAGCAATTATTAATAAGATGTAGCTTAGGATAACCATATATAGATGTTTGCTGAATACCATGATCATCAGAGCTTAAAGCGTTTTATTTTATTGTAAAGTGTCTGGCGGCTGATGCCTAACTGTTCGGCTGTTGCTGTCAGATTTCCATCGTTTTGACGGATGGCTGTTTCTATGGCCTGGCGTTCTACTTCTTCCAGATTAGGAACGGTAGTGGAGAATTGTGGACTCCAGGTTTGTTTTACGAAAATGTCTTTGGAACGGATTACATCTCCTTCACATAAAATAACTGCTTTCTCGATGGTATGTTGCAATTCCCGGATATTTCCCGGCCAATGATAAGAACATAATTTCTCTAAAGCATGTTCATGCAGGAAGATTTCTTTTTTTTCGTATTTAGCAGCATAGCGCTGCATAAAATAATTAATGAACAAATGTATATCTTCCCTCCGTTCGCGTAAAGGCGGGATTTCCAGATGAATAGTATTCAGTCTGTACAATAAATCCTCACGGAAAGTCCCGGAATCCACCATATCCTGAATATTCTTGTTGGTAGCTGAAAGCAGACGGATATCCACTGGGATTACTTTATTACTGCCGATGCGTGTAATTTTTCGGTTTTGTAATACGGTGAGCAACTTTGCCTGCATGGCTAAAGGGAGATTTCCTATTTCATCCATAAACAGGGAACTGCCGGATGCCGCTTCAAACTTTCCCGGCCGGCTCTCGTAGGCATCGGTAAAAGAACCGCGCTCATGCCCGAACAGTTCACTTTCGAATAAAGATTCACTGATTGCTCCCATATCTACCGTTACCATAGAATGTTCCTTTCGTGTGGAAAGCCGGTGTATTTCCTGTGCCAGCATTTCTTTTCCTGTTCCGTTTTCTCCGGTAATCAATATATTGGCATCTGTGCGTGCCACTTTCACTACTATCTTCATTAACTGCTGCATGGCAGGGGATGTTCCCACAATCATCGGTGATTTGTTTCTATCGGGGATTCTGTTTTTCCTTTTCTTACCGCTTCCAAAAGCATCTTTTATTTTGCGCACTAAGGTCCGGTTATCCCAAGGTTTCAACAAAAAATCAGTTGCATCATTCTTTAAAGCCTTTACTGCCAGTTCTACATCCCCGTATGCTGTAAGCATGACTACGGGTAGTGCAGGAGCTATCTCACGGATTCGTTTCAGCCAATATAACCCTTCGTTGCCGTTATTGATTCCTGCCGAGAAATTCATATCAAGAATAATCACATCTATCGGAGAGGTATTTATGATAGATATGATTTGATTCGGATGATGGGCTGTCTTTATTTCGCTGAACTCCGTTTCCAGTAATAATTCCAGTGAGGCCAATACTCCTTTATTATCATCTACTATTAAAATCGTTCCTTTTTCCATCTCATTTTTGCTTTCAGAGGCTAAAGGTATCTGCTTTTGATTGTTTCTGCAAATGAGGCGTCCAATTATTGGACGTTTTTTATTATTTTCTGTAATGCTTTTATTTATCATAACGGTGACTTGACATTGGAATGTGTCTTCAGTCCGTGTTGTCAGCGTTCCAATATCTTCCTTGGTTCGTTCTGGTTTTATAGTGTTTATAATTTGGACGTTATACCGTCTAAAATTTGGACAGCTAATTTATATTTTATTTTGTAACTGGTTGATTATTAATGTTCTGATCTTCTTGGCATATCGTTTGCTTCCTATTCTGTGTTTAAATTAAAATGCAATGAGAAATAACTTGATAATTGTGTGTTTGTTGTCCGGTCTGTCTTTGCCTGTATGTGGGCAAAGTACACTGGACGATTGCATACGTTATGCTTGGAAACATAATCCTGGTTTCAAGAATGTCCAAATAGACGTAAAGGAAGCACGAACAGACTATGTGGCTGCTATGGGTAAATTTCTTCCTTATGTTTCAGTACAGGCGGAAGTGGGCAGGCATATCGGACGTTCTGTCGATCCGGATACTAATGGATATACAGCCGATTCATATAATCAAGGAACTATAGGAATGGATATAACTCTTTCTTTATTCGAAGGATTTGCCCGGATCAATCGTTTGCGATATACGCATTGGACTAAAAAAGAGAAGGAGTGGGATCATCTGGCAAAGAAAAATGATTTGGCTTATCGGGTAGCTGAGGCTTATTATAAAGCGGTATTGGATAAAAAGCTTTCAGAACTGGCAGCTGAACAGCTTCGTTTGGGAGAACGTTATCTGAAACAGACGGAAGCTTTTGTAGAACTGGGGTTGAAATCGCTTTCGGACTTGCAGGAAGTAAAAGCGCGTCATCAAGGAGATGTGTTCAGAGAGCGTATGTATGAAAAAAATCGTCAGATGTCCTTTCTTTATTTAAAGGAAATACTGGGTATGAAAGAGGGCGATGTTTTGTCTGTTTCTTTATCAGTCAGTGAGGATACGCTCTTGTTAATGCCTCAAGTAGAGGTAGAAGAAGTCTATTTACGGTCCGTACACGTACTGCCGGATTATAAACGGATGGAAATGTGGGAACGCGCTGCCCGTAAGGAGTATGCTGTGACCCTTGGACAGTTCAGC
This sequence comes from uncultured Phocaeicola sp., assembly GCA_948956705.1. Next base: position 7,367 of record CARCZS010000045.1, read on the forward strand.
CCGACTATCTTCGCCCGTTTCTCATGGGGATCTGATTTTTATAATTCCTTGTTCTCGTTACATCAATTGCGTGACCATTGGAATAAATATATAGGAGTAGGTATTTCATTCCCTATTCTTAGCGGATTAGATCGGAATGCCGGAATAAGGAAGAAGAAATTAAACTTGCAACGGGTGCGGAACAGCATAGAGGAAGAGAAGTTACATTTACGTAATGAAACGGAACGAATTGTACTTTCATTACATTCGGGATGGGAAGAGCATCGACAGGCTTCCCTGCAGGTAAAAGCAGAAACGCAAGTGCTGAAAGAAACGGAACGGAAGTGGGAGGAAGGGCTTGTTTCCGTGTTTCAGTTGATGGAAGCACGAAATCGCCTGCTTGTCGCTAAAGCGGAAAAAATAAGAGTGCGTTTGCAGTACGAACTGACATCGCGACTAACTATGTATTATCGGACAGGAAGTTTTATTAACCATTAAAAAATATGGACACACTAATTGAACGTAAAAAGCGTTTCACTCCCAGGCGGATTTATGGAGGTGCGGGAGTATTATTCATATTGGTATTCGTTTTTTATTTTATTTTTCGTGATACCGGTTCTTCCATGACCATTGACAAGAGCCGTATCACTATCGCTACAGTTACAGAAAATGAGTTTAATGATTATGTCCGTGTGATTGGACAAGTACTTCCCAGCCGCATGATTTACCTCGATGCTATAGAAGGCGGAAGAGTGGAGGAACGCCTTCATGAAGAAGGAGCGATGGTAAAGAAAGGGGATGTGATTCTGCGCCTGAGTAATCCTCTGCTGAATATCGGTATCATGCAAAGTGAAGCAGATCTGGCCTATCAGGAAAATGAGTTGCGTAATACTCGTATAAGTATGGAGCAGGAACGGTTGAGTCTGAAGCAGGATCGTATCGGTATTCAGAAAGAATTCATTATAAAGAAACGTCGTTACGGACAATACAAGCGGCTGATGGAGGGGCAATTGATAGCGAGGGAGGACTATCTCCAAGCTACGGAGGAATATGAAGCGGTAAAAGAACAATTGTCGGTATTGGATGAGCGGATCCGTCAAGATAGTTTGTTTCGTTTGACTCAGATAAGCAGTTTGGACGAGAATATAATGAATATGAAACGAAGTTTGGCATTGGTACGAGAACGTCTTGAAAACCTGAAAGTGAAAGCTCCTATAGACGGGCAAGTGGGTAATCTTGAAGCACAAATCGGGCAATCCATTTCTGCCGGGGAACATATCGGTCAGATTATTACTGCTGATCTGAAGGTACAGGCATTAATTGACGAGCATTATGTGGAGCGTGTCGTCCAAGAGCTTCCCGCTGACTTTACCCGTGATGGAGAAAATTATAAGTTGGAAGTAACCAAAGTGTATCCTGAAGTGAAAGACGGGCAGTTTCGTACAGATTTCCGTTTCACGACAGGGCGTCCCGAAAACATTCGGGCGGGACAAACTTATCATATCAATCTTCAGTTGGGGGATCCTGTCAAAGCTGTTCTGATTCCTCGGGGAGGTTTTTTTCAAATTACCGGAGGACGATGGATATATGTTGTGGATGAAAGTGGTAAATTTGCCGTCAGACGTCCTATCAAGATTGGCAGGCAGAATCCTCAGTTTTATGAAGTGACTGACGGGCTGGCTTCCGGTGAGAAAGTTATTATTTCCGGTTACGAGCTGTTTGGAGATAATGAGAAACTGATTTTAAACGAATAAAAAACACACGTAAGAATGATTAAAGTAGAAAACCTCTCTATGTTGTTCAGCACCGAGGAAGTGCAGACCAAAGCATTGAATGAAGTAACTTTCGAAATTGAAAAGGGAGAATTTGTCGCTATCATGGGACCGTCCGGTTGTGGAAAATCTACCTTGTTGAATATACTTGGAACATTAGATACCCCTACTTCGGGCTCCTATCTCTTTGAAGGAAAGCGAGTGGATAAAATGAATGAAAACCAACTGACCGCTCTCCGAAAAGGAAATATCGGTTTCATCTTCCAAAGCTTTAATTTGATTGATGAACTGACTGTATATGAGAATGTTGAACTCCCATTGGTGTATCTTAATATAAAGCCGACAGAACGTAACAGGCAGGTAAAAGAAGTGCTTGAAAAAGTGAATATGCTGCATCGCGCCAATCATCTGCCACAACAGTTATCAGGTGGACAGCAGCAACGTGTGGCCATAGCCCGTGCCGTAGTTACCAATGCCAGGCTTTTGCTGGCGGATGAGCCGACAGGTAATTTGGACTCTACCAATGGGGTGGAGGTTATGGAACTGCTTAGTACACTGAACAAACAGGGGACCACCATCATCATTGTTACCCATTCACAGCGTGATGCTGCTTATGCACATCGTATAATCCGTTTGCTGGATGGTAAAATTATTGCCGAGAATCGTAACCGCCCTATGGAATCTGACAGCAAAATTGAAATTTTATGATTATACAAAATTATTGGAATAGCGTTTGGCGTAATCTGATGAAGAGGAAAGGTTTCAGCTTCATCAATATCTTTGGCTTGGCTGTAGGCATGGCATCAGCTTTATTGATATTTACTTACGTTGCTTTTGAATTTAGTTTTGACAAAATGCATAGTAAGAGTGAACGGATTTATCGTGTGCAAAGTACTTTTCATGAGGGGGAAGTTCTGACGGATGATTGGGCGACCAGTTCATTCGGATATGGTTCGGCCATGCAGGAAAATCTGGCGGGAATTGAGGATTATACTCGTGTAGGATGTATTATCCAACCGGAGCAATTGGTAAAATATGGCGAATTATGTCTGCGCGAGAATGGGATAGCATACGCTGATCCTGGCTTTTTCCGTTTGTTTGATTTTGAATTGTTGAAAGGTGACCGCGCTTCTTGTCTTTCCATGCCATGTCAGGTAGTGATTACGGAACGGATTGCCCGCAAATATTTCAGAGATGAAGACCCTGTCGGGAAGATACTTATTTTTAACAGCAATATGGGGAAGGTGTCTTGTGAGGTAACTGGAATCATGAAAGAAATGCCTTCTAATTCGCATATACATTATAATTTTCTTTTATCATATGCCACCTTACCTAAATGGGTACAGGAGTATTGGTACAAACATGAAGCCTATACATATGTATTGCTGGATTCGCCCGAGCGCAAAGAAGAGATAGAACGTGCTTTTCCTCAATTGGCCGAGAAGTATAAAACTGAAGAGGCATTGAAAAACAAGACTTGGGGGGTGCGGTTGGAGCCATTGGAGAAGATTCATCTCAATCCTCAATTAGGTTATGAGGCCGAGTTGAAAGGGAACCATTCGGCCATCATCGCATTGATTTTCGGAGCTATTGCTATTTTGATTATCGCTTGGATCAATTATATAAATCTGACAGTTGCCCGTTCTATGGAGCGTGCCAAAGAGGTAGGAGTGCGCAGGGTAGTGGGAGCTTTCCCGAAACAGCTTGTTGGTCAGTTTCTATTTGAAGCATTTGTAATGAATTTGATCGCTTTTATCATTGCGTTAGGATTGATCGAACTATTACTTCCTTCCTTCAATCAGTTGGTAGGACGTACTATTACTTTCTCTGTATGGTTTACGGAATATTGGGGGGGCGGGGTTCTATTGCTTTTTATAGTCGGTATTTATATTTCCGGTTACTATCCTGCCCGCGCATTGTTGCGTAAGAAGCCGATTGTTTTACTGAAAGGTAAATTCCAAAATAGCCGTTCCGGAGAAAATACACGTAAAATATTGGTCATAGTGCAATATACGGCATCCATGATATTGCTTTGTAGTACATTAATTGTGTTTGCACAACTCAGCTATATGCGTCGGCAGTCTTTGGGAGTAAAGACCGACCAGATTCTGGTAATCAAGTTTCCCGGACCTACTGAGGGTATGAAAACAAAGATGGAGTCTATGCGGAGAGCTATCAAGAAATTGCCATTGGCGTCGAAAGTAACTTGTTCCGGGGCGGTACCGGGTGAAGAGGTGGCCATGTTCCTGTCCAATCATCGGGCACATGATGCGTTGAAGCAAAACCGGTTGTACGAGATGCTGAGTTGTGACCCTGATTATATAGATGCATACGGACTGGAGGTGGTAGCCGGACGGGGTTTTTCCGAGGAATATGGGGACGATGTGAATAAATTGGTTATCAACGAAACGGCTGCCCGTATGTTAGGATATGTGGATAATGATGATGCCATTGGTGAGGAAATAGCTGTTGAAACGCTAGGAGAGCCCATGCAGGTAATCGGGGTAGTGAAGGATTATCATCAGCAAGCGTTGAATAAAGGTTATACAGGGGTAATGCTTTTCCATAAAGATAAGATTGACTGGATTCCTCAGCGTTATATTTCGGTTGTGATGAAACCGGGTGATCCTTCGGAATTAGTATCACAGATAGGAGAAATATGGAATAATTACTTTGCGGATTCTAGTTTTGATTATTTCTTCCTCGACCAGTTCTATGACCGGCAGTACCGTCAGGATGAGGCTTTCGGCGTATTGATGGGAGGTTTTACCGGATTGGCTATTTTTATCTCCTGCTTAGGTTTATGGGTGTTGGTTATGTTCTCTTGTGCCGTCCGTACCAAGGAGATGGGTATCCGGAAAGTATTGGGGGCATCTCGTTGGAATCTGTTTTATCAGTTGGGTAAAGGTTTCTTTATTCCTATTATTATCGCTATTCTGATTGCGTTGCCTGTGGCATGGGGCAGCATGAATGCATGGTTGGCTCATTATCCGTTCCGAACAGAATTGAAAGTGTGGTTCTTTCTGCTTCCTGTGGTCTTGATGTTGTTGATTTCTTTTCTGACTGTAGCAGGACAAACCATAAAGGTTGTTTATAGTAAACCCGCTCGGTCATTGAAATATGAATAATGGAATATAAGATATCCGTGGTTAGTAATTCATTTACAAGGAATATCATTTAAAACCAATATAAATTATCGTACCAGTTCATTATGGCAGATCAATACTGATAAACTTTGAAAACCTTTTGAATTTTTCTACAAAACTAATTTTGCGTCTAAAATTATTTTATTAATTTTACAGCGTTTTTAAGGAGAGTCTAACTCTCTATAGTTACAAATGAGCGATGAGAAAGGGTGCCTTGGTGGCATCCTTTCTCTTTTGTAGTGTGTTTTTGTATAATTTATATTGTATTTTACTTATGTCACGATTATGTGAAATCACGATACATCTTTTGTATTTCCGTTTCTTTTACTTTTATCAGACTTAATCGTTTTTCTTGCATTAAAAAACAATTGGACCTCCCTTTGCTATATATTTAACACTCTTTTAATCTCATTTTGTTGAACAATCTACGCGATTCAAATGTTAATATAATGTGTTTTTCATAGTAATAGATTTAAGATTAATAGTTAGTATTTGCTTGTGAAAGTCAGTACACTTACGGATAAAAGCGTTTATCCGAAAAGAAAAGAGAGGCGACCGGAAACGGAAGCCTCTTTCTTTTTGAGCATTTTTAGTTCACCATAATTATTGTGAGAGGAAAATTGATTCTGATTGTATAAATAATATAATGTGTTGAAAATAAGATTTTTCCCTTTTTAAGCCTTTAATAAAAAATGGAGTTCTCTTAGTAAGAGAACCCCA
>CARCZS010000046.1 GCA_948956705.1 uncultured Phocaeicola sp.
GGCGAGCGAACCTCGCCCCTACGAACGAAACGACAGCATTATCCACGTTTTGACAACCCCTTTATTTAGTCTAAACCGTTCTGAGGGTTAGTCAGATGCGATTGTTATTAGTTATACTGATAGTCGATAGTGGATGTTGTTACTACGCCATTCTTATCAGTGAAGGTTACTACCAATGTACCCTTCTCACCGCTCTTCATGTCGGTAACACTTACGCCTTTTGCATCTTTGTTGATTGCTGTTCCTGTCGGAGCAACAACAGTTCCTTTGGAAGCTTCAGTGTTTTTGTATTTAGCTTTTACTTCAGTAGCATTAATCTTAACGGATGTCAACGTATCATAATGGAGAGATCTTGAGGTATTTGGAAAAGACCAAAGAGTTTCCGAAAAAGAACTAAGGCTTTTTCAATAAAACCAAGACTTTTTAGCCAAAAGGGAGCAATCTTTGTCATTATTCTAAGAACCGCTTGTCGGAGCTGCCGGAATCTCAATATTGGAAAAATAAAGTATGTATTCTTTTGGGCGTTCCCGAAAGTATGCGTACTTTTGATTTCAAATAAAAAATGAGTATGTCACGATTCGTCAATCCCTTTACTGACCTGGGGTTCAAGGTCATCTTCGGGCAACCTGCCAGTAAAGGGCTGCTCATCACCCTGCTGAATGAGTTGCTTGCGGGCGAACATCATATAGAGGACCTTTGTTTCCTTGACAAGGAAGACCATGCGGACAATGTGCATGACAAAGGTATCATTTACGACCTCTATTGTCGCACGGACAGTGGCGAGTATATCATTGTGGAGATGCAGAATCGCTGGCACAGCCATTTTTTGGACCGTACATTGTATTATGTATGCCGTGCCGTGGGCAGGCTGACCGAGCTTCCGCCTCCCGATACAATAAAGATACCCGTCGAGAAGGATACGGACGGCATGGTATGTGAAGGTAGTGTCCCGTATGGCTCTCGTTATAGACTGAGTACCGTATACGGCATCTTCCTGATGAATTTCAAGGAGGACGGACTGGATAAGAAATTCCGTACGGATATAGTGCTCGCCGATAGGGATACGGGACGGGTGGTCAACCCCCATCTACGACAAATTTATCTGCAATTCCCTTATTTCAATAAGGAACTTGCTGAATGTGAGACATTGTATGATAAACTAATGTATGCATTGAAGAATATGAATGACTGGAACAGAATGCCGGATGCACTGAAGGAACAAGTGTTTAAGTACTTGGACCAATTGGCCGCTGTTGCCAATTTATCGGAAGAAAACAGAATAGCTTATGACAAGGCGGTGGACCGCTATCGGGTAAGCCGGATAGTGGAAGAAGACATTCGTAGGGAAGCTACAGAAGAAGGAATGAAAGAAGGGATGGAAAAAGGGATGAAAGAAGGGATGAAAAAGACCCAGACGGAAACGGCCCGCAAAATGAAGAGTGACGGAATCCCCTTTTCTACGATAGCCAAATATACAGAACTGTCGATAGAAGAGATTGAACAATTGTAAATCTCAGCTAAGGTTCGCCTAAAAGGTTCTACAACGGAGAACCTTTATTCTATCCGTGGCTGAGGGACATAAAAAAACTCCTCACTATTTTCACAAACAATGAGGAGCGCTATGTTAAAACAATATTATGTTAAAGTCAATCTTTATTCGGTTCTGAGTGAATGATGTCCATCGATGGGGAAGGGTTGTCCACTCCATGCCTTTTGTGAAGTCCAAGGTTCGGCAGCATCTTTCCAGAACGGATGGTCGGCTGGCAGACCTAGTGGCATGAATACCAGAGAGGTCATATACAAGCTGCCATTGTTAGTGTAATAATTGGAAAGGTCAGGCTGATGACCGGCAAATCCCAATTGCAGGAATCCTTTTTCGTTGAAATTACCTTCCACTTTGAACATGTTGTTCATTACGGCAGTCAATGCACTGCGCACCTGGCCGTTACTCAATCCTTCGGGCAGTCCGTATTTCCATGCTGCCATGGCAAGTGTTTGGAAAGCTCCCATACGGTAAACCACTGAACGGCCGAATGCGGGATAAGTGCCTTCGGGAGAAATAAGACGCTCCATAAACACATTGAAACGTTGCATACGTTTGATGGCCAGTTTGGTGCTGATAGGAGTCCAGAAACGATGTTTGTTCAGTACTTCCAGCATCTCAATATACATGGGGTGAATAACGTAGGCATTGTAATAGTCGAGCGAGAACTCGGCACCGTCTGAGTACCAGCCGTCGCTTAAATACCATTCGTTAATCTTGTTGGAAGCAACTGTCAATACATATTGGTCGGCATCTTCGCCTACCGACATCAGGAATGCTTCAATCAAGCCACGGAACAATAACCAGTTGTTATATGCCGGACGTACGATTTTCAAACGCTGGAAACGTTCGATATAGCGTTTCTGAGTTGTTTCGTCCAGCAATTGCCAAGTGGCTTCGGGTGCACGCAGGAAACTTTCTGCTATATAGGCAGCGTCTACCAATCGTTGTGTTGACTTGGTTTCCCACAATAAGAAGTCGGGGCTGTCGGGGTCTATGGCATTCTTGTATGAGAGTACTGCCCATTCGCGTATCTGCTTACGCATCTTTCCTTCTTCGGTATCATCGTCCGGCAGTGCCAGCCAAGGTGAAATGCCGGCCATCAGTCGGCCGAAAGTTTCCATATAGGCCACACGCTTGTCGCGTCCGTCCCAAGTGGGGCTGAGCTCGAGTTGCATATTTTTCTGAAGTTCACCCTTACTCATGTTTTCAAGTACTGGAGCGGCTATGCGGTAGCATAATTCCACCCATTGCTGGCGATCGTTGGTCGGTGCCGGAGTTTTCTTTTTGGCAGACGTTGCTGTCAGGAAGAAAACAGATATTAATGCTAAAGTAATTAATCGTAGTTTCATGTGGAGTCTTATTTAAATACTTGTTTCATGGCGCGTCCTGTCCATACTTGTGGCTGTTCTAATCCGAAAATGTATGCCATGGTAGCAGCGACGTCATATTGCACCATGCTTTCTTGGAATTCTCCTGTTTTTTTTATGTTCTTTCCTGTGATAATAAAAGGAGTCTGCATCTCGGCCATTGTTTTTCCGCCATGACCTTTCTTGATGCCTCCGTGGTCTGAAGTAACGATAAAGATAGTGTCGTCATACATACCTGCTTCTTTTACGGCTGCCACGATACGGGCAATGTAACCGTCCAGTTCTTCCAGTTTGCTGTAATAAGCCGGGGTGTCATGACCTTCCTTGTGTCCTACGTGGTCGGGATTGTCAAAGCAGATGGCTACCAATGACGGTTTGCTCTCTTTGATGTATTTCTCGGCCATTTCGCACAATGCGGTCGGGAATTTGTTATAGTCCGGCGCTACGGCATGATAGTTGGTAGAAAGTGTGTCAACCAGGAATTGGATACCTGCCCACTCGCTCAATACTCCTATTTCGGCCTTTGGATTGGCGTCACGGTAGATTTGGAAGATAGTGGGGAAGATGTTATTCTTCACGATAACGCGTGAAGGCAGTTCGGGTGTACGTGACCCCCATTCTGTATATCCGTGAACTTCGGGACCGGCTCCCATGAACATAGATGCCCAGTTTACTGCGCTCGATGAAGGGAGTACCGTTCTTTTCTGCATGGTATAGCATCCCGATTCCATCAGTGATTTAACGGTTGGCATATTGGCTTTGGGCATACTGTATGCTCCCCAACCGTCAAGACCGATGTAGACTACATGTTTTGCTTTGGGTTTTGCAGCATAGCTTGCCATTGAAAAGCATCCCAACAGTAAGAAAGCTAGAATTAAGAATTTCTTCATTATATTTATTTTTTATGGTTCTTATTTCTCAAGGTCAACTTTACGTTTCAATGCTTCCAGATAATAGTAGTCGGCATAGTTCAACGGTACATCGATTTCGCTGTTGTGAGGAATACTTCCCACACTGTGCATCAACAGGAAGCGTCCGTTTTCGCCCAGAGGTGCGGTATAGTCTGCTGTAGCAAGTGATTCCATTATCTTGTCGGCATATTCTTTATAAGATTGCGGGTTCTCTACGGGATATGTACAGATTTCGTACAAGGCAGAGGCAATAACGGAAGCAGAAGAAGCGTCACGCGGTTCGTTCGGGATGTTGGGAGCATCCAAGTCCCAATAAGGAACAAGGTCGGCGGGCATATTCTTGTGATTCTTCATAAATTCGAAAGTCTTAAGTGCCTGATCCAGATATTTGCGGTCTTTGGTTTCGCGGAAACATACTGTGTAACCATAGATGGCCCATGCTTGTCCTCTTGCCCATGCTGATTCGTCAGCATAACCTTGTGCAGTTTGGCGGTGACGCACTGTTCCGTCTTCTATGCTGTAATCGATGACATGGTAGCAACTGCCGTCGGGACGGAAGTGTTCTTGAAGAGTGCGGTCAGCGTGTGCCACGGCTACATTGTAGAAAGTAGAGTCGCCTGAAAGTTTGGTGGCTTCAAACAATAATTCAAGGTTCATCATATTGTCGATAATCACCGGACATTCCCATCCGCGTTGTGACTGCCAGCTGTTGCCTTTCACGTCCCAACTCTGGATGACTTGCGGTTTTTCACGGAAACGAGTGCAAAGTGATTTGGCTGCCTGTATCATTACATCTTTGTATTCAGGGTTCTGATTGATGCGCAGACCGTTACCGAAGCTGCAATTGATAATGAAACCTATATCGTGGTGCCAAGTGAGGTGTTGTGCTTCGCTGATGGCTTCAGTATATTTTTGTGCCAAAGGAAGCAAGGTCTGATCGCCGGTCAGTTCGTACAGATACCATACACTGCCAGGGAAGAATCCGCTGCGCCAGTCCGCCGGACCGCAATAATATACCCCTCCCTTGCTGTTAAGGGTAACAGGGTTGAGGCATTTCCCGCTAGCTTCAATTGTATCTATTTCCAGACCAATCTGCGCACGTGCGTTTTCGATAACTTGTTCCGACCAAGATTTTTTGGCGGGTGTTGTAGTACATGAGGTTGCAGTGAACAGAGCTGCACATCCCAAAAGAATTGAGGTTCTTAATTTCATATTATAGTTTTTTTATAGTAAATGAATAGTTCCCTTTATTGATTTGTTGTTTGGCTTTGAATGACAGACGGTAGATGGTGTTTCCCCATATCTTGGACAGTCTGATGTCATCCAGCTTTTTGGGTTCTACGGTCAGTTCAAACAAGGCGGCATCATAGAGCAATGCTGCTTTTACATTGTTGACGTGAATGATTATTTTCCCTTTTTCCGAATGGTCTATTTCGCCCCAAGTCATAAAGTTGACTATATTGGGAGCTGTCGCTTCTTCCAGCTCGAAGGAGTCGTTGATACGGGCTTGTTTGCCTTTTACATGGTATGAGCGTATCCATCTCTTCACTTTGGCTTCTTCGGGATAGGCAGTGGCTATATTGGCTTCGAAGCTGTTCTTTCCGGCTTTTACTTCGGTGGCTTTATATTTTTTTCCATATTTTTCGGGCACACCGTTTATCATCGGGAGGTTGTGATAGTTGCTCTGCATAGTCCAGATGGTATAACGCTCGCTGCTGAATGTCTGGCGAGTGTAAGTGCCGACACCGGCATCTATCAAAATCGGTGTTTGGTTCATCCATACCGAGCAGGTTCCGGCATCGTTGTGATTATGGCTTTCGTCATTATATCCTCCTTTTGCAGCCAGGAACAATCCTTCTTTGGTAGAGAGATAGCAGAACTCCGTTTCGGGATACCAAGTAGAAGGACGGTTCTCATGGCGGGGCTCTGTTTGCTGCAACTCTTTGTCGATAGCAATGGAAGCAAGGGTGCGGAAAATATCGCGTCCGTTGTTGGGCGAAGATTTCGGTTGATGCATCAAGGCAGCGAAACCTTTCAGTTCATCACTGTTTACAGCCTTGCCGAAACGGTAGATAAGGTATGAGTTGCCTTCTCCGCGTGCCGATGCATCGGCAAAGTTCACTACCCATCCGTTACCTATATAAGAACGTGAGATATACTCACCCATGTTTTTAATCATCGGTTCATTGAAGATATTTACCTTCCCGCCTGTAATATCCGAAAGAAGTTCGAGATAATCCAGCGTCTTTCCGGCTGCGTGTCCCCAGTAGGAAGGTCCTTCTTCGCAAGCTCCGTCCGCTTTGATATAATTGAGGAATTTATCTACTGATTCCATTGTCAGATAGACGCCCTTGGCCAGTGTGTCACGGTCGTCTTCAAGAAGCATGAAGCACATCAAGGCATTGCTGTTGCACCATGGATTCCAGTTGTTGAGCATACGTCCGTTGTAGTTGCGGCCCATCCACCAGAATGAATCATTGTTCATATATGGGTCGAGAATGCGGGTTTGAAGCTCATGACGCAGGCGGCGTGATATCTCAGGGTCTACCTTGTCAAATGATGGGCGCATAAAATGGTAAGTCCATGCGAGGAGCCCTCCCAAGTCACCGGCAGTAAGGTCGATGACAGGATAGTCGTATGCGGGCAATGCACGATGAGTGGGCTGTAAGATGATGTGTGCGGCCAATGCCCATGAAGTCATCTCGCAAGCATTGAATACTCCGTTGATGAGTTGGTCGATAAATCGTCCTTTACCTTCTGCCAACTCAGCCATAAGAAGGTCGGCAATGGCGCTGTTGTTGGCACCGAAGGGGTTTTCCATCACTTGACGGTTACCAGTGCGTTCGAAAGCAAGGTAATCGGTGGCTTTTACTACTTGCCACTGATAATTTAGTCGTTTTTCTCCACGGCGGATATATTCGTCTTTGAATGTTCCCAAAAAACGGTCCCAACCGGCACGGTCATTGTAATCGGGATAAGTCACCCATTGGCGGTCTAATACCAGTATTTCTTTTAACCGGTTGATGTCGGCTTGCTTTTGGAGCAGGTCGCGTTCCGTGTATGCGTATGTGAGTGTAACACATAATAATGCAAGTAGTAATAGAGTTAGTTTCTTCATCGGTATATAGATTAAGATATTTATCACACTGCAAAAGTGCGAAAAAAGAATAGTGGCAATACTCTATTTTTGTCCTTAAAACATGTATATATTTTCCATAAAGGCTGAAAAACAGTCTATTTTCGGATATGTATAAAAAAGCCGTCTCAAATATGACTTTGAAACGGCTTATTATTCAACAATACTTTTTACCTTGAAAAGACTGGACTATTACCAGCCCTGATTCTGTGTCAGGCTTGTATTCATATCTGTTTCATGTTTAGGTATCGGCCATACATAGTATTGGTCTCCACCCCATGTCCAGTTGTAAGTTATAACACCCCAAACGTCTTTCATACCGGCAGTACCGTCAGCGTTATTGAACTTGCTTTCTTTCCAGGTTTTCCAACGAATTTCTTCATAGAAGGAAACACCTTCACCGGCAGTTTCCCAACGATATTCGTTCTGGATACGAGTGCGCATATTGTCTTGCCCGCTAACCTGTGTTGCAGCATTGCTGTTCAAAAGGGCTACACCGGCACGTTCACGTACAAGATTTACTTGTTCGATGGCTTCAGCAGTCTTGCCTTGTTCGTTCAGCGCTTCTGCCAATCCTAATACGACTGTTGCATAGCGGATGATAGGCAAGTCAATCGGAGATTTTTCACGGTTGGTCATTTCGCTTGAACCTTCGGCTACAAACTTGCGGAACAGATAGTACAAGTGGCTCTGTGTATCGGTACGGAGGTCGAATGGAGCGTCAGTATCTGCACCATAGTACGGCCAGCGTGAAGTAAAAGTGTGGTCTACACTGTTACCCGAACCATTGTAGGTAGCATACGGAGTAATGATAGTCTGTGCCAAACGCGGGTCACGGTTTTCGTAAGCGGCTTTGATACGTGCTTCATTACCGGCCGGCAAATATAATGCTTGTGCGGCAGCGCTCAGTTTGCTCAAACGGCTTTCCACTTTTTCCTTAATATCTTTGATTGCTTTGTCAATGTCACCTTCATAGCCTAATGAAAGAAGCTCAGCCTTCAATACATCTGCATCTGTATTGCGCAGGAAGAACACTTCACGATCTTTGAGATCCATGGATGAGTATCCGGGAAGATAATCATCCCAATTGAACTTGCTGCCGTCTACATTTTCATAAGTGTCAACGAAGTCGGTGCTGGCCAAAATGGTATTCCAGCAAGAACCGAATGTTGTACGACCACCGTAACGGAAGCTCATTGAGTTACCGTCAGCACTTCCATTGTTGTCGATACATTGCAATGAGAAAATAGCTTCATCACTTTGTTCGTAAGCTTCTTTGAAGAGTTGTTTATAACCTCCATCGAACAACTTGTGTCCCATGTTTCCTACTTGGCGGAAGTCAGATTCAGCCTTTGCCCATTCTTGCATCCACAAATAAACTTTACCGCGCAATGCGTAAGCAACAGATTTGGTTATATGTCCCCATTGTGCATTACCGGCAGCAATACGGTCGGGCAATGTCGGCTCGTTGATGGCATCAGTTAAGTCTTTGATACAGCCTTCCCATACTTCCGCTTCACTGTTGCGTGGCTTTTTGGCTTCTGTTACAGGGATAGGTTCGTCATAGTAAGGAACACCTCTGAAAACAGCATTCAATTTATAGTAGAAGAATGCACGCAACACTTTAACTTCAGCAATTAGTTTGTTTTTAAATGCATCGGGAACCGGAGCCTCAGCAAGATGCTGGATAGCATCGTTTGCACGTTGGACTCCTTCATAGTGTTGTCTCCAATAGTCTGAGAAAAGGTCGGAACCGATAGATGCTGTTCCTGCCAGAATAGGGTAGTCATTATCACGGCAGCTACCGCTTGCGCAGAATGCCTCCAGTTCGTATGCCTTCTTTGCAACATAGTCTTCGCGTAGCTCGCTGTACACACCGGCTACACCCAGTTCGCAAAAGTTTTCATTACTCCACATGGAGTTTGATGCCGCTTTGTCATAGGGCACGGTGTCCAATAAGTCACCCCGGCAACTGCTTAAAGCTGTTACCGCAGCTGATAATATAAATAATTTTGTAAATAGTTTCATGAGTTCGTATCTTAAGGTTATTAGAATGTTATGTTAGCACCGATGGCGATACTTCTAAATGGAGAGTATCCCATGCCGGTTGCTGATTCCGGGTCCTGACCTTCGAAAGAAGTGATTGTCAGTAAGTTTTCTGCAGAAACATAAATACGTGCATTCTGCATTGCTACTTTTGTTACCCATTTTTGTGGCAAAGTATAGCCTAAAGACAAGTTCTTCAGTTTGATATAGTCACCATTGTACAACCAGCGGTTAGATGATGCATTGTTCTGAACGTTGCCGTCAAGGTAAGTCATACGCGGGTATTTACCATTGATGTTTGTACGTGGGTCATCAGGATTGCTCGGATCATAGAAATAGTGGTCGTCTGCAATGCGCTGTGCGATGTTGTTACCCCATTCTGTCTTGGCAGCGTTGTAACCTGCTGTCGGACCCCAATAGATGTCGAAACCGGCAGCACCTGCCCATACCATTGAGATATCAAATCCGTTCCATGCAGCAGAAGCCTGGAAACCGAAGTTGTATTTCGGAGTCTTGGAACGTCCCTGGAATTCTTCGTCGTCAGAGTCACCATATACACCGTCACCGTTAACGTCGGCATAGATGTAGTCACCATAGTAGATATTAGCTTTACCGATTGAGTTACCCGGTTTGAATTTGTAACCTGCATCCATCATGGCTTTTACCCAGTTCATATCTTCTTCCGTACGAATCATACCACCTTTAGGACCACCTGCCGGATTTACAGAACCGTCTGCATTGAAGTATTTACCATTTCCTTTATATACACTGCGATAGCGATATTCGTTTAACATGTGACCTTCTACTACTGGAGAGTTACCGCCGGATGAGGCTTTTCCGATATTGTCTGTCCATTTACCACCAGTCAATGTATTGGTCGGATCTTCTACCCATGTTCTGGTATATTCACCGTTGTACTTGTCTACCTTATTTTTATTATAAGAGAAGTTACCGCTTACAGAATATTCTACCTTTCCGATTCTGTCACGCCATCCTAATGAAAGTTCGAAACCGTCATTGCTTACTTCTGCAATATTCTGGCGGGGAGCCTTCACATTGACACCGTCACTGTTGTTATGGTAACCCAAAACGTATTCCATGGCAGGACGATACAAGATACCGGAAGTCATCTTATGATAAATGTCGATTCCGACAGTCAAACGGTTGTTCAGCAATGCAGCATCAATACCTAAGTTGGTAGTGGTTGTTGATTCCCACTGCAACAGTTCGTTGGCATAAGCTGTGATAGCCAAACCTGAAACCAAGCTGTTACCAAATACATAGTTACTGGTTCCGTAAGCTGATTGGTATTCATAGTTACCGATTTCAGAGTTACCCAATTTACCCCAAGACAAACGAATCTTCAAGTTATCCAACCATGAACGGGTTGATTCCATAAACGCTTCTTCAGAGATACGCCATGCACCTGACAATGATGGGAAGAAGCCCCAACGGTGGTCTTCGTGGAAACGTGAAGAACCGTCATAACGGAAGTTTGCCTCGAACAAGTAGCGTGAGTCATATGCGTAGTTTACGCGGCCGAAATAAGAACGAGTGGCATAGTCCTCAGTAGAACCGCCGATACTTGTCATTTCTGTAGCTTCACTGAACTGGTTCAATGATTCGTCAATCAAACCTTTCTTGGATGCATTAACCTTATAATAGTTCTTGTAGAATTCCTGATAACCCAACAATGCAGAAACATCATGCTTCTGAGCAAATGTGTGGTGATAGTTAATCAGGTTCTCCAATGTATAAGAATAGTTTGATTCATAGTCGAAACTAGTGCTCAACTGTGAGGGTGGAGTAATACCGTCAACAATTACACCGTCACTGAAACGTGTCTGATAAGCAGGCACACCATGTTGGCGTGTTTCATAAATATAGCGGTTATAGTTGAAGTTGAAATCCCAGCTCAAATCTTCAAAGAATTTGATTTTGCTGAACAAAGTGGTATTGAAGCGGTTATAACGTTTGAAACCGTCGTTACGTGCCAACTTGTATAACGGGTTATTGGCCGTAGCACGTTCGTCAGGACATTCCGGATAACCGTAGCTACCGTTCCAGTAAGGATAAGTACCGGCTGTAGACTGGCGCAGGAAGTTATTCGCATTTGAAAAGTCACCTACTTCACGATCCATCTGTGATGCATAAGTACGAGTACCTACCGTTAACCATTTGGTCGGATTAGCTTCAATGTTGGCACGCATTGAATAACGTTTGTTGGCAGTATTATCTACCACACCTTCATTATCCTGATAACCTGCAGACAACAAGAAGCGAATTTTGTCAGAACCACCGGATACGGACAAGTTATGGTCATGGATTACACCACCCGAGAATAATTCTTCGGCCCAGTCGGTATTCGGATAAGCAATGTAATTGGGCACACCGTTTTCGTTCAGACCATTCGGATCTTTAGATTTCTCACGCCATAAATCAATGTATTTCTGG
The DNA here is from genome assembly GCA_948956705.1 of uncultured Phocaeicola sp. The sequence goes on from CARCZS010000046.1 coordinate 11,461, forward strand.
TCGAACAAATCATCTGACTTTCCTACATTTCTATATGATTCATTCATCAACTCCATGTAATCAGCATAATTACTCATCATTTTAATCATACGAGTTGGGCTGTTGAATGAGATGCGGCCGCTATAGTTGATGTTGATTTTATCACGTGTGCCAGCCTTGGTAGTTACTAAGATAACACCATTGGCAGCACGTGCACCATAGATAGCACAAGAAGCAGCGTCCTTCAAAATAGAGATGTTTTCAACGTCCAGAGGGTTTACGGCATTCAATGAACCTTCCATACCGTCGATAATAACCAACGGAGATGCAGTATTCATGGTACCGACACCGCGAACGCGCAGAGTAGTGTTGTCTTCACCGGGCATTGCAGAACCTGATGATGCTTGCAAACCGGGGCTCAAACCAGCCAATGCAGAAGACACAGTAGTGATGGGACGAGATTTAGTTTGTTCCTCGAAGTCCACGGAAGCAACCGCACCGGTTAGATTTACTTTTTTCTGTACACCATAACCAACAACTACCACCTCATCCAAAGTTTCGGAATCTTCCTCTAACTTTATAGACAGGTTATTTGTTGTGCTTGTAATCTTTATATCCTTTGTGACGTATCCGATATATGATACTTGCACGATGCAGTTTAAAGGGACGTTTAAAATATTATCTTTGCACTAAAAATGATATACGCTTACATTCGTGTTTCGACGGACAAACAAACGTTAGAAACCCAACGACTTGAAATAGAAAAATTTGCTCTAAACAAAAAGTTTTTTGTGGACGCATGGGTTAGTGAAATCGTATCCGGTACTAAAGCCGCAGAAGACCGAAAACTTGGTTCGCTACTAAAAAAGATGAAGAAAGGAGATATTCTAATCATTTCTGAAATCAGCCGGTTGGGAAGAAATCTTATGCAAATTATGAGTATACTTAACCTTTGTATGGTTAAAGAAGTTTCAGTCTTAACCGTAA
>CARCZS010000047.1:0-10439 GCA_948956705.1 uncultured Phocaeicola sp.
CATATAGCGTGGGCTGCTATAACCATATCTGTCATCAAAGGTTTTCTCAGGACCTTCACTCAAAGACGTGGCATGCAGTTCCACGCTTCGTGTTTAATAGAAAACCTTGAGGAGCTGAAAGGTGTACTTAAAAATTAGTTGTATTATGAAAAAAACTTATTTTTTATTTTTGTTGGGATTAATGTCTATTATGACTTTCGGTTTTAGTGCATGTTCCGATGATGACGAAAAAGCCCCCGAATCTTCATCCGCCTTAATAGGTACTTGGGAAAGAATATCTTGCACTTATCAGTATAAGGAAAACGGAGAGATCGTAGATGAAGGCAAAGATGAAGGTAATGATTTGGTTGGTTTTAAATTGGTTTTCAAAGAAGATGGGACATGTAAGAGTGCTGAATACCATACAGACAAATGGGATTGGTTCGATGAAGGTAAATGGAGTTATAGTAATGGAATAATTACAATAACCGACAATAACGAATCAGAATTGATAAAAGTAAAAACATTAACAGACTCTCAATTAATAATCGAAACAACAGATAAATACACAGAAGACGGAATCTTTTATGAAGATTATGAACTCACAGAGTATCGCAAAATCTAATAGGGATTCATCTATATTCACATCGAGCGATAAGTTTCGTAATTTAACAAATAAAACTCTTCAGGAACCTGAAAGTTATTGGAATATCACAATGAAATATTAAATTCAAAAAGTATGAAACTGAAAAAAATATCTATTTTATTCATACTGTTGCCGTTATGCATATTCTTTACAGCTTGCAGCAAAGAGAATGACAACGCCCCGAAACAATCTGAGAACATTATCGATTTTGAGCAGGGAAATATGAATTTTACAGAAGGAGCAGGCGAACAGACATTCTCCTTTACGACAAACACTGCATGGGTAGTAAGCGTAGCTTCCACACGGAACAGGGGAGTCCCTTGGTGCACCGTTGCCCCTACAAGTGGGAATGCAGGTAGCCACACTATAAAGGTCACCACAACCCCAAACGAAACCTATGACGACCGCAGTGTGACAGTCACTTTAAAGGCGGGTGCGGAAGTCAAAAGCTTTGTGGTTTCCCAAAAACAGAAGGATGCCCTCCTGCTTACCAATGACAAGTTTGAGGTGGACCAAGCGGGAGGAACTGTCACAGTAGAAGTGAAATCCAATGTCAGCTATACCGCAACTATCGGTGAGGAATGCAAAGACTGGATAAAAGAGAGCAACAGTACCCGGGCATTGTCCACCACGACAAAAAGTTACACTGTTGCCATGAACGAAGACGGTAAAAAACGTGAGGGAAGCATAATCTTTTCAGACGGTTCCTTAACGGAAACGGTACATATCTACCAAGCTGGTGGTTCCATAATTCTTTTGAGCCAGAACGACTGTCATGTAAGCGCTTCAGGGGAAGAGATTACGGTGGAACTGAGAAGCAATTGTGATTATGAGGTCGTCATGCCTTCTGTAGATTGGATAAAGGAGACCATGACACGCGGCATGTCCAGTCACACACTGCATTATACTGTTGCACCCAATGATTCTTATGACGGCAGGAAAACTGAAATCATATACCGTGACAAGTCGGATAGCAGCATAGCTGACACACTGACCATCCTGCAAGCGCAGAAAGATGCCATCATCATTTCAGAGAAAGAGGTGAAGGTCGGCAGTGAAGGCGGTACGGTTGAAGTGAAAATTGACGCAAACGTGGACTTTGAGATGCAGCTTCCGGATGTAGAGTGGATAAGCGAGACTTCCACCCGTGGATTGTCAACGCATAAAAAGTATTTGAAGATAGCTGAGAATACGGGTGAAACTTCGCGAACAGCAGAAGTTGTTTTCAAGAATACCACCAGCGGGATTGAAGAGACTTTGACCGTCAGCCAGTCCGCCAAAGGAAAGAGGGTGAAGGTTCATGTAGAAAAGGCCGGCACATTGTCTGACTATATTGCAGAATCAGAAAAACTGAATGTTGAGGAACTGGAAGTTTCCGGAAACTTAGGAGGAAAGGACATTGCATTTATCCGTGAAATGGCGGGAACATATAATCACGCCAACACGGAAGGGAAATTGGTTTATTTGGATATGACCGAGGCGAATATCGTAGCGGATGGAGAATATTATCTCCCCAACTCATCAGGAAAGGAGTATTTGCCAACGGAGAACACCATTGGCGAACGTATGTTTACCAGCCGCGGTTTACAGACGATATTACTGCCTAAAAGTGTCACATCAATAGATGACCGTGCTTTTTCCTCGTGCCACTCTCTTAACAAAGTGGTTATCTACGAGAATAGTGTCAAAACGATAGGAATGGCGGCTTTCGAGTATTGCTCCAGTCTTGCTGATATTGTCCTACCAGAAGGTGTGACAACAATAGCGCGCAGTGCTTTTTGGGGTTGTTCCAGTCTTTCCCGTATTGATTTGCCGGAAGGTGTAACAACAATAGGACACAGTGCCTTTTATGGCTGTGAGAAATTGTCAAGTGTCAAGTTGCCCAATAGCCTGACCACCATTGAGGGATTCGCTTTCAGTGGCTGCAATGGACTCACCATTACTATTCCGGACAATGTGGAATCAATGAGTATGCTGACTTTTTCCGACTGTACTGGACTTGATATAACCATACCGGGGCGTTTTTTGACTAAAATAGAAAATCCGATAGGTTCTAACTGCAAAGATGTTCGCGTGACCATCGCAGAAGGAACTACGGTTATTGAAGAATATGCATTTCAGAAACGCCCGGGTATTGTCAGCGTCACGATTCCTGAAAGTGTGACATCGATAGGACATGCGGCTTTTTGGCAGTGCTCGGGACTGACCGATATCATCATTCCCAGCAGTGTAACTGAAATAGGCGATGACGCTTTTAGCAAGTGTACAAATCTTACCAATGTCACACTGCCTGATGGTCTAACTTTCATAGGGGAAGGTGTATTCAGTGGTTGTGTTTCATTGCGTAACATGATTATTCCCGACAATATCCAGTCAATAGGGGGTCGTGCATTCGAGTATTGTTCCCATCTTACAATGACAATACCCGAAACCGTCACTTCAATAGGCAGCCAGGCTTTCAGGAACAATGCAGACCTTTCCATCGCCATGTCCGGAAATCTTTTGGATAATGCTCTTTTCTCTGATTGTGAAAATCTAAGAATAACGTTGTCTAACGGGTCAACGTTTATCAAAGAAAGTGCATTAATAAACTGTAGCGGACTAATAGAGATCCATATTCCCAATAGCGTCTCTTCAATAGGAGCCCATGCATTCTACGGTTGTACCAATCTGAAAAATATCATTATTCCTAATAAGGTGACTTCTATCGAGGAAAGAACGTTTTACGAGTGCAAGGGACTTGTCAGTGTTGTTATTCCCAATAGTGTGAAATCAATCGAGTATGAGGCTTTTAATGGATGTTCAGCTTTGAAAAGCATTGTTCTTCCCGAAGGAATGACATTGATTAAGAAATGGACTTTTGCCGACTGTAGCTCCCTTGTGGATGTTACTTTGCCGAGCACAATGACCACACTGGAGTACGGTGCTTTTGAGAATTGCACCTCCCTTCGCAGTGTGACCATTCCTAATAGTGTAAATACAGTCGACGCTCCATTTTACGGTTGTTCCAGCCTTTCCGACATCAAAGTACCTGACTATCTGTATGAAACCTCCATTTTTAGTGGAACCGGTATTACCGATATCACTGTTCCGGAAGGCACAACGGTAGTCGGCAGTTTTGCAGACTGCACCAAGCTTGCTAGTATTACATTCCCGGAAGGAATCAAGGCACTTACCGACTTTTCCGGTTGCAGTAGCCTTAGAGCCATAGATATTCCGGACGGAGTGTCGGTCATTGGTTCAGCATTGTTCAGAGGATGTGTCAATCTAACCAAAGTCACCATTCCCAATAGTGTTGTTTCATTGGAATGGTTTGCTTTTAGCGATTGCAGTTCTTTAACCCGCATTACCATTCCCAATCATATTGCAACAATAAGCTCAGGTGCATTTTCCGGCTGCTCTCTTCTCACCAATGTCACATTAGGCAGTGGGGTGGCTTCTATAGAAGATATAGCATTCCATAATGCACCGATAAGACAATTGCGATGCTACGCCGTTGTCCCTCCTAAACTGCATGGGGTGGTTGATGGTTCTTTCAGCGCAGATTTGGTTAAAGGGGCTACGCTGTATGTTCCTGCCGGAACTGGTATGGCTTATTCAGAATCAGACTGGAAGATATATTTTGAAAATATTGTTGAGATGGAAGAGTAAGCGAGCACATGAAAGGAGGTGTGTCGTAATGCGCGATGCACCTTCTTTGTGCGTAAAAAAAGAGGTGGGCAATTTTGACACACCCCCTTTGAATTTCTATATCTAAAAGCAAAAAACCAATATCGGGATGACACACTCTAAAAACAGCCCGCTAATTATTACAAAATGATATTGCGTACCCGACTGGTCGGTGCGGTTCTTCCATTATGCGAACAAATTCCGGTAACAAAATGACAAAACGGACACCCCACCGAAAAACAACATTTTTTTCTTTTTTCCTAAACACCTGTCAGTAAAGAACAGAGTATTTGTCAAGGGCGAAGGGTAAAATACCGTACGAACGAAACGAACACAGGAGATTTTTTACCCGGAGAGTGAAACGTTCCCTTACAAATATTTGTTTCTATTTTCTTCTAAATACACTATGTGTATGCAAATTGTATGTCGCATTAATTGTGTTTCATGTTTGTAAAATCATTAAATCTTTGAAAATAAAACAGTTATAAATATAGATATAAATTTAATATATTAACCTAAAGATAACCGTGTATTGCAATACAAAGGCATCTCCGCTTCGGCTAATGATAGCAGGGAATGCCAAATAAATGGAGTTTAATTTAGAGAAACAAAAGAGGGATGGTAAGAAAGCTATTTTCTTCGCAGGAACACGCTTCCTTCCACCCCTTGGGTTTCTCCTTAAAGAAAGGAGGATTAGTCCGATGCAAACTTAATGGAAATAATCAGAATCTGCAAGTCATGTATTTGCTTTTTCTGCGGTGGAGTTCTTTCCGATAAAAGATGAAAACAAGATTAATGAATCATCGAAACATAGAAAAGAGATGAAAAAGAATATTTTGAAAGCAACAGTTGTTGCTGTATTTGCTCTGGTAGCAGGATTTAATGTGTATAACTCTCAAAAGGCTGAGGGAATGATGCCTGATTTAGTATTAGCCGATATCGAGGCCAAAGCAAATACAATTGGATGTGAAACTTCTTATGGAAGTGTTCTTTATTATTGCATTGATTGGAGTGTTGTAACCATTTGCACCTGTGGAACAAGCCATTCACAACATGCAAAAAGTTACTGTCCGGATAAAATGTGCCAATAATGTAAAACATGAGCCTGAACCTCATGCAATAACATGATCTTCAGGCTCTATATTTATGATATATTATGGATAAAAAGAATTATTTCATATTGTTTGTCGTCGGCATCTTAGTGCTTTCTTGTTCTTCTCCCCAAAAAGCGGAACCACTATTTGAGCAACAAAAAGAGTTAACATTTAACACATTAAATGTTGATGAACTTTTTTTTAAGCCTTTGTGTATTGAAGTCTTTGATTCTTTACTATTAGTGTGTGACCCCACAGATGAAGGTATTTATACAGTATTGAATTTGGAAACAAAGAGTATAGTCTGTAAAGGAGGAAGCACCGGGACAGGCCCTAATGACTTAATATCTTCTTGCATTATTGATAAGATAGACAATCACCGATTTCAGGTTATAGATGTATCAAATAGAAAAACTCTTTTATTTGATATTTGGGACATAACAAAGACTGGCCAATTTATTCCTTATGACAATATTTCGTTTGAAGAGATTAGCGATAACAAGGAAAATAGCATACAATTATTATATCAAATCAATGATTCCACATGTGTAGGATTAGGCGCAATAGATGGCGCAAAATATTTACTTCACGGAAATAAAGAGAATAAATATATAGGAGAATACCCCGAACAATCAGCAACTCAGGTCAATCCTTATTGGATACACCAAGGCATATTGCACATAAATAGAGAGCAAAAAATGTTCCTTTACCATAGTCCATTCGGATATTACTGTGAATTAATGTCATTTAATAATGGTCAAATCAATCCTTTGTTTACAGACTTTAAGCCGCATTCGTATAAAGTTGACAATAATGAATGTTTAATAACACCAGAAACACCATGTGGAATTAATAATGCGGAAATAGTAAAAGATGGTGTGTTTTTATTATATTCAGGACAAACAATGAAAGACTCACCCAAAATGGCTTTTTATTGTGAAAAGATATTGTTCGCAAATTTATCAGGAGAGCATAAAATTGAATATAAATTAGACAGAATGGCATCTATGATGGCTATTGACGAGCTTAAACACAAAATATATGTTATATCAGTGAATCCACAAACATACGAATTAGAATTAGGATATTATAAATATTGAAATCATGGGAAATCTATATTTATTATTAGCCGCATTTTTATTACTATGTGTATCATGTAAAAATACAAAAACAGACAATAACAATATTGCAGAAAAAATCTGTTTGAATTTTATAGAGAAAGATAAGAATTTGATAATACCCGATTCCTTAAAAAATTTAGTAGATGGAAATTTGTTTAATATTAATAATGTATGTGATTCAGGCATTATGTTGATACATACTTTAGACATAACTTGTGGTGGTTGTGTAAAAGCGTTAGATAATCTATCTGAATATTTTGCAAAATTAGACAAAAATCATAATATAAGAACTATAATTATAGCATCTAGTGCATATATGGAAAATGAAGTTGAAAAATATTTTTTCAATTATCCTTACCCAATATTATTAGATAGTTCTGAGAACTTTAAGATAAAAAACAAAATAATTCGTGATGACATTTTATGTTCTTTCTTAATTGAAAACTCTAAAGTTTTAAAGGTTGGAGACTTAAAAGACCAGACATTCAGAGAGGAGCTAATAGATTACATTTCAAAAAAAAATCATGAAAATAAGAAAGAATAAAAAGAAATTTTAGTTGTAACATTTGTTCTGATTAGAAGATATAATGTTTACAACCTTTAGAGGCTGAAGCAATGTCTGGCTTGGTAATATTGATTATGCAAAATATTTTCCAATAAAATACCTCATACTTCTTTCAAATCGTTTAAGGTAAAAAATTATGAGAAGTAATGTCTGTTTAATTATTATATTATCCACTATCTGTTTTAGTTCGTGCTGCCGGGAAAAGGATTTAAGATATTCCCTGAATGCCGCAGGCGAAAACCGAATAGAACTGGAAAAAGTACTGGAACATTATAAAGATAGTGGCCTTAAATATGATGCTGCATGTTTTCTCATAAAGAATATGCCGGGATATTATTCGTATGCAAAAAGTTCCGGTCTGGACAGTTTGAGAAAAATACAATCCGTCATATTCCATAAAAAACATTTTCCTCGTGATTTGCAAGACAAATGGAGTAAGTTCTCCTACAAGAGCACGCCCAAGGTGTATGACTGCCACGCTATAAAGGCTGAGTATTTAATTGAAAATATAGACTTGGCCTTTGCTGCCTGGCAGAAGAGACCGTGGCGGCACTCTCTTTCATTTGACGAGTTCTGTGAATGGATATTGCCTTATCGCATAGGGGACGAGCCGTTGGAAAACTGGCGAAAGGTTTTTTATCAAAAATATTCGGCTGTACTTGATTCTTTATATAAAGGCAATGATATGATGGTAGCGGCAGACTCGTTAATCAGGTTTGTAAAACGAGAAAGCGGCTATGTATATTCTGATGAATTAAGCCTGCCTCATCTGGGAGCCCTGTTTTTGCAAAAGAACTGTGTCGGATATTGTCGGGAGAGTTGTGACTTGTCTGTATATGTCCTCCGTTCGGTGGGCATACCTGTTGCCACGGATTTCATTATAAGTGCTCCCGAAGCACAAGGTGGCCATTCCTGGAATGTTATAAAGAATGGGACCGGAATAATCCCTTTTGAATATGATGAGGGAAAGGTTACTCAAGGATATGATGACAAACGCTTAAAAGGCAAAATATACAGACAGTGTTTTGGCAAACAGAAAAAGGATATAATGGACAGGTCGGAGATACCCGCTATCTTAAAATTTCCCTACATAAAGGATGTCACCGGTGAATATTTCGGCGAAAACAGTGTGGAAATAGAAGTAGATGAGACTGAATGTGGACAATATGCCTATTTGGGAGTCTTTTCTTTTCCGGGCTGGAAGGCTATAGATATGGCGTTACACCAAAATGGGAAAGCCATGATAAACAATATAGAGCCTGATGTCATTTATGTACCTTTGGCTTCTAATCATAATGGAAGTGTGTTTCATACAATAGGATTCCCTTTCTGGCTGACAGATAAAGGATTAAAATATTTCCAGCCTGAGAAAGAAGTAGAAACCGTTGAATTATTCCGAAAATATCCGCTCCGAAAATGGACGCGTTTCCATATCAGTGAAATCATAGGAAGCCACTTGGATGTTTCAAATTCTTTGGATTTTCGACAGAGTGAGTTACTCTATATGGTTGCTGACACACCGAGAGTGAATTATAATCAAGTGATATGCCATCCCCCCAAAAAATACAGGTATGTGCGATATCAAGCAGCTGCAGATAAACCTGCACGCATTGCAGAGCTAATGTTATTTCGTTCAGAAGAGGACACGGTAAATCTGCCTTTTAAGATTATAAACGGAAGTGAGCCGTGTAAAGGAAATGAGAAAGAAGTAAAAGAGAATATTTGTGACGGAAACTATCTGACCTATTTTCTTTCAGACGAAAAAGGAGGCTATGTAACTTTAGACCTCGGCAAAGATGAATGGATAAAAAAAATAGTTTATGTGCCACGCAATGATGAAAATTTTATCAGTATAGGACATGAATATGAATTGTTCTACCAAAACGGACCGGACGGCTGGATATCTTTAGGCAGGAAAACGGCAACGGAACCCCGGTTGGTTTATAACAATGTCCCCAAAAACGCGCTGCTTTGGCTGCATAACCTATCTGCCGGCAAGGAAGAACAGGTGTTCTATATGCAAAATGGGCAACAAATATTCTTAAACAAATGGTAGGAAAGGTGAAAAAGCTGAAAAGAATAACGGACCGCCTGCTGTCTGTCGCTTTCTATATATGCATATTGATAATAGGATGGCTGGTGTTACAAATAACCTGTTTCACGACCTTTACCATCCCGTCTGATTCAATGGCTCCCACCCTGCAGGCGGGCGACCGCATATTGGTGAACAAATGGATAATGGGAGCCCGCATCTTCAATATCTGGGATGCACTGGAAGACAAGGAGGTGAAGATTCACCGGTTGCTGGGAGTCGGAAAGATTAAGCGCAATGATGTGCTGGTCTTCAATTTCCCTTATCCTGCCAAGAAAGACTCCCTGGCGATGGACGTCATGCTGTATTATGTAAAACGCTGTATCGCCCTGCCGGGAGATACGCTGGAAATAAGGAACGGATTCTATAGGATACGCGGAACAGGGGAAGAATTAGGAAATATGGCCGCCCAAAGACGCATCTCCGCCCTGACGGAAAACGATTCACGGGGAGTGGTTATGGAGAGTTTTCCGTGGAGCAAACGGTTGGGATGGACGATAAAGGAATTCGGTCCATTGCCTGTCCCGGCAGAAGGACAAGTGGTATCATTGGATAGCATCTCAATATTATTTTATCAACATATCATAAGGTACGAACAAAAAAAGGAACTTTCATTGAGGGATAAACTTATTTACTTGGGCGACAGCCTGATAAGGGAATATCGGTTTAGGGAGAACTATTACTTCGTATCGGGCGACAACATGGAGAACTCCCGCGATTCGCGGTATTGGGGACTGCTGCCCGAAAGCTACATAGTGGGAAAAGCAACAAGAATATGGAAATCGAAAGACCCTGCCGACGGACATATCCGCTGGAACCGGGTATGGAAAAGAATAAAATGAAACATATAAATAAAATAATGGCAAGTGGAATTTGTCTATTTATCACCTGGCTCTTCATTTTTGCCGGTGCGGTGGAAGCGGTATGGGGGCTTGCACAGGTATATGGCTTTACCGCCTCCAACCACTCGCTCTATGCCCTTACCGGCTCTTTCTACAATCCGGGGCCTTACTCCGGTTTCCTTGCCATGACGCTTCCGGTCTGTCTGTATGAATGGCTGAAGCGCAGGAAGGAAAAGAAAACGGTAATCTATTATATAACTTTATCCGTGTTGGTACTCCTTATTTGTGTGTTGCCGGCCGGAATGAGCCGCTCGGCATGGATGGCCGGGGCGGTCTCGTCGGCATACATCGCATATATGCATTACCGGAAGGGGATTCACGCCTACATCCGTTGTCACCCGAGACGGACGAAAGCGGGAACAATTCTGCTG
>CARCZS010000047.1:10469-10708 GCA_948956705.1 uncultured Phocaeicola sp.
TTTACCTGATGAAGAAGGACTCGGCAGACGGAAGGCTGCTGATGTGGAAGGTGTCCGTGCACGCCATAGCCGGACAACCGTGGCGCGGATACGGATGGGAAGGTGTCCCCGGTGTCTATGGGCAGGCGCAGGAGGATTATTTCTCGGCGGGAGATTATACAGAGACGGAAGAACGGGTGGCGGGGTCACCCGAGTATGTGTTCAATGAATATCTTCAGGTGGCGATGGCATGGGGAGTT
>CARCZS010000048.1 GCA_948956705.1 uncultured Phocaeicola sp.
ATGGTGGCGCAATTTTCAACTGGAATATTGGCGCACTTTTCAATTAGTATCTACAAAAAATAATTGTTTGTTTTGCAATAAATAGCTATATTATGCCAGAAAGTATAACACAATTCTATAAGAGAATACAAAGTTGTGACCTCCAACCGGATGCAACCTATTCAATGGAGAAACCTTATTTTAATATTTTCTCCCGGCAATGTAATTTTGGAACTGTACAATTCGGTTACAGGGAATTTTATAAGATTACATTAATTATAGGTGTGGGAAAACTGTATTATGCAGACAAATGGATTTTAGTAGATCGTCCTGCATTATTGTTTTCCAACCCTTTAGTTCCTTATGCTTGGGAATCAATCAGTGAAGAACAAAAAGGAGTGTTTTGCATTTTCAATGAACAGTTTGTGCAGTCAGATGAAAAGAACGGTTCTTTGGCAAATACTCCTTTGTTCAAAGTAACAGGAGATAAGGTTTTCTTTTTAGATGATGTGCAAGTTGCTAAAGTGATGGATATATACAAACAAATGCAGGAAGAGAACCAATCAGACTATATAAATAAGTCCGATGTCTTGCGGTGTTATCTTCATTTGTTGGTTCATACAGCCCTGAAAATGCAGGATTCCAATCAATATGAATCACATCCGAATGCTTCGCAACGCATTACTGAATTATTTATAGAATTGTTGGATAGACAATTTCCCGTTGATTATCCAAACGCGATTTTAAGTCTGCGCACTCCTGCCGATTACGCAAACCGCCTGTCTGTACACGTTAATCATTTAAATAAAGTGGTTAAAGAAATAACAGGAAAAACTACCTCTGAGATGATTGCGGAAAGAATAATCAAAGAATGTACCCAACACCTACTACATACTAATCTTTCAATATCAGAAATAGCGTATAGCTTGGGATTTGAAACGGTTTCTTATTTCAGTAAATTCTATCGCAAACATACTGGTAAATCGCCAAGCGAAGTCAGAGAACAGGCAATTATTTGATTTGTGCAACTGATGCTTTGAATTGTATAATTCTGCTCAATTAGCATCTCCTAATTTTGTATCGACTAAAAATATAAATTATGAAGTATAGAAAATTAGGTAAAACAGAAGTAAGCCTGTCCGCCATTGGATTGGGATGTATGGGAATGAGTGCTGCGTATGGAGTAGCCGATGAAAAAGAAAGTATTAAGACATTACATCGTGCCTTAGAGCTTGGTATAAACTTTTGGGACACTGCGGATGTGTATGGCAATGGTGCTAATGAAAGATTACTATCTAAGGTATTGGCTGAAAAAAGAAATCAGATTTTCATTGCTACCAAATTCGGTTTCCGTTTACGTAATCATCAAGGTACTGTATTTGATGGTGGTGAAAGTTATGTGGATGCTTCTCCTCAATATATAAGACAAGCTGTAGAACTCAGCCTGAAAAGGTTGAATATTGAAACCATAGATTTGTACTATGCGCATCGAATAGACCCGACAATACCGGTCGAAGAAACCGTTGGGACTATGGCAGAATTGGTAAAAGAAGGCAAGGTACGCTATTTAGGACTAAGCGAATGTTCTGCCGAATCATTGCGGAGAGCCTGTGCCGTTCATCCTATATCTGCCGTTGAAAGTGAATATTCTCTATTAACCCGTGATGTGGAAAAAGAAATTTTGCCCTTGACAAAAGAATTAGGAGTAACCTTAGTTCCCTTTTCACCATTGGGTAGAGGATTGGTAACAAATACTATTAATGTGAATGCATTGGGTGAAAATGACTTTCGTAAGCATTTGCCACGTTATAACGGTATATATTGGGAGAATAATCAAAAATTAACAGCAGAATTTGCAGAAATAGCAGAAAGTAAGGGAATAACTCCTGCTCAACTTGCATTAGCTTGGATATTGGCACAGAGTGAAAATATCATCCCTATACCGGGAACTAAACGAATCAAGTATTTAGAAGAAAATGCGAAAGCTACCGATGTTAATTTATTGCCAGATGATATATCTAAGATAGAATTGCTTCTGAAAAAATATCCAAATATAGGCAATCGATACAACGAATATGATTTTAAATTTGTAAATAAGTAAACTTTACAGTAGGAAGTTCTGTCAATATTTTAGCAGAACTTCCTCAGATAATTATAATGAACGACCTATTACAACAGAGATTTTTCCGTTTATTATCGGAATACTCACAGCGTGAAGTTTTTGCAACAGAGCTTGTAGGAGCTATTGAAGAATTGGCGTTACATTTAGCTGATTTCAGCATGTATGAACAGGATAATAGCATTTTACTACGGTATTTTTCTTTCGGATTACATCGTCTCAAATCGTACCGTGTACAGTTTGAGCAAGAAAAAAATGCCTTATTTGCATCTAATTGATGAAGCGATAGGACTAATAGATAACGAAATACGTATTGTAGAATGGCGTATCAAATACCCCGAACAGTTTAAACGGCAACTTGATAAACCACCTCTTTCCCCTCTCTATTTGGCTGACAAAGCAACCCTTATCAACATTATGGAAATTGTCAGCGGTTTGTTCATCTCTAAAAACATCGTATATCAAAATGGTAAACCTGCCTACTTGGTGGATTTGGGAAAAGCCTTTGAATGGCTCTTTAATATCAAGATAGGCGACTATCACCAAAAGCATGAGGATGTGATAAAACGAAAGCCGGGCAAAATCACGGAGTTTCTTAATGGACTGGCAGACCTTATCCGAAAGGAACATGATAAAAAAGGATATAGATAATCAATAACTTAACACCCATTTATAGGGGATTCCATGTCTGCCCTCGTAATTTCTTTGCCTTCCATTTCTGAACTTTGCTTCATCAATCGATTGACAAACCATAATGTATAATCAGAAAATGAAGCAACTATGTATATAGAAAACTACGATTTCAAAGAGTGGATGCAAAAGTTATTCGACAAGCTGGACGAGCTTTGCAAGGATGTGCGGGCATTGCGCAATGCCGACAAGGTGCTGCCCGAAGATGATAACCTGCTGGATAATCAGGATTTGTGCCTGTTGTTCAAGGTTAGCATCAAAACTTTGCAACGCTACCGTGCTTTGGGCGTATTACCTTACTTTACAATCAGCGGAAAAGTGTATTACCGGGCTTCGGACGTCCGGGAATTCATAAAGGAACGGTTCAGTTCGGTAACGCTACGCAAGTTCGAGAAAGAACACGGTTCGGACAAGAAGTAAACAGATAAGCCGGAGCATCGGGTAATTGCCTGTCTGCTCCGGCTTCTTGTTTATGGCTTGCCTAATTTGCCTGCTTCTTCCTTTAGCCGTTCGGCTTGTTCGTTCAGTAACCTTGCCCTTTCCAATGCTTCCGCTTGCTTTCTGCTACGGTATTCAAAATCAATAACTGTCTCTGTCAAGTCCTGAATGAAAGCGTTGTCCCGTTCCCGGATAAACTTTAGTTCCAATAGATTAAGCATATTCCCGTCCGCTTTCCCTTTCATCAGGAGATAACGGTATTTTATATCATTGTCCTGTAACTGTTGCATACGTTCCATAAAACGAACATTCAGGATTAACGAAACAATACCGATAATTATTCCTGCTGAAAAAAGAAAGAACTTCGGTTGCAGATATGGAGTTATCCGGCTTAGGATTTTATCGTATAACGAAACGGCTTCTACCTTTTCCTGCTGCCGGGTATCTGTCGGAAACAGTTCCTTTAATTTCTCTTTGAAATATCGGTGCGAAGTCACAATCATTCCCTTTATATCATCAAGGTCTTGTTTCTGATTGCCTGACTGTCTTTTCTTAATACAGGCGATTTGGTTCAAAATCTCCTGCACCGTATTTTCAGAAATGGCAGGTTTGTTCTGCATCTCTAAAATACGTTGTTCAATAACATCCAGTCGGCTTATCGTCTCTTCCCGGCTGGCTGGTATCACCTGCTTTTCTTGCTTCTCTTTCAGTTCCGCAACCATAGAGAGAAGTCCTTCTAAAATCAAATTCTCTTCCATTCGTTTATAACTTAAATTGTCGTTTCTTTTTCTTCTTCTTTCTCAAATCGGGATTGTCAGGCGTTTCATCAGCCGGAGAGGACGAAACGGAGAACAAACCGCCCAAACCTGTTATCAGTGAATTATTACTTTTGTTTGTAGCTGGCTCCTGAACAGGTGTATAAATTGTCTGTTTGTTGTTTCCGGCTGTCGTCAGTCCTGTATTTCCGAAGTATTTATCCAGTTTTGAAAAACTGAAACTGCGGTCAATCTCCGAACCTTTGAATGTATATTCACCTTTGGAAAAGGAAATACCCTGTATCTCATCCGTCTGTCCCTTGCGCTTGAAATGAATATTGATACCCTTTTCCACTAACTGCTTCTGTAATTGCTGCCAGTTCCTTGTTTTCCCGATTTCGTTCTTTACAGCCGTGTAAATCTCGTATTTTGATTTATCCGGCTCTTTCAAACGGTGTTGTTTCACCTGCTCTTTCCCTTTAGCGAAATAAAGCCCGTGTCTTGCTTTCAGTTTCTTGCAAACCTGCTCGTTCCGGTACATATCGTTTTTATCCGAAATCGTTTTTCCGTTGTTGTCTATTCGGTTGAATACGATATGCACGTGCGGATGCTCCCGGTCTTGGTGGCGCACGATGATATACTGCGTATCGGTGATTTTCATTTCATGCATATATTCCTGCGCCAACTGTATCATTTTCTCGTCCGTCAGCTTGGGCGCATCCACTGCCGAATAACTTAACGCAATATGTCCGACCGGCTTCTTTAAATTGGGATTCATTTCGGTTTGCGTGCAGAAGCTACGGATAATATCCTGCTTGCTTTCTGTTAGTACTCCCTCCGCATGAAGCAAAGTCGCTTGTTCCTTATCCAGCACATAGTTTACACAGCCTTTAAATCCGCTTCCCTTTTTTATTTTTCCAATCATTCGATAACTGGTTTATGATTTCAATAATCCTGTTCTTTAGTTTCACGAGTTCCACCGCTACCAGTGCGAACCCTCCGGCATTTGCCCGGTGCGCCAGTTGATTGATGTTGTTGGCTTCCCCTGCCAGCTTGCGGATAGTGTCGGCATCCTGCCTGTTCAACCGTGGCGTTATCTCTGCCGAAACGACCGCTTGCCGGACGTACTCGCTGACGGGCAGACCGGATTCTCCGGCTCGCTTCTTGATAGCGTAATATTGAAGTTCGGTCAGCTTTGTACTGACTACTCTCTTTTGTTTGTCTATCCGGCTCTTTGCCGGGCGACCTCCTGCCTTGTTCCTTATCTCTGTCATACGTTTTGCTTATTGAATGGTATCTTTAAAATTGCGACCAACGGGAGAAATTTTCTTTGCTGTCAGGCAAAGCAAGGGGTTTCGGTCTACCGAAACATAACCTTGCTCTCCTGAATCACACCGCTTGCCGTTGGTATGCCTTGCCTGTTCTCCTGCCTACAACCGTCTGCCCCTTTTTCTTTTTTCACCGGGAGATTGTTTGTTTTTCTCTTCCTGATTCGGCTGCTTGGCAGACTGCGTTTGCTTCTCCGGAAGACTGGACTTTTGACATAGGTAGTCGTTCAAGTCCTTGTGTCCGCTGTACAGGTGTGAGGCATCACGCACACGCCAGCCGTATTCCTTTTGTATGGCTTGGGTGGCTTTACGTCCGGCTTCGTCATTATCCAAAAGGCAGTGTATCTTTTCGTACTCGCCTAACGGGTATAATGCTTTATCCACATTGGCGGTCGAGTTCAGGATGATGTAATCCTGCCAGTCGATACAGGGATAAATCGGGCTGTTCTTGTGCCGGATGGTTAGGAAAGAAAGGTAGTCCATAAATCCCTCGAACACGAAACAGGCATCGTTTTTCTTTCCTGCAAACTGTATGCGTGTGATGTCTTTGGGAGAGGTGCAGCCCTTGTAACCGGGATTGCGTAGTTCGTACCCTCCGGCATCGTTCTTGAAAGCGAGCGCAAAAAGCGGCTTCCCGTTTACACGGTAATACATTTCCTGCACATAGTCCGCTGCCACTTCGGGCGCAATGCCCCGGCTTTTCAGATAATTGGTGAGTGCCGGATGCTGTAACGGCTGGATGCTACGGATTTCTACCGGGCTGGCTGGTCGCTTCCTTTCCTCCCTTGCCGGATTCTTTTCGGGGATATTTTTCCCTTGAAAAGAAAAAGTATTGGCGGAGTAATAGTCCTGTTCCAGTCGGCTGATAGCCCCGTAAGCGTTGCATCCGTACTGTTTCATC
This sequence comes from uncultured Phocaeicola sp., assembly GCA_948956705.1. Next base: position 6,211 of record CARCZS010000048.1, read on the forward strand.
ACAAGGTCGATGAGCGAGCCGCCCTCACCCGTCCCAAAGTCACACCAAAGGTTTACACCGTAATCCACCTTGAAACTGGGCGTATCGTCCTGACGTAACGGACTGTGGTACATACCGTAATAAAGTTTATCCACTACGGGCAGGATGCCCAATGATTCCAAATAGTCCTTGATACTTATGCTGTTAGCTTCCTGATAAGTCATAATTTTTGTTTTTTAGATGTTGGATGATTGCAGTAAGGCAGTAAGAAAGCAGTAAGAAGAAAAGATACGGACTTACTGCACCTAATTCTTTTTCTTTCAATGTATTATCTCTTATGCAGTAAGATAAGTAAGTTATTCCTATATAAAAAGAGAGAAAACTATCCATGTTGGCATCTGCTTTTTCTTTTTTCTCAAATTTTCCGAAAGTTCCGGGTTTTATCTTACTGCTTACTGCACCTGTTGCAAATGGTTGATATTCAATAGTTAATGTGCAGTAAGTTGTTTTTAGGGTAGTTGCTGCATGGCAATATCAACCTACTGCAAAGCGGATTCCTAACCGTAATCGTTATCGGTGTAAGGGGTTGGAACAGGCTTTATCCTATATCCATATACCGAATAACCACCGTTGTTTATGCGTTTCTGTACCCGTTTGAACCCAGCTTTCCGCAACGCTTCCCCCAACCGTTTTTCTGATAACTGCATGGGGCACACATTCCGTAAACAGGTGAGGATTTGTGCCGTTGTCATAAAGAACAGGTTTTCTTCCCCCTCTTCCGGTTTCTCGAAATGCTGCATCAGCATCTCAAACTCCACCGTCTGCACCTGAAAACCTGCACTGACCTTGTACAGCTCTTCAATCTCCGTATCGTTGAACCAGTACCGTACACCTTGCCGATACAGGTACATGGCTTCGGAATAGACATTATCCATACGGATGGCTTCTGTCCCCGGCTTGTCTATATGCAGGACTTCAAACGGCAGGAAACGCCTGCTGCCTGTCGGGTCGGTCAGGAACTCGTTCCCGTTCACCGATGCCATGAAGCTGGCTAAGTGCGGATATTCCTCTATATAGATGTCATACGGTCTGCGGTACTTGACTGCCGGGGTGGTTATCAGGTTCTTCAGGGCGTTCTCGTTCTGCTTGTTGAGTTCCTTTAGCTGGTCGTCTATGTTGATGAACAGGTATTCGGCTATCAGTGTCAATATGTCCTTTCCCTGTGGGTCTATCTTCCCGGTAAAGAGATAGCTCTTCAACGGCAGTGGGCAAAGGTTATCCAGCCACCATGTCTTGAACTGCCCCTGCCGTTCCCCGGTCAGGACTAAGCAGGTGTGGTTCTGACATCCCGTGTCGTTCATCGCATTGGCAACCACGCCTACCAGCCATTTGGTGAAATATTCCTCCCACTTGTCGGGGTTGGCTACCTGTACCGTGCCCAGCAGCCTTTTGATATGTCCGTTTTCGACAGGATTCAGCAGGGGCAGGGCGGTTAGGTATTCCCGTATGGGATGCACTTTCACGGCAAAGTTGCTTTCCAGTATCATGCGGATATTGTCGGCGGAGGTGGTGATGCCTGTGGTCGCATCCAGTTCACGCCTGAAAGAGTTCAGGGCAAACTTCGTGACGGGCTGGTACAAGCCGGAGGTATCGGCAGGCTTGTATTCCGTCCGGCTCTTCACGGTGTTAAACCGGAAGTCGTACAAGGAATTAAGCTGCCTTTCGATACGCTCGTTCTTGGACTGCCTGCCCCCGATACGTTCCGCTTCGTTATCTCTTTTCTTTTTCATCGGGAAGTCTGTTGGAAGCCGGGACATATTGCTGCCGCATCCACTGTTTCAGCTCGTCCGCATCGAAACGTAGGGTGCGACCACGCTTCACACAGGGTATCGTCCCGGTGCTGGCTAAATGGTAGAGGTAATTGACCGAATATCCGGTTATGCTGCTGGCTACGGATATTCTGACTAAAACGGGTTCTTTGCCGTCCCGTCCTTTGGGCTGTGTGCCGACTACGGGGGAAATCATCTTTTCGATGTTTTCCAGCCGCTTGAAAATTTCTTCAAATGGATTGTTCATGGTGCTTTGTTCTTTGAATTAGCACCACAAATAAAATAAGAAAAATCGGTAAAAAGCAAAGTGTCAAGCGTTTGGAATTGCTTTGCACTGCTCTGCACCGTATTAATACAAGCTATCCGAAAACGCCATGTGTACTTCACCTTACTTATATGGGAAGAACAGAGAAAAAGGGCTTATTCCCATTATCGTTTTATCGGGCTGGGACATTTGAGGACTTCTAAGGACATCTGAGGATAGGCAGTAACAACCTGTTATCCTGACCTGTATATTTGTACCGGACAAGAAAAACGGAGTAATAACAAAAAATATCAGTATATGGAAATAGTAACGATTGAAAAGAAGACATTCGAGTTGTGGAAACAGAGGTTTGAAAGTTTTGTGGGGCGTATGGATGCGCTCTGCCTACCTTTGCGGAGAAAGCAGGACAAATGGTTGGATAACAGCGAAGCCTGCCGCCTGCTGAATGTTTCTTCCCGGACGATGCAAACCTACCGTGATACGGGCAAGCTGCCTTATTCGCAAATCAACTGCAAAATTTATTATAAGGCTTCGGACGTGGAAACCTTTATACTCAACCAAGTAAAGAACACCCCTAAAACATGAATCGTATGGACTTGATAACGAAAGATTCGGAAACTACGCAGGTATTGTTTTCATCCCTTGACCGGGTTTTGGAGAACGTGGAGCATATTGTCACCAACTACCGCCCGGTGCTGAACGGTGAACACTACCTGACGGGGGAGGAAGTCTGCCAAAGGCTGTGCATCAGTAAACGGACTTTGCAGGATTATAGGGACACGGGGCTGCTGGGCTACGTGCAACTTCCGGGAAAAATCATTTATCGTGAAAGTGACATCAGGGATTTATTGGATAGGCATTACCGGAAATGAAATCTTGAAAACTTGCTATCTTGGAATCTTGATAGCTTGAAGTCTTGAAATATAGCTGTCTTGTTTTCTATATTTATGGTTTGGTTGAAAGCCAGCAATCGTGTTTTTAATAAAACTGTATTGCTGGCTTTACTTATATTTATACAGATAGCTGTTTTTCAACCGCTTGCATATCTCTTAATATCGTTTGGTCTAACACTTTTGCATAGTGCTGTGTCATTCGGGTGGATGAATGCCCCAGCATTTTAGCGACATTTGGCAGTGACACGTTGTTAGCCAGCGCGATAACCGAAGCGAAGCTGTGCCTTGCGGTGTGCGTGGTGAGGTTTTTCTTTATTCCGCACAGGTCGGCAATCTCTTTCAGGTAGCTGTTCATTTTCTGATTGCAAGGGACGGGCAGCAAAGTTCCTTTGTCAAGGCAATAGGGGTTATCCTTGTACTTGTCAAGTATCTGCTTGGGGATGCTCAAAAGCGGAATGTTACAAAGGTTGTTTGTTTTTTCACGGGCTTTCACTATCCACAGGTTGCCGTTGCTGTCCTCTGAAATGTGTTCGGAGCGCAAATTATATACGTCTATGAACGCCAGCCCGGTATATACGCAGAAGATGAAAACATCCCGCACCAGTTCCAGCCGTTCAATCTTGAACTCTTTCTGCCATATCCGGTTTATTTCGGCTTGGCTTAGGAACTGCTTGTTTACCTCCACCTCGTGAAACTTGATTCCGGCAAACGGGTTCTTCGTCAGCCACTCGTTGGCAATGGCAAGGTTTATCACTTTCTTAAAGCATTTCATGTACCGGATAACGGTATTCTGTGCACAATGCTTTTCTGCCTTTAGGTACAGGTCGAATTTGCGGACAAGTTCCCCGTTCACCTCACGCAACAGCATATCATCTACCTTATAATCCTGTTTTACCAGTTCCATGAGATATTTCAGACAATTATCGTAACGTCTTACGGTAATGTCGGCATAATCCGTTCCGATTAGTTTCCGGCAGTTGTCGTTATGTTCCTTGAATACATTATATAATGTCTTGAAAGTTTCGTCCTTTCCCTGATAGCGGTTTACGATGGCACGGGCAGAAATAATCTTTCCCTCCAGTTCTAGATCTTGATAGATTTGATAGAATTTCACACGCAAGGCATCAATGTAATGGTTTAGTTCTACGGAATTGCGGTCTTTGCCTATTGATTTCTCTTTGTCCTGCGACCAAAGTGGGACTTTTACACTTCGTTTTAGTTGAAGTTCCACATATAAACGGTCATAAGTGACGCGTACACGCACGGGAGCTTCCCCGTTTTTTAACAGTTTGCTACGCTTGATGAAGAACAAAACGCTGAATCTTTTTCTTTCCATACTGCTCAATTTTTAATGATACAAAGGGCTCAGTTTGAAAATTTGGGGGAATTAGTTAAAATCCCTATCTTTGTCGGATG
>CARCZS010000049.1 GCA_948956705.1 uncultured Phocaeicola sp.
CACATAATGGATTAAGATTATAATGAAGCCACAAAGGTAGGAAGGAAAAGAGGGGGAAAAAACACGCACGAGGCCGAATGCTTACTAATAAAAACCGGTTCCAGCGGCGTTCCCAAAAGCATTCTCACAAGAAAAACCGACTCTTCTGACACCTTTACGGGCAATCTTTCGACACTGGTAAAGAATGAGAATGAAATTGCCGTATTTTACCCGGCGGCAGCCATCACCGCGAACAGCAGTGACACCCTGACCCAAACCCTCAACCTGAGCGGACAGGACGGAACACTGGCAGGTATAACAAATTATGATTACTTATGGGCACAATGTAAAGCCGGCATGAACGAAACCACAGGCTCTTCCGCCTGCGAAATGACCAGTTTGGTCACTATCGGTAAATTCCAGTTCACCGTCAACGGTGGCAGTCCTTTGAACAACATCACAAGAATTACCATAACCGCCACTGCCGGAACCCTCTACTCCAGTGCCGTTATGAAACTAAAAAACGGAGAGTTCAGCAGTACCCAAACAGGAAATATCACTATTAAAAACAAAGCCGGTATTTCCGGAACCACCTACATCTCCTTCTTCCCTTCCGAAGCACAGTTGCATTTCACTCTTGTTACCACCACCGGTGAAGTGTATGAGGCAGCTACTTCGACAACCATCAAATTGGAGAAAGGCAAAGTATACGAAGCTCCGGCACTCACTTGCACTCTTTTACCTTCTGCCAAGGTAGGCGATTATTACTATAGCGACGCTACTTTCTCCAGCGAGAAGAATGAGAATAAAACCTGCATCGGTATTGTCTATGCCCTGGATGATGCGGACGGCAATCTCTCGCCCACCCTGTCCACTTCTCCATTCGGACGCATCGTGGCATTAGGCGACAACCAGTCCAGTACCAAATGGATCAGCAAAGCAGAAGATATAGAAGGCATCGAAAACTATACCACCGCCGACGGCACATTGACAAGCGGTGTCCTCCCTTATTATAACGGAACCGCCGATTCTTTCTTCTCCGATAAGGACGAGGAACGCATCAAGGGGGCAACCATTCATGTTGAAACCGGACAACCTGCCACCTGGGTGTCAGAAGGAGCCATCAGCGACTTCAATGGAAAGGCTCACACCGCCTACCTCGGTAAAAGTTCTTCCAGCTACCCGGCAGGAGGCTACTGCTACCAATACAGTACCAGCGGCAAATCGGCAGGTGAATGGTATTTACCGTCGGCAGGCGAGTTGACTTTGTTGTGGGAACTTCAAAAAGCCGGAATCATTTGTAAAGACAAACAAGATTGTTTCAATGATTTTGCACGCAAAGCGTACTGGTCTTCTTCCGAACACTCGGCAGAATCCGCCTGGCATCTGAATTTTGTAAGTGGTGCGATAGTTGCTAACAGTAAAGCCAGCAACTACGCCACACGCCCTGTCGCACAATTCTAAAGGTCCGATGGAGGCACAGCAGTTCCCATTGGCTATAAATGGTTGACAAATTGATTGTAAAGCCCGGTCCGTTCACCACCAAACGGACCGGGCTTCTTTTTTTTCATATTTTCCACTCTTCCTTTATCAACCCGGACATTTTCCGATCTTTGCAACACACTAATTCTTATGCCCATGAAAATACGCCCCACCTGTAAATTACAAGCAATCATGAAGAAAGCGGAAAGATTGGCAACAAGCATGGGAACCAGCCTGAAGAGATGTAACGTATCATCGCCCGCAAACTGAACATGCCCGTATAGAAAATGTATGGCATGGTTACTTTCTATACGTTCTTTGCCATGATCCCCAAAGGAAAACATCCCATCTCCGTATGCATGGGAACGGTCTGCCGTTTACGCGGCTCCGAAAAACTACCGGAAGAATTTAAACGGATATTGGGAATAGAAGCAGGAGAAACAACTCCCGATGGCAAGTTCTTTCCGGACTGTCTGTGGTGTGTAGGCGCCTATGGATTGCTCCCTGTAATAATGATAAAAAGTCTATGACCGACTGCAACCTGTGGATATGGAGAAGATTATTGAAGACTTGAAATGAAATGCAATCCTTTTTTCTTATTATTAAAATCTTTCTTTTTAATCATTAAGCGTTTTCTTCCTTTTATGTTCTATCTCCCAAGCTTGCGGAGTTAACTCCATAGCCTTTGGAGTTATCTCCATAAGCTTGGGAGTTAACTCCAAAGGCTATGGAGATAGAACACATCCTTTCAAAAAGGCTTACTCTTACGGTCAAAAAGAATTAGCTATTCCTATACTATCACTAAACCCTACAATAAAGTTAAATGAGGAAAAGCCGCATAAACAACGAATAATGCAAAAGTTTGATAAACCGGTGAAAGAATACCACAAGATATCAGAAGAGTTCCCCGTTTTCCAAACAGATGGAAAGCGGGGAACTCTTCTGCATTAATAAATGCATTCAGTTTAAACAGGTTATAAAAACAAGTATAAACTATTTTATAATGAAACGCAGACAAGTTATTCTTTATCCTTGTCTGCCGGAAGCCTTTCTATCCGAACTCTGCCTGCCTTGCCCTTGTCTGCTTTGAGCCTGTTTCTTCCTGCGCCAATAATCACCATTGCTTTTGCTGCCCCGGTACACCTTATTGGCTTTTGCTTTTTCTTTCAGTTCTTCGGTCTTGCCGGCCTGCGCTTTTTCCCCTTCCACGGTCACCCAAGGATGGTCTTTCACAACAGGAATCTGTAGTCCTATCAGTTTTTGGATATCCTTTAAATAAGGCAATTCTTCCGATTCACAAAAAGAGATGGCTATTCCGTCGTGTCCGGCACGCCCGGTACGACCGATGCGGTGCACATAAGTTTCCGATATATTGGGCAGTTCATAGTTGATAACGTGAGAAAGCTGGTTCACATCAATGCCTCTGGCTGCAATATCTGTGGCTATCAGCACTCTTGTGGTATGATCCTTGAAGTTTGTCAACGCCCTTTGGCGTGCGTTCTGCGATTTGTTTCCATGAATAGCTTCCGCCCCGATCTCACTCTTGTTCAAAATCCTCGCCAATTTATCCGCACCATGCTTGGTACGGGTAAAAATCAACACTGACTCTATCTCAGGATTCTTCAGCAAATGCAGCAACAAGTCCTTCTTTTCCTTCTTCTCTACAAAATAAACACTCTGCCGGATAGTATCAACAGTAGATGAAACTGGAGTCACCTCTATCTTCTCCGGATTAGTCAACATGGAATCTGCCAGCTTCTCTATTTCAGAAGGCATGGTAGCCGAGAAAAACAAAGTCTGTCGCCGGGCAGGAATCAGTTTCAATACTTTCTTGATATCGTGTATGAAGCCCATATCAAGCATACGGTCTGCCTCATCCAATACAAAATACTCCAACCCCTTCAATGAAATACAGCCTTGCGACTGCAAATCAAGCAAACGTCCGGGAGTGGCAATCAATACCTGCACACCTCGTTTCAAAGCATCAACTTGCGCCTTTTGGGGCACTCCACCGAAAATGACGGCATGCTTCACTCCGGTATATCCGGCATATTGGTCAAAGTTCTCGCCTATCTGTATAGCAAGCTCACGCGTCGGGGTGAGTATCAATGCTTTGATACCTTTTTTATGGTCTGATTGATAAAGTCGTTGTATAAGGGGGATAGCAAACGCTGCTGTTTTTCCTGTTCCTGTCTGGGCGCATCCCAGCAAATCTTTACCTTTTAATAATACAGGAATTGCTTGTTCCTGAATGGGGGTCGGCGTTGTATAGCTGGTTTGTTGTAAAGCCTTCAAAATAGGCTCTATAAGATCTAATTCTTTAAATGTCATGTGAAATAATTAAATTGGGCCTCACGGCCTGTATCTATTTTATGGGAACAAAGGTACAGTAATGATTCTGCCCGAAAGTATTTCCGGGCAGACTTTATGGTTATTTAACTAGATAGTTCCTGTTTGATCCATTGAATAGTTCCATCATAAGAAAGAAGATGCTTCACACTTACCGCCCATATCATATCGTAATCTACGTAACTCTACTTACAGAACAAATAAACATTTCCACCAAAGTCCGAAACCACCAATGCATTACCCGACAGGGCTACCGACCCGAACATAGGAGCTCCTGTAGCATGTTTCCATACCACCTTGCCATCCTCTTTATTAATTCCGTATACCGTACCGTCCGAAGCGGCTACATAAACAATATCTCCCGCCCATACCGCACTGGTTTCAATCGTAGCGGAAGGCTGACGGCTATAAGGACAGGTATAAACCAAAGCATCCCCCACAGGACAAGTCCATTTTTCTTCCAATGTCTCACTATCCAAGGCTATCAGCCCTTTCTGTGCAGAACCAAAGATAATCTCCTTGTCAGTGAGTAAAGGAGTAGAAGTAACGTCCACATTATAAGGTAATGGTTTACGGACTATTACTTTTCCGGTAGCAGCCTCTAATATAAAGAAAGACTTATCTGAGATCAGATACAACAAGGCACCATGCATGGCAGGAGATGCTCCCCGATTACGCAAGCCGTTATCGCTGACCGCCCAAAGTTTCTCACCTGTTTTGGCATCATTGCCGTAAAGGGCATTCCATTGTGCACCGGCAACCAGCAGGTTGTTACCCAAAGTCAGCGTGCTCGTAGTCCCTTCTCCTTGTCCCCAGCCTTCATTTTTCCAAAGTTGTTTGCCCGTTCGGGCTTCAAAAGCACAAAGCCCCTTTCCGGTTCCCGCATAGACCACTCCTTCACCGGCCACCAGTCCGTCAATAAGGGCCGGCAAGCCATTTACGGGCAATTGCTTTTCCCAACACAATTTACCGGTTTCGGTATCAATGGCATACAAAAAGCCTTGGGCATCCTGGGCAAACACGATGTCACTATCAACCGCAATGGAGTTTTTAATAGAATTACGAACAGGACAACTCCAAAGAATTGTACCGTCCTTCCCATTCAAAGCATACACATGGCCTGCACCTTTCAGATCCTCATCCACAGAGGCAACAATTACTTTTCCCTTGTGTATCAGTGGAGAAGTCATATAAAGATTAGCTCCGACATTGTTAGTCCATGCCAGCTGCAAAGGCAAATTCAATGGAGCGGAAACGGGGGCGGAATGTTTCGCATTGCCTGACAGATTATCCCAGTCAGCAGAAAACAAAGGAACGGCCTTTTCAGTCCGGCAGATAAAATTACTTTCTGCTTCAGCTATCTCTCCGTTATTAAAACGGGCTGTTACCCGCAAAGTAAGTTCCTTACCCACATATTTATGAGACAAGGGAAGCTCCCCGTTCCATGACCAGTCAGTACTTTGCAGCAATCGCTTGTTTTTCAGCACAGGTTTCCCGTCGGCCAGACAAGTATAGAGCACTTCTCTCACCGGCGACACGGAAGAATACACATTGACAGCCACCGGAAGGACACCCGAAGCCATTACTCCTGCAGGCGAAGCGATACAGATATTCTTGTCCAAATAGGTATAACGGAGCTCGGAAGTGAAATCTCCTTTACTATCTACGTGCATCACACGAAAAGCAGTAGTGGAATGATCTATGCCTCCTTTATCCAATGAAGAGGTACAAACACTGTAAACATCTCCCTGTTTCTTCATATAGTTAATATGCCAATGACCATATACCCATGCTTTCAAGTTGTACTCATTCAGATTAATGCTTCCGGCATTCTTGCTCTTAAAAATAAAGGTATCTTCGTATGTCAGCAAATCATGATTGAAAACAACAACAGGAGTTCCGGGGCGGATATGAGCCAGGTCGTTCTTCAACCAACGACAGACGTCATCGGAAGTATAGCCTGGAGCATGGTCTCCTCCGGGCATCGGCGTAACAACATAGTGCACATTACCTGCATCAAAAGAATAATATACCGGCCCATAAATGCTTTCAAAAAGTTCTTCGCCATACTTCCCCTTTACCAAATCATGATTTCCGATACAATAAAAGACAGGACAGTCCATATTTTCCGTATTCATCAGTTTGATATGAGCCTTCAAGCCTTTTTCATAGCAGATATCCCCGGTATGAATGATAAAAGCCGCCTGTTCATTCCTGGCATAGTCACGCACATTATTCACCCAGTCTGCATGGTTTTCCGTATTAAATATCTCTGTATCAGCAATATGAATATACCTGTGGGAGCCGTTTTTACGAATCCGTCCACTGTAAGGGATCAAACCGAAATCATAACCGGACTGTTTCTTTTCTATTTTATGATAATGACGGTTAAATGTTTTATACCCCGAAGGAGTGGTAATGAAAATAAAACGTTCACGCTCATGACCGGGTAAAGTAAAACTACCGTCGGCAGCCGTTTCAACCACATTCAAGCCATCGGATACTTTGATGCCCGCCAGCGGTTTTTCACTTTGGTCAAATACGCCATTCTTGTTTTTATCTACATATACATGGCCCGTGTAAGCAGCCATCACCGGCATTGCGGCCAACATCAGGCACGATAATAAAAAGGTCTTTTTCATGAATATCTATTTTTATCAACTCTTATTTTAATCAAGTTCGAATTTCGAAAGGACAAAACCATGATCTGAAGGATAGAAAAAATCTTCTCCTTTAAAAGTAAAAGTTTTACCCAAACTATTGTCATAACACTCAGATGCTATCGCCTGAATGGTTTTTCCCTGATAATAAATAAAATCAATGCGGTCCATACGACACTCGGTTTCCAACGAATCCGCATCTGTCAGCCACGTTACTCCCAGATTGGCCACCGGATTGGGGTTCATCTCACGGAAACTATCTTTAAATCCCGCCTCTTCCATAGCAATGGAAACAGGCCAATCCACCACTGCACCACCATGAAGATACAGGTTACGGGTAGCTTCCGTCCAATCCAGATGAGAATGCACGTTAAAATCACCGCCCATTATAATTGGAATACTGTCGGCCTCTGCCAACAAGGGTTGAAGAACAGACAAAATCTTATGTATTTCCTCATCACGTGTTCCCTCCATCTCCCAAGCCAATATTTCTTCCTTGGATTTATCCGTCGGGGCCAAACGCATATCAGGAAGATAATGCAACCAAGTATTAAAAACACGGACAGGTTTCCCATCCACATCTATCATCACTCCGCCAAAATTAAAGGTACTTATGCTGTCGGCAAAAGCATATTTCCGAATAATGGGATAACGGCTATAAATAGAAAGATTATCAGAAATGAGATTGTACGAATATCCCAATGAGTCGGCTACCATCGGGGCAGCTCCATAAGTTTCAATCATCAAGACCACATCAGCCTCACTTTTTTTCAGAATATCAATAGTTCCCTCACACCCTTTTCCGGAATAAGTTTTTGAATGACCGCCATGCCATACATTCCATGAAAGGACAGTCAGCGTCTTTTTCGACTCTTTTGAAGATGTGCAAGCTGCCAATGCACACAAGCAAAGGACTACTACCCCAATAAAATTTCTTGTTATCATCATAGATTAGACTTGTTAATTCCGGACAAAGATAGTGAATTATTCAGGAGACAACACTATAAAATATACCCTAAATAGGGTATTTCCGCCATGAACATCTTCCCCTATCTTTGCATTATAAAATCAGAACCCACTAAATGAAAAGATTATGGCAAGAATAAAAAAAGAATTGACCGAACTCATCGGAGGAACTCCCTTGTTGGAACTGTCACGCCTTAGTAAAAAACACGATGCGAAAGCGCAAATAATTGCCAAACTGGAATACTTCAATCCCGGAGGAAGTGTAAAAGACCGTATAGCCCTGGCAATGATAGAGGATGCAGAAGCCAAAGGAATCTTGAAACCCGGAGCGGTTATCATTGAACCAACCAGCGGCAACACCGGCGTAGGGTTAGCATGGGTTGCCAGCGTGAAAGGTTACAAAGCCATACTGACCATGCCCGAAACCATGAGCGAGGAACGCCAGAACCTGTTAAAAGCCATGGGAGCACAATTGGTACTGACCGAAGGTGCAAAAGGAATGAAAGGAGCCATAGAAAAAGCGGAGGAATTGCGTGACCGGACTCCGGGAGCCGTCATTCTGGGACAATTCGAAAACCCGGCGAATCCCGCCGCCCATGCACGTACCACTGCACAGGAAATATGGAACGACACGGACGGAAAGGTAGACATCTTTGTTGCCGGAGTCGGTACAGGCGGCACTTTAAGCGGAGTAGCGGAAGGATTAAAAAAACAGAATCCCCATATACAGATTGTAGCTGTAGAGCCGGATAACTCCCCCGTCCTTTCGGGAGGAAATCCGGGACTGCACAAGATACAAGGTATCGGAGCCGGATTTATCCCTCATACCTACAATGAAAAATTAGTAGACAAGATAATCCGGGTGAAAGACGATGACGCCATCCGCACAGGACGCGAACTCTCTCTGACGGAAGGGTTATTGGTCGGAATATCTTCGGGAGCAGCTGCCTATGCCGCATTGGAACTGGCCAAACTCCCCGAAAATGAAGGAAAACAAATTGTAGTAATCTTGCCCGATACGGGGGAACGATATTTGTCTACCGTGCTTTATGCTTTTGAAGAATACCCATTATCATAAAATGAGATGAACATAGCTGCATTAATTTCAGGAGGAGTAGACAGCGCGGTTGTCGTACATCTCCTCTGCGAACAAGGATACAAACCGGATCTTTTCTATATTAAAATCGGAATGGACGGTGACGAAGATCTCACCTGCACGGCAGAAGAGGACATTGAACTATGTACCGCCACCGCCCGCAAATACGGTCTGAGCCTGAATATCATTGACCTGCACCGACAGTACTGGGATAATGTAGTGGCATACGCCATCGATAAAGTGAAACGCGGTCTTACTCCCAACCCGGATGTAATGTGCAACAAGCTCATCAAATTCGGATGTTTTGAGCAGGAAGCAGGGCATTTATATGACAAGACAGCTACCGGACATTACGCCAGTATTCTTGAAAAAGACGGGAAAATATGGCTGGGAACCGCACAAGACCCCGTCAAGGACCAAACAGATTTCCTGGCACAAATAGATTATCTGCAAATTTCAAAACTGATGTTCCCTTTGGGAGGTCTGATGAAGAATGAGGTCAGGGATATCGCCCGCATTGCCAAACTGCCCAGTGCACAACGCAAGGACAGTCAAGGTATCTGCTTTCTAGGAAAAATCAACTATAATGAGTTCCTCCGCCGTTTCTTGGGTGAAAAAGAAGGGGATATCATTGAAATGGAAACAGGAAAACGGATTGGCACTCACAAAGGATATTGGTTTCACACCATCGGACAGCGCAAAGGATTGGGACTAGGTGGAGGACCATGGTTTGTTATCCGCAAAGATATAGACGAGAATATCATTTATGTCTCACACGGTTATGATACAGACAAACAATATGGGACAGACTTTGCCTTGCATGATTTTCATTTCATCACAGAGGACTTATGGAAGGGAGCACCTTCCGCAGATGTTTCTTTCAAGATCCGGCATACAGACACTTTCATGAAAGGAATATTGACACGGGAAGATAACTTGTTCCGAATCCACAGCCACGTCCCCTTACAGGGTATAGCCCCCGGACAGTTCGGTGTGCTGTATGACAAGAATGCGGAAATCTGTGTGGGAAGCGGTGAAATCACTTTATCCTAAATATAATATTCCACCACATCCACAATCCCTGCACGAAGGGCATATTTTGTTGCTTCGTGCACATTGTTCACTTCCAGCTTGCGAAAGATATTTTTGCGGTGAGTCATTACCGTATATACACTTAGGAAACGCTCAGCCGCAATCTCTTTCGTAGTCTTGCCCAATGTCATCAGTTTCAGAATTTCACGCTCCGTGACCGTAAGCGGTGAAACTAACTTATCTTTTTTGTCTTCTTTATGCTGCAACAGCCAGACTGCACGCGTACACATGTATTGTAAATGCTGTTTTGCCTTCCGCAGCCCTTCCTCTATCTCTATCATCGGCGCATCTTTCATCACCACGCTGAATGAAGTTCCGCTAAAAACCATACGCCGGATGAAATCCTCACTCAGATTATCGCTGAACAGAACAAAATGTGCCTCCTTAAACCGTTCCTGCAATATAAGCAAATATTCAGCCGAAGTATCAAACAATGTATAGTCCAACACTGCAACGGCATTGGGATTATCGACAAGAAGTCCGGTTAATTCACTCTGACTGCCGGCTTCCTTTATTGCGGCGAACCCTCCTATCCGACCGGCCACCGTTTTCATACCTTCACGGGTAATATCCTGATTATCGATAAGTAGCAATGTTTTCATGCCCATACATTTTAACTAGGGAAACTTACTGAAACAAAAAAGCCTTGCATCATTGTGTGCAAGGCTTCATTCTTCGGTGGGCGTTGACGGATTCGAACCGCCGACCCTCTGCTTGTAAGGCAGATGCTCTGAACCAGCTGAGCTAAACGCCCGTTGCCTCTTGTTTTCAAAAGCGTTGCAAAGGTATGGTTTTTTTTGATAACTGCAAACTTTTCTCCTATTATTTTTTCATTTATTTTTCATCGTGGCTACTAACACGCTGATTAACAAGGCATAAAAATATACAGAGGGGAGGCAAAACAAAACCAACCTATCCAATCGTCAGTTGTAGGGG
>CARCZS010000050.1 GCA_948956705.1 uncultured Phocaeicola sp.
CCTATCATCTTCATATGCCATCTTATTTTTTAGAGACATTTACTGAATATCCCTATTTAACTTCGATAACCTTGGCTGCTTTTTCTTTGTCTTCCGGTGTACGTTTCGGCAGCTCGATAGTTAATACACCATCGTTTACTTTTGCATCAATTTTATCTTTATCTACATCATCAGGCAGAATCAATGTCTGTTGGAATTTAGAATAAGAGAATTCGCGACGCAAGTAACGGCTTTCTTTCTTGCCTTCTTTATCACCTTCGGTACTTTCTGTTTTCTTTTCCATAGAGATAACCAAGTCGTTGTCTTCGTTGATATGAATCTTGAAGTCTTCTTTGGTCATTCCCGGAGCGGCGACTTCTACTTTGTAGTCTTTGTCACTTTCAATAACATTGATGGCGGGAGCTGTTGCATTGGCTTTTACCATCCAGTCGTTATCAAAGAAATCATTAAAAATACTTGGTAACCATGTTTGGTTTGATCTTCTTACTGGCATCATAATCTTAATCTCCTATAGGTTTTGGTTAAACATTTTGTTTATTTCTGAATTCCTTCACCTTTCGGCTTTGTCATTCACTATCCATAATGCAAACCGCATACCATTAGTTCGATGATATGCGGTTTATATTGCACTCTTTTAAACCTATAAAGGTTTTCTTAAAGATTAAAACCTTTGCATTAAAAGTTGGTAAGCCTCTTTAAACATTTGATTGTCAAGGCTACTGCCAATTTGTAATTTTAGGGGGACAGATTGACAGTTGTTCTATATCAGCTTGAACCGCATACGGAAGATTCCGTCTTTATAGTCGTGGCTTATAATTTTAAATGTACCTATTTCGGACGTATTTTCCACGTGTTGACCTATACAGAGGCATTCGTCGTAATCGCCGACTTTTACAATCCGTACGGTTTCGGAAGCTTTTTCCGGTAAACGTTTCATGTCAAAGCGCCCTATAGCTTCCTCTTGAGAGATAAATTCCATTGTAACGGGCAAATTTCTTCGCAATACTTCGTTTACGGTGTTTTCTATTCTTATAATATCCGCTTCTTCCGGACAGGTTTGCAGCGCAAAATCCAGCTTGCTTTTTTTGCGTTCTATATGGGCGGATATTGCCCGTCCGCATCCGAAAAGATTGACCATTGTCCTGTTTATGACATGCTCTGTAGTATGCATGGGAGGGTATTCCTGTTTATTATGGTCGTTGAGTGATGGTTGTTCCATAGTTATTTTATTTTTGTTCTGATTTTGATGGGATATTAAAATCCGTTCAAAGATAAATTATTCTTTTGTAATAAGGAAGCAGAGAGGAAATGATTGCTTTTGTATTATTATAAAACAACGAATTTTAAAAGATACTCAATGCCGGAAGGGAGTACTTTTGCAGAAAAGTATGACGTTCACGAGGCTCTTAACCGATTTTAATGAGGCATGAACGTCATATTGATTTTTACTGTTTTACATCACAGGGGTTTGGAATAAGAATACAAATGAGTCGCTGTCTTTTAAATCTTTTACAGCATCTCCTGCATAAATCTTTCCGTTGGTGAGGGTCAGTTTCTTGATTCCGGCTTTGGGACTGAAGTCGATTTTCTTCAAATCCAACCAAAACAGATTAGGAGTCATGACCGATTCAAAATAATATATTTTATTCTTCTGATCGGATACAGAACGCCAGCGGGTGGAAGATATATGAGGTTTGTCCGGTGTGGTAATTCCGAAAGGAACAGATACATTACGCATCACACTGAGCACACTGGGTACAGCTATTTTAGCATCCGGAGTCTGAGGGATTGCATGTATATAAAAAGAGGCACGCACAAAGCGGTCGCTGGAACGGTTCGTGCCCGGCAGCATTTGCAATCCTCCTACTTCTTTCCAGTAATTATTGATAGCCAACTGATAATCATATCGTGGAGAATTGGTCATCACTTGGAATTCTTTTCCTTCGTGTATGCTTAAATTCCCGTCCAGATATTCCAAAACCGCTGTATTTCCTGTTTCATCTGTAATAGCCAGGTGAAGAGTGGAAGCTGAACCGTTGGGCATGTGGGGAGCATCAATGCGGAATGATTCTTTTTTCAGCTCCTCGACAGCTTCATGTACGGTGGCAAAATTGTCCAGTACATATTGTGTCCATATGCTGATCCCCATGACAGGACGTGTATCTCCCGGGCGGTCAAAGACGGATTCTGGCAAAAATAACAGACTGGCAACCAATCCTTTTTCATTCATTCCGTCACACGTACCTATATCATATCCTGTTGCAATGACGCTGCCGTATTTTGAAGTCCATTTCACGGCATTTTCTTTATTATATCCTGCACGTTGTATTCCTCTGGGGAAAACATAGATATTACTCATAATATCTTCTTTCCAGTCCATTGTACGTCCGGTTACTACCATATGGTCCGGTCCGATATAGACGGCACGCGTGCATGCATCCGCTTTTTGTACGCTCATATAGAACATACCTGCCAATGTTAGTAATGCAATACTTCCTTTTTTTAATTTCATGATTCTATCATTTATAAAGATTGTCTTTGCCATTTAGAACAAACCGGATAAGGAACAGGTTTATGGAAATGCAGTGATTTGTGATACATTTGTTGATAAATGCTAATTCATCGGTTCGATTGGAACGTAAATCACATCCGCATTCCCTTCATAAATTTCTACCTGATTATCCTGTCGGAGGGATTCTGTTGAGAACGATTGAAGATAGGTCGAGGTTTCTGGATTAAAAGAAATACTTGTTTTATCGTAAAAGTAAGGGGGATAAAATAAAAAAGGAGCAACGCCTTGCTCCAACCTTTGTTAACCTTAAATCTAATACTATGAAAAACACATTGCAAAGGTACGGATTTTTTGGAAAATAGCAAATAATCAGACTTAAAAAGTATGCTATATAACATTGTTTAATATTTGCGTTTCTCGAAAACCTGTTTTTTAAGACTTCTTTTGCGTATCTTTGCAGCCGTTAAAAAATAGCAGACGATAGTAAAAAGAGAAAATATATGGCATTTGAAGCGACAAAGAGAGAGTGGGGCGAGCTTTACGCCTTTTTCCGCTTGTTAGCGGACGGATATGTGTATGCAGGTACGCCTGATGTGAAAAGGAATGAAGTGCAAAAGCTTCCTGTGGCGATGGTACAGCGTGAGGAACATGACGGGACACGCCGTTATATTCTGGAGGATGAGGCGACCGTACGTATTTGTGGGGAAAAGATAGATAAGCAGATACCTCGTGGGGATTTTGCGGCTGTGGCAGAGTTGGTTTTTGCTGCTGTCAAAGAGAGCCGAGAGAATGATGTGATGTCTCCCGACGGTGTGGAAGAATTTTTAGATGAAGTCGCCATTTATGACTTGGAAGCAAAGACGGATGACCGTACTGATTTCTATGTTGCTTTTTACAGTATAGAGGCCCCGTTGGTAGGTTTTTGCGTTCGTTCCCGTTTGGGAACTATGTTTCCGTTGTTGGATGGAGGGCGTGCCGCCAATTTGAAGTTCGAGCAGACTGGTGTTAAATTCGCTACTCCTACCGTAAACAAAATTAATGCTTTTGGTGAAGAAGATGATGTGGCAGGACGTATGTTGATGATAGAACGCTTGGGAGGAATCTTAAAATATAATGATGTGGCCGATAAGGTATTCCGTAGTAATCTTTGCATGATAGATCTTCATTTTCCCCGTATGTTGGGCGAGATGTTGCGTGTCATGCATTTGGATGGCATATCCAAAGTTAGTGACCTGACAGAAGCAATCAAACAAATCAATCCGTTGAAAATAAAGGATGAATTGATCCATAAGCATAGTTATTATGAATATAAGATGAAGCAGTTTCTTATGGCTTTGGCTTTAGGAATGCGTCCTGCCAAGATATTTAATGGGATAGATTCTGCCATATCCGGTTTTCTGTTTGTAAATGGTAATGGAGAGGTACTTTGTTATCAGAAGGCTGACCGTCAGGTATTTGCCGATTTCCTGTTTGTTAATTCCCGGTTTGAGAAAAGTTCTACTGAAAAAGATAAATACGGATATCTGGAACGTGAGAACGGAGTCTATTATTTTAAGCTGAACTTGAAAATCGGTCTGTTGAAGAGATAGGACAATGAAGGAATTTGTATTTTCCTAGAGTTAAAATGTTTTTTACCACAGATTACACAGATTGAAATACGATTTATTGCTTATTTCAATCTGTATCTGTGTTAATCTGAGTAATCTGTGGTGGAAAACTATAGCTTGAATTTCAGAATTTTTCCATTCATTCCATCTAGTAATACGGGAGTTGTTTTGTCCGGCATAAGAGTCAGCTTCTCTGTGTTTCCGGTCAGCAATTCGGTTGCCTCATATTCTCCATAACGATGGATGCCTAAATAATCAAACGCATGTTGCGGAATATTGACGGCTGAACGTGCCGGTATGGAGTCAAAGTTAACCATAATTAATATCAGTTCATCATCCTGTTTTCGTAAAAAGGCGTATTGTTTATGTTCGTTAAATACCCATCCGGCCAGATTGGCATAGGTTAAGTCAAAGAACACACCTTCCCGTATGGCTTTTTCACTGTTGCATATATTCAGCAGACGGGTATAGAATTGTTTCAATTGCTTTTCATCCTCATTCAGGAATTTATTGTCAAACTTGCCTCCATTGCGCCAGCGGCGTATGCTGTCCACACTCCAGTAATCAAAGATGGTAGTTCTTCCGTCACGCCCGCTGAAACCTTCCGTATCCATGCCATGTTCTCCCAATTCCTGCCCGAAGTAAATCATGACCGGATTGGTATTCATGCAAGCCGATACAATCATTGCGGGGATGGCTTTTGAGCCGTTTCCGGCAAAATAATCGGAAGCTATGCGCTGCTCGTCATGATTCTCCAGGAAATTGAGCATTCGTTTTTCAATACCTCCCAAGCTTTGCCAGCGTTGTGGAATAGCAGTTGCCGATTCCCATCCGCAGGTAATGGCACGTAGCGTATCATACAGACCTACTTTGTCATATAAATAGTCGAATTTGCCATTGAACAGATAATTCCTGTATTCTCCCGGATTATAGACCTCGGCGATAAAGATCAGTTTCGGATGTTCAGCTTTGATTTGCGGAATCACCCATCCCCAGAATTCTACAGGAACCATTTCTGCCATATCACAGCGGAATCCGTCAATGCCTTTGGCAGACCAGAACAGTAGGATGTCACGCATCTTCACCCATGTGTCCGGAATCGGTTCGAAGTGGCGGCTATGACCGTTCAAGTAGTCTATACCATAATTCAGTTTTACAGTTTCATACCAGTCATTGGAGTTGGGCCATGCGTCAAAACGGTCATTACCGGTTGCTTTTGCCGGAAACTCTATGTAAGGTTCCGCTGCGCCACGGTGCAGGTCAATATTGCCTTCCAGCTTTGTATCGGGAATATAATAGAAATTATTGTTGGGGCTGAAAGCTTTTGTCACATCATCTTTCTCACCCAAATCGGTTACTCCTTCAGGCTTGGCGTCTGAACCATATTGGCGGGCTACATGGTTGGGGACAAAATCAATGATGACCTTCAATCCGGCTTTGTGGCTTCGTGTTACCAGATTCTCGAACTCTTTCATACGGTCCGGGATACTGGTTGCCAAATCAGGGTCTACATCATAATAATCTTTGATGGCATACGGTGATCCGGCCTTTCCTTTTACTACTGCGGGATGATCGGGTTTGATGCCATAGCGGGTATAATTGGTTTGGGTAGCATGTTCAATGATACCTGTATACCAAATATGTGTGGCACCCAGTGTTCTGATCTCGTTTAAAGCCTTTGTCGTGAAATCGGCCATTTTTCCGCAACCGTTTTCCTCCAAAGAACCATTAGGCTTACAACGCAGGCTGTTGTTCCCGAATAAACGGGTGAATACCTGATAGATAATAATTTTTTCTTGTGTATCCATTTTATTCTTTTTTTGTTTATCTCCAAATTGTTCCATTCTCCAGGAGTAGTCTGTCCAGGAGTTCCGTTGCCGTATTGTATCCTTTTTCGAATATCTCTTCGGCTCTTTCCAGTTCTCTGTTGCTGTATTCTTCCAGTCCGTATGATTCGATCAGCAAATCTGCAATCCCTTTTTGAGGCAGTGTATTGGCTTGGAAAATAAAATGATAGGCTCTGAGTGCGATGCTTACCACATTCTTGCTATATTCATCTGCTACCAGCGGATCTACATTGAGTGCTATCACTTTCTCGCATTCTTTGCGAATGGGGCTGACCGGCAGGTTCATCAAGATTCCTCCATCTACATAATATGTATTGTTGATGCGTATGGGGGCAAACAAGATAGGCATACAGCAGGAAGCAGCCAGTCTTTCGGCTATTTTCCCTTTTTTAAAAGAAACGATGCGTCCGTGATCCAAATCGGTGGCGGTAATAATAGTGGGAATTTTTAGTTCTTCTATCGTTTTTGACTCCAAGTTGCTGTTTAAGAAATCGATAAAACTATCCAGTTTCAGCAGACCTTGTTTGTTGATAGAAAAAGTGGTCAGTTCTTTGAATGAATGGTGCTCAAAAAGTTCAACAATATGATAAGGCTCTTTGCCGTCGGCATAGAAGACAGCGGCAAGAGCACCTGCACTTACTCCGGAAAGTATTTCCGGCCTGATGCCATGTTCATGCAAAGCCTGCATAATCCCCAAATGGGCAAATCCTTTTATAAATCCTCCGCTCAGGGCATAACCAATGTTATATTTAAATTCATTCATAGTCTGATCTCGTTTAGATACCGACAAACTTACGAATATTTTTGTGAAATGCCATAAAAAAAATACGGATTACTCAGCATATTCCGGTAATCCGTATGAAATTTATGATAACTGAATTTTGTTTATCAAGCAATACCGTGTGCGTTGACCGATCCATCAATTTTCTTGATCAGTCCTTGCAGTACAGCACCCGGTCCGCATTCGGTAAAGTCATCGGCACCATCGGCAACCATATTCTTCACTGTCTGGGTCCAGCGTACGGAAGCGGTGAGCTGAGCTACCAGGTTTGCCTTGATTTCAGCGGGATCTGTGTGAGGCAAAGCGTCCACGTTCTGATATACCGGGCATTTCGGAGTATGAATTTCAGTAGCGTTGATAGCAGCTTCCAGTTCCACTTTGGCGGGGTTCATCAACGGAGAGTGGAAGGCGCCTCCCACTTTCAGCGGCAGGGCACGTTTAGCACCGGCAGCTTTCATTTGCTCGCAAGCCTTGTTGATTCCTTCGATAGAACCTGAGATGACAATTTGTCCCGGGCAGTTATAATTGGCAGCCACTACCACTTCTCCTTCTTTAGAAATCGCTTCACAGATTTCCTCTACTTTTTCGTCAGGCAATGCAATGATGGCAGCCATCGTAGAGGGTTGTGCCTCACAAGCTTTCTGCATAGCCATAGCACGTGCATAAACCAGTTTCAGACCATCTTCGAAAGACAATGCTCCAGCTGCAACCAATGCGGAAAATTCGCCCAGTGAATGTCCGGCAGTCATTTCAGGTTTGAAATCATCACCCATGCAAAGAGCGGAAATTACCGAGTGCAGAAAAACGGCAGGCTGAGTTACTTTAGTCTGGCGCAAGTCTTCGTCAGTACCTTCAAACATGATGTCTGTGATACGGTATCCTAAAATGTCGTTTGCTTTTTCAAAAAGTTCTTTGGCTAAAGCCGAGTTTTCGTACAGGTCTTTACCCATACCTACAAACTGTGCTCCCTGTCCGGGGAATACAAATGCTTTCATATTTTTCCTATTTTGGTTTAAAAACGTTGCAAAGTTAATTATTTCTTTCGGAACTACGGAATAATAATGAGGCAATTTGCTAATATGCTGCATTATGTACCGCATGGTAATTAGCACATTGACAAATTATTTCATTGTTTTCATCGGAACAGGTGCGTAAAAGTGATTCAGCGGACCGTGTCCTTCGCCTATATGCACGTCTTTCCCGGCGTGGATTCCTTTGGTGACATATGCTTTTGCATGTTCTACGGCCTGCGGCATATCATATCCCAGTGCCAGAAAAGTAGCAATGGCGGAAGAAAGAGTACATCCTGTTCCGTGTGTGTTTTTGCTTTCTATCTTATCTGAGATAAAGAGATGAGGCTTGTCTTCTCCAGCTGTTTGTAATACATCGCACATCTTGTCGCCCTCCAAATGTCCTCCTTTCAGTAAAACGGATCCGCAACCGAATTTTAATAATTCCGATGCGGCAGCTTTCATTGTGTCCACATTGCTTATGCAGTGTTCCGTCAATACTTCCGCCTCACTCAGATTGGGCGTAATCAGACTGGCCAGAGGCATCAGTTCCTGGGTCAGTGCACTGATGGCGTTCTCTTCTATCAGCCGGTGTCCGCTAGTCGATACCATGACCGGATCGAACACAACGAAACGGGGCCGGTATGTACGAAGGCAGGAGGCTATGGTCTCGACTATTTCCACATCATTAATCATACCTATTTTAACAGCATCCGGACGGATATCTTCCATTACGGCTTCTATCTGCCCACGTACATATACCGGTGGTACGGGATGTATGGCACGTACTCCCAAAGTGTTCTGTACGGTGATTGCAGTAATGGCTGTCGCAGCATAACCACCCAAGGCGGAGATGGTCTTCAGGTCAGCCTGTATGCCGGCTCCTCCGCTGCAATCGGATCCTGCTATACTTAATACACAAGGATATTTCTTCATATAAATCTCATTTTGACAAAGTATTTGCAAAGATAACGAATAATCTTGTTTTAAATGTTTGCACAAGTGAAGGGAATCAATTATTTTTGCTAAACATAAAATAAAGTAAAAATAAGGGGAATGAAAAGAATCCTAGTAACGGGAGGCGCAGGATTTATAGGGTCACATCTATGCACTCGTCTGATAGAGGAAGGTAATATTGTTATATGTTTAGACAACTTTTTCACGGGGAGTAAAGAGAATATAAGTTAACGTGAGTTCGAAATAAGAATAAATATATTTCACTTATAATTAGAAACATAG
>CARCZS010000051.1 GCA_948956705.1 uncultured Phocaeicola sp.
ATACTTTGTGTATGAATTAGTTGGCTGATTTTGTAATATTTAATGAATGTCCCTACCTTTCTGTATGAACGGAAAGTTTGTAGATTTACTTTTATTATAACTTACTGTAACGGTTTCTTCGCCATTGTTAATGGTATTCATTTTTATTTTAAATCCTTGTAGCTTACCCTCTTTATATCCGGGAACATCCAATAAAGGGAAGGATACATAACCGGAACTCGGATATTCCTGTCTGTCACCTTCGGCATTGTGGCGTAATTCTACAGCCATATATCCGTTTGCGTCAGGAACAGTTCCTTCTGTGGCTACAAGGCTGATCCGATGTTTGATATTAGAGTTGAAACCTAATATTTGGAACATAAGGGTCAGGTGTGTCTTACCCATAATGGGAGTGATGAGGTTGATTCCATCATGTCCGTAAATATCTTCATCGTTTTCTTTTAGTGTATCCATTGGTTTGGTTAAGATCTTCTGCAAGTAATCTATAGAAATAAAAGGTCCTTTCTTACTTGCATCTCCGGTCGGATTGGCTGCATTTATATAGGTATAAAAAATACGTTGTCCCGGATTATTTGTTTCAAAACGTGTTAATTTATCGGGATTCACTACGTATGCGATTCCATCATTATCGCTTTCTATCACTGCTTCACCGGGTACTTCACTGGGAGTTACTACGGTTGCTAAAGCGGCGTTAAAAGGCATTTCTGCTTGTATGTCGTAGATGTCATCATCATAGTCATTCAGGCAAGACTGAGTAAATGGAATCAGCATTACCATAATTATTACAAGAACTGTCGCTTTATATTTTCTCATATTTTCTGTTTCTAGAATTGTTTCTATCGCTTAAATGCGAAGATAGTAAGTTTACTGCTTGTAAAAATGTTAAATCTGCTTAAGCAAAAATTTTATTCTTCCGGATGCAGTATTTTTGCAGTCTTATCATTTATCCAATAAAGAAGTGTCACAAACAATGAATGAAACAGAATTGGTGGAACGTTGCGGCAAGGGCGATAACCTTGCACGCAAGCAATTGTATGAGCGTTATGCCGGGCAATTGATGGCCATTTGTGTTCGTTATACAGGTGATAGGGAAGTGGCACAGGATGTCTTACATGATGGATTTTTGAATATATTTCGTTCATTCAGTCAATTTACTTATAAAGGAGAGGGGTCATTGAAAGCATGGCTGACACGTATTATGGTAAATGAAGCACTGGGCTATCTTCGCAAGAAAGCTTCTACAAATCAGGAAGTGATAGTCGAAGAGTTGCCCGATGTGATAGATGGAGATGAGGATGATTTTGAGCAAATACCCCAATCTGTTTTAATGCAATTCATTAAAGAGCTTCCGGATGGATATAGAACGGTCTTTAATTTATATGTATTAGAAGAAAAGGGACATAAGGAGATTGCTGAAATGCTAGGAATTACAGAACATACGTCATCATCTCAATTATACAGAGCCAAAACCTTATTGATGAAAAAAATAAATGATTATAGAAAGAGGATATAGGAATGAAAGAAAAAGATAAATGGATAAAAAATTTCCGCATCCGGATGGAGGGCTATTCGGAACCGGCTCCTGCTGATCTTTGGGAACAGTTGGAAAAGGAACTGGATACGGTTCCGAAAGTAATTCCGATGTGGCGCCGCTGGCAGGCTGTAGCAGCTGTTGCCTTGTTAGTGGTTGTGTCTTCATTGACCGTATGGTTTTGGCAGTCACCTTCTGCAAACTATTTGGAGAAACAGTCGGCAGAGTTGAATGTAATGCACGAACCCGATGAGTTGGTGCCGGGATCAATCACTCCTGAGCAACCTATGGCCTTGGTAGTTCCTGCTGCCCGCTCTGGGAAAAAACAACATGTAAAAGTTGGTGGGGTTGCTAAGGCAGAGGCATTGGCTGCCGAACAGGAGGTTTTGCTAAATAAAGAGGTGGAAGAGATACAAATAGAGGAAAATTATATTGAAGAGCAGAAAGAGGAATCTGTTATAGTGGAACAAAAACAGCAGAAACAGGCCGGCAGATCTTCCTATTCGGCTGCCAAAACGAATTACGCTTACGTGGCTCCTCATAGAAAGAAGGACAGAAACTGGTCGGTAGGACTTTCTACCGGTAATGGAACCTTTTCATCCTCGACTAGTATGGATGGATATTTGCCTTTGCCTAATGGCACAAGGAATGCAACAATGAATAGCGCTTATGGAGTGGAAACAAGGGCTGAAATTGATAAGCTGGTTCAGTTCAATAACTTGTCGGAAGGAAAGGATGCGCAGTCTGATATAAAATATCGTATGCCTGTTACTTTTGGAGCTTCCCTTCGTTTTGATTTAAGTGATGATTGGGCTGTAGAAACCGGGGTGACTTATACCCAGCTTTCATCCGAAACACGTTCGGGAACCGAAAAAAACAATTATGGTTGGGAAGAGAAACTGCATTATGTGGGTATTCCTCTGAAAGTGAACCGGAATATATGGAGTAACAAGCGGTTTGAAGTGTATGCCTCGGCAGGTGGAGCGGTAGAAAAATGTGTGTCTGGAAAGCGGAGCATTATCGGCAGTGTTTCTACATCAAATGCAGGAAAAGATGAACAGTTTTCGGGAGGGGAGGAAAATGTCAAAGTGAAACCTTTGCAATGGTCTTTGTCCGCAGCGGCAGGTGCGCAGTTTAAGATTACGGAGAAATTGGGTATTTATGCGGAGCCGGGAGTTGTTTATTACTTTGATGACGGCAGTAATGTAAATACGATTCGCAAGGAACATCCTTTTAATTTTAATATACAGTTGGGTGTGCGGTTTACTTTGCCGAAATAAAATGAACTTTTTCACTGTTCTTATATAAAATATGGTTATCTTTGTTCTGTATAAAAAGAATAAGAACAGTGAACCATGAATAGACCTCTGATATCCCCTTCTTTGTTGTCTGCCAATTTTGCTAATCTACAGGCAGATATAGAACAAATAAATCGTAGTGATGCCGACTGGCTGCATATTGATATAATGGATGGTGTGTTTGTACCGAATATTTCTTTTGGTTTTCCTGTATTGAAATATGTAGCCGAGTTGTCTGAAAAACCTTTGGATGTACATTTGATGATTGTTAATCCTGAGAAATTCATTAAAGAAGTGAAAGATTTGGGAACAATGATGATGAATGTGCATTATGAAGCCTGTGTACACTTGCATAGAGTGGTGCAACAGATAAAGGATGCCGGAATGAAAGCGGCTGTCACATTGAATCCTTCTACTCCTGTAGCTATGTTGGCCGATATTATCCGTGACGTGGATATGGTGTTGCTGATGAGTGTGAATCCCGGTTTTGGTGGTCAGAAATTTATTGTACATACCCTGGATAAGGTGAGGGAATTACGTGAATTGATAACGAATACAGGTTCGCAGGCATTGATAGAGGTTGACGGGGGAGTGAACCTGGAAACCGGCAGACAGCTTGTAGAGGCTGGAGCGGACGTGCTGGTGGCAGGAAATGCTGTGTTCAAAGCTCCTGATATGTCAGACATGATACATCGGTTGAAATCTCTTTGAGCTTAAAACCAAAGTGCGAAATATAGCGGCTGTAAAGCCTTGTTCCATGTTCCGGTTGACTATACCTCTAGTCGCCGGAATTTTTGTATCCGATCATTTTTTTCAAGGCGCCTTGCCTGTGCTTGTTTCTGGCACGGGAATATTGGGGTGCTTGATTGGCTTGATTGTATTGATGAAATGGCAAGGCTACCTTTCCCGATGGTTATTTGGAGGCATGGTTTTTATGTTTCTATTTTGTGTAGGGGCATTGTTGCTACAGCAAAAATGGCAACGGGTGGACTATGAATGGTCATCAGGGAAGAATATGTATCAAGGGGTGATAGTGGATGTTCCGCAAGAAAAGGCCAAAACATATCTCTGTAAATTGCGGATAGATAAAGAAATGTCTGAGAGGGGGATGGTTCCTGTTAATCGTATGATACTAGTCTATATTATGAAAGATAGTCTTTCTGTAAATTTACGATGTGGAGACCATTTGAACTTTTATACACGTATCTCTACTCCTGAAAGAGAGGTGATTCCGGGAGAATTTGATTATGCGGCTTATCTTTTCAGACAGCAAATTAGCGGAACGGCCGTAATCTTTCCGGGGTATTGGCAATGGACAGGCAAGAAATCGGCATTGACATGGAAACAGCGGGCAGGTGTATGGAGAGAGAAAATACTGGACAGTTATCGGAAGTGGGGATTCTCGGGAGATGAATTTGCCGTATTGTCGGCTTTGACTGTTGGCTATAAAGAGGAACTGAGTGAGGATTTACGTGAAACTTATCAAGTGGCGGGAGTGAGCCATATCTTGGCTTTGTCAGGAATGCATATAGCTGTTTTGTGGGGATTATTGTGTTGGATATTGCGTCCGCTGGATAGAAGTTGCCTGCTGCGATGGGTAAAGTGTGGCATTATTGTGTTGTTGTTATGGACATTTGCTTTTTTAGTGGGCTTGCCTCCCTCGGTTATACGGGCGGTGGTGATGTGTATGTTAATGACAGCGGCGCGTGCGGCAGGAGAACGGACTTTGTCATTGAATACCTTGTCTGTAGCGGCATTCTTTATGCTGCTTTACAATCCTTTTTATCTTTTTGATACCGGGTTCCAGTTGTCATTTCTGGCTGTACTTTCAATTTTGTTTATTTATCCTGTCATTTCCCGGTATTGGCGGGTGCGTCACCCTGTACCTCGTTATATTTGGGGGATAGTGGCAGTTTCGCTGGCGGCACAGTTAGGGACAGCTCCCGTGGTTATTTATAAATTCGCTTATTTTCCTGTTTATTTTTTACCGGCCAATCTGATAGTGGCACCTTTAGTGCTTGTTATAATTTATGGAACGGTAGCAAGTTTTGTCTTGTCTCCTTTTACGGTATTGCATATATGGGTGGTAAAAGGATTGAACGGGGTGTTGCGGTTGCTGAATGACAGTATGCAATGGGTGGGGGATTTGCCTGTATCACATTCCGGCGATATACATTTGTCTTTGCTTCAGGTTGGTATTCTTTATGTATTATTGTTTGTGGTATTATCTTATCTGTTATCTCCTTCACGGAAATCGTTGATTACTGTTTTGTGTGGAATCAATCTTTTTATAGGATTTTCAGGTTGTCTATATTATATGAAAGAGGAGTCTTTTCAGTTAATCCTGGCCCATTCGCAAGTAAAAGTTTCCCCTCAAAAAGATGTTTGGCAACAGGATAGCATTTATCATTATAAAGGTATGAATATATGTGTTTTGGTGGATAACCGCTGGCGGAGCAGATCGGTTGATAGTTTGTTGGATATTGATTATATGTACTTGTGTAAAGGTTTTAAAGGAAAAATTGCCCCATTACAAAAAATATTTAAAATAAGGAAGGTCATACTGGATGCTTCGCTCGGTGGGTATAGATTGAATTTGTTAAAGGACGAGTGTAGAGGTTTGGGATTGGATTATATTGATATGTCTCCGAAAGGTTCTTACCGTATTCTTCTGTGAATAAAGAATTAATTTGTAAATTTGCCATTTCAAAAGAAAAAGATTGAATATGTTATCAAAAGTAATTGCACAGGCTAATATAGACCATGCCGAAAAATGGTTTGAAAGAGCTGATAAAATAGTTATTGTTACCCATGTGTCACCGGATGGTGATGCCATTGGCTCCTCGTTAGGATTATGGCATTTCTTGGAATCACAGGAAAAGACGGTGAATGTCATTGTTCCCAATGCTTTTCCGGATTTTCTGAGATGGATGCCGGGAGCCAAGGATATAATCCGGTACGATAAATATACTGAATTTGCCAATAAGCTGCTGAATGAGGCGGATGTGATCTGCTGTCTGGATTTCAATGCATTGTCTCGTATTGATGCGATGGCGGATGCTGTGGCTCAGTCGCCGGCACGCAAAATGATGATTGACCATCACCTTAATCCGGAAGCCTTTTGTAGAATCATTATTTCTCATCCTGAAATATCTTCTACATCGGAATTGGTTTTCCGGTTGATATGCCGTCTGGGGTATTTTGAGGATATCACCAAGGAAGGTGCTGAATGTATTTATACGGGGATGATGACCGATACAGGTGGCTTTACTTATAATTCTAATGACCGTGAGATTTATTTCATTATCAGCGAACTGCTTTCGAAAGGCATTGATAAGGATGAGATTTATCGTAAAGTTTATAATACGTATTCTGAAGGGCGTTTACGCCTGATGGGATATGTGCTGTACGACAAGATGCAAGTATTTCCTCAGTTCAATTCGGCATTGGTTTGGCTGACAAAAGAGGAGCAAAGTAAATTCCAGTATGTAAAAGGAGATACGGAAGGGTTTGTGAATATTCCACTTTCCATAAAGAATATTATTTTCTCCGTATTCTTGCGTGAGGATACGGAAAAGAATATGATAAAGGTATCTCTGCGTTCTGTAGGTGCTTTCCCTTGTAATAAAGTGGCTGCCGAATTTTTTAATGGAGGTGGTCATCTGAATGCATCCGGTGGGGAGTTTTATGGAACAATGGATGAAGCCATCGATCTGTTTAAACAGGCTTTGGTGAAGTACGAGGAACTGCTTCTGGCAAAAAAATAGTTATTTTAGTATAATTGCATACAAACAATATAAAAGTTAGGGGCTTATTTATTAATTTTGCCCGAAAATAACAGAACTTAGAATGAAGAAATTAGGTATATTGTTCGCATCTGTGTTTCTTTTAGGGCTGGTCTTCCAGTCTTGCAATAATGGAAAGACCTATGCTGAAATGAAAGAAGAAGAGAGAGAAGCTATCAAACGATTTATTGAACGGGAAGATATCAATGTGATCAGCTTTGAACAGTTCCAGGAACAGGATTCTACGACCAATGTGGATGAAAACCAGTTTGTCCTTTTCTCGGAAACAGGTGTTTATATGCAGATTGTGGAAGAGGGAAACGGAGAGCGTTTGAAAGACGGTCGTTATGAGATTCTGGTCCGGTATGTGGAGGAACAGATTACTTCGGATGGAATAGATTCTTTGTCTTGGAATACAGACTATGGGAATTCTCAAATGGTTTATCCGGATGCTATGATGCTGACAAAAAGTGGAAAATCTTTTTCAGCTACATTCACCTCCGGTATAATGTATACAGTTTGGGGTACACCTTATGTACCTTCAGGATGGTTGATTCCATTCAATTACATAAAGGTCGGCAGGGAGATTTCCGGTCGTTCTAAGATCAGACTGATTGTACCTCACAGTGAAGGACAGTCTGACGCTTCTGCTTCTGTCTATCCTTGTTACTATGAAATAACTTATCAATTAGCATGATGACATTAATTAAATCAATATCCGGAATTCGTGGAACCATTGGTGGGCACGTGGGGGAAGGTTTGAACCCGCTGGATATAGTGAAATTTACATCAGCTTATGCAACGCTGATACGTAAAACAACCACAGTAAAGAGTAATAAAATTGTAGTAGGACGTGACGCACGTATCTCCGGTGAGATGGTGAAGAACGTGGTATGCGGTACTTTAATGGGAATGGGGTTTGATGTGGTGAATATCGGACTGGCATCTACACCGACTACAGAACTGGCTGTAACCATGGAAGGAGCGTGCGGTGGCATTATTTTGACTGCCAGCCACAATCCCAGACAATGGAACGCTTTGAAGTTGCTGAATGAGCATGGAGAATTCCTGAATAAGGAAGAAGGAAATGAAGTGCTGCGTATAGCAGAAGCGGAAGCGTTTGAGTTTGCCGATATAGACCACATCGGAAGTTATCGCGAAGACAATACCTACAATCAGAAACATATAGATAGTGTTTTGGCTTTGAAATTGGTAGACGTGGATGCTATCCGTAAGGCCAATTTCCGTGTAGCTATAGATTGCGTTAATTCAGTTGGCGGTATTATTCTTCCTGAATTGTTGGAAAGGTTGGGAGTGAAGCATGTAGAAAAGCTTTATTGTGAAGCAACCGGTGATTTTCAGCATAACCCGGAACCTTTGGAAAAGAACCTGGGGGACATTATGGGATTGATGGCCAAAGGCGGTTGTGACGTGGCTTTCGTTGTAGACCCGGATGTTGACCGTCTGGCTATGATCTGTGAGGATGGAAAAATGTATGGCGAAGAATATACATTGGTGACCGTGGCAGACTATGTATTGAAACATACTCCCGGAAATACCGTTTCTAACTTGAGTTCTACCCGTGCTTTGCGCGATGTGACCCGTAAATATGGCTGTGAATACAATGCTTCGGCTGTAGGGGAAGTGAATGTGGTTACCAAGATGAAAGCGACTCATGCTGTGATTGGAGGTGAAGGAAATGGTGGAGTAATCTATCCTGAAAGTCATTACGGACGTGATGCATTGGTGGGAATTGCTTTATTCCTGAGCCATTTGGCGCATGAAGGGAAGAAAGTCAGTGAACTGCGTGCTACTTATCCTCCTTATTTCATTGCCAAGAATCGCATTGATCTGACTCCGGAAACGGATGTGGACGCTATTCTGGCCAAGGTGAAGGAACTGTATAAGGATGAAGAGATAAACGACATAGACGGTGTGAAAATAGATTTCCCGGACAAGTGGGTACATTTGCGTAAGAGTAATACCGAACCTATTATCCGTGTGTATTCTGAGGCTGCAACCATGGAGGCGGCAGATGAAATAGGCCAGAAGATAATGGATGTGGTTTATAGCCTGGCGAAATAAATACATTATTAATAGATAATTAGCCGTATTGAATGAGATTATATTTCGTTTGATACGGCATTGTTTTTTAATCAGATAGAAATAAATAACGTGAGTTCGAAATAAAATCAAAAAATAGCAAGTTGTCCGTCATTGACAAAC
>CARCZS010000052.1 GCA_948956705.1 uncultured Phocaeicola sp.
CGAACCTCGCCCCTACGAACGAAACGACAGCATTATCCACGTTTTGACACAACCCTATTGTTATTTATAAAAGAGTATATTGCTTATTTACAGTTACCCAAGCAACGCGGTTTCAACTGTTTGAAGAAATCGTTCCCCTTATCGTCTACCAAGATGAATGCAGGGAAATCTTCCACTTCAATCTTCCAAATGGCTTCCATACCCAGTTCAGGATATTCCACACATTCGATGCTCTTGATATTGTTTTGTGCAAGGATGGCAGCCGGTCCACCGATAGAGCCCAAATAGAAACCACCATGTTTCTTGCAAGCATCGGTTACTTGCTGGCTGCGATTACCTTTTGCCAACATAATCATGCTGCCTCCATGCTCTTGGAACAAGTCCACATACGGGTCCATACGTCCTGCAGTGGTGGGGCCCATAGAACCACACGCCATGCCTTCCGGTGTTTTAGCCGGACCAGCATAATAGATAGGATGGTCTTTAATATATTGAGGCAAATCTTCGCCGCGGTCCAAACGTTCTTTCAACTTAGCATGAGCAATATCACGGCCAACGATGATTGTTCCGTTCAATGAAAGGCGGGTAGCTACCGGATATTTAGTCAATTCTTTCAGGATATCCGCCATCGGCTGATTCAGGTCTATCTTTACAGCATCACCTTCACCTGCTTCGCGAAGTGCTGCCGGAATCAATTCACCCGGTTTGTCATCCATCTTTTCAATCCAGATACCGTCTTTGTTGATTTTACATTTAATATTACGGTCGGCAGAGCAAGATACCCCAAGCCCAATCGGACAAGAAGCACCATGACGGGGCAAACGGATAATACGAACATCGTGTGCCATATATTTACCACCAAACTGAGCTCCCAAACCAATCTTGTAAGCCTCTTCCAATACTTGCTTTTCAAGTTCTACGTCACGGAACGCACGTCCGTACTCATTACCCGTAGTGGGCAATTCATCATAATAATGAGTGGATGCCAATTTCACTGTCAGCAAGTTCTTTTCAGCCGATGTACCGCCAATTACGAATGCAATATGATAAGGAGGACAAGCAGCCGTGCCCAAAGTTTTCATCTTTTCTACCAAGAACGGTACCAAAGTAGCCGGATTCAGCACAGCCTTCGTTTCCTGATATAAATAAGTCTTATTGGCAGAACCGCCACCCTTAGTAACACAAAGGAAGTGATATTCCATGCCCTCAGTAGCCTCCAAGTCAATCTGTGCGGGCAAATTACATTTAGTATTCACCTCATCATACATATTCAGAGGAGCATTCTGAGAGTAACGCAGATTCTCTTCCGTATAAGTCTTATACACACCTTCAGAAAGAGCTTCCTCATCGCAATAACCAGTCCAAACCTGCTGGCCTTTCTCACCGTGGATGATAGCTGTACCGGTATCTTGGCAAAGCGGTAATTTACCTTTGGCAGAAACTTCCGCATTACGCAAGAAAGTCAAGGCTACATATTTATCATTGTCACTAGCTTCGGGATCGTTCAGAATCTTAGCAACCTGTTCGTTGTGCGAACGGCGGAGCAAGAACGAAACGTCGCGGAATGCAGCATTTGCCATTGCAGTCAAACCTTCTTTTGCAATCTTCAAGATAGGTTTTCCTTCAAACTCACTTACTGACACATAGTCCTTGGTCAGCAAATAATACTCAGTTTTGTCAGGTCCCAAATCGAACATGGGCTGATAGTGGAACGGAGGTGTTGCCATAATGATACTTATTTTAGTTAATTAGTTATTAGTGTCACAAAGGTAGCAACTATTATCGAAATTTTTCCTTAATTAGCGTAAAAACTTTCAGAGAATGTCCTTACCTTTGCCGACTCATTATTAAATAACCTAATATTATATATGGAAAGAACAGGCAAATTACTTTTTATCACTTCTTTATTTTTATGTCTTTTCGGTCTGAAAGGGTGGAGCCGCGACAGAGCCACCAACCAACCGGACAGTCTGGAACTCCGGCTCATGGAAATCTATACCAAGCGAGAAGTCATGATTCCGATGCGTGACGGAGTACAGCTCTACACTGCTATTTACGAACCAAAAGACAACAGTCGGAAACACCCCACACTGATGATGCGTACCCCTTATTCGTGCAGTCCATACGGAGAAAGATTTGACGATTATCTGAAAACTGCATTGAAGAAGTACGTGGACAACAACTACATCATTGTCTTTCAGGATGTACGCGGCCGCCATAAGAGCGAAGGGGACTTCGTGCAACTACGTCCGTTAAACAAAAATAAGAAGGGGAAAAAGAATAAGAAAAATATAGATGAAGCCACCGATACTTATGACACCATCGAATGGTTGATTCATCATACTCACAGCAACGAGCGAGTGGGAACCTGGGGCATCAGCTATGAAGGTTTCTATGCCACCATGACCGCCTCATGCAATCATCCGGCATTAAAAGCCGTTTCACCGCAAGCACCGGTCACAGACTGGTTCAGAGGAGACGACCGCCATCACAATGGCGCATTTACCCTCCTGCAAACCACTAATTTTCTCCCCCGTCTGGAAGGTCGCAACATGGGAAAGGGTGTAATGCATCAGATTGTGAAAAACGATGTATATACTGATTTCCTGTCTATCGGCACATTTAAAGATATAGACAATCTGGTGAAAGATACGACTGAAACCATGTGGAACGATATCAAGAACCATCCCAACTTCGACGAGTTCTGGAAAGAACGAGATGCACGTACCTCTTGCTACAATCTGAAACCGGCTATATTGGTAGTGGGAGGGCTGTATGATTCAGAGGATTGCTATGGTGCATGGAACTTATACAAAGCAATCAAAGAGCAGTCTCCCGAAACCGACCTTTATCTGACTTTCGGTCCTTGGTGGCATGGTGCTTGGACCCGCCGCAATTTCCAAAGTATCGGAAATGTCTATTTCGGCAAAAGTACTTCAGCTTATTATATGGATGAAATTCAGTATCCCTTCTTCCGTTATTTCTTGGAAGGGGAAGGAGAAAAACCCGAAAAGCGGGTAAACATATTCTATTCCGGTGAAAACGAATGGAAGACTTATGAAGAGTGGCCTGCAA
Organism: uncultured Phocaeicola sp.; assembly: GCA_948956705.1. Next base: position 3,076 of record CARCZS010000052.1, read on the forward strand.
AAGAAATGGTTTCGACTCCTTATTATATTCATGCCGACGGTTCAGTATCGACTCAGGCACCGACCGAAGAGAAATCGTATACAGAATATGTATCGGATATGTCACGACCGGTCCCTTATACAGCCAATCCGACTACTTACCGCACATTGGAATATATGATTGATGACCAACGTTTTGCCGCTTCACGCCCAGATGTCATTACCTTCATGACCGAACCGCTGCAGGATACACTCACGTTGGCAGGCCCCATCGGGGTAGAGCTTATGACAGCCATAAGCAGCACCGACGCAGACTTCATGGTGAAAGTAATTGATGTTTACCCCGAAAGATTTGAATATCCACAAGAAATACGCAAACAACTGAAAAGCAACTATCCCATGAGCGGATTTCAGCAAATGGTCCGCGGCGAATTGTTCCGAGGACGTTTTCGGGAAGGGTTCGACACACCCAAACCTTTCAGGCCGGAAGAAATTACACAGGTCAACTATACGTTGTACGATGTAGCCCACTCTTTCCTGCCCGGACACAGGCTGATGATTCAAATCCAAAGTTCATGGTTCCCCATTATTGACCGCAACCCTCAGAAGTTCATAGACACTTATCATTGCGGAGTGGAGGATTTTGTGATGAAACAAAGCATTAAGATATTTCACCAGCAAGGCGCTGCCACCAGATTACTACTTCCGGTAGTAAAGAAGAAGTAGGACAGCAACAGGAGGAAGATTGTCCTACAGGCAAATATACTTATTTATAGAATCTGTTTTAGGCACAGAAAACATGGAACTTACGGAATAAGAAAAAATAATCCGTGTTTGTCCCTGAGTTCTGTGCCTAAAAGAAACTCTTAACAGTCTATTGAAGCATTCATCCTCCTATATTATTCCAGGCACTCATCTAAGTCACGTATCAACTGTTCCTTATCCAAATGCTGACCAATGAAGACAATCTTCTGCATACGATCACCGTATTTATCATCCCAATCACGCAGTAGGCCCGGTTCCTGACGCATCACTTCCATCAACTCCTCTTCCGGTGCCGTGGCATACCACAAGCCTGCTTCTTTCAGTTTCTTCTGCACACCGGCTTGTTCAAAAAGGAAAGACATATCAGGGTTATTGCTAAAATAGCATACACCTTTGGCACGGATGATATTGCGACTCCATTTGGTAGCAACAAAACGGTCGAACTTATGAATATCGAACGCAGGACGGCGGTAATAGACAAAAGTACCGATGCCGTATTCTTCCACTTCGCCGCCTTCGTGATGATGATGGTGATGTTCATGTCTTTCGGCCTCTTGTTTCTGCTCTTCCGTAAGTGCTCCTTCTATTCCGCGCACCCAACCGGCAGAAGTGGCAGTATGCTCAAAGTCAAACTTTCCGGTATTAATAATCTTATCCAAACCAACCCCGGCATAATCACATTCTATTATTTCGGCAACCGGTTGCAAAGTACGGATAATCTGCTTAATACGCTCCAATTCCTCACGCTTCACTTCCGAAGCCTTATTCAACAGGACAATATTACAGAATTCAATCTGCTGGATAATCAGATTTTCAATATCTTCTTCATCAATACCTTTACGAATTAAATCATTGCCACACGAAAACTCACTTTGCAAACGCAAGGCATCCACTACAGTCACAATGCAATCCAACCGGCATGAACCATGTACAGCGTTCATCCCTGAAATAGAACAAATGGTCTGTGCAATAGGAGCCGGTTCGCAGACACCGCTTGCCTCAATGACAATATAATCAAAGCGTCCCAATTTCATAATGTCATCTATCTGCTCTACCAAATCCATCTTAAGGGTGCAGCAGATACAACCATTCTGAAGTGCCACCAAACTATCGTCTTTCTTATCTACAATTCCACCTTTCTGAATTAAGTCAGCATCAATGTTCACCTCACCAATGTCATTGACTATAACTGCGAACTTGACACCACGCTTATTAGTGAGAATATGATTGACCAACGTCGTTTTTCCACTGCCCAAATAGCCGGTCAGCAGTAATATAGGTATTTCTTTTATTTTCATGCTAATTATTATTTTATTGTATTCACATTCAGAATCCTTCGCTTCTTTAGCTACAAAAAGCCAATACGTTCTATCAATTCATTGCCTAAAGCCGTCTTGACCTCGATATGCTGCAACACGGCAGTCACAAATGGGTTGCTTTCAAAGACACCGCGTACCTGCTCAAAGTCCTGTTCTTTTTCCTCTCGCGAACCATCTGCGCCAAATCCGGTCATGGCAGACAAAGAAAACTCTTTCTTGGCATCTGCATAAACCATTTTATCGAGTTCCACTACTGCTTCCTGCCATTGTTTCACAATAGCAACCACATCTTTAGCTGTAATGGTTTCGGATTGCAAATGGTAATATTCGAGCATCTTTCCATACGCCCAAGTCCACTCATAGGTATAATAGTTATGATGCATTTCTACAAAACGTTCATGTATTTGGTCTACATTAGTCAATACACCCGATTCTATATCTGCCATCAACTTTTCTATTTCACTCTTCGGAGCTATCAAGCCTGAGATATCCACCCATTCCCCTGTCCCTGTTTCTGTATCAGGAATTAATCGGGCACGGATTTCTTCATCACTTGCAAAATGCATCTCCTCCAAACGCTTAATCAAAGAATTACCCAAGAACTTATGAATGGCAAGTTCATAAAAACGAATACCATTATTTAAAGACGAGTTTTTAATTTTCGCACTTTGATAAGAATAAGTCTCAGAGGTCTCACCGGAAACCCTTCGCAATTCCTTCAGGATATCACGTCCCTTCATCATCTTCTGGATGGTATAAGGGCTTAAAAGATTATAATTGATTTGGTCTAAGCGATTCGAATCTTTCCGCTTGTCCCGCTTCGGCCATTTTTGGGCATCACGAATCGTTCCTACACTACGCAGATTTACCCCCGGCACTAAATAGGTAGTATTTTGCTGTTCTATCAAATAGGAAAAAGGAAGGTTGGACGTATCCGAATGATTCACATGACGCCCCATTACCAAAGAAAAAGCGCCGACTCTTGCCGGCCACAGAATATAAGAATCAGAAGTAGTCTTTGCTCCCCGTTCCATTGCTCCCTGATGGATTGGGCCCAATTTATACATGTGATTACTCTGATTAGAACCCGAACCTGCATTCATAAACGAGAACATGCCGGCAATAAGCAATGTGGATTTATGGTGGGTAACAGTAAACGGCCCTGCAAAGATGGCACAGGCTTCTCCGTTCTCTTCCTGACAATTGCTGAAAAACAATGAATCGGATGCAGAATAATTATGTCCCAAATGACAGGCTTGACCAATAAAACAACGAGTCAGCATAGTACCATCCTCTATACTGGAGCCACTAGACACAATAAAATCGTCGCAGACCACACCATATCCAATATGAATCGGAGCTGTCTCATTACTGTTCAAACTTCCATTCTTCAACCGTCCGGCCCCTTCTATCTTACAATAATTACCGATACGCACATTCTTTATATATCCGGCGTCTACAATTGTCACATGGTGTCCGATAGAACCTGTCTCAGATGCATTCTCTTCCGCATATTTATCGATAATCGCTTTCATCCGGCAAATCAATTCGGGACGATGGCGGTACAGTGCCATAATATAAGATTGATGAGCCGACAAACGGTCATGAATAATTACTTCACGCCCTCCTGTCTCATTCAGAACAGCTACCTCCACCCCATTGCCGAACTTAGTCTTGCCGTCTACCAGTATAATATCGACATTTTCAATGAAAGTATAATCACCAATCACATAATTGGCTATGTAATTCTTAATATTCTCGATACAACAATTATCGCCCACTGTCACATTGTGCAACGTCGTATGAAACAAACCCGAATGTTTGCACATACCACCAGCAAGGATAAACTCCTCTTCAAAGACTCCCAACTTCACCTTTCCTGAGAAACGGGTATGGTAAATATAGTCGGTCTTAAAATTCTCTACTACTTCAACGTCCGCCCAATTGACAGCCGTACATGAGTGTTCTTTCAGTTGTTGTATTTCCTGCAGTGTCAGTGAACGATAAGTATTCATAACCGGTATATTTTATATCTCTGTTTCGTCATAAGTCTGATAAAGAAAATCATTATATGGATACTTTTGCACATGGAGTTCCCTCACCTTATTATATATGATATTCTTCAGTTCTTCCAAATTGGTTTTCTCTTTTGCCGAAATGAAAATACAATTATCATTTAATTTAGCCATCCACGTTTTCATCAATTCATCCAAAGTAATATTCTCCTTTGTTTTAGGAGTCAAATCATCTTCAGGCTTCTCAATATAAGTGTATGCATCAATTTTGTTAAACACAATCATGGTAGGCTTACCACCGGCACCTAAATCAGCAATGGTTTTATCTACTACTGCTATTTGTTCCTCGAAATCAGGATGCGAGATATCCACTACATGAATCAGCAAATCCGCTTCACGCACTTCATCCAATGTCGATTTAAAGGAATCGACCAAATCTGTCGGCAACTTACGGATAAACCCTACTGTATCCGTCAAGAGGAAGGGCAAGTTATCAATTATAACCTTACGCACAGTCGTATCCAAGGTAGCAAACAACTTGTTTTCTGCAAATACTTCACTTTTTGAAAGCAGATTCATCAATGTAGATTTTCCTACGTTGGTATATCCTACCAATGCCACACGTATCATTCGGCCACGGTTCTTCCGTTGAGTAGTCTTTTGCTTATCAATCTCCGCCAAACGCTCCTTCAATAGAGACATACGGTTCAAGATAATACGACGGTCCATTTCCAACTGTGTTTCACCCGGTCCGCGCAAACCTACAGAACCTTTTCCACCACCGGCACCAGAACCGCCACCCTGACGTTCCAAGTGTGTCCATAAGCGTTGCAGACGAGGAAGCATATATTTGTATTGGGCCAACTCCACTTGAGTTTTGGCATTTGCCGTTTGCGCACGCATGGCAAAAATATCAAGAATCAGCGAAGTACGATCAAGTATCTTCACCTTCAGTTCAGCCTCAATATTCCGTATCTGCTTTGCAGAAAGCTCATCATCAAAAATCACCATTCCGATTTCTCGTTCTTCCTCTTCCTCCTGATGAATATATTCTTTGATTTCTTCCAATTTCCCTTTACCAACATAAGTCACAGAGTTGGCAGACGGTAACTTTTGAGTATACCTCTTCACAACCGTCGCTCCTGCCGTTTCCGCCAAGAACTCCAATTCGTCCAGATACTCCATTGTCTTCCGTTCATCCTGAGTCTGTGTTATAAGACCTACCAGAATAGCCGTTTCAACTTGTGCTTCAGATATTACAAATTCTTTCATTTATCTATGATTATAAATAAGTTCGCGACAAATATAACAAAAAAAGAGGATGAACGTTGAACGTTCATCCTCTTTTTTATGATTCTTCTGAGATATGAATCCTCCTGTTTAATTCTATAAAAGCCCTAGAACATGGTATCTTTTTCATTAAACAGTTTTT
>CARCZS010000053.1 GCA_948956705.1 uncultured Phocaeicola sp.
AAGACATGAAATGGAATGCCCGCTATCTGTTTGAATACGGACACGCCCTGCATAAGCTGCACAGGCATGAGGAATCGAATGTGGTTATGAAAGAGGCGTTGCGGGTGAGCGGCGACCCGATGATATTGAACATAATAGGAAAGAACGAACAGGAGGCGGGTAATTATGCAGAGGCAGAATATTGGCTGATTCGTTCCACCCATCGGTTGCCGGGCAGAATCTATCCTTATTTCCTGCTGGCAAAGCTATATGCGGAACCGGACTTTTATCAACGGGAGAAACTGGAGCAGGCTGCAAGGATGGTAATGGAGAAAGAGCCGAAGGTGCAATCCACGGCCATCAGGCAAATGAGGGAGGAAATAAAGAAGCTGACCGGCAAAGAGTAAAGCCTATGTTTTTTCATCCTATTCCCTTTGTCAGACGAGCCATTCGATATTGCTTCTTCACAGCCGTGAAGAACTCATTTTGATTTCGTATCTTTGTCCCAATGAAGCCAAACAATAAAGTTCTACTGGGAATGAGTGGAGGAACGGACAGCTCCGTTGCCGCCTTACTGTTACAGGATGCCGGGTACGAAGTGACCGGTGTCACTTTTCGTTTTTATGAAAAAGAAGGAGATACGGAATATTTGGACGATGCACGGACTTTATGTGAACAACTGAAAATCAAGCATATCACCTACGACGTTCGCAATATATTCCGAAAGACAATCATTGATTATTTTATCCGCGAATACATGGCCGGGCATACCCCTGTGCCTTGCACGCTCTGTAACAATTACCTCAAATGGCCACTTCTACAACAGTTGGCCGACGAATTGGGTATCTATCATTTTGCTACCGGTCACTATGTCCGCAAGCGTTTCATCGACGGATTTTACCACATCACTGCCGGAGCAGACCCTGACAAAGAACAGTCGTTCTTTTTATGGGGGCTTCCACAAGATATCCTGCAACGGATGTTGCTCCCGATGGGGGAACTCACCAAAACCCGTGTCCGCGAAATAGCCGAAGAACGAGGTTTCTTGAAGGCAGCCCGCAAACGTGACAGTCTGGGAGTGTGCTTCTGTCCCATGGACTATCGCACGTTTTTACGCCGCGAGCTGCCGGAAAATAGCATTAAGCCCGGCAAATTTTTCGATGAAACAGGAAACTTCATTGCATGGCACGAAGGTTATCCTTTCTATACCATCGGTCAGCGACGGGGATTGGGGATTGATTTAAACCGTGCCGTCTTCGTAAAAGAGATATTTCCCGAAGAAAACAAAGTGATATTAAGTGATTTAAAAGCGTTGGAAAAAACAGAAATGACATTGAAAGACTGGAATATCACAAATCCTGACGCATTGCTCTGCAAGGACGATGTGATTGTGAAAATACGCTATCGCAAGCAAGCTAATCGGTGCACAGTGACACTGCAAGCGGACAATACGCTCCACGTGCAACTGCACGAGCCGCTTACCGCCATTGCCACCGGACAGGCAGCCGCTTTTTATCGAGAAGACGTGGTGTTGGGAGGAGGAATTATCTTATAGGGACAGACCTGTATGTCTGCTTGAATAATCAATAGCAGTCAACGGAGTATTGAGAGTATTATAATCTTCTCCTAAGAACTTACCATCATAAATATTAAACTTAGGATTACCAACTAAGGTATAATATTCTGCATTTGGTACAAACTCACTATACTGAGTTGCATAAGCATAAATGCTTCATAGAACGGAAAAAGACCAAAGTGTTTCAAAAAGAGACCTAAGAGTTTTTCAAAAAGACTTAGGTCTTTTACTAAAACACTTTGGACTTTCAGGAAAAGACTTAGGTCTTTTAAAAAAACTCTTCCATCTTTATTTCAAAACAAAAAGTGCAAAAAACAACTACAATTATCACAAGAAAGCATATTTTGCTCTCACCCTCTCACCTGCATCATCAAGAAGCCGATGAATAAAGTGTTTCAGTGGTGAGAGATAAGGGTGAGGGATGGGGTGATAGATGAGAGCATAGCTCTTATTTTCGACTAATAATGTATATTTTCGGTATCCCTGTGTGCACACTTTTCCACATACGTGTGCACGCGCGCTTCCGTCGGCATGAAGTGTTTCAGCCTGCATAACAGAGTGTTTTATCCTGTCAAACAAAGTGTTTCACGACATCAAACAAAGTGTTTCAGGCTGTTGAAACACTTTGTTTGAAAGAGTGAAACAACCGACGCGAAAGCAGTCATTGTGCAACAGCGACATACGCAACAGAAAGAAGCAACGCCCATGTGTGTCAACTTGTATAAGAAAGAATGCACAAAATACGTTTTTTGCCCAAAATGAGAGAACTGTTCTCACCTTTTTGTCCATCTCTCACCCTCATCTCTCACCCCTGAAACCCTCTATTCATCAGGGATAAGGAGATGTGGGTGAGAGGGTGAGAGAACACCCAACGCATATTTGATACCGGCATCGAATGACCACGGATTGATGTAATGGGCAGACATATTAAATTTACGCAAGAACTTTTGCACAATCGCATATACTTTCCCTCATATATTGTGATACTGAATCCGTTTTTTTTGTTAATTGTTTGCCTATTCCACACATTAATTTATACCTTTGCATTTCTAATTGGATGAATTATGGAAAATAAACTAACCATTTACAATACATTAAGTCGCAGAAAGGAACTTTTTGTTCCCCTCCATGCACCCCATGTAGGTATGTATGTGTGCGGCCCTACAGTATACGGTGATGCCCATTTGGGACATGCTCGCCCGGCTATCACATTCGATATCCTGTTCCGTTATCTCACCCATCTGGGATATAAAGTGCGCTATGTGCGTAACATTACTGACGTGGGCCATTTGGAACATGATGCCGATGAAGGTGAAGACAAGATTGCAAAAAAAGCACGTCTTGAACAACTGGAACCGATGGAAGTGGTGCAGTATTACCTGAACCGTTACCACAAAGCAATGGAAGCCCTCAACGTGCTTCCGCCCAGCATTGAGCCACATGCTTCAGGACATATCATCGAACAAATCCGTTTGGTGGAAGAAATTATGAAAAACGGATATGCTTACGAAAGTGAAGGCTCTGTCTACTTCGATGTAGCAAAATACAACAAAGACCATCACTACGGCAAGCTGTCGGGACGTAATCTGGACGATGTGCTGAACACAACCCGAGAATTGGACGGACAAAGTGAAAAGCATAATCCTGCCGACTTCGCCCTGTGGAAAGCAGCCCAACCGGAACATATCATGCGCTGGCCCAGCCCATGGAGCAACGGTTTCCCCGGATGGCATTGCGAATGTACTGCTATGGGTAAGAAATATCTGGGTGAACATTTCGACATCCACGGTGGGGGCATGGACCTGATTTTCCCGCACCACGAATGTGAAATTGCACAAAGTGTGGCTTCGCAGGGAGACGATATGGTTCACTATTGGATGCACAATAACATGATTACCATCAACGGACAGAAGATGGGTAAATCTTACCATAACTTTATTAACCTGGATGAATTCTTCAACGGGTCGCATGAACTGCTCACCCAAGCATATAGCCCGATGACCATCCGCTTCTTCATCCTTCAGGCACACTATCGCAGCACGGTAGACTTCAGCAATGAGGCCTTGCAAGCTGCAGAAAAAGGATTGCAACGCCTGCAAGAGGCTGTGAAAGGATTGGACCGCATCACTCCGGGTAAACAAACTACCGGCATCGATGGCGTGAAAGAGCTTCGTGCCAAATGCTATGAAGCGATGAATGATGACCTCAACTCACCGATTGTCATCGCTCATCTGTTTGACGGAGCACGAATGATTAATACGGTTCTCGACAAAAAAGCGACTATTTCGGAAGAAGACTTGGAAGAACTGAAAAGCTTATTCCCTCTTTTCATGTACGAAATTCTCGGTTTGAAAGAAGAAACGGCCAACAACGAGGCTCGTGAAGAGGCTTACGGAAAAGTGGTGGATATGCTGCTGGAACAACGTATGCAGGCGAAAGCCAATAAAGACTGGGCTACCAGCGACAAGATTCGCGACGAACTGGCCGCTTTGGGTTTTGAAGTGAAAGATACAAAAGACGGATTTACTTGGAAATTGAACAAGTAAGTTGATGTCTCTATCCTTATTTCAGCTGAGGGTGTTAAAATGTCGTTTTCATTTTGACACCCTCCATATATAATATACAGACAACTTATTTTTCTTGCCCTTTGGGAATGACAATCCAGAAACAGGAGCCCTCCCCTTCTATAGAATCCACTCCGATATTTCCTCCCATCTGCTCCACTATGCTCTTACAGATGGAAAGTCCGAGCCCTGTTCCGTGAACAAAACTGTTTAACTTGACAAATCGTTCAAAAACAGAATCCACCTTGTCTGCAGGAATACCCACTCCTGTATCGCGTACGTAAAACTTCAAACGATTTTTCCCCACTTCATGGTATCCCAAAGAAATACTGCCCTGAACCGTAAACTTTAATGCATTATTAATAAAATTGGACAGCACCTGTGTGAGTCTGGTCTTATCAACATAAAGTGTACATTGCGGCAAATGGTCTTCAAAACGAAGTTCCACCCCTGCCGGTGTCTTCATCCGCAGTGAGTAGACTATCTCACTACAGAGCGCATTTACATCGACAGTGCTTCCTACAAAATCGAAAGTGCCTGATTCAATCTTCGACAAATCCAGAATATCAGAGATTAACTGCAACAAAAGCTCCGTATTTTCGTGCACAATAGACATATATTGTGAACGCTCTTCTTTGTCCTCTGCCTGAATGAGCAGGTCGGAGAAACCAACAATGGCATTCAGGGGAGTACGAATCTCATGACTCATATTGGCAAGAAAAGCCGATTTTAAACGGTCCAGGTTCTCTGCCTTTTCTTTCGCCTTTATCAGCATCATTTCCGTTTCCTTCAGTTCTGTGATATCATAATTGATACATACCATATCAATAATACCGTCTTCGGGACGGAAATCACGCACCATGACATTAATCCGTGTCCACGTATAATTCCCGCCTTCCCGCAAGATACGGACATCGTGGCGCAAATGGGTGGCTGTACGGTCCAATACTTGCTCAAAGAAAGCGAGTATCACCCGACGGTCGTCAGGATGGAAGTGGGAATGTATCTTGATAATTTGGGAAAGAGGGGTCCCCTCTTTCTCACCGACATTCCTATACCAACTGCTGACAGCATAACCGTCACGCGTCAAGGCATTGAAATGAGCATATCCCACCTTGGCATAATCCCCCACCAGCGTAAAGAACTCTTCAAATTCCTGTATCTTATGATGCGCATTATTCGTCTCCGTGTTGTCTATATTAGTAATCAGAATATTCACCAGATTGCCCGACGAGTCCAGGATAGGAATGGCTTTTGAAATCAGTTCTATCCGCCCCTGCTTTAGTGTTTTATAGTAGTCGCCTATCCGGTCAAAATCATATTCAAAGCCAAAGTTGAAAGACTTTCCTTCTTTCAGCATATCCTCCCAGTTGTCACACAGCATCGGGTTGGCAAACAAATTGATTCCCAGTACATCTTCTTTACAGGTCATTCCAAAGATTTCAAGGTCCTTATCATTGATATCCACCAATGTACCCTCCCGGTCGTATAGTTCGATACCTACAGGAATATTCTTATAAATATCGCGGAAATACTGTTGTTCAAACGAGGCCTCGGATTCTGCCTTATACAATCCCACACAAATACTGATGATATTCGCCAGTGAAGCAAACCACTGATAATCTTCGTTTCTCCATTCACGAAACTCCTTCATAATCTCAATTCCCATATACCCCCACACTCCGTCTTTGGAGTTCAGGGGAACTGCCATGACGGATTTTACTCCTGCGGCAGCCAGACGCATCCTCTCTTCCACCGCATCGGCGGGAATGGAATCTGAGGTAAAGAGGATGACAGGAATACCCGAAAACAGTTGCGTGTCCCACCAACTGCCGTATGCTATGGGTTCAATGGACTGAAAACGCTTTTCGTGCGCAACTCCTTCGGCCACAATCTCATGGACACAACTTTGCAGATGACTGATTTTATCATATTCGACAATATAAGTCCGGTCTCCTTTAAACTGGAAAAGCACGTCACGCAAAATTTTATCAATGACTCCCGTCACATCGTCTGAATGAAGAAAATCCAACAAAGAACGGGAAATGCCGTTCAACCGATACAGCAAATCATTCAGCCGGACAACCGTATCTTCCTGCATACTCATACGCTGGCGCGAAACACATTGCAGCATGCCCATTATACGAACGTGCCCATCATCAGTAATCCGCTTGTCACCGACTTTAGTGCTTACCCACATGACACCGTACTTAGTATGAATAGGAAAGACTTGCTCATAGATGTCCATCATCTTAAACGAACGGAACTCTGCAAGCACCCGTTCCCTGTAATCTGCACAGATTAAATTTCCAAAATCCGAAAATGAAATCTTTCCCCCTTCGATACCTAACAAATCTGCCACAAAATCTGAGCAATAATAAACTCCTTCATTAAAGTCGGCCTCCCACCACCCCATCCGGGCTATTGAGACCAGCTGCTGTAACCTAATATTATCTTCTTCAACCTTATTCATACTTTATTTCCTGCTTTTAAAGATGCAAGATAAACATTATATCAGTCACTCAATCATTTTATTCCAAAAATAACTCCCTTAATGGGTATTTTTAACCCTATTCATTTGCAAATGAGCAACAATATCTTTAATTTCGTGAAACAACTGCATTACAAACCCTGCAAATCCATAACGCAATGAAAGACAAAGTCCTATTAATCTGCCTGTTACTACTGGTATCCCTAGGGATATCCGCACAGAAATACACGATTTATATAGATGATTTCAATAGTGAAATCAAAGTTCCCAATAAAGTGCTCAATGCCATTCGGAGTGTTGTATTGGACGGCATACAGCAAACAAATCGTGTAAATATTGTTGATGCGATGGCTGTAGGCGCCGACCTCAATCTGAGTCCATTGGAAGACGCACGCCGTTTCCGGGCCGAGTATCTGCTACGCGGAAATTTAGTATCACGCGAGGCTACTGACGATGGAAGTTCGCATCGCCGCTATCACAGCCGCGAGAACAGTTTCAAAGAAAAGTTCAAGCTACAGTTGGACTTGATTCGCACCAGTGACGGAACCACTATCGGTACAAGGGTTTATGAAGAAACCGGTTCGTCTTCGGGCAAAGATGCGAGCCAGTTTGCAGCGTTGGAACATTCACTGTTGGGTATGCCGTATGAAATGAGAAACTTTGTGGAGAATTACTTTAAGGTTTATGGCAGCATCTTGAAACTTGCCGGAGATAATGGGAAAAAAGCTAAAACAGTTTATATCAATCTGGGATATGATGATCCGATAAAGGAAGGCCAGCGGTTTGATGTAATGGAAGACGGGATGATTGACGGTAATTATATGGAAGATAAAGTAGGAGAAGTACGCATTGATAAAATCATGGGACCGAAGATTTCTCTATGCAAGGTTAATAAAGGTGGAGAAGACATCTTAAGGATAATCAATGAAGGAAAAATCACCTTGAGACTGGTTTCCAGAAAAGCCAAACTCTTTGATGAATAAGGCAAAGGGGCTTTACTCTGTATACATTCGGGAGTGTGTCAAAACTAAACCGACCTATCCCATCGTCAGCTGTAGGGGCAGGGTTTGCCTGCCCGAAGACACAAAGTA
>CARCZS010000054.1 GCA_948956705.1 uncultured Phocaeicola sp.
CATTTTTGAAAATAATCTTTGTTTTTCCGTGTGATTTAACAATCAAACGCTAAAAACATTTAATTAAAGAACGACTCTAAAGAGACTTAACTATTTAGTTGGTAGAATTTTAGTAATATAATGATAATATATAAAACTCTTTTTTACCTACAATATGTATATGAATATCCATGTAAAACCGTTATAAACAGTAATATAATGATAGGGAGATTAATAAAAGCGAATAGATAATCGGTAGAAATCATGTCTTTTTTTCTCATTTATTGTTACTTACAGCATGAATAAACGATGAACTCATTTAATGTTAGTATTGATTATCAATGATTTATAGACAGCGATAGTTCTAGAAGAACTATGGTATATAGTTCTTATTTATTATTCTTTAAATTAATACTTTATGTTGAAGAGAGTCAAGTCGGTCAGTATGCTGCTATTCCTTATGGCTGCATCTACAGGAAGCATGAACGCTGTTTCTGCTCCTGCAATGGCAAGTTCAAATGCTATTGAACAACAGACCGGAATCTGTAAAGGAATTGTAAAGGATGCCACAGGTGAAACTGTAATTGGCGCATCCGTAGTAGTAAAAGGTACAACTAATGGTACTATTACCGGTATCGATGGTGATTTCACCTTAAGTGGAGTACCTAAGGGGAGTACTCTTGTGATTTCTTTTGTGGGCTATGTCACACAAGAAATAAAGTTTAATGGTCAGGCGCTTGACATTGTCTTGAAAGAAGACAGCAAGACTTTGGATGAAGTAGTTGTGGTGGGTTATGGCGTGCAAAAGAAGGTAAACCTGACCGGTTCGGTAACTGCTGTCGGCCCTGAAGAATTGACAACACACGCTAATACTAACCTGTTGGCTACAGTTCAAGGTCAGGTTCCGGGTGTTACCATCATCTCTCGTCCGGGTTCCGATCCAGCAATCAATATGCGCGGCCGCGGTAACTTGGGTACATCGGCTCCGTTGTTTGTTGTCGATGGAGCTATTGCCGATGCCGGTTTCTTTTCCAGCTTGGACCCGAATTCCATTGAAAGCATTTCATTCTTAAAAGATGCGGCTTCATCAGCTATCTATGGTTCGCGTGCTGCATACGGTGTAGTACTGGTAAAGACTAAAGGTGGTAAGGAAGGTAAAGTGAAAGTAAGCTATGACGGAACTGTCAGCTTGAAGTTTGCTACTTATACTCCGAAAGTGTTAGGCTCTGAATGGTATGCCCGTTTGAGTAACGAAGCGGCATTGAATGAAAACCCCAATACGGCATCACTTCCTTATACAGAGGAAGCTATTCAGAAATTCCGTGACGGTAGCGACCCTGATATGTATCCTAATACAAATTGGTATGATTTGGTATTGGATGACCAAGCGGTGATGACCAAACATTCTGTCAGCATCAGTGGTGGTAATAAAGTGAAGTATTATACTTCATTAGGTTATATGTATGATGATAAGTTTACACCGGGATCTAGTTCTAATCGTTATAACTTGATATCAAATCTTTCTTCAGATGTGAACGATTGGCTGTCTTGGCGTTCGAATATCAATTATATCCAAAATACATCGGATACAGAAACCGGTGGTATCGCTTATGTTAATTTGCTGACTATTCCTTCTACTTATGTGGCTCGCCAGAGTAATGGAGAATGGGGTAGTTACGAAGGTGGAAAGCCGGCTGCTTTAGTGAATATGCAGCGCAATCCGTTACGTCAATTGGAAGAAGGCGGATGGAATAAGAGTAAGTCTGAAAATACATTGATAAACTTGGCTGTAGATATCAAACCGATAAAAGGATTGGTGTTAACCGGTGAGATGATTTATAAGGCGTATGATTATAAATATAGAGTCTATGAAGCTAACCGTCCTAAAATCAAGGACTTTGTTACCGGCGCGGAGCTGAATAGTACGAACACAGACTCTAAAATGACTTATGACTGGCAGGAAAACAGCCGTTTGACATACAATGGTTTAGCTAACTATACATGGAGTAATGATATTCACAGTATTGGTGTTTTAGGAGGTATCTCTTATGAACATTACCAGTACCAGAAACAAAAATCCTATCGTAAGAAATTCCCGACTAATGGGATGACTGATATCAATGGCGGTTCCAGTGCTCCCGAAGATATGCATACGGAAGGTGGTACCAATGAAGATAAGTTGATGTCTTATTTCGCACGTGTCAACTATTCTTATAAAGACCGTTATCTGTTTGAGGCTAATCTTCGTGCGGATGCTTCTTCTCGTTTCCACAAAGATAATCGTTGGGGTATCTTCCCTTCATTCTCTGCCGGATGGCGTGTGAACCAAGAGGAGTTTATGAAAGATATTCATTGGATTAACAACTTGAAGATACGTGCTTCTTGGGGACAGTTGGGTAATATCAACAACGTAGGTCAATACGATTATTTCTCAACTTATGAGCAGGGAGACAACTATAACTTTGAAGATACAGTTGTGAATGGTATCATTGAAGCAAAACCGGCAAACGTAGGTTTGGGCTGGGAAACTGTAACTGTTACCAATATCGGTGTGGACTTTGATATCTTTAATGGTTTATTGAGCTTTACCGGTGACTACTATGATAAGCAGACCAAAGATATTTTGATGTCTTATCCGAGCCCTGCTGAAGTAGGTATTCCTTCAAAGTATAAAGTTTCTCAAAATATCGGTAAGGTTAGCAACAAAGGTATTGAAATTGCTATAACGCATAATAATAGAATAGGTGATTTTTCTTATTCTATCGGTGGTAACATTACCAAAAACTGGAATAAAGTAAAGGATTTGGGCGTGAACGATCCGATGATTGAGGATCCATGGATTAAGAAGGTAGGTTACGCTATCGGTACATTCTATGGTTATCGTTCAGACGGCTTGCTTACTCAGGAAGATATCGATAACGGTAATTACATTACAGACGGTAATTCAAAACCCAATGCCGGTGATATTAAATATGTTGACCTTGACGGTGATAAGAAATTGACGGATAAGGATAGGGACTATATCGGCTGTGACGTTCCCGATATTACTTACGGTATCAATTTGAGTATGCAGTACAAAGGATTTGACCTGAGTGTGTTCGGTCAGGGTGTAAGCGGTACTAAAGTTCGTTTCTATCAGGAACAGGCGTGGGCATTCTCCGATTATGCCAGCCCCCGTGAGTATCACTTGAAACGTTGGACTGTAGAAAATCCGAATCCGAATGCAGCTTATCCGCGTATTTACCCGTGTACCAGTGCACATTCTACATTTAATAATAAGTTCTCGGATTTCTGGTTGTTTGATGCAGACTATTTCCGTATCAAGAATATCACATTGGGATATACGTTCCAAAAGAATGTAGTACAGAGTTTGGGTGTAGAAGCACTGAAACTTTATGTAGCGGCAGAAAATCCGTTTACTATCCGTGCCGACCACAGAATGGAAGACTTTGACCCTGAAACAGCTTCAGGCCGTGGTGAAAATACACGAGGCACTACTTCTCTATCATTTGGTGTAAATCTAACTTTCTAATAAAAAGACAAAATGAAGACATATAATAAATTAATCAAAAATATTTTCTTCTGTACTGTTTTGGGAGCAACTGTCTGCAGTTGCGACTTGGATGTGGAGCCTACTTCCAACATTGCTACAGAAACTTTCTGGAAAACAGAAAAAGATGCATGGTATAATTTAAATGCTATTTATGCTAAGTCGATTCCCAGCAGTAATGTTCATGGGGAATCTTATACCGAAGATGTATATTGTCAGTATTCCTGGGAGTCATCAGGACCGACATTCCTTCAGGATGGTTTTAGTCCATTGTATGACTCGGGCTGGAATTTTGAGACGATTCGTAAGCAGAACAACTTTTTGGTAGAGGTTGAGAACTGTGTAATGGACGAAGATTTAAAGAAACGTTTTATTGCCGAAGTGCGTGCAATGCGTGCCTGGACTTATTTAGGAATGACAATTACTTTTGGTAAAGTGCCTTTGATTACGGAAGTATTGCCTTATGATGCTCCTAATGTTCCTCGTGACGAAGCAAGTGTCGTTCGTAAATTCATTTTGGATGAATTAACCGAAGCGGCAGCTGTATTGCCAGCCAAGTATAAAGGTGGTTATCCCAATGAAAAAGGACGTATGACAAAATATGCAGCTTTAGCAGTAAAGGCGAGAGCAGCACTTTATTTCGGAGAATATGCAGTGGCAGAACAGGCTGCTAAAGAGGTTATGGATAATGGAGGCTATTCTTTGTTTAGAATTTCTGAGCTGAGTGATGCACAAAAGAAAGAAGCGGAAGAAATGTCTTTATATATTGATTTTGATAAATATGGCATTGACCGTGATAAGTTTGTTAAAGGTATGTTTAGTTATGAAGCTTTGTGGCATACAGAAAATGCTAATCCAGACAATCCTGAATATATTATGACACATCAATATGTTGCCAATAGTGATCAGGATTGGGTGCGTTATACTGCGATACGTCCGAATCAGTTAGGCGGATGGTCTTCTGTAACACCGACTCAAAATTTTGTAGATTCTTATTGGACAGTCGATGGAAAAGAGGCGGATGTACCTTCTGTGGAAGAACGTGCTGCTGCTTATGCAAAACTTAAAGCTGATGCGGATGCCTATAGTTTGACTTCAGAAGATAAAGATAAAAACATGTCTCAATTTGTAGCATTTACATCGAATCTTATTAAAAGCGGTGAATTGAAAAATTATGAATATATGAAAGAATTCCGTAATCGTGATAGCCGACTGTATGTTTCAGTTTTATTCCCATGCAAGAGTTGGTATGAATCGGATTATGGAACTAATTATGTATACGAATGGGGGAAAGGTGGAAATAATGAATCGAAGACCGGATTTAACTTCCGTAAAATGTCTCCATTGGAAAATGACCCTATTGATGATGGTTTTGGAGAGGCTACCGGTGATTATCCTTGTATTCGTTATGCAGAAATTTTGTTGATATATGCCGAGGCTCATACTCAGACTACCGGATTTGATTCTCAGACTCAAGCGGCACTTAACCAATTGCGTGACCGTTGCGGTATGCCCAATGTTCCAACTAGCCTGAGTAAGGAAGCCGGTCTGGAACTGATTGCAAACGAACGCCGTATTGAGTTGGTTGGTGAAGGATTCCGCAGTGATGATATGTATCGTTATAGTGATGAATATTGGAATAAGCATATTAATAATGTAGATATTACTTCACCTGATGGTGATAAAATTATCACTATGAAGTGGAATTCTCGCATGCATTTGAGACCTATTCCTCAAACTGCAATCGACTTGAATCCGCTTTTGGCTAATGACCAGAATCCAGGTTACTAAAATCCTATAAATCTTTTTATACAATAGGGTTAATTATATAAAGAAGAAAGCCGGCTGAATGATGGAAGATTCAGTCGGCTTTTTTAATTGGTATGGGACTCTTTTTATTGCATGATGAATTTCACTGCAGCCCAATTGTTCTTTTCCCTGTGATGGATAAATTTCATTCCCAGACTTTCCGCTTTTTCCCGGATGGCAGGAATGTCCTGCACATAGAAGCCGCTCATGTAAAGCTCGGAACCGGTATGCATGCAGGCAGCGTACTGAGGCATATCCGCCAATAATATATTGCGGTTGATATTGGCGATAATGACATCAAAAGGTTTGCGTCCCTTCAATAAGGAGGCATCTCCCAATTCTACTGTAATATTATTAATCTGATTAAGAATAATATTGTCTTTGGAATTGTTTACACACCAATCGTCTATGTCAATGGCAGTAACGGGATTGGCGCCACGCATGGAAGCCAGGATAGCAAGAATGGAGGTGCCGCATCCCATATCCAGTACAGACTTGTCTTTTAAGTCGGCATCCAGCAGTTCGCTGATGATGGAACTTGTCGTTTCATGGTGCCCCGTTCCGAAAGCCATTTGGGGATTAATCAATATTTCGTATTCTGTTTTCGGAGTATCCTTGTGGAAAGTGCTGTGAATGCAGCAACGGTCACCGATAACGATAGGTTGGAAGAAATTCTTTTCCCATTCTTCATTCCAGTTTTTATCTTCAGCCTCTTTGACGGTATATTCCACTTTTGCGTCAGGAATGGGAAATTCCGCTACCATTTCCTCCAGTACTTCTTTATTGAACAGAGTTTGCTGGATGTAGGCTTGTACACCGCCTTCACATTCCACAAAACTCTCGAATCCGATATCTCCTGCCAATGCCGATACTACATCATTGATTGTTTCCGTGCAGGGATGGGTATAGAATGTAACTTCAAAATATTTCATACGTCTTTGTTTATTCGATTACTTTGCGGAGTAATGCTTCCATTTCGTTTTTGAAGATTCCGGCTTCGTGCACTTTCACTCCGTCCACATAAAAAGTCGGAACATAGTAATAGTCATATTGGTCGGCTATATCAGGATGTTGTGTTTCCTCTATCATTTCTATTTCTATCGGTTGGAATTCAGGGTATTCTTCTTTCAACTCTTCGATGTAGCGTAATGCCTTTTTGCAAAACGGACATCTTTCCTGATAAAATAATTTCACTGTTTTCATGTGGTTGTCTATTTTAGGTTTATATTTCTTCACATACCGGTATTTCCATTCCTCTATATACCACCACAATCTTATGCAGAGTGGTGGTGCCGACAGCTTTCTTCACGCTGTCCGTATCAGCATAGCGGATGGCGTTGGTAAAGTGGTCATACTCGTCGATGAAAAGATAAATTTTCTGACCGGCACGTTCGCATTCATGATAAAGATAATCCAACTGATTGACGGCTCCCTCTTTCTCGTCCAATTTTTCCTTGATGCCTTGCGGCAAATACGCTGCATATACATCGCAAAAATAGTCGAAACAGATTTTGCAATGCGCATCCAGTCCTTCGCGGTAGTTGCACAACTCACCGTTGATGCCGGAGAAGTTGAGATAAATCACCAGATAGCTGTTGCGATTCTGCGTAGGATGCTTCCCGATATATAAATCACCGAAAAGTTCCTCGAATCTGTCCTTGGTGCGTATGTCGTAATAGTGCTGCAACATATTTATTGTCAGGTTTTTACCGAAGCGGCGCGGACGGATAAAGAAGAAAAAACGGTCCGATTGTTCTATTAAGGGGATAAATGATGTTTTGTCTACGTAATAGTAATCGTCACGGCGGATGACAGCAAAGTTCATCATGCCGTAAGGCAACCGTTTTCTGTTGGGCACTATATATTCTTCCATAATTTGTTCCTTTTTTAAAGAAATATTCCTTTATAAATGGATAGTGACAAAGATAACTTCTTTTCATTACTTTCACAAACAAACCCTTTGTCTTTTTGTTTCGGATGTTTCTTCTCACAATAAAGCTGGATGTAATTATGCTCTCATTTGTGGCATAATTCGCTTATAATAAGTGTGCTATTGATGATGGAAACATAAATGAGTGGGAGTGTGTCCAAACTAAACCGAGCTATCCCATCGTCAGCTGTAGGGGCAGGGTTTGCCTGCCCGAAGACACAAAGCAAACTGT
>CARCZS010000055.1 GCA_948956705.1 uncultured Phocaeicola sp.
CCTATCATCTTCATATGCCATCTTATTTTTTAGAGACATTTACTGAATATCCCTACCTAAAGATTGGATTCCCTAAATCGTTTTATCAGCAAGACTAAATGTTTCCTTCCCTTATAAAGTCATTTCTTTCTTCGATGATTCCTGCGAGGATATTGAGCCTTTTCATGCTGATAACGCTGAAGTTTTCTATACACGGTGAATACTACCATAATCCCGGCAGATACCAGAATCACAATAACCACGCCTACCCCCAAATTATCCCCCTTTACACGCGACCACATTTCCAAGACCAATTCGGTCTTGTCACCGGAATCACGAATCATGGCACAACGCTCCACCACTGTACGGTCAGGATACTGTACCTTATCTATTTGTATACTATCGGCAGCAGGACCGAAAAAATAGCTTAAATCTGCAAAGTAAGATAAAGTAGTATCTATTTTTGCCTCCAAAATCTCGGGAGTAGCAACGGCACTCACATAACCACAGGCGTCCATATTACGTAAAGCCACATCGGGACGGCATAAATAATTAATAAAATAACTGGCAGCCTTTTTATTTCTAGCATACTTAGGGATCACCCATCCGTCATACCACACATTACTTCCTTCCATCGGCACCTCATAGTCCAGATGGATACCCACTCCTTCAGCCTCTTCTATCGCCCATACCGCATCCCCGCTCCAGGTCATGTTCAGCCATGCTTTACCTTTAGTCATCATTTCCTTGCCAAAATCAGCTTCCCAACCTGCTATTAAGGGTTTCATGGCTTTCAGATACTTCTCAACTGTATCGATGGATGCTTGCGAATAGTTGTTCATCAACTCCTCTACCGTAACCTTGCCTTTTTTCAAATCCTCGGCATTGGCATAAATCAATGCGGTACCATATGCATCACGATAACTTTCCTTCATCAGGATCTTGTTCTCATATTTCAGATTCCAAAGACTGGCCCAAGTCCTGGCATCTTCCGTTGGAACATGATCGGTATTAAAAAGGATACCTGCTGTTCCCCACATATAACCGATGGCATAATCTGAAGCACGATGCCCCGACCAGCTCAATTTATCCAATTGTTCACGGATATAAGGAGATTCATTATGCAGATAATTGGGGGTCTTTCCAAAAACGGTATCAATGGGAAGCAATAAACCTTTCCTCAGCATGCGCTCTATGATATACTCCGAAGGACAAACTACATCAAAATCTTCATGCCCGCGTTCTATCTTGGTCAACATGATTTCATTGATGTCAAAAGTCTGATAGACAATCCGAATATCTTCCCCCGTCTGTTCTTTGTACCACCGGGGAAATTCCGCCAACATATCCTCATCAATGTAATCGGCCCAATTATATATTTTCAGCACACTCTCACGAGGCTCTGTGTTATAGCATCCGGTTAAAGAGAATAACGCGCACACACACACCATCAGCCATCTATTTATTTTCCTCATTTTTTATACCTCCTTTTTCTTGCCTGCACGGCGATTGATGATAACCAGCAATACCAGCACCAATACGAATATAATGGTAGAAAGCGGACGAAGTTCAGGGGTCAACCCTCCTTTCCGTGCATCCGCATAAATATAGGTGGAAAGAGTTTCAAGCCCTTCATTACCAATAGTAAATACAGTCACGGCAAAATCGTCAATGGACAAAGTCACCGCCAACATAAAACCTGAAATCATTCCCGGAAGAATCTCAGGAACAATCACCTTGCGGAGTGCCTGCATAGGAGTAGCCCCCAAGTCAAGCGCCGCCTCATAAATATTCGGATTCATCTGTTTCAAACGCGGCAACACACTTAACACCACATATGGAGTACAGAATGTGATATGTGCAAGCACTACAGTGGTATATCCTTGTGGAATACCCAAAGATACGAACAGCAAGAATAGAGATATACCAATAATAATATCTCCATTCAAAATAGGAATATTATTGACAAAACTGATTGCTTTACGGGCACGGGGACGAAGATTGAATATGCCGATTGCCGTAATACTGCCCAGCAAGGTGGATACGGTAGCTGCAATAAAGGCAATGCTCAAGGTATTGACCAAGGCATTTGTCAATGAATGATGTGTACCTGCAACAAATAGGGATGAATAGAGTTTGGTGGAAAACCCGGTCCAGTTGCCCAGCACCTTTGCTTCGGTAAACGAATAGATCATAATGATAAAAATAGGCGCATAAAGCAATAGCAGAAGCAGCCACAAATACCCCTGACACAAAATTTTCTTTACCATAGTCCGCCTCCTTCGTTATGATCCTTATCATCTGAAGCGAGCAAGGTTGTCGCACCAATAAGGAACAACATGATCAACGACAAGGCCGCCCCATAATTCCACATACTATTATTAATATTTTCCTGGATAGTAGTGCCAAATAATTTAATATTATTCATTGTCAATAATTCGGCAATAGCAAATGTGGAGATAGTAGGCATAAATACCATTAATATACCACTCACAATACCCGGCATAGACAGGGGCAACACAGCCTTGAAAAACACTTGCATGGGATTGGCGCCCAAATCTTGCGCCGCTTCCACATAACTTTTATCCAATTTCTGCAAAGTGTTGTAAATAGGATAAATCATAAAAGGCAAAAAATTATATACCATACCGAATATCAAAGCCCCCTCTCCTAAAGATACGTTCATAAAATCGAACAAGGCCACCGTAGCCAGTGTACGTATTAAAATATTCACCCACATGGGCAAAATAAACAATACCACCACTGTCGATGCATATTTCATCCGCATCTGTGTCAGAATATAGGCAGCAGGATATCCCAATAAGATACATACCACTGTTGTGATAATGGCCACGCCAATAGAATAAACAAATGTGTTGATTGCCTCGGGATGGGCGAAAAATTTGGCAAAATTTCCCAATGTGAAATGCCCCGCATCATCCATAAATGCATAAACCACTATTAAAAGTAGCGGAAGAATAACAAATACCGCCGAAAATATCACGTAAGGAATAGTCCAACTTTTACGTGAAGACAAGAAAAATCGTATCGTTCTGAGCACCTCTTTTCTTTATTATGATTCTACAATCTGAGTTATTTTTATACTTTCGGGAAAGATGCTGATACCTACATGATCACCATTGTCCCATACATCATTGGTATCAACAAAAATATCCTCACCCCAGTCCGATGACACAGTGAGGTGATAATGATCTCCCTTATATAGGATAAAACGTACATCTCCGGTTAAAGTTCCATCCTCTTCATTATCCTGCAAAATGATATCCTTGAAATCTACCTGCACTTTTACTTTAGTTCCCGGCTCAATGTCAACCACTGGCAGACACTCAAACGTACATCCCAGAAATTCCACATGCGTTCCATCTGTCAGTTCTCCTTCAAACGTATTGCATACACGTTCTTTTTTCATAATATGGATATCAAAAGGTTTTATCAACAAACCTACCTGCTCACCCACAGCAAAATGATGATAGTCCTGTACAATAAATTCATAACCATTGGCCTCGACCACCATTTCATAATGCACACCTTTAAAGATGGATGAGGTTACGATACCTGAAATCTGTGAAGCATCCGAATCCGGAAAAATATACCAATCTTCAGGACGTACCACAACATCTACCGGCATATTTTCACCGAAACCTTCATCTACACATTCAAATTCCACTCCTGCAAAACGCACAAGCTTGTCCTGTATCATAGTTCCGTTCAGAATATTGCTCTCACCTATAAAATCAGCTACAAACGAATTGATGGGTTCGTTATAAATATCCACCGGTGTTCCGATCTGCTGTATTTTTCCTTCACTCATTACAACAATCGTGTCGCTCAGTGTTAAAGCTTCCTCTTGGTCATGCGTCACATAAATAAAAGTGATGCCCAATGTCTTATGCATCTCTTTTAATTCCATCTGCATATCTTTACGCATCTTCAAGTCCAAAGCAGCCAAAGGCTCATCCAGCAACAACACCTCCGGCTCATTGACAATAGCACGGGCTATGGCTACACGCTGTTGCTGCCCGCCCGACAAGGAATTCACATCCCGATACTCATAGTCCGTCATCCCTACCATACGAAGAGCAGCCTTTACTTTCTTCTCGATAGTCTGCTTAGAGATCTTTTTCAATTTCAATCCGAAGGCAATATTATCGAACACATTCAAATGAGGGAACAAAGCATACTTCTGGAACACAGTATTTACCGGACGCTTATGCGGAGGTGTCTGCGTGATCTCTTTTCCAGCTATCTTTATCTCGCCTTCCGAAGCAGTCTGAAAACCGGCAATCAAACGTAAAAGAGTTGTCTTTCCGCAACCGGAGGGCCCCAACACAGTTACAAACTCACCTTTTTTTACATATAAATTAATGTTATCCAAGACCATTTTATCACCAAAAAACTTGGAAACACCTTTTACCTCAATTATATAATTAGATTGTTGCATACTCATTTTGTAATTGAGTTGCAAAATTACGGTATTTTTCAAGAATGGAGGATATAAATAAAGTAATATTTATTCATCCGACTAATAATTTTCCATTGTGCGTACTATTTCTCTTCTCCCAGCAAAGTGAATGATAGGCTTTTGAGAAATTGTAAACAAAAAAATGAGACCTTCTCCCTGCTCGGATTCAACATCTACCCGATCTCCACCTCCGGATTATTTTTATTCCGTAATTGAAATAATTCCTCCAAATCGTACATCATTGCATTAATATTCACATCACTCTACACAAACTTCAATGTGCCCGATTCGATTTTCGAAAGATCCAGAATATTACCGATCAACTGTAACAGTAAGGCAGCCCCCTGTACAAATTATAACCAAAGGAATTGAATGAGTGCCCATAAAATTCAAAAAAAGCAAAGCAAAACTATAGATTCCTTATTTCATTCTGAAAATAAAAACCTTTTTTCCGCAAACATATTAATTAAGTAGTTATCTTTGCGTTCAAATTATAATCATATTAAAATGAAAAAATTAGTTTATTTATTGGCTGCAGGAAGTATGGCTTTCGTTGCATGTCAGAATTCGCCTTCCTATAAGGTTACAGGTTCAGTAGAAGACATCACTGATGGCGACACGATCTATTTACAGGAATACGCAGGAGGAAACCTTGTAAAACTTGATTCTGCTATTGTCAAAAGCGGAACTTTCGTATTCACCGGAAAACAAGATACGGCTGTAAACCGCTACATCACTTATATGAAAGGAGACAAGCGTTACTTTACTGATCTTTTTCTTGAAAATGGAAATATTAATGTAACCTTAGGTAAGGAAAGCAAAGTTTCAGGTACTCCTAATAACGACGCTTACCAAAAATTCAAAGATGGCTTCATGGCTTTAAGCAAGGAAATGAATGAAATGTACCAAAAGGCTCAAAGCGACACTAGCTTGACAGAAGAACAGGTAGAAGCTATCATGGCTGAGATTGAAAAGAAAGACAGTGTAGGCATGGATATGGTTTATCAAACAATTGAAGCCAATATCACCAATCCGGTCGGTGTATATCTGCTCCCTTCCTATGCAGGCGCATTCGAACTCGACAAACAAAAAGCGTTGGTAGAAAAAATTCCCGCTGCATTAGTTAATGAACGTATCAACAAGTTGAAAGCCCACATTGAAACTTCAGAGAAAACGGCTGTAGGTCAGAAATACATTGATTTCTCTATGCAGACCCCTGAAGGTAAAACTGTAAGCCTGTCTGATTTCGTCAGCAAAAATAAATATACTTTGATTGACTTTTGGGCTAGCTGGTGCGGACCTTGCCGTAAAGAAATGCCCAATGTTGTAGAAGCATACAAGGCTTTCAAAGATAAAGGCTTCGGAATTGTAGGTATTTCTTTAGACGAGAATGCAGACAAGTGGAAAGAGGCTATCACTGCCTTGAATATTACATGGCCGCAAATGTCTGACCTGCAAGGTTGGAACAATGCAGGTGCAAAACTTTATGGTGTCAATTCAATTCCTGCTACCGTATTGGTTGATCAGGAAGGTACCATTGTTGCACGTAATCTCCGTGGAGATGCCATCAAGTCCAAACTGAACGAACTATTGAAATAAAATAACTGCAAAATAGTTTACAAAGTAAAATGAAGGTGTGTCAAAATGCACACCTTCTGTTTTTTACGCACAAAGCCCCGACTTTCACAAGCTGGGGCTTTGTTATTACCTAAAGATTTTGTATCTTTAGGTAATAAGAATTTCACTATGACAAAGATACATTTTCGTTCTTACAATCCCAACCAAACCGTTCTTTTTCCTCAAAGAATTGATGAGGATATTGCAGAAAACGATCCGGTGCGCATGGTTGACGCCCTGGTTGAGGGCTTGAATCTTGAAAGTTTCAGAAAGCTGTATAAGGAATGCGGGCGCAGCCCTTACCATCCCAGGATGATGCTCAAGGTCATTCTGTATGCCTATATGAACAACATCTACTCCTGCCGGAAAATCGAAAAGCTCCTTCACCGTGACATCCATTATATCTGGCTGGCCGGATATGAGAAACCGGATTTCATTACCATCAACCGTTTCCGCAACCGGGTGAAGAATGAAATCAACGAGGTGTTTACCCAAACCGTACTCCTTCTCTCTTCCAAAGGCTTCATCAGCTTGAATGTGGAATACATTGACGGGACAAAGATTGAGTCCAAAGCCAATAAGTATACTTTCGTCTGGCGGAAAACGGTTGAGCGGAACCGTGAACGCCTGATGAAGAAGATACATATCCTGCTAGGGCAGATAGACAATGTCATC
>CARCZS010000056.1 GCA_948956705.1 uncultured Phocaeicola sp.
TATTATCAACAATCTATGCAATAGTTGTCTTCTGATTGGAGACTCTGGAAAAAGCGGCATGATTACTGCAGAGATCGTCATGCAGGCAATCATCAATAATGAGATTTAGCAGTAAAAGCAGGGCAGCCTGCTTTTATTGTATTTCCCTGGATCTCTTAATCTGCATCATTTTTTATGTCGATCAGATAACTTGCAGATGTTGGGGCAGACAATCTGCGGATGCGCGGCATGCAAAGTCTAGATCAGACGCGACTAATCTGCATGGGGCTGGTGCATCTAATTTGACGGACAACAATGCAGTTTGGAAAACCGGTATGCTATCCGTATATCGAAAGCGGAAAAGAAGGATCTCATTACTGCGACCAGGAGGACTGTCATTGTGAAAGGTGTGTAAGGGACAGCGAAAACGCACCTGACATAAAAGAGTGAATAAGTTATGGAAGATGCAGTACGGCTTGTCCTGGCAACGTAGGAAGTTCCGGAATACAGCTTTGCGGAATGCGATTTTTTACACGGAAGGCTGCGATAGTGCAATCGACTACACTTTATATGATGGGATTTACGAAGAAAAAGATGGCGGGCAGATGGATTACAATTCGGAAAGAACGAATTATGATAACCATGAAGATACAATTCCTGTCATTATTATGTTCGCACTGAGTATAAACAGGGAGAGCATTCCTTCGTATTATATTATATAAAGGTGATATGCATATTCTGGCTATGTTGCAGGGACTGTAAAAGTAAGCAGGAAATCAGGAATATTATAATATGAAAGGCGATACGGTTAACATTCCGTACCGCCTTTTTGTTTTTTAAAGGAGGAATTTTATGAGAAATGAAGCTCAGATTACAGGAATCTTTCATTGGAAGGAGGCAGTGCGGTATGGCGAATGTATGCTCTGACACAGTAGTTTTATTCCCGAAAGAGGATACTCCAGGGAATGCCGTATCCCGTTTGAAAGAAGATTTGTTAGGCTGTTACCCTTCAATGGGGATTCATGCCGACACACGGCTGGTTCTGTTGTTGGAACGGCTGAATATTCCTACGGACGGTATTTGCTTTCGGGGAGATGTTGTCTGCATGGACATTGAGGACACTTATATTTGCTTAGAGTTGGAGACGGCATGGAGTCCTCTTTATGATGCATACCAAAAGATTGCCGAGCATTATGGACTGGATTTCGTCCTTCGTGCAGAAGAACCAGGAGAGCGCATCTTTATCAATACTGATGTTTACGGCGTGTATTTGGATGTCAGGTACCGTGTCTTGCTGAAGCTGGATGCAGATGCAGGCGGCACGGTTTACGAAAAGATGCTGAGAGAAGAAACAGATATGGAAATTTATTTTTTCCAGGAGAGCGATATGTTGGAATGGTTTGCAAAGTACGGGATATCCGCAGGCAGCTATGATGAGCTGGAGCGCAGATTGGATACGGATTATGTGTGTGTCAATTTATATGATACAATCTGCGCTTGATACGAAGCAGGGATCTTATACTATTCTTTATTGATTAAAAGGAGTACTTATATGGAACTTATGACAAAAGAAATTGAAGAAAAGCTGGAACAGATAGGTTTATTCCCTGAAACCGAAGATATGTTTGAAGCGGAAGTAATCGTTAAATATTTCAATCCCTGTGGAGCCGGGACATGGCTTGTTGTAGGCGGTGAACGTTACGAAGATGACTGGGAGCTGTACGGATATGCCACCATAGGATATGAATGGGAATGGGGAAGCGTTATGCTGAGCGAACTGAAAGCTTACAGAAACCGTCTGTTAATTGGCATAGAACGCGATTTACATTGCGCGGGAAAATGTGTCAGGGAACTTGCCAAATGATCGGCAGGCTCTGTAAAAACTTGTTAGGAGGTATGGAAAAATGCTGATTTTACTTATCGGTAATAAACGGCTGAGTATGCCGCTGTCCCGAAAAATCCCGGGAGATTACATGAAAACAGGTCGGTATCAGGATATTGGATTTAACAACAAAATCATTTCAGGAAAGGAGTAATAACGAATCCCGGTAAACCGGGTTGACCTGTGAGGGTGTCAAACACAGAGAAGAAAAGGGCGGATCAACGGCGTGAAAGAGGTATGGTGGGAGCTGTTCTGCGAAAGCCGTATCGAAGTAGCATGGGAGGCCAGACGCCCTATCCACGAACGGAATTTGTTTCGTGGTGTTATGAAACAGAAATTAAAAGTATGCTGGATCTCGGCAGGAATATCATCCTTCATGGCAGGATACCTTGCAGGCAATGTTGACGAGTGGATTTATATTGATATTGCCGATCAGCACGAGGACAGTATGAGATTTATCCATGACTGCGAAAAAGCAATCGGAAAGGAGATTCAAATATTAAAATCAAGCCAGTATGCATGCGTGGAAGATTGCGTCAGGGCATTTGGCGGTTTCCGCAATCCCCGGAACGGGTTTGCGCCATGTACGAACTGGCTCAAAAAGAGAATCCGGAAGCAGTGGGAAGCAGAACATCATGGATGTGAGCTTATTTATGTGTGGGGCTTTGATTTAAAAGAAAGGAACAGGGCAGACCGGACTGCGACAGAAAATCCGCAGGCAGAGCACGAATTTCCTTTGATTGAGAAAAATTTATCAAAGAAAGATGTTCACGGGCTCTTTAAAAAGCTGTTTTCTTTTCCCAGACCCCTGATGTATGAAATGGGTTATCCAAATAATAACTGCGTGGGGTGTGTGAAAGGAGGTTTTGGTTACTGGAACAGGATAAGGAAAGACTTTCCGGAAGTCTTTCAGCAGAGGGCGGCACTGGAAAGAACGGTCGGCCACTCGATGCTGAAAGATTATAAGGGGCATCCGGTATATCTTGACGAACTGGAACCGGACAGAGGAAATATGGATACTGAAGTATTTCCGGAATGCAGCATCATGTGTTACCTGGTAACAGCCTCAGAAAAAGCCAAATCTGAATAAAGAGTAGAAGGGAGGCAATCATGGAAATCATTGAAAGGGCAGTCATGCCAAATGGAACAGAGATCCAGTTAGAGGATTGGAGCAGTCGCAATACGCCCGAATATCCTGATTTGTACGGACTGACTATTGGTGCATATCCAATTGCAAAGAACAACGGAAAAGGCAGATGGGTAGAAAGCGGCGAAAGGTTCCGCCTTACGATTTCCCACAATAACCACTCAGGTTATGCAAATGACGATGTAAAAGCAGATTTTTCGGCATTAAAAAATGGGAAGAAACGCCTGGAGGATCTGGCCGCACATTTCTGGAACGGAAAAAAGGATATGTATTATCTTGGCATGATTTCGCAGGAACCACATTAGCTATCAGGTGATAGATTGCAGTATGAATAAAAGGAGGATTTCTATGTCTATGGTTATTGCAGAACATGAAGCAGATATGCGTGAGATTGTATGCCGGTATTATCCGCATCCCCAATATCCGGGTGAGGGATATTATCAGATACAGACATCCGGCGGGGATTTTTTAGGAAATGTCGGCGTGGATGAGCCGGACTGTGAACTGGCTGCAATTAGGAATCAGGGCTACGGAGCAGTCCGGTTCATAGGACATAACAGTAAACAAATCAGATAAATTTTATAGAAACGCTCAAGGATTTTACCATCCCTGAGCGTTTTTTGAAAATTCAGGAGGTATATGTAATGAAACAATGCATAGCAGTCACAGAGATATTAAGAAGAATTGTTGTCGTTGACACAAAAGAAGCCGGTACAGACGGCCTGGAAAATGCAATCGAACGTGTAAAGGAAGCATACAAAGCGCAAGAGGTCGTTCTTGACGCAGGTGACTTAGTTCCAGATCCTGTAACCGGAGAGCCTGCCTGTTTTTGTGAAGCAGACTGGATTGATCCGGACGAGATTCAGGAAATGGATGCTGATTTCACGCTGTGAAAAGTGCTTTTGCGGAATTTAATAAAAGGAGGATAAAGATATAATGAATGAAATTAATATTTCCATCAATTGGGAGAGCGTAAAGGAAAAAATATTCCTGCGTTTATTGAATTACAAAAAGAACAAGGCGGATATGGAAGGGAAAGCATGTATTAAATTCCTGGACCTTGCAATCCTGTTTTATTGTGATTGTACAGAATGGGGCTGCAATGGCTTCTATGTAAGCAGGAAGCAGATTCTCATGTGGCACAGGGACATTAATGATATCTATCAGGCTGCACTGGAAAATACATACCGCAAGGACAATACACTTGTAACACCAATATTGAATTTTTTTCCGGAAGAATCGGTATATATAGCGCAGAACGGGATGGATGTCATGCTTATAGAGAAAGAAATGATAGTCCTTGCAAACCAATCGCTTTTTTTTGGCGCAGCGATGCTGTTAAATATACCTGTACTGAAAAAACTGGCAGACCAGCTTGACAGCAATCTATACCTGTTGCCCAGTTCCGTTCACGAAATTATCGCCGTACGTTCAGACCCAAACACAGATGTTTCCTATCTTACAGAAATGGTAAACAAGGCAAATAACTACGTTGTAGAGCCCGAGGATTACCTTTCTGACCATGTATATTATTTTGACCGGGAAAAGCGCGAAGTAACAATAGCGGTTCCCGCGTAGATATTCCACTAAGATATTATTTAGCCCGGCTTGCAGCCGTATTGGAGAAGGCAGAGTTATTCTGTCTTTTTTATGTTCTAAGAAAGGAGGGCATATATGTCTGATGCAATATGGATTGTGCTGGAGGATGGGCGGATCATGACGATACAAGGGGCGGAGCCGGACTTTTTTGCGGAAGGCTGTGACGCATCCATTGATTATACCCTGTTTGACCAGTTCTGTGAAGAAATTGATGGCGGCCAGATGGATTACTGTGCTGAAGAAAAGAAATACGGGCATATCAGGGATGTGGTTCCGGATATACTGGAATTTGCACTTGATCTGAACGGAGCCAGGACGCCTAACTATTATTTT
>CARCZS010000057.1 GCA_948956705.1 uncultured Phocaeicola sp.
CTCTTGCAGCTATGTATCTGATAATCAAAGCATATGTACTTTGGTAATTTTAAGATGATCTTTGTCCTTGAATTTACAAACAGGAAATAAATTTGCGATTTCTACCAGTTTTCTACTAGCTACCATCCCGTTACCATAGTCAAATTTAAATTAGGATAGGGTTAATAAATATTGTATTGTAATACTTTTTATTCTGTCACCACATATCGCTGGACTTCAATATTATATGGTGACAGAACTTTCAGTATTTCCTCGAAATGGTTTATCAGTTAGAGCCGGTTCAGCAGATACTGGTCGCCATAGCGGGTATGTAATTTCTTCACTCCCATCAGAGCCAAATGTTTTCCGAAGGCTCTCATCTTGACATCACGCATGGTTTCAGGACTGGCCTTTTTCATCACTTCATAAATCTGGCCGATAGTCCATCTTTGAAACTTCTCCTCATCTCGGGGCAGACTGAAGCAGCTATAAAAGAGGCTTTCCTCTATGGGACGGCGCAAAAATGCGTCATTACGCAAGCTGACAGCCTGTTCTTCTTTGGGTGAGAGCCAATAGCGGCGGTTATGTTTTAGTTCATCTCTTAACTGAGCATAAAGTTGTTTATAATTGATGCGAGGCAAACGGATACTCCCTTTGGTCATCACCGGATAAAAACGGCGGTTACCGGAAGAATCGGTCAGCAGATCGCAAAAATTGGAGGTGCCAATAAATGAGCTAAGGCGCGGTTGCTGGCTATAGCTGCTTTGAAACGGACGGCGCATACTAAGACCGCTCATTTGGACTAGATTCTTCAGCCGTGCCAGTTTACCTTCTTCCATCCGATTGAATTCGTCTATATTGATAAGAGCCAAAGAGCGCATTTTGCGCAGGGCATCCCCCTCGCGGGTCACATCGAAGTCATCGGTATAATATCCACGTAACGCTGGTGGAAGGAGCGACCGGCAAAAGGTAGACTTCTTCAGGCCCTGAAGGGGATTAACCAAAATGGGAATCAGGCAGTTGCCATGCATCCGGTTTTTACCGCTCCATTGCATCACCATGCCCAGCATCCAGATATGAAACACCTCCACCCATTGCGTTTCATCGCTTACCGAGCGTGCCAGCTCGCTTACTCTGTCGTGCCCGTCCCAGTGTGGCAGATGTTCCAAATAGGCTGTCACGGGGTGAAAAGAAGGAATGCGTGACGAACCCAGATAACGGCGCATATCACGGTCCATACAGTTCACGCCTTCCTCTATTGCATTAATAACCAATGTGTTGAATTCCCGCTCATCCACCACACGGTATTTATCGAACTTGTGCTTGTCATGAAATTCGCATTGTTCTGTTATTTGGTTGTAACGAAAGGAATAATGAGTGGTGAGGAATGAATCAAGCCCTTTCATGGCTTGTTTCAGTTTTGAGTCTTTTTCTTTTTCCATTAAATCTGTTTTTTTATTGATTTGAGGTGTGAAGATAGTTCTGCAAAACAGGGTTTTGCAAGAACTTTGCCCGACAAATTAAAATAAATCCAACGTGTGAAACATTTATGGCAGAATCTTTGCAAGAGGACGAAAGAATCCGTACCTTCGTCCGGAAGAATCTGGGTTCTCACTGACGTGAAGTTGCCTACTCACTTTAGTGAAGAGCCATTGCCACACGGGTGAAACTGCCGCTTCACTAAGGTGAAGCAACAGAATGTTCTGTAAGTTTGCACGATAACATCCTATAAATAAAACAAATACATAGTACATTATGTCAGACATTAAATTTGATATCTATGAATCTCCGGCAAATGACGGGGAAAAGAAAAAATACCATGTGAGAAACACCAACAAGCAGACCATCCACTCGAAGGACTTGATACACGAGGCTACGCTTTATACTTCAGTAAGCCGTTCGGACTGGGCGGCAGTGGTAGAGGGACTGATAGATATTCTGTCCGAGAAATTAGGTGACGGCAAGCGAATCCATATCAACGGATTAGGGTATTTCTCTGTCAGCATCGGCTCCACAGAGAGTGAAAATCCTAAGAAAATGACCCGTGGCACAGTACAGATAACAGGAATCAACTTTCAGCCCGAAAAAAGTTTCAAGAAGAGTATTATAAACCGGGCGCATTTTGTAAGAGAACGATACAAGGTGCACACGGTGGACTTGTCGCCTATCGAAGTAGACGGGTTGCTGAGTGAATATTTTAAAGATCATCGCAGCATCACCTGCGCCCGGATGCAGCAGGTCTGCGGAATGACTCGTTCTACCGCTTACCGTCGCCTGCAAACATTGACTCAAGGAGAGCATCCGTCATTACAACGCGAGGGCTACAAAAATGCCACTGCCTACATACCGGTTAAAGGGCATTACGGACGTTCCTACACCGCAGATCGCTGGTAATGAGTCGGATAGGGTGAAGGGAGGATTTTGTGTTTCATGTAAAACGAATTGTTATATCATACTTTAAAATAAGAAAAAATGAAAAGAACCATCTTGAAAGACGTAGGAATCGGCTTGTGCTTCCTGCTTAGCACCGGAACGATCTACGCGCAGAACTACCCTAGAAAAGTGAAGAATGCGCAAGGTATCGAGGTGACCTACCAATCGAATTACAAAGGGAGAGTCCGGCCGGGACATTTGTTGATGACCGTGTCCGGTGACCGCGTATCATTGACCAACGTATGGCCGGAGCAAAATGACCGTCCCGATCCCCGCCCGGAAGACAAGACACCTGTAACCGGCAGTTACATCGACTACACCACCCGGCAGGCATACCGCAGGGCTGAACTCCCCAACGGACAAGTGATATCTGCGGTCACTCCCTTCGAATTCGGCAAAGGCTTCACGCAAACGGGCGAAGGAAAACACTTAGGGATGAACTGCAAAATTTTGCGAACATCTATCAATTCCAACACTATCGAGGTATGGTATACCAACGACATCCCTTTTCGTGGTACTCCGCAAGCCAATGTGGGTGTACCTGACGGATTGGTACTGAGGGTCGTGCGAAACGGTGACATGATTCAAGAGGCTACCCATATTACCCCACTGAAGAAAGGAAAGGATGTATTGCCACAGTCGTGGGGGAAAAGCATGGATGCGGCCGACTACCAATATACCATCAACCAAAGTGGAGTTATCACAATTCCGGTCTTCGACCAACAGAGCATCTGCTTCAACAACACTAAATTGCCCGAAGTACTGGAGGATGGCGTACAATACAGTGCTGGAGGCGGCACCATTCTGTTAAAGAAAGTGAAGTTACCCGACTATGTGAAGAATCGCACCGTCTTTGCGGAAGTTGTTCAATACTCGGACGGCGATGCTTACGACCGCATCGGTTCTGTCTTTCTGATACCGGAAAGCAAGCGGCTGTCTTTTCTTGATGCCATGCGTGATTTGAAAAAAGTTCCCTCTTTTCACTCGGAAAATATGGATTACCACGGGCTGATTTCTACAGCGGAGTATGATGTGCCTTTAGAATTGATGCGTTTTTTCACCGGTTTCGGTGTGCGCAAGTTCAATTATAATAAGGTGAAGGGGCAGGACTGGGTGGACTCCGTACTTTACAAAATGGAGGTAACCCCACTGGCCGAAAAGTTGGAAGGAGAAGCTTGGATTGGCGCTTACATCGGCAACTGGGATGCCAAAGGGCATCGTCTGTCGTTGAAACTGAAGTATTATCCTGATGAAGAACATCGGGTTTATAACACTCTTCCGCTGTTCAATACAGTGAATTATCTAGAGCAGGCAGGACAGCCTTATCCGATTTTCATGCGTCAGGATTCTCTGATCGTAAAATTCACCTTGAAGGAGCCTGCCAAGAATGCCCGTCTGTACTACCTCACCACGGGACATGGCGGTTGGGGAGGCGGTGATGAGTTCAACCAGAAACCGAACACTCTCTATTTGGACGGTGAAAAGGTGATCTCTTTCGTACCTTGGCGGGATGATTGTGGAACTTATCGTAACTGGAATCCTTGTTCGGGTAATTTCTCCAATGGACTGAGCTCTTCCGACTTGAGCCGTTCCAACTGGTGTCCGGGTACGGTGACCAATCCCGAATACATCTATTTGGGTGATCTGGAAGCGGGTGAACACAGCATCACCGTAAAAATACCACAGGGTGCTCCCGAAGGGGGAAGCAATAGTTATTGGTGTATCTCAGGTACGCTTATTTATTAATGTAAATTCCTTTGTCCTGCGATAACAGAAATGTTTCTGTCACCGCAGGACAAGGAATGTTCCAACTTTTCTATCTCCTCAAAGGACAATCTTGTCCTTGGGCAAGTTGTCACATGGGCAAGTTCAAGGACTTAAAATTACAGCCTACAGTTTGTTTGGACTTCTTTCCCTCTTCCGTTCTTCCTTTCATATTCCTTCTTTCCTTTCATCTTTTGATTGTTGTCTGCAATACTGTCTATATAAAAAAGGTATATTTTCTCTAGCAATACACCAACGGCATGGACTGGCATTACCTTTTTTCCTTTGGTTCTTATCCCAATATGCGTTACCTGTTTTCTACCGACTACCAAACAAACGGTAAATATTCGATGAAAAAACAATATAAATCATTTCAAGAAAGTTCTGTGAAAGTTATCGGTTCTCTCTTTAAATAGGGGGCTCCAGATATCTCAAACGTTAAAAATCAGAGCATATTAAAAATATTTTTCAATAGATTCTTTATATATATTAAAATTGTTATATATTTGCACCGTTAATCTAAATTAAATTGAAAAACA
>CARCZS010000058.1 GCA_948956705.1 uncultured Phocaeicola sp.
CCGTCTTTCTTGATTCCTGCACCAGATACCACGTCCTGCGGTCTACGATCGGTTCATGGGTATCCTGAAAAATAAGGATGTCCTCACTGCTGTTTTTGACCGCTTTCTTATCTTTGTAAGATTCCTTGTGGCTGCGGAAATTTACGGTATCGCCCATATATTCCGGTCTTTCCAGTATCCGCACGACGGAGCCGCCCGTCCAGTTATAAGGGGTTTCAAAATCGCACATGGTCTGGTAATTGCCCCTCTGCCTTGTCGCCTGATAATAGGATGGTTTCTCAACTTTTTCCTCCATGAGCCGCTTTGCGATCTGGTACGGTCCCATGCCCTCCACGGTCAGACGGAAAATCTTTCTCACAACCT
This sequence comes from uncultured Phocaeicola sp., assembly GCA_948956705.1. The sequence goes on from CARCZS010000058.1 coordinate 364, forward strand.
CTGCCGCTTCTTCATCGACAAGCCAGAGGTTTTTATCATCAGGGTTTTTCACATATCCGTATGGCGGGTTGCTCGTGATCGGTTTTCCTTCTTTCCCTTTTGCCCGCAAAACTGCGGTGATCTTCCTGCTGCAGTCGCGCAGATACCATTCATTCATGATATTCAAAAAAGGGGCGAATTCACTGCTGGTGTTGTTGTCGCTGTCAACACCATTGGAAACAGCAATAAAACGGACACCTTTTTCCCGGAAGAATACCTCCGTGTAGAATCCCACCTGAAGGTAATCCCTCCCGACACGGCTCATGTCCTTTACTATGACTGTGCCGATGTCGCCGTTTTCAATCCGGCTTAACATCTGCTTCCATCCCGGTCTTTCAAAACTGCCGCCGGAAAATCCGTCATCCGTAAAATGCACCGTGTTCATGTACCCGTTATTTTTTGCATAATCCTCCAGCATCTTTTTCTGGTTGACTATGCTGTTGCTGTCCCCCGCAAGATCATCGTCCCTTGAGAGCCGCTCATAAAGAGCTGTTATTCTGTTGTCACCAGCCGTCCTGTTGTTCATTCCGAACTCCTTTCCGGCGGCTGGCTCATCTGTGGTGAATCCATCTTAACATAACTTTCTGCGCCTGTCACCATTTCATTCAAAATTAACCGGGGAATTTTTTCATCCAGCGTGTCGGCATATCCCGAACCCGTATATACACTGACCTTGAAAAGCGTCCCGCCGATCCTGCGGTAAAAAAAGCCAGCCGCAGTCGGGCTGGTTTCCGTCACATCATTATTCAATTTTACTGTCTCCATCATGCAATCCTTTCTTGCGCTTCATACGCTCATCCTTTATAATGGTTTCTGTGCTTCCGCTCTTAGTAACCTGATTTTGATTTTATCCGTAACCAATAAGCTGTTTCTCCTTTCTTGTAACTGTATTTTAGTTAAAAAGAATTACTCCTTTCACTAATAGGAGAAAAACGGCTATAAAAACGGAAGTGTTTTTGAAAAAACAGCTGCAATATTTTATTTTTTAGAAAAGGACTGGTCATAAATGCCGAAATACGCCGAGCTTCCGGCATTCCGGGAGCAGAATTACATAACGGAAGCTGACGGAGATATGCTCCACCGTGAAGCCCGTGCGCTTGCCCTCCGGCGTATTGAAGAAAGTGCACGGACGGAAGAAGATTTCCAGAAAGTCATTGAATGGTGGGATAAACTGGACGAGAACAGGGAACGGAAAGAAAGAGACCATGAGATAGGACGCTCCACTGTCCCTTTGGAATGGGGCGCAGATGAATTATATCTACCCAATAGACCGTCTTATGACATGGTTTTAAGAAAGCTCCTACTTGCAGGCGATTTTCTTGACCTCATATTTGACAGCCCGGAAACGATACATGAACTTGTCACGGATGCGGATTTATCGAAAATATTGAAGGAACTAAAGCCGCACCTTAAAAATATGCTCTACTACCTGTTCCTGCGTGATTATTCCGCCGCAGAGTATGCGGAGAGTGTCGGGCAATCAGACCGGAACATCCGGGGTATCCGGGAAACAGCACTGAAAAAGATACGCAGGCTCTATGGCGGTGTGCTTGCATACAGGAAAGAAAACAGCCTGCCGATGACACTTGACGAAAAATATTTTCTTGCTCATGGTGTGCGGAAAAAAGAAAAATCCAACAGATAAAAACATTAAATATAAATGTCATGCTGCTGAAAAGCGCAAACAGCTTGACCGATAACAAGTAACTGTTTATAATATAGGAAGTATTACGTCAGATAATTCGATATGATTGATGGATTGGAGCGGGTTTTCTATGAAGAATTTATTTGAGCATACCAGCGCACCGTGGATCCGGTACAGCGGCTATGAATATAAGACCGCTGATGACGGTGCTCTCTACATAACGGTTTCCAAAGATGCAAAACCGGAAATGTACCGTCCCATGCAGGAAGCAGGGCAGCTTGTCATGGATGCGGTGAATGTCGGACTTTCCGCCATGCACAAAGCACCGGAAGAAGAACTGAAAGAAGCCACCCTTAATTTCGTGCAGAAGTACGGCTTTCTCGGCTTTATGACCGCCCTGCCGACAACAGCGGATTTTATAACCTATGAATCGGTGTATCTGCCAAAAAACCACTTTATAAAGGAAGAATCCCTATCCACCGAGGACTATCTTTCCTATTTCTATCCGTTTGACAAGCCTGATTTCAGAAAGAGCGGTATAGAATCGGGATGGTCTGTGACTGACCGTGAGGGCATTGCAATCACAATGGCTATGGGGAATACGCCGCAGGCTGTGGCAATGGAATTACAGAAAGAATATGTAGAAAGGTACAACTGGATCGTAAAAGAATTTACTGACCTCGCCTTTACCTTTGTGACGAGTTTTCTTTATTACACGGATTATGATAAGATTGATGAGCAGACACGCAGCCTGTACCGTCAGGGCATTTCCGCTTTCGGCGGCATATCCCCGACTTACCGGATTGCGCTGGAAAAGGATGCGCCCATTATCGTATGGGATTTTCATTCACTGCTTGTCATGGCGCAGATGTGCTTTTCCTTCATGCTCACGGATAAGGACAGTGATATGCGCCTGTGCAAGCATTGTAATAAAGCCTTTGTCGCAAGCCGGAAAGGGAATGAATTTTGCAGCCAGAGGTGCAAGAACCAGTATAATGTTTATAAATCAAGAGAAAAGAAGAAAGGGAACAAAAGCAATGATTGAAAACAGGAATGTAAATATCATAACCGATGCGGACGGTAAAAAGCTGGTCTTGATCAATGATATCCGTTTCAAGGCAAAAGTGCGGGATGACTGGTCTGCTGTCGAGGAATACCTGAAAGAGTATATCGGGGATTTTTATGAAATTGAGGAAACTTCTGAAAAAATATTTATTTCGGCTGATTTTCCCGATGAATATGCAAGTTCAGAAAGCCGCATTGCCTTAAAAGGCGCAGTGGCAAAAGCCAAGGCGAACGCTGCGCAGGCTATCCCTGAACTTATAAGAATAGCTACCAATTCCAAACATGAGGCAAACAGAAAAGAAAAGCACAAAACAGATGCAGTATATGGGTGGTATCGTTACAACATCAGATTTGCACTGCCTGTATATGATGACAAAACAGGGAAAGTAGCAAGGCATAATATTTATTCGGCAAGTATGCTTGTCCGCCATGCGAATGATGGCAGGAAGTATCTGTATGATATTCTTGCAATAAAAAAAGAAACGAGCAGCCCGCTTGAGTGAAAACACTGTACGGTAAAAACCCATTTCTTATTGTCAATAATAAGCTATTTTTTAATTCCTGTCAATCCCCAAATTTTTATTTTTCAAAATACCGCCATTGGCATTTTTAATGCAGTGGGGGAACGTTGTTCCCCCTTGACCACTCTATAGCACGAGGCACAGATGATGTCAAGACCGCCGCAAGCGAGGCGGAGCCGGTGTCTTGACATCATCTGTGCCTCATGCTACAAAACTTAAAGCCAAAATAGCACTAAATGGAATATATCAGATCGTGCAGCACAACTTCCTCCGCCCTGCTCCTGATACTGTTCATTTTTTGAAGCCAGCAGAGCCAGTCATCGGATTTAAGCTGCTCCGTCACGCCCTCCTTTTTTGCCATCTGCCTTACAAGCCTGTCCATCATTTCATTGCATTCTTCATCGACTTCCGCAAGATGCTTCCATAGAGTTTCTGACAAAAGCATATGCGAATAAATGCCCCTGTGGTTTTCTTCTAAAAAACGCTTTCTCATCCTCCCATACTTCCCAATCTGGTATTCCGTTGTATCCGAAAGTTTGAGGTCGGGAATCAGATAATCTCCTTCCCAATGATAAGTAATTTCCATATACAACCGCCTTTCTCTGTGCTAAACTGTTTACAGATACGAATAAAAGGATTATCACCTTCTTCCTTTACCACAACATCTGCAAGTTTCCATTCACCACAAATGAGCCAGCCGCATATGTTGTATTTTAGCAGATGTCCATTTCCGCTAAAATACTGCGTTTGTCGGAAATGTTTACATCTACAGTTCACAACATATCACATCATCGAGGTACTGACACTTCGCAAACATATCCGAGGACTTCTGC
>CARCZS010000059.1 GCA_948956705.1 uncultured Phocaeicola sp.
CTTACATTTTAATTAAAACACTCACATAATCAATCGGTTAAGAATGACAGCACATTCCCTCATCCTCCCTTCAGCCGCGCTTTCCGAGTCCCTTCACAATCTGCCTTCAGCAATTCCCTTGTGTACTTTCTACACCTCTTTTCAGCCTGCCGTTTTCTGTAGGGGCAGACCCATGTGTCTGCCCGAGAACAGTTCACTTTAAGTTATTGGGGTCATTGGGCGGACACATGGGTCCGCTCCTACCGTAAAGTATTATCGAAAAAGTTCAAAAGCCGGAAGAAGTTTTACAGATGAAAGGAGGCTGAAACGACAATACGGAATGTCCATTCACTACCGGAAGCCCCATTAACAGGGCGTTTCAACAACTAATGAAAGGAGGAAGGGAGAAACAGATTTTCGCTTTCTTTCTTGCAGGTTCCATGCTTTTGTTATATATTGCCACCCTGTTTTAAACAAGCTTAGAATGAATTTTATTCTTGGAAATACATCTATCAATGAAACGAGCCGTATTATTTTTATTACTGAACTTGACTATTTGTGTTATTTATGCCCAGAGCCAACCTGTTTCCCAAAGGCTGGATGCTTTGCTGAACGACGAAATCCTGAAAACTTCCGAAGTTGGTATCACGGTCTTCGACCTGACCATGGGTGAATCTCTTTATCGGTATCAGGATGAGAAACTGTATCGCCCTGCTTCCATTGAGAAGGTGATTACTTCTGTCACAGCGCTTGCCCGTCTTGGGGCAGATTATACAATGGATACCCATCTTCGCTATACCGGGAAAATAGAGAATGATACACTGAAAGGGAATCTTTATCTGATAGGGGGCTTTGACCCGGAGCTGATGGATGAAGACCTGGATAGCCTCGTGGCGGCGGTGGAAGCGCAGGGTATCCGGTATGTGACGGATACCATTGCTGCCGATGTCTCGATGATGGATTCCGTATATTGGGGACCGGGGTGGTCGTGGGATGATACTCCTTATTCATTTCAGCCTTATCTTTCTCCTCTGATGCTGAATCGCGGTTGTGTGGATGTGTCTGTTTCACCTGCTCAGAAAGATTCTTTGCCGACAGTGCGTTGTACTCCGGTTTCAGATTATTACCGGGTTTGTAATCGGGCAGTGAGCCGTAACCCGCAGGCAGGGAAATTGGAAATCACCCGCAACTGGCTTTCCAATGGTAATGTGATAACGGTTTCGGGCAACGTATCCGGGCCATACACAGGGCAAGTGAATATTTATACTTCCAAGGATTTTCTTTTCCATACGTTTATCCAACGTTTGGAAGAGAAGGGAATTACCTCCGGTGTGCATACTTATGCTGATTGTCCCACCGCCAGTGACAGTATTGCAACTCTTTATACCATCAGGAGGCCTATCAAACAAGTGTTGGAACGTGCTTTGAAGAAGAGTGATAACTTGTGTGCCGAATCCATGTTTTATCATCTTGCCGCCAAACATGCCTCACACAACCGGGTGACTGCCGGTGACGGAACGGAGGCCATTGCCGGTTTTATGAAGGATGTACTTGGCTTTAATCCTGATTATTATAAAATAGCCGATGGTAGCGGGGTATCCTTATATAATTATATCTCTCCGCGGCTATTGTTGGAGTATTTGAAGTATGCCTATTATCATCGGGATATCTTTTTGCCGTTGTATGATGCTCTTCCCATTGCCGGAGTGGACGGCACATTGCAATACCGTATGAAGCAAACCAAGGCCCGGGGGAATGTTCGTGCCAAGACCGGCTCGGTGACCGGAGTGAGTTCTTTGGCCGGATATGTGAAAGGGGCTGACGGACATCAACTGGCTTTCGTTATCATTAATCAGAATGTGCTGAAATTAAGCCGTGCGCGTGCTTTCCAAGATAAAGTTTGCGATATTCTTTCTCGCTAATATGGGGGTTCCTGTCTGCAGGGCAGCGCATTTAAGGGTAAGTGAAAGTGTTTTTGCGACAGGATGGACAAAATTTACACCTTTTCTGAACGATTACTGTATCTTGAAGCTGTGAATGTTTTGTAACTTTGCCCAAGTAGAAATCAAAAGAATACCATAAAACACATAAAATAGCGTATGAAAACAAATTATGAAATCCGCTATGCCGCTCATCCCGAAGATGCCAAGCGCTATGATACCGCAAGGATACGTCGCGACTTTCTGATAGAAAAGGTTTTTTCGGATAATGAGGTAAATATAGTATATTCTATGTACGACCGTATGGTGGTAGGGGGAGCCCAACCCGTAGGTGAAGTACTGAAACTCGAAGCTATCGAGCCTTTGAAAGCTCCTTATTTTCTAACCCGCCGCGAAATGGGTATATTCAATGTGGGAGGCCCCGGTATAGTAAAAGCCGGTGATGCCGTGTTTGAATTGGATTATAAAGAGGCGCTCTATCTGGGAGCGGGAGACCGTGAAGTGTCTTTTGAAAGTAAAGACGTCTGCCGGCCCGCCAAGTTTTATTTCAACTCTACTACCGCACATCGTAATTATCCCGATAAAAAGGTTACTAAGGCAGATGCCATCGTTGCAGAAATGGGTTCGTTGGAGGGATCTAACCATCGTTGCATCAACAAGATGTTGGTCAGTCAGGTGTTGCCCACTTGCCAGTTGCAGATGGGAATGACAGAATTGAAACCGGGAAGCGTATGGAATACTATGCCGGCACATGTACACAGCCGTCGCATGGAAGCCTATTTCTATTTTGAGGTTCCCGAGGAACATGCTGTCTGTCATTTTATGGGGGAAGTGGACGAGACACGGCATGTGTGGATGAAAGGAGAGCAGGCTGTACTGTCTCCCGAATGGTCTATTCACAGTGCTGCTGCTACGCATAATTATACCTTTATTTGGGGAATGGGTGGCGAAAATCTTGATTATGGAGACCAGGACTTTTCTCTGATAACAGATTTAAAATAAGAAAGTAAGACGGAAAAGAGTTTTATTAAACGTTTTGTGTGCGATAACGGAAGTTTTTTATTACCTTTGGGCGTCGTAATGGATAAGAGAATACAAGAAATAAATTATTATACTAAAACATTAAATTAATTACTATGGTGAATTTTTCATTGGAAGGTAAGGTAGCTCTCGTAACAGGTGCTTCTTACGGAATTGGTTTTGCTATTGCATCAGCGTTTGCTGCTGCTGGTGCTACTATCGTTTTCAACGATATCAAGCAGGAATTGGTAGACAAAGGTTTGGCTGCTTATAAGGAAAAAGGCATTAAGGCTTTCGGTTATATATGTGACGTTACCAACGAAGAGCAAGTGAACGCTTTGGTGGCACAGGTAGAAAAAGAAGTAGGCGTTATCGATATTCTTGTAAACAATGCAGGTATTATCAAACGTATCCCGATGTGTGATATGAGCGCAGCAGAATTCCGCCAGGTTATCGACGTTGACTTGAATGCTCCGTTTATCGTATCTAAAGCCGTTATCCCCGGTATGATTAAAAAAGGTCATGGAAAGATTATCAATATCTGCTCTATGATGAGTGAACTGGGACGTGAAACTGTATCTGCTTATGCAGCCGCTAAAGGTGGCTTGAAGATGTTGACCCGTAACATTGCTTCTGAATACGGTGAGTACAATATTCAGTGTAACGGTATCGGCCCGGGTTACATCGCTACTCCTCAAACAGCTCCGTTGCGTGAACTTCAGGCTGATGGCTCACGTCATCCGTTCGACCAGTTCATCATCGCCAAGACTCCGGCTGCACGTTGGGGAACTCCCGAAGATTTGCAGGGTCCTGCTGTGTTCCTGGCATCAGATGCTTCTGACTTTGTCAACGGTCATGTGCTTTACGTTGACGGTGGTATTTTGGCTTATATCGGTAAACAACCCAAATAATATAAATGCCCGGAAAGGGTTATTTTCAGGTACGGATGGGAGTGTGTCAAAACTAAACCAGCCTATCCAATCGTCAGCTGTAGGGGCAGGGG
>CARCZS010000060.1 GCA_948956705.1 uncultured Phocaeicola sp.
TTTATGAGACTACCAACTTTTTATGAACAAAATCTTATCCCGAACTGGGGTAATAATAAAAATACATATGAAAAACCTCAGAAGAACTTTCACCGTATTATTTGCCGCAGCTTTCAGCATGCAGGTGTTGGCACAAAGAGAAGATAAGCTTATCAATCAGGATTGGAGTTTCCGTTTTTCCCATCAAGTAAATGCTAGTGCTGCACGTAGGGTAGACTTGCCTCATACTTGGAATGCGCAGGATGCCTTGGGTGGTAAGCACGATTACAAGCGGGGAATAGGTAATTATACTAAAAAGATATTCATCCGTCCCGAGTGGCAAGGCAAGCGGCTTTTTTTACGTTTCGAGGGGGCGAATTGCGTGAGCAATGTCTTTGTAAATGGTAAACATATAGGTGAGCATCGGGGAGGCTATGGAGCTTTTGTCTTCGAGATAACCGATAAAGTGGAATATGGAAAAGAGAATACATTGCTGGTACGTGTCAATAATGGCGAGCAGTTGGATGTAATGCCATTGGTCGGTGATTTTAATTTTTATGGCGGCATTTATCGGGATGTACATCTGTTGCTGACTGATAACCTGTGTATTTCTCCGTTAGATTATGCATCATCTGGGGTTTATCTCATACAGCAACAGGTTACGGATAAACAGGCAACTATTTGTGCACGCGTAAATCTTTCTAATGGAACGGGAGAACTCCGGAAAGTAGTGCTCCGGTTGCAGGTTAATGATGGGAAAAAGACTGTGTATGAAACGGAGAAGGAAGTAAGTATGATTCCTCATACAGATGTACAGGTAGAGAATATAGAGTTCATACTGAAGAATCCGCGTCTTTGGAACGGTATGCAGGATCCGTTCATGTATCAGGCGGTGTTGACTTTGATTAAAGACGGAAAAGAATTGGACAAAGTGGAACAGCCGTTAGGGTTACGTTATTACGTTACGGATCCCGATAAAGGTTTTTTCTTGAATGGAAAACACTTGCCGCTGCATGGTGTATGCCGTCATCAGGAGAGGGCGGAAGTGGGTAATGCTCTTTGTCCGGTGCATCACGAGGAAGATACTCGTATCATGCTTGATATGGGGGTGAATGCTGTTCGTCTGGCACATTATCCGCAAGCTACCTATATGTATGATTTAATGGATAAACATGGTATTGTTACTTGGGCTGAGATTCCATTTGTGGGGCCGGGAGGATACGCTGATAAAGGTTTTGTTGATCAGCCTTCTTTCCGTGAAAATGGTAAAGAGCAGTTGAAAGAGATGATACGCCAGCATTACAATCATCCTAGTATCTGTTTTTGGGGGTTGTTCAATGAATTAAAAGAGCAGGGAGACAATCCTGTAGAGTATATAAAGGAGTTGAATGCTATAGCGCATCAAGAGGATCCTACTCGTCCTACTACTTCTGCAAGTAATCAGGAGGGTGCGTTGAATTTCATTACTGATCATATAGCTTGGAATCGCTATGACGGATGGTATGGGGCTACGCCGGCTACGCTTGCCACATGGTTGGATGCTACTCATAAGAACCATCCCGAAATGAAAATTGCCATCAGCGAATATGGTGCGGGTGCTAGTATCTATCATCAGCAGGATTCATTGGTACAAACTGTTCCCGGAAGTTGGTGGCATCCAGAGAATTGGCAAACAGAATATCACATTCAGAATTGGAAAATAATAAACGAACGTCCGTATGTGTGGGCTAGTTTTGTGTGGAATATGTTTGATTTCGGTGCGGCTCATCGTACGGAAGGTGATCGTCCGGGCATTAATGACAAAGGGCTGGTAACCCATGATCGCAAGATTAAAAAGGATGCTTATTATTTTTATCGGGCCAATTGGAATCCGGAACCTATGATTTATATCGCGGGGCGTCGTAATGTGAATCGAGTGAAGCCACTCGTTGATGTACAGGTTTTTTCGAATGTAGAAGAAGTGATATTGATCGTGAATGACTGTCAGTGTGGAAAGATGAAACCAGACAGTTTGAAAGTTTGTTTGTTCAAGGATGTCCCTCTCAGAAAAGGAAGGAATGAAATAGAAGTACGTGCCAATGATAGTAAAAAACAATTGATAGATCGATGTACTTGGATATTACAATAAAACAATTGCCGCAGGGAGTTATACATTTATTTCTGCGGCGATTGTTTTTTATTGGTTTGATTTAACCAGTTGGCTCATCGTCTTGTGTTGATTCTACACAATCAGAACTGTTGAACCGTCGTTACGGTAGTGCTATTTTATCTCCATCCCATGTTGTGACAGATGAAGAATGTAACAACCAATAAAAAAATGATAGAAGATGAAAAGGTTATTTATTATTTAACTATTGCTCTTTCCGTTGTTCAGCGTGGCAGTATGTTTTCTTAATGATATTTCTACGCTAGAAACAGAACAGTTGATAATACCCGAAAAGCTAGGAAGTGGAGAGAACCGGGGTGATTTCGACTATCCGGCTGAAAAGGCAAGATACTTGTGGTTTACTTCGCGCAAGGATAACGCAGGTTGTGGGCGAGTGTATTGTGGAGTTTACCGGTGTAGATGTATGTCGCATTGAGGTTGCCGAACTGTATGTTGAGGAATCCATACAATGACAACAACTGTTCGGGAGCTTATAACAATTTGCAATCAGGTATGATTAATCTGCTCGATGCGGAAACCTTAGCGTAGCATGATATGATTTTCTTCGATTCACTCTGATAGTGATATCAACCTGTAGGGTAGCCTGTAGATTTCTTGAAACATGCGATTTGAAAGAGTGATTGGTGATACTGTCGTTTCTTTTGGGGAGGTTTCGCTGCCATCGTGCGAGGGAAAAATAGCATCCGTCGTGGAAATCCCTGTAGACCGAATGACTTATCAGACTAGTAGATGCCTGTTTCTCCACCAGTACCATATAAATCGGGTACCAGTTGTAATTAGGGCTACTGACAATCCTGTATAAAATACAGCAATGAATGCTTCCGGTAGTAAATGCAGGGTGCGTGTTAAAATACCTATGGTAATCATGAATGCCATGACAATCCACCCTTTTACATCGAAGAAAGAGAATGGACAATTCTTGGCTTTCTTTTGAGATATGCGATGAGTATGTTTCTTGTAAAGTTTATGAAATATCAGACCAAAGAATAACAGAAATACTATGGTAGCTTCACAGACTTTGAAGAACCAATAATGAGAATCGTTTATCCAGCAACTTATTCCAATACGTAAGATGTTGATACCGGCTAAGAGCCAAACTATGCCTGCTGTAATAAGTAATGTATTTTTTGTTACTCCGTATTTCATGTTAGCATTAAAAATAATGAATGGCAAAGATACGTCTTTTTAATGGATCATCTGATAGGTGGATAGTTTTTTATTTGTAAATGGAGGAATAAAACAGGTCTGTCTTTTTGTATAAAGAGAATTATAGAATTTACTTATTTATTGTCTTTGATTTCGTTCTTGTCTTAAATGGTAGTTTTGTTTTTTAGTGTGTGTGGAGATGCTGCAAGTTTTGCAAGTTTGCAAGTTTGCCTTTCGTTTTTCCGTCTTTTCTTGTTTTCCGTCTGCTGTTTTCGTATGTGTCCCTTCCTTTTTCCGTTCCTATACGCGCGTGCGAATATTATAATGTGTCTGTCTTTTTCCTCCCGTGTCCTCCGTTATAAAAACATGCTTTGTAACACATCTGT
>CARCZS010000061.1 GCA_948956705.1 uncultured Phocaeicola sp.
CAGACCGGTAACACTCAGCATAATCCCTCCAGTTTCTCTACCATACGAACCAAATCCGGATAGCTTAAATTCTTTTGGGACAAATGCAAGCCATTGCTGATACGAATCTCAACCCAAATACGAACAGGGTGATCAGTTCTGCCTGGTAATACCGGTTGAGATTGATCAATGGCACCGGATTGTTCCTCATGACCGATTACAGGAGCACCATCAACCTGGACTTCAACTACTTTTTTCCGGGTATCCCTGTACCATTTCTGAAAGATGTTATAAGGAACTTTGTTCTTAACACAAAACGATTGGAGAGATTCTCCATGAGGCAAAGCCTCGGTCTGGTATTGAAAGTAAAATCTTTCAAGATCTTCACTGCTATACATAAATTCTAAAATTTTTGTTCGCAGCGAAGATAGAGGTTTCAATTATGAGCCAATTTTTGACTGCTTACCTAATAGAATAATTTATTTTATCATTTCAGATGAATCTTGAAATAAATGCCGCCGGAGAAGTATTTGCAACGGTTCAATTCTATTACAGCGTTGATGTAGTCTTTCCAAAAGCTGTATTCCATACCTACATTCATTTGATATTTCGGTCCATTGGGATTGAATGTCAAGTCCTCTTTCACATCTGTATAACCAGGAACAACCTCAGCCATTAAATTGACACCATTAACAGCTTTTCTTATCCATGAATCATTCTCTTTCAAATGGAAACAAAAGTTCACGCCCATAGCAGGATTATTCAGTTTATTGTCGAAACGGTTGCTGTATATCCACGATATGTGCGTACCTAACGTACCTATATTATCAAAATTGACATGTTTGGTTATTGCCAGATAATAACGATTCCAAAAGCCATTACCATAGTCTTGATTCTGCTGATTGGATAAGGAACCACCATTCGCCGAATCACCTATCGCATCATTGGCACCTATCACCACTTGAGGTGTCCATGGTTTCCACCAACCTTCCTTCCACACCCGCAAGCGAAAATGAAAAGAACGGTCCTGGTTGGTGAACTTGCCATACGTAGATGGCACCCAATAGCCGGAGTTATTGCCATAATCCGTAGGAACTGCCTTATGACCAGTACACAGATATCCGGCTTCCAGCCAAGGAAAAATAGTTATATTGATATAATAGTTCCATGTATCATACCACCAACGGGGTACTGTAGCATGATGATTCAGCCAGTTACCACCTGCCATAAAAGTCTTGTCACGCTGCATGTCGGCAGTAGGAAGATTCATCAATCCCGTCGTGCCATAATTTATTTGAGCCGTTGCCCCCTGTACTATCCACAAAAACAAACCGGCAAGACAACATCTTCCTATTTTCATATTCCTCATTCTTCGAACTTATTTTTTTACCGATACCGCTTCCACTTCTTTTTCTCTTCATGTTTCATCATCATCAACATCAATTTTACGTCCATAAAGAGAAAGTAAGTGCTACCCACCATCAATGGCAGCCACCAACCATATTCCTGCCAGACAGGCATCTCGTTTACCGCATAGTATACTCCTGCCACCCCCAGCCAAAACAGCAGGGTAAGGGCCAGCATACGTTTCCATATCAGTTTTACTGCAAAATGATAAAGGCGGAAAGAAGGAACAATCATATTTGGGAAATATTGCGTCGTGAAATCAACTTACTGATATAAAGATTCATCAGTGTCCATACGGCCACATCACAGAGGAACAGCACCGTATTGTTCAGATAGCTTACCAGAAACACATTGGAGGCACAAAACAAAAACGAAATGCATAGAATGGAAATCATCGCTTTACGCGGTGTGAATCCCATGGCAAGAAACTTGTGATGAATATGTGTCTTATCCGGCATAAAGGGGTCTTTGCCACGACGTACACGGCCTAGAACCACCCTTACCACATCCAGGCAGGGAACTAACAATACACTGAAAGATATCAATATGGCACCTTCATAATTAATACCCGCCTCATACGTATTCATAGTGTATTGCACTGCCAGGAAACTTAATATATAGCCCAAGGTAAGACTTCCTGTATCTCCCATAAAGATTTTCCGTCCCCTGTCCGCATTTCCAAATACATTATAAAAAAAGAACGGAAGCAACACTCCCACGGTAGTAAAAGCCAGCAATGCACTCATCCATCTGTCATCAATGACAGCCAGTGTGCCAAAGACGGACAATGCTACCATACTCAGTCCCGATGCCAAACCGTCAATGCCGTCTATCAGGTTAATGGCATTGGTGATAAAAATCACGAGCACCAAGGTAAGAGGAATACCGATGAAAGGAGAAACTGCATGAATACCGAACAGCCCGTAAAAATCATTGATATAAAGCCCCGCCAACGGAAACATGAAGGCTGCAATCAATTGCACTATAAATTTCTGACGATAGCGAACCCCTATCAAATCATCCGCAATACCTACAATATACAGCAATGTCAACCCTGTACACATAAACAGTATCTGTACCCAATGTTGTCCTGTATCCACTAAGGAGACCCATCCTGTCATATAACAGATTCCTATCAAGAAAGTTACAGTGAACAAGATGGCCGGGAAAAAGGACACTCCACCCAGCCGGGATACCGGTTTTTTGTGCACCTTCCGTGCGTCCGGAGTATCAAACAGACGTTTACGGAGGGAGATAATTAAAATACGGGGAATAATGATACGGGCAAGGGCTACGGCTATGAAGAAGCCGCAGAAGACCACTATAAAGTTTAGCATAATCTGTTAGTTTAAAATACCTATAATGAAATGAAGGCTCAAATAAGAGCATGGAAATTTTGTAAGACACTCTAAAGAGTTCCTTACAAAAAAGGAGCAATAAAATTCGTTTGGGATTATTGATTTTCGGGATTATTGAGTCATCTCCCGTCATGCATATTTACAAAGAAATAAAAATCGTTGCAGTTCTTTTTAATATGCTGCATTCATTATCATAATACTGCAGCAATTTTTCTTACATTGGCAAGTCGCTCTGCAAAAGACTTGTCTCGTTTAGTTACCAGCATGTCATAATCTGCCTGAAGCCTCAACAATAAATAAGCAGGAATGTTCAAAGCCTTTTCACACAAGAGGGCAAACTTGGTATTTACGGGACGTTTTCCCCTTACGATGTCATTCAAGACGGTATATGAAACTCCCATATCCATCGCAAGCTGTTTTTGCGATATGTTGCAGCACTCCAACTCATCCTTAAGTAATTTGCCCGGATGCGTCGGCTCAAACGGTTCCAAATTATTCGCTATCATATATTAGGATTAACACCTTCAAATTCAATCATAACGCAATTATTTAAACAGTTCATCTATCCGGGTTTCGTCACGTCGGATGAGTTCAGCGTCCCACTCACAGGCAGCCATCAGCTCCATTGTCATTTTTGATTTTTCATCAGGGTGTCATATCTGAATATGGGTCTTCAAAGATTCAGGAATGCCCTCCAGTTTCTCTACCAGACTTTTCAAACCTGCGTAGCTTAAATTTTTCTGACTGATATGAACACCATTGGTAAGCACTCAATTTAGGGCATCCCCCTTCGAAAGGGCACTTTTCAGTGCCCTAA
>CARCZS010000062.1 GCA_948956705.1 uncultured Phocaeicola sp.
TTGTCAATGACGGACAACTTGCTATTTTTTGATTTTATTTCGAACTCACGTTAATATATGGTCTTTCCAGACAGGTTTGAACTTTATTTCTAAAGGTGTGAAAGGTGATGGAGTAACTGATGCTTGGGACGTGGTTGATGTGACGATCAACCAGCTTTATCTGGAACTGCCTTTGATGGTTGGTGCTCGGATACATACGGCCAGCAATTTTGATCTTCTTTTCAAAGGTGGTCCGTATTTGGCTTATGGAGTTGGCGGAAAAACTAAAATAGATGGTGTATCCGAGAAGGCTGATACTTTCGGTGATGATGGTTTAAAAAGGTTCGATGCCGGTTTGGGGTTAGGAGTTGCTTTTGAATTTGGCAACATAGTTGTAGGTGTTGAAACTGGCACAAGTTTTACTAAAGTAGCTAGCGGTGTTAGTGCTCATAACCTTTCTGCATTGGCCACTATCGGTTATAAATTCTGACCACAGATATAATCTTACCTTTAAATATATAAAGAACGGCTGTTTCTCTTTTAGAAAGAAGCAGCCATTTTTTTAGATGAAGCGTGGTTTATGAAATAAAAGCTATATTTGCAGATTATGATTAAAGACACAATTTTTTAGGGATATGGCATTAATAGATAAGGTAAGAGTGATAAAACTACTTCTTTTTGCACTGTTTATGATGGTAAGCATGGTGACTCCGGCTCAGAGTCAGGTGGATTGGAGTATAAAGGCCGGTATAGGCATGGCAAATATTATAGGTGATAATATGGGATCTCCTAAAGTAAAGCTGGCGTATAAATTAGGCATTGGCTTGGAGTGCCCTTTTGATAAGATCTGGTCTTTACAAACAGGCGTTTCGTTTGTTTCCAAAGGCACTAATCATACGATTGTTGAAACAGATGGAATTTCGGCTCAGGCTAAAGTAAATGCATCCTATTTGGAGTTGCCTGTAATGGTGGCAGCCCGGTTTGCAATGGATCGGAATACTTATATACTTGTTGCGGCAGGTCCCTATGGCGCATGGGGGATTGGTGGCAAAACCAAGGCTTTAGGGTATAGCTGGTCATCATCGTCTACACCGGATTGGAATACTGGAAATGTGGTTGAAATAAATACTTTTGGCAAAGATGGACTTGATCTGCGTCGTTTCGATTATGGAGTGGCGATAGGTTTATCGGTGGAATACCGGCATTATGTGATAGGAGTGGAAGGACGATTAGGGCTGTGCAAACTTCAAAAAGAACTTCAAGGGAAGAATATTACCGGCTTTGTAACAGCGGGATATAAATTTTAAGACGATTTTTTATATGGATTGTAAACACGGATCTTACAGGCTAAGTATGGTTTGCTTTATATCTGTAAATCCGTGTTGCAATTTGCACTGAGAATAATTAATGATGGAATAAACGAACACCAGTGAATGCCATGGTGATGCCGTATTTGTCACAAGTGTCAATTACATGGTCATCACGTACAGAGCCTCCGGCTTGTGCTATGTATTCCACTCCGCTCTTATGCGCACGTTCTATATTGTCACCAAATGGGAAGAAAGCATCCGAACCCAATGATACCCCCTTCATGGTATCCAGCCATGCGCGCTTTTCTTCGCGAGTCAGCACTTCCGGTTTTTTTGTGAAGAATTGTTGCCAGATGCCGTCAGCCAGAACATCTTCATGATCGTCACTGATATAGACATCAATTGTATTATCACGATCTGCACGGCGGATTTTTTCTACCCACGGCAGATTCATTACTTTAGGATGTTGGCGCAAATACCATATATCCGCTTTATTACCGGCAAGACGTGTACAGTGGATGCGGCTTTGCTGGCCGGCACCGATGCCGATAGCCTGCCCGTCTTTTACATAACAAACAGAATTACTTTGTGTATATTTTAAGGTGATAAGGGCAATAATCAAATCGCGTTTTGCTTCGTCTGGAAAATGCTGGCTTTTAGTTGGAATATGAGTCAGCAGGCTTTCGTCCAGTCTGATTTCGTTGCGGCCCTGTTCAAAAGTAATGCCGAATACATCTTTGTGTTCAATAGGTGCAGGGCGGTAAGCTGGGTCTATTTTAATTACATTGTATGTTCCCTTGCGTTTGTTTTTCAGGATTTCCAGCGCTTCCGGTGTGTAATCGGGAGCTATGACGCCGTCTGAAACTTCACGGTTGATGAGGCGCGCGGTAGCTTCGTCGCAAGTATCGCTCAATGCGATAAAGTCTCCGTAAGAAGACATGCGGTCAGCGCCACGAGCACGGGCATATGCGGTAGCCAATGGGGTAAGTGGCAAGTCATTCACAAAATAAATTTTCTTCAAGGTGTCATTCAACTCGATTCCTACTGCGGCTCCTGCCGGACTGACATGCTTGAAGGAGGCTGCTGCGGGTAGTCCGGTAGCTTCTTTCAATTCTTTGACCAGTTGCCAGCTGTTGAAAGCGTCCAGAAAATTGATGTATCCGGGACGTCCGTTTAATACTTCGATAGGCAATTCCCCTTCTTGCATGAAGATGCGTGACGGTTTTTGGTTGGGATTGCAGCCGTACTTTAATTCTAATTCCTTTGCCATAGTTTTATAATATTTCGGTTTATAGATTTTCAATGTGTGGCAAAGGTACAAAATAAATGGGGAAGACAGGTTATAAGAACTGTTTTTGGTTGTAGGCAACATGCTCGGGTGTTATTGGGGGAAAGTTGGAGTGTGAGATAGGAATTGCTTTGCAATATGAAAATCTATTTAAATTTTCTTTAAAAAACTTTCAAAAGAATACGGAACAACAGTTAAACAGGAACTAAGTTTCATTTCTTTATTCGGAATTTTGGGTTTGTCGGACTTTGGTGGGGAAGTATGATCCGAGCTTGATGCGACTGTTTTTCTATTTTTTCTCCTACAGTTTTTCCCCTGTGTTTGCGGAGTCAGCACTTTTGAGAGCTCTGTGGTTTGTGTTTCGTAACCTGTCCGGTTGTCCTTCGGACTTGCTTCTTTTCCGTCTTTCCTTGTTTTCCGTC
>CARCZS010000063.1 GCA_948956705.1 uncultured Phocaeicola sp.
TGGGAAAGATGAAACTCCAAATACTCATCGGTCTGCTTCCGCAGGTGGATGGACAAGCCGGAAGCCGTCACCTCGGCAAACGGAAACTCCCTACCATCGGACAATACTACTTTGTAGGATGATTCTTTTCGCGGAAGAATGAAAACAAATCCCATGCCATCATGCACGGTCTCCAAACGCGCAATTTCCTTGCCGTTTTCCTGCAATCGGCCTGCCACTTTTGCGGGCATCCTTTTGGCATCCTGTGCCTTGAAAGCCACCTTGGTGGGAATGCCATCAATCAAATCACCGCCTTCGGGGAAGAACGAAAGACGGGCGACAGGCCGGCTTTCTTCCTGAGGGCTGTTTGTTCCTTTGTAGGCTATGCTCTTTACAACACGTATCTTCTTGGGATAAACAGGACGCAACGTGTCATTCAAAAAAGAAAAGCGAGTATAGGCATGAATGTGGTAATCTCCCTCTTTCAAGTCTTTGTCTATATAGATGTGCCCCGCAGCAATGCCGGAGAGGACGGGGTATTTCTCCTGCCACACGATGCTATCCTTGGCATTGAGCATCTCCACAAACAGCGTCTTGCTTCGCTCGGAAAGAGCAAGGCTCTGAGCATCCATAACGTATATCTTGAACCAAAGGTCTTCACCGGTTTCGTAAAGCCCCTTGTCCGTCTGGAGATAGACTAGTTCGAGAGATACGTTTTGGCTGTGCACTGCTATAGAGAAGCAAGAGACAAGCGATAGAAGAAAGTGTTTAACATCCATTGTCCATCTATTTTTGAATAGCCCTTACAGTAAATATGCCGAACGTAAGGTAATCGTCATCTTCTGCCTCCGTTCCGATTTTCTCTATGTTCAATCCCTCAGGAGAGACAAAGGAATTGGTCCAATTCCACTCTTTGCCCGTGCCCAGCTCGGTTTCTCCCAAATAGCGGAACTGTTCATCCATTATCACCACCACAAGGCTTTTGCTATCTATCGGAGTCTTCGGAGTGGCATTCGGCACGCCTCTCAACAAATAACGGTAATACACCTTACGGTAGGAATCGCGCAGAATGGCCGCATATCCGTCCTGTCCCAAAAAGGCTTCAAACATCTGCTCATTCGAAGGTTCCTTGTCCAAGTTGCAATCTATGGAACGGATATCTCCGGCTACATTGCTGCCGCCATATACTTTTACCGCTTCGTCCTTATTCCAGTCCGACAGGTATAGGTCGTGTGAATTGGTAAAACTGTGAATCATTTTGCCTTCCGGGGTAAACGCCGGATAGGTCATCTGAATTAAATCACCTCCCCAATTGGCTCCTTCGAACAGTTCTTCGGGATAAAGGTGATGGTAAGCCACTTCATTGCTCGCCAAATCAATTGCCGCCGTGAAGCGGAACTCCTCCCGTTTTTTCATAGCCTTCGAGAAAGGAGCAAAGCCGGGAAGTAGCAGATGGTTGTCCTTCAACATCATGGGAGCTACGGGAGACAACATATATTGGGGATGGGTCAACGCCCATTCTTTGTCTGTCTGGTCCAGCAAAGTAACTTTGTTGCGTACCTTTCCCAAACTGTCCGTCAATACCACTTCAATAAAAGGGCGATTAAAAACATAAATGGAATCCGGACTTTTGATATAGTAAGCGGCAGCACTCATAATGGCATTGGCACCTTCGCGCTCGAAGGTGATTCGCTTTAGATAGGTAGTATCCGAATAACGATAGAAATAAATGGAATTATTTCGCGCATTTAAAAACGTAAGTATTTGATTACGCTTGTCATCATTCCAAAGTTGTATGTACACAGGTCTGTTCTTGGTTTCCGTATTAATGCGGAATTTTTTCGCACCAATCTCCACTAATTCTTTATGGGCTTGTAGTTTGCCTTTAAATTCATTTTCTATACATTTTCGGTTACTGCCATTACAGCCCGTAAGTAATAGGACGGAAATTCCTAACGCATAAAAAGTCTTTTTCATATTTCTATATCCGATTATTAATGTTTTGTTTTATTACTCATTTATGGTTTCAGTACCCTGAACTCACATTGCGACGTGCCTAAGTTTCCTAAGCCATCCGTTCCTTCCATCACGCCCACAAAGCTTGTATTGATGTCCGAGCAGAAGAACTCCACTTCGGCTTCTCCTTTCTCATCGGTGACAATGTCCGGTTTCCACAGCAAGACGTTCCGCGCATCCGGTATCGGGCTTTGCATGTCCAGCTCATCGGGTTGGTAGAACTCGCGCGTGCCGTAATAGCCTTTTACACGCCATAGGTTGTTCATGCGAAGAAGTTCTTCTTCGGTATAGACAGGCCCTTCATAGACAACCTTATGTTCGTCAATAACAATAAAAGGAGTTGCTCCACCCGAAGGTGAATAATGTTGGTATTTAGCTATCGGATAAGATTTGCCGTTAATCGGCTGCTTTCGTCCTTTTGCAGGACAGATACCTACAGCATGATGACCTTGATAATCCGCCCTATAATTTAATAAAAGTCCACATGATGTACAAACATAAACACTATTTAGATTCATTTGTGCCAAACTATCCAACCTTCCCATCATCTTATCCCGAAATATTCTTCCTTTCTTACCTGTAACTGTTATCTCGGACAAAAGAATACTGCTATCCTGACTGATAATGGGATAATCAATCTGCAATTCCGACAACACTTGCGAAGGATTCATATATGGGAAATAAGATGGACAAGACTTTCGCAAACTGTCCACCTTACTGAAAGATTCTTCTACCACAATGGAAGGCTTGTATTCATCTTTATCCAGCATAGGCTTCAAATAAACATATCCGCCTCGCAGTATAAACATCAAGTCCGTCGGCACAACGAACTTTCCCAAAGAGTCTATAAGCACAAAACGGTTTTCAGCGTTCGGACCGGAAACTTGAAGCAATTGCTCTCCATTCCCCAACTCTTTCCGCTTC
>CARCZS010000064.1 GCA_948956705.1 uncultured Phocaeicola sp.
TTCATGTATCTGTCTTAACATGCAACTAATCGCTATTTTATCCCGAATTGGGGTACCATTATGCATTGATGAGTGTGGGAAGTGAGATTCACGGAGCATTTCAAAGTTTGTTGAAAAGCATCTCGGTAGTTCCCATTGTCACTCATGCTGTGGCATTGGGTATAAATCAGGAAGAGATAGAATCTTTTCTGTTACCGGTCACCACACAGAATCATCCGTTATTTAATCCTGATATGGATTATTCGGTCTATCTTACACAGCCATTCTTCTTTGTTTTTCTGCAAGTTATCTTGTTGTTGGTCACTACATACTCCATTGGCAGTGAAGGGAAATTCCATACTTCAGCCAATTGGCTGGCAGTGGCAGATGGGAATATCTGGGTGGCGGTCACTGCCAAGTTACTTCCATACAGTTTTATCTTCATCGTTATGAGTATTCTGGCAAACTATGTCTTTTTTGGTGCCATGCATATACCGATGGATTGTGGTTTTTGGGCGTTGAATCTTACTTCGGCACTATTGGTCATTGCTACGCAGGCGCTGGCGGTTTTTCTGTTCTCTCTTTTTCCTGCGTTGAGTATTATTATCAGTATCGTTTCCATGGTAGGATCGTTAGGCGCTACCCTTGGCGGGGTTACCTTTCCGGTGCTTCACATGTTTGCACCGGTGTACTATGCCTCTTATCTTTTCCCCGTCCGTCACTTTGTCGAGATTGGACAGAATCTGCTTTATGGCAACTATGGTTATGCGTATATGTGGGGCAATGTAGCCTGTCTGCTGTTGTTCCTTATTCCTCCTTTATTGTTGTTACCTCATTTGAAACGCTCTTTAATCAGTCGGAAATATGACGATATTGAATAATATATTAGCTGTATCTTGGCACGAGTTTCGTGTGATGTGTACCCGCTATTCCATTTTATTGGTACTCAGCGGTGGCATCTTTGTGTATGGATTACTTTATAACTATATGTATGCTCCCAATGTGGTACGCGATGCTCCGGTGGCAGTAGTGGATATGAGTCGCACTCCGTTAAGCCGCAGTTACATCCGTTTGCTGGATGCCACTCCGCAGGCACGGGTATTGACAAACAATGCTGATTTGCCTGCTGCTAAGGAATTGATGAAATATGATGAAGTGGTGGGTATTGTTTACATTCCCGCGGATTTTGACGCTCGTGTGGGGCGTGGTGAAGAAGCGATATATATTATGTACAGCACCACTACGGCTTTCCTTTATTTTGCTTCCATGCAGGAAGCGTCTGCTGGAGCCATGCTTGCTGTGAATGATGATGTCCGACCCGAGCAAGTGGTTTTTCTACCTCAGGATGATATACAATCTGTGGTTCAAACAAGGTCTGTCGATGTGGTAGGTACTGCCCTGTATAATTATACCGATGGTTATGGTACTTATTTGATACCTGCCGTTTTGATGGTTGTTATTTTTCAGACGTTGATATTTGTTATCAGCATGTTGAGTGGGAAAGAGCGTGAAACTGGAGATATACTGATGTTTGCAGGCCCTGAAGGAAGGGATCTTTCTTTTTTACGTATGGCATCCGTAGTGATAGGAAAATCATTTACTTATTTAGTCTTTTATGCTTTATTCTCTGTCTTTTTGTTGGGGCTTCTTCCTTTAGTTTTCCAATTGCCTCATTTAGCATATCCGTGGAAAATTGTGGCACTTATGATACCTTATATTCTTGCTACCAGTTTCTTTGGATTGGCCTGTTCGTTATTTTTCAGTGATAGTGATGCTCCATTGTTGTTGGTAGCTTTCTTCTCTGTAGGATTGATTTTCCTGTCCGGAGTTTCTTATCCGCTGGAGTTAATGCCTTGGTATTGGCAATGGATTCATTATATGGTTCCTGCGGCTCCCGGAACTTTGGCCTTTGTTAAGATAAATTCTATGGGAGCTAGTATGTCTGAAATCAGTCAGCAATATATTATCCTATGGATACAATGTGCGATATACTTTGTTTTGGCTTGTCGAGCCTATCGCTACAA
The DNA here is from genome assembly GCA_948956705.1 of uncultured Phocaeicola sp. The sequence continues at coordinate 2,004 of CARCZS010000064.1, forward strand.
TATAAAGAAAGCAAAGTGTGAAAGACAATAATTTTATGTGTGATTGTTTTTTATGTAATTCGTTTTGCTGATTCTCCATTTTTTATAAGGTCTGTTTGGAGCTGGAGCGAGGAGCCTGAAAGTTGTTGATATTTTAATTCTTGGTGATTATTCTCTTGTTGTTTCTTTTGTTTTTTCAGCTCCTTTTATGAGATGATGCAAGTTTGCCTTCCGTTTTTCCGTCTTTTCTTGTTTTCCGTCTGCTGTTTTCGTATGGGTCCCTTCCTTTTTCCGTCCTTATACGCGCGTGCGAATATTATAATGTGTCTGTCTTTTTCCTCCGGTGTCCTCCGTTATAAAAACATGCTTTGTAACACATCTGTTATTCAGAGTATTACAAAAAAGTTTCAGGAAATCCGTATAATTTTTCCTTCGTATGTTTGCTGGTAATCGTTAAAAGGTCTACCTTTGCATCCGCAATCGAGAGAGATGCGGCACTTCAGACAGTGTGTGACTGACTTGGTGAAACAAACGTAGGAGAGTTTTCCTTGACAGTGTCTGCACCCAGTATCTTACCTTAGCGGGGCTAAGGGAGCGAGAACGGATAAGACTTGGGGAGGATGGACGTCCCGCCTTTTATGGAAGTTTCGAAAAAAAACTTTTTCAAAAAAACTTTCGAAAACATTTGGCGGTT
>CARCZS010000065.1 GCA_948956705.1 uncultured Phocaeicola sp.
AACCTACAATATCCTTATCGCCCATGGAGGCGCGGGTACCATGGTGGATGCTGTGAAACGGGGAAAGAAAGTTATTGTTGTTCCGCGCCTGGCTCGGTATGAGGAGCATGTAGACGACCATCAGATGGAGCTGGCAGTACGGTTTCATGAGATGAATTTGATTCGCGTTTGCCTGGATGTGGAGCAGCTGCCCGATATGCTTCTGGGTCTCGACGGACATAGTTTTGCTCAGTTCCAGTCCAATACGGAGGCTCTTCTTACGTCTTTGGACGGCTATATCCGTTCGCTGTAAATTAGCCTGCAAATAAAAAGTCAAGCTAAATTGAAAGAATATTGAAAAATTTATATAGGTTGAAAAAAAGGGGATTACAACAAGACCGCCAATGTATGCCGGTCTAAAAGATATGTGTGCTGTGTTTAGTCTGGTGCAGGAAGAGTGGAGAGATATTCTTTAACCCTTCCATAGTAGATACGTAAAAACTTATTGGCGCCAGCAGTCATGTAAACGTAATAAGGCTTGCCCTGGGCACGTTTTTTGTCCATGAACAGATATACTGCATCATCCGGCTTGGTTTTAATCAGCACATCCATGATCTGGAACAGAGTTTTGCGTAACACTGGCGAACCGTGTTTGGAGGCATGTACACTTTTCTGGGAATAATCCCCGGAATCATTGACACCAGGGTCTACTCCGGCAAATGCGGTAATGGCGCCTTTGTGGGTGAAACGAGTGACATCTCCGATTTCGGCTATAAGCTGCGGTCCCAGAGACGACCCCACACCTTTCATTGCCATGACAACGGGATATTCCGGCAGCCTGGAAGCAGTTTCATTCATAAGGGAACGCAGCTGCTCAACGGTCTGTGAGGCGGTGTTTAATTGGTCAATTGCCTGCTTGATGATGCGCTTGGTAAAGCTGTCCTTTGGAAGTACGGGAATGAGCTCCTTTGCTTTCCCATAGATTTCTTCGGCTTTTTGCTTGCTGAAGTTGTACTTCTTACGGTTGCACCACTTCTGGTAGTGGTCTGTAAAAGCGCTCAGGGACATCTTACGGACACAATCCACATGCCAGTAGGTGTCAATGAAATCCACCCATTTCTGACTGCCGTCTTCGCGGGCGGGACTGTCAAAGTAGGTATTGGCACCGGGATAGGTCTGGTCGATGAGACCGATCAGGTTATTCTTCATGGCAGTTTTATGTTTCATATAGAAATCAAACTGGCGGTTCATGGTTTTGAGTTGGGAACGTAATTCATCCATAAGATTATACTGTTTCAGATTTGCCCAACTGTCAAGGGTGTAACGTGCGATTTTTACAGAGTCCGCCTTATCTGTCTTGATTTTACGGAGTGGATTGTCCTGTCCCTGAAAGTCATGGATAATCTGTGGATTGACAGCGCTTACAAAAAAGCCAGCCTGAGACAGCTCACGGGCCACCGGTTCATAGTAGCGGCCGGTACACTCCATGACAATGCGTGTCTCGCCATCAAGATCCCTGATAAGCTTCTTGAGTGATTGAAAATCAGCGGACAGATGGGGAACATCAAAGGGCTTTGTAACGACCTTGCCACCAGGACGGAGGATCGCCACAGTGCTTTTGCGTTTGGAAACATCAATACCTACTGCGTTCATGTTCATAAAAAAGTGACTCCTTAGTTGAGATTGCAATTGGTCAGTACCAGTTTTACTCATTGCCCATTCAATCTACTGTGGTGTGACGCGAACGCACCCTGAAGGTGGCTCAACCTGCATAAAACGAACGCTGCGAATGAAGAGCTGGTTAGCAGACTAATTTACGGGCGCAAAGCCCAAGGAGGATTCCGCTATACCGATTGCTCTTATCATTCTAACAGCTTAAGCAACAAATTGGATAACATCCTAACTGGATGTTAGGAATATTAACCATAAATATATTGTAGTAGGAGGATTCTATGAAGATTTTAGAGATCGGCCCCAGTGAGACCCGTTCCCGGGGAGGAATGGCCGAGGTCATCCGGGGCATTCGGAAGAGCAGGATTCTGGGGCAAGAGTTTGAAATAGACAGTTTTTCTTCCTACATAGACGGTAGTCTTCCTGTCCGATTGCTGTATTCTATGTATGGATACCTCCGGTTTCTCACTTGTTATCGAAAATATGATCTGTTTCATATCCATGCAGCGGAACGGGGCAGTACTTTCCGCAAAAATTTTTATCTGCGGACAATAAAGCGGTCTGGGAAAAAAGTGATT
>CARCZS010000066.1 GCA_948956705.1 uncultured Phocaeicola sp.
AGCATCCTGCACAAGACATTTGTTGTGAAACAGGAAAGGACATCTTGCATCCGTCCTTAACCGGACAATAGGAAGTCCGGAATCTTTGCCCACGTACATCTCGCAGTATGTAATGAGCAGCTCCTTAAAAGAAATATCAAGATATTTCTGCAGACGCATAATGTCATAAGCAGTAAGCAGGATATCTCCTCTTTCTTTGCAGCACTGGCCACAGCAGTTGCATCAGAACCGGAATGTTCCCTCTGGTTCAAGGTAATTTAAATTCATGATATCTTTATAAGCCATCCTATAAAATGCTCCTCTCAAATAAAATAATAGTTTAGGCGTTTGCGAAACGCCAAAACCCGCATAATTACGGGATTCTTTTTGTTATAAATTAAAATAACTCCTCACCGGATATGGTATAATAGAGTTGTCCAGAAACTATAAACCATGCATCAGGAAAGGAGTTATTCTGATACCTATGATACCATACAAACAGCTTTCTTTGGCAGATATTTTTCAGGACTGTCAGGATAAATTTGATCATGACAAACCTGCGTTTCTGTCTCTATTAGAACAACATATCGATCTTGATGAAATTATTCCTATTACTTTCCGTAATCATTTCTATGCGTCAACGGGCAGATCCCGTAAATACCCTCTCAAAGCTTTACTTTGGGCTTTGATCATCCAACGCATTTTTTCTATTCCCACCGACCGGCTTTTGCTCACTTTTCTCCATTACTCCAGATATTTACGGGAATTCTGCGGTTTTTCCAAAATTCCCGATCCCTCCAAAATCACCCGTTTTAAACAGGACTTCCTTGTTGATCTGCAGTCCGTTTTTGACAGCCTTGTTGACCTTACCGAACCGATCTGTCAGACCATTGACTCTGCCAAAGCCGGTATGACTGTCTTTGATTCCTCCGGGATTGAAGCCTTTGTCACTGAAAATAATCCGAAATACGCAAACCGCATTATCAGACAGTTAAAAGCTTATGCGAAATCCATGGGATTCGATAAAAATTATAATCCTTATACCGCTGCTTACCGTTCCATGCCTTCCCATGCCCTCGCTAATCCACAGATCAGGCAGCTTTTTATCAATGGTCATTTCTGCTATGTCTTTAAGTTTGGCATCGTCACCAACGGTTTAGGCATCGTCCGCCATATTGCTTTTTACAACAAGGATTTCATGCTTTCCCACCCTGATATCATTGTCACCAAAAAATCGGACTCCCCAGATGAAGATAAATCTGCCCATGATTCAAAGCTCCTTATCCCTACCCTGAAAGATTTCTTCTCTAAGCATCCCCTCATCAATCCGAAAATCTTTCTTGGTGATGCTGCTTTTGATACCCTGCAGCTTTATAAAGATCTTCTTTCTGGTGATACCTTTGGCGATGGACGCCATTTTTCTAAAGCATACATACCGCTTAATGCAAGGGCTCATCTCGAAAATGTGGATTATACAGTCAATCAAAATGGCATCCCCTGCTGTCCCCATGATCCATCCCTTCCCATGAAATATGAGGGAATTTCCAGACTCCGCAGCGGTGTGACCAGATACAAGTTCGTCTGTCCCAAGGTCAAATGGGTATCCGATAAATCCTCCGGGAAAAATCACAGGCAATGCCTGTGTGCTGCCCCCTGCACTTCCTCTAAATGCGGCCGCATGGTTTATATCTATCCTGAAAAAGATCTCCGTGCATATCCTGGTGCCATCCGGGGTTCCGAAGAATGGGACAGTACTTACAAAATACGGACTGTTGTTGAAAGAAACATCAATCATATGAAAGAAAATCTCTGTCTTGCCGGCCGGCGTACACAGAATCAAAAAACCTTACATGCAGATCTGGTTCTGGCGGGCATCACACAGTTGATCACCGTATTGCTTGCAGACAGAATCCATCATCATGAATATATCCGCAGTTTAAAGCCGCTGATCTCATAGGACTTACCACTTCGTAAATAGGGCAATGCTTTATTAAAGTGCGCCTGAATCATCCATATTTTGTTTTTATCCCCGAAATCCTGCTTTGCAGGTTTTCTTCTTTGTCTGGAATCAGAATTGCGAACGAGCTTGGTGAGTTTCGCAATCACCTAAAAATAATAGTTAGGCGTCCTGGCTCCGTTCAGATCAAGTGCAAATTCCAGTATA
>CARCZS010000067.1 GCA_948956705.1 uncultured Phocaeicola sp.
ACATTTAATACTTTAGCTATCAAAAATATCTCATTAAGAGAAATGGTATTCCTCTTCAATTTTTTATTAAAATTTTGTGGTGTCTGGCCAATATGTCTACAAAGTTCGGCTAAACTAATACTTTTTTGCTTACATAACTGTCTTATCATATCTGATGTTGTCATAAATTACCTCAACTTAATATTTAATTATAAACCATATGGTTTATAGTGCAATATGGTAACACCATACTTGTCGGATTGTGAAAAAACTACTAGAACATTGTCAAAACGAAAACTATAGTCATCTTAAATTAACTTGTTGTGCTAGTTGATTGTTGATATAGAAAAACTTCAACACCATATGCTATCCTATAGTTGTACACGACTACAGACTATGAAAGGAGACACATGATGTTGAAGTTTCAAGATGATTATACCACTCTCATAGCAACTTTTGAAGATTTTATTTTGCTTGTTTACACAATTGTTGATGATTTATACCGGCAGGTTGTTCCTGTGTCTGTTTCGCAAAGGCGGAACGTGCACACGGCTAAAATGTCTGATTCCGAAATTATTACCTTAAGTATCTGCGGCGAACTGACTGGCACAGATTCTGAAAAAGCATGGTATTCTTTTGTGAAACGCAATTACCGGCATCTGTTTCCCAGACTCTGCAGCCGTACCCGCTTCAACCGAACCAGGAGAGCGCTTTTGCAGGCAACGGAACTGCTCCGTCAGCAGCTGGCACAGTCCTTTCCTATACCAGCCAGCCGTTATTTTGTCATTGACAGCTTTCCACTTCCGGTCTGCAAGTTTGGGCGTGCGCATTACTGCCATTCTTTCTACACGGAAGGCGCGAATTATGGAAGGTGTCCTTCCAAAAAGGAAACTTATTTTGGTTTCAAAGTCCATGCCTTGATTACGCTGGAGGGTTATATTTCAGCATTTGAGATCACTCCGGCATCTGTGGATGACAGGGAAGGGCTCCGGGATTTTGCGGAGAATCACCTTGGTCTGGTAATCCTTGGGGATAAAGGATACACGGGAGAAGCCCTGTCTGCCGACATGCAAAACAAAGGGATCTGCTTAATGTCCTTAAAGCCTTCCAATTATAAAAAGAACTGGCCCACAGAAATACGGCGGTTGATTTTTCGCTTCAGGAGGAGGGTGGAAACCGTATTTTCGCAGCTAAGCGGACAACTGAATGCGGAAAGAGTGCTGGCAAAAAGTTTCCGGGGATTATGTACCCGACTTCAGAACAAAGTCTTAGGACATAATCTGTGTATGGCATTCAACAGCATATTCCTGGAGCCCTGTGACATAGGAAAAATCAAACAACTGATATTCTAAAAAATTTTCCAAAAATGCATAGGGACTTTTTGGCTTTTTCAGTGTTTAGGCAAAGTATGCGATATTAGTTATTTAAGTAGCACAACGAGTTAATTTTGGGCAAGATAATGTTATTTTTAAGGATAGCATGTCTTGCTCTTTATTATTTTTTGCAGAAATTCTAACATATAACCTTAAATTTTGCAATAAGGAAAACGGCTTGCAACGTACACTGTGTAAGCCATTATGGATTGGCTCTTATGAATTATCAGGAGATTGGCATATGCACAAAAATATAAGCAAGATAGATAGAAGCAAGGCGGCCGGACCGAAACGGCGTGGACGGCTCTTACTATATGGTTTTCTGGCAGCTGTTGTATTGGCAGCTGCTGGACATTATATGTTTTCAGAGGAACTGGAA
>CARCZS010000068.1 GCA_948956705.1 uncultured Phocaeicola sp.
CTGGCAAAGAACTGTTCATGCCTCAATATCGTTATATGGATATTTATGGCTATTATTTCTTTAATCCTCTGGATTATATAAATCTGTATCAGTATGATAGACGTACTTTTTATGAACTTATGGATAAAAGTGTCGTTGGAAAATTTACATTCATGAAAAGAGCGTTTGTATATAATTATAATCTTTACATCGTTGACAATATAGATAAGATTATAGAACTTAAATACGCGAGTTCGGGATAAGAATCTTCAATTTACAACCAAGCTAAAGGACATAGTGCATTGGGCGACCTGTCAAGGCCGCCCGATTTATTTGCATAGGTTTAATCTAATCCCAGAGGGCAAGCTGCCCGTTTGACTCGGGCACCTCAAAATCGAAGTTCACTCCCGGCTTTGTGGCAAAGAAACAATACGCACCCATTGCAGCAAGCAGGTTCATGAGGAAGTTGTGTACACTACGATGGCGGGAGTGGACGAGCTGCGCCACATTCTTCAGCATATCGTTTATGGATTCGATGATGCTCCTTTTACGAAGCATCATCTTGTCATAGAACGGCATGAGACGTTGTTTCATATTCGAGCGCAAGCCTGTCACAATATGTATTCCGTCATCCCAGAGATGTCCGAAAAGGGACTGCGATATATATCCCTTGTCGGCGTAAAGTTTGCCGAACACATTGTCAGTCAGCGTATCAATCACATCCTCGTTGCGGTCGTCCACATTGGCGCGTGTCAGTACAAAGTTGATCAGTTCCCCTTTTTCGTTACATAGCAGATGCAACTTGAAGCCTACATACCATCCCATCGTACTCTTACCCTTGGCCGCGATATCCTTGAAAACTTTCATGTTGAACTGGCGCTTGTTGTGAATGACCGGAATGCAGGTGCTGTCCACAAAACTTATTCCCGTGCACTCTCCGAAACATGCGAGCCGCAGGAACATGGTCAAAGCCACAAATGACCGGGGCATGACCTCAACGAAGCGGTTGTAGGAGAATGTCTGTGGAAACAAATGCTTCCAGTGAATACGCACACATCCCAGATAATAGTGCTTGAAGTTTCGGTACGAATTGAAGTGGAAGCAGATCAGGATTGTGATGACCTCGGCATCCGACATCATGCGCTTTCTGCGCCTTTTCGGGGCATCAGCGGAGCTCGGAAGTGTGTTTTTTGCCATCTCGGCCTCAAATTCCTTGCAGAAATCGTCCGCAATACAAAAAATTTCAGTAACTTTACTCTCGGTAATCATGATATAGTATTTATTGTTTGGTACCTCTAAATTACTAAATATCAGCGAAATTACCAAAAGAACCGACAACTTTTTCAAGCTGTCGGTTCAACTTTTTCAAGCTGTCGGTTCAACTTTTTTATAGCATTTCTTATCCCGAACTCGCGTTATAAGGATGGTAAAACCGACTGTTATCAGCTTCTGGTAACGGATTGCGAGCAAGGATTCAATGAAGATAACTCCTCGATAGAGGGAGAGGGTGCCATGCTCAGTCTTTTCCTTTGCGGTCCTGCGTCTCAGGATGAGTTGGCGCCGGTTCTTCCGGCGGGAGAGTATTCGTACAGCAATTCCTCCGACAGCTTCACATTCACCGAGCAGCCCAGGGTTGCAATGTCCATGGCATTGCGCATGGCATATTTGATATAGTGTCCG
>CARCZS010000069.1 GCA_948956705.1 uncultured Phocaeicola sp.
TGTAGAGGCAGGGCAAAATCATGAAAAAAAATGACTTTTTTGCTCAAAAAAATATTTTAATCCAGTAAATTATATGCTAACCTCCTGATATTGCATATCAGGAGGCGTCATGGAAGGTTTACTGGCTATTTTAGGGACTATTCCTGACCACAGAGCTGATAAAGGAAAACTCCATAATCTTGCAGAAATCATAATCATGTCACTTTACGGACTTCTTTGTGGAGCAGTTACATGGCTTGATATTCAAGAGATTTGTGAAGCAAGGGAAGTTGAATTAAAAAAATTCCTTACGCTTACTGATCTTCCAAATTTTTACTAAACAATGTTTAGCAAAACTGGTACACTGCATGGCATGGAACTACCAAGCAGCAAAGCAAAAAACGTTCGGGAGTACAGGCGATTGCGGGCAGTGGAACTTTTTGAAAGCGGTATGAAGCAGGCTGCCATCGCACGAGCGCTTAATGTTACCAGAGGTGCCGTAAGCCAATGGCTTTCCGCATATCGGGATAAAGGGCTTGAAGCTCTTCGTTATCGGAAAATCACAAAGAATCCATGTCGGCTTTCGCAAGAACAAAAAGATGAACTACGCAAACTCCTGGCGCTTGGCGCTGAACATTTCGGCTATCCAGGAGCCGTCTGGACTCTATCCCGTGTCAGAGAGCTAATTTTACGAAAATTCGGGATATCGTATTGCATATCCAATGTTGCTGTCATCCTGAAAAACATTGGCTGGACTTGCCAGAAACCAGTAGTGCGCGCCACTCAACGCGATGAAGAAGCCAGCAAAAAATGGCTTCAGGAAAAATGGCCGGAAATAAAAAAAAGCCGATGACGAAGGACGGACAATAATCTTTGCTGATGAGTCAGGATTTTATCTGTTGCCATTCGTATGGCGCACATACGCCCCCAAAGGGGAAACTCCTCTTTTGCGAAGTAAATTAAGTCATGAACATTTGTCTGTGGCAAGCGGGATTTCCCCCGCGGGTAGACTTTATATCCAGATACAGGACAAGTCATTCAAAGGAACTGACATAGTCTCGTTTCTCCGGCATTTGCTTGCGCATGTCGCGGGAAAAATTCTTGTGTTATGGGATGGCTGTCCGATTCACAGGAGCAGGGAAGTCAAAAAGTTTTTGCTTGAAGAAGCAAATGGTCGTGTTTGGCTGGAACGTATTCCCGGGTATTCTCCTGATTTGAATCCGGATGAAGGAGTTTGGAATTATCTGAAAAGGGTAGGCTTGAAGAATCAGGTATTTTCCAATTTGAAAGAACTTGGAAAGGGATTACGGAAAGCGATTCGGTCACTTCGCTCCCATCCGCATCTGATTCAGGCCTGTTTTGCGCAAGCAGGATGTGTTTAAATATAAAATAGATGATCAGTAACCGATTGAGCCACTCTATGTGCGAAAAATTCTGGACGTTACCGCGCCTCTTC
>CARCZS010000070.1 GCA_948956705.1 uncultured Phocaeicola sp.
TCCTCTTTTAAAGACATTGCCCGTTATCTCTGCAAGGATCCCAGTACCATTTCAAAAGAGATCCGTGCACACCGCCTGTCTGACTTCTATCCCGGCAGGGGGCTCTTTCTGAATGCCAAAAACTTCTGCATCCACCGCTTCCACTGTCAGAAGAAGAATGTCTGTGGCAAGATCATTCTCTGCGACATTAAGTGCGCTTCCTGCCCCTCATGCAACCTGCACTGTAAGGATTTCGTGAAAGAACGCTGCCAAAGACTTGACAGGGCGCCTTATGTCTGCAACGGGTGCGATAAGGGGCATGCCCGCTGTACCATTCCCCCTATCAGATCGTTGTGGAACATCCCGAGCTCGGTCTTTCTGTCCGTTCCATCTACCAGTACATAGAACTCGGACTGCTTACCGGCCGCAACATCGACCTGAAACGCAAGGTTAAGTTCAAAGCGCGTAAATGCCATAAAACACAGATCACTGACAGGCAGGTGTTTTCCGGCAGGCTTTACAGTGATTTCCAAAAGCTCCCTCCTACACATATAGTCGAAATGGATACCGTCAAATCCTCAAGGGATTCTAAAAAATGTATCCTGACTTTCTATTTCCGGGATGAGAAGCTGTTCCTTGCCTATCTTTTGAACCGCTGTACCAAGGGCGCTGTCCGGGCTGTCTTTGACCGTCTGGAAAAACGGCTTGGCACCGTGACTTTCAGCATCCTTTTCGAAACAATCCTGACTGACAGGGGCGGTGAATTCGGCGATCCCGAGGTCCTGGAGACTGGTATGGATGATTACCAGCGTACCAGCATTTATTACTGCGATCCCATGCGCAGCGGTCAGAAAGGCGGCATTGAAAATGCCCACACAAAACTGCGCGAGATCCTTCCCAAAGGCACCAGCTTTGAATATCTGACCCAGTGGGATCTGAACCTGATCGTTAATAACATCAATTCCGTCCCGCGCCAGAGCCTTCTTGGCCTTACTCCATACCGGGCGGCAAAAGAAAACTTCGACATGGATGTCCTGTTAGCACTTCAGCTCAGACCGGTCGATCCCGATCAGATCAACCTGACACCTGAGCTGATAAAGTAACCTTTAAATCCAGGCAAAATCTGTTGTCAGGAGACACTGCTTTTAAATCTTCATAAAAACCAGACACCTCTGGCAGAATTTAGTCCTGCACACGACATTTTCTGCCGGTCTGTTTGCTATGCCCTGTTTTAGAAAATCTGCCCGGATTTAGATTTATTATAATTCAATTTTCAACTTTATGGCTTCAAAAAATTGAAAAGGACAATAGATTTGAAAGGGCAGTAGAATTTACTCCTGCACTGGAATTTACTTTTGCAATTAAGCTCTTTCTGCAACTGCCGTAGTATTAC
>CARCZS010000071.1 GCA_948956705.1 uncultured Phocaeicola sp.
GATCTATTCCGTCAAAGAATCTAAGTTTATCCCTGATGAGTACGCTTCCCTGCTGGTATGTCTGACGTTCACAGGGGATTCCCACGGCGTTGATACCTGGTACAAACTTGACCCCACTGGAAAAATCACCACTCTTAGAGCCCGTTTAAAATCTCTTGACAAACGAGAAGGAAAAGCAGATAATAAGGGAAAACAGGCAGGAGATGAGGGCGAATGCGTCAATATCCAAGCGATATCAGCCGGGAAGAGTATGAGGAGATACGAGAGGATTTAGAAGGAGCCCGGAAAAAGACGCGCCCCAGAGAGTACGATTTGTACGATGTGTTTTGTGCAGTGCTATATGTGGTGCAGGGTGGAATACAATGGCGAATGCTGCCCAGCGATTATCCCAAATGGCAAAGCGTTTACTACTATTTTCGGGTATGGTCCGAAAAAGATGAAACGGGCGTCAGTATTCTGGATAAGGTGCTGCACAAACTGGTCAAGCAGATACGGAATGAAGACCTGAGACGGGATAAGACCACCTTTGGAATCGTTGACGCGCAAAGTGTGCAGAATGCTGACACAGCGGAAGAAAAAGGTTATGACGCGGGAAAAAAGTATCCGGAATCAAACGCCACGTTGTCGTAGATACGATGGGGCTGCCTCATGCCATAGCTGTAACGACCGCTGATGTTACGGACCGGGATGGGGCCATTCAGATGATCCTTGTTAACCTGGACAATCTTTCCTGTGTAAAGAAATTTCTAGTGGATGGAGGATACACTGGTGAGCGCTTTGCCAATCAGGTCAAGGAGATTTGTAATGCTCAGGTCGAAGTTGTAAAGCGTAATGAATTACACAGATTTGTTGTGCTGCCGTGTCGTTGGGTGGTAGAGCGCCTTTTCGGCTGGCTGGACAAATTCCGCAGGCTTTGGAAAAATTGTGAGCGTAAACTCGTTATTTCTGCTCAGATTCTTACTTTCGCCCTCATTGCCATCCTCATCAGAAGATATTAAACAGGCTCTTAGTATAGCAACGCTTAACAAGGGCACACAGGCCGTTGTATAAGGCGCAGATTATAAAAGGTGCTCAGATTTTCCACTCAAAGGAAACACGGTCACTGGTGGCCTGGACCTGGGAGAGAATGATGTCCGTCACCTGCCGTCGGTCGTCAAAGTCAATCGTGTTCCAGTTCTCCAGATGGGCAGACAGAAACTCAATTTTCTGTGGAGAGATTGTTT
>CARCZS010000072.1 GCA_948956705.1 uncultured Phocaeicola sp.
TGTCATCTTTAACCGGTTGATAACCAGTGTGTATGAATCAAAATGAAAGGATGAACGGAGAAGAGGGAATAACCGGCTTAATGAGGGGATACTCCCATCTGCCCCTCCATGAAAAAGATGCCGGGCTTTTTTAAAAAGATGGTGATGTTTTTAAAAAACTTCCCGGTCTTTTTCGAAAAACTCAAAGTCTTTTTTGAAAAGTTCAAGGTCTTTTTGCAGCATTCAGCGTGAGCTTCAAGCTGTATATTTTTAAATGTGCACGTATGCACGCATCGGTCAACACATACGGTGACATCAGCCTGCACGTATATACGCATCGGGTCACACGTACGTACGCATAAGCCTAGACATATATATGTCATTGTGTCAGATTCCGTAACCAGGCTTCAACATCCTTTTATCGCTTCCATAATCTATTCTCCTTTTGAGTTTAAAACAACCGATAGACAAAGGTCGTTTTTCAACCGGATATTGAGCAGGAAAAAGAAAATATTCTTAAGACTCACATGCATGGGGTGCGTTTCACATTCGACGGGCGGAAGTGACGGTTCTTTCACACTAATTCCCCATAAACAGGCGGTTCCGGCAGCTGTTATGTGTGAAAGGAGGTATGCAATAAGTTTTCTACCACTTAATTTCCGTTTGCTTGCGGCGGAAAAGTAAAGCAGTATCATCACCCCTAAACAATGGGCATTGTCTGGACAAACTGTTACCATTGTTTCAAGAAACTGTTCCCATTGTTTGAAGAAGTTCTCACGAGAGTTTTTGAGGTCTCATATTCTATTTTATTCGACTAAAACGAGTGATTTTTCTGTCTTTCCCCTCTTTTTATCAATTGATAGAAATGCTTTGGAAAAAGACCTTGAGCTTTTTGAAAAACGCTTAAGTCTTTTTCGGAAACTCCTTGGTCTTTTTTAAAAACATCAGAGTCTTTCCATTAAGATACGTTGACATTTGTTAGGATTTTCAAGTTGGAAGTAAAGCAGGGACTTGACACTGCTTAAACTCTTGAAAACGTGATGAATAAGATTTTAGGAGAAAGAAGAAAAAAAGTGCATCTCTTAGTAAGAGATACACTTTTCGCTGCAAATTTACACAAAGTTTTGATAATTAAAACTTT
>CARCZS010000073.1 GCA_948956705.1 uncultured Phocaeicola sp.
CCCTTCATGATCCATTGCCAGACGAGCATATCCGCCACCGGGACACATGATGATTGCAAGGCCGTTTGGCCGGGTAGCCGGGTAGATGGTGAGGGTAGGGACTGTGACATTTGAGATGCGGTTCTTTTCCAATTCTTGCTCTTCGGTGGTGATGCCGTTTGTATTGGGAGCGCCATTGGGCCACAGTTTCAATACTATTGGTTGTTGTGCCGACAGAGCGGTGGATATTGCGAGTAAGCTCATCATGAATAGTCGTTTCATTATATTTGAGTTTTTCATGTTTATCAGTTTTTTTGGGGGGCAATTATTTGATGAGGAGGGTGTGTCGAAACTCTCATAAACTAAAAGTCGGGAGTGTGTCAAAACTAAGCCGACCTATCCCATCGTCAGCTGTAGGGGCAGGGTTTGCCTGCCCGAAGACTGTTTTCGGGCGAGCGAACCTCGCCCCTACGAACGAAACGACAACATTATCCACGTTTTGACACAATTTCAATATAAGGGAAGTTTTTCTCTCTCATGCTGGCTTAAGTATATGCCTGTTGTTTTATTTCTTGATATGCATACTTGCCTTTACCAGCCAGATAATCAGTAGTATGTAGGCACCTAATGAAGCCACTTCGCTCCATGAATTGTTCAACCATTCCTCGTTGACCAGATTGATGCCGCCAAAACGCATTGCTGCGCTGACTACTCCCATCAATGCACCGCCCGCAATGAAACCTGATGCCAATAATGTGCCTTTTTCGCCCCGTTCTGTATTGACAGCTTCGTCTTTGCTGCGGGAAGTCACATACCAGTTG
>CARCZS010000074.1:0-258 GCA_948956705.1 uncultured Phocaeicola sp.
GTTTCCTTACCAACGACGCAGTGATGATTGGAGTAGAGACGCGCACCTCTGCGCCTGTAAGAATTGTCAGAGACAATGAAACTTTGCAGCACATTACGATACGGGGGTTGTTCCCTTGTGGCGAAGGGGCAGGATATGCAGGCGGTATTGTGTCGGCAGGCATTGACGGTGAGCGATGTGCCGAAGCGGTGGCAGCTTACTTCGGACTATCCGTCCCTCAAAATCGGTTTTAACTTCATCTTCGAAACGAAGAGGGAG
>CARCZS010000074.1:332-727 GCA_948956705.1 uncultured Phocaeicola sp.
CCTATCCAATCGTCAGCTGTAGGGGCAGGGTTTGCCTGCCCGAAGACACAAGGTAAACTGTTTTCGGGCGAGCGAACCTCGCCCCTACGAACCCAATAACAGCATTGCCAATGTTTTGCCCCTTTACAAGACAGATACACCCACATCATGGGCTAAAACAGGAAAACACTATTTGCCTTTATCCGAAGCAAACTCTTCTTTTATTTGCTTGCACCAATCGGCAACACGTTTGGCTGTAAGTTGCGGTTGATTTTCCTGGTCGATAACCAATCCGCAGAATTTTCCGTCGCGCACAGCACGAGACTGACTGAAAACATATCCGTCTGTTGACGTATAGCCCACCAATTCCGCACCAGCCTTCTGAAAAGCATCGGCAAGAATCCCCATACCATCCA
>CARCZS010000075.1 GCA_948956705.1 uncultured Phocaeicola sp.
CCTTCACGAACGCTCCATAATATAAGGAAATGACGTTCTTGCTGTAATTTTTTCAATGTTTCTATGGCAAAAGGGATTTCTTTACCTATTGCGGGATACTTATGTTCCACGATTGTTCCGTCAAAATCTACTGCTATAATCATAGTTCTTCTAAATTATGCCACAAAGATAAGGCAAAAATTCTATTCCTCCCTTTATAAAAACCGAAAGAATTAATTGTTTTTCTAAAGATAAGCAGTATATTTGCAACGTATCGGTTCGTTTATCCTTAATCCAAAGATAAACGATTAAAAGGGAATCAGGTGAGAATCCTGAACAGTCCCGCTGCTGTATGTTTCACAAAACGCATAAGCAAACCCCATCAACCACTGGAGAACATCTCCGGGAAGGTGCTTATAGCGGAAACAAGTCAGAAGACCTGCCTATACAAATTCACATCTGAAGCTTTCGAGGAAAGAGCTTGGAACACTGAACATAAAGGATGATTCATATCCGCTATCTTCTCCGTTTCACTATCCAGAAAAGGTAATCAGGTAAAAGTTTTTTTAGTAAGAATAAACTCTGCCAAGTTTATTTGAGTGCCAACCTGATGGGAATCACGTTGGCATTTTTTTGATAGTCCAAGTGAGAACAAACTCAGGATGAGTAAGATAACGCACCCGATAATGCTGTCGTTTCTCCGTCCGATACTCCTGCGCTTCAAAGC
>CARCZS010000076.1 GCA_948956705.1 uncultured Phocaeicola sp.
GCAAGTAAGCGTATGACCAACCAACAGACACAGGAAAAAGAAAAATAATAACCTTACATTACAAAGCCGCATTTCCATTATTTTTTATGATAAAGATTACTCTTTATGCTGTTGTTTTAATAGTTTTTCCAAATTATAAAGAGCAGAAGTCAGTCCTCCTCCCTCAAAAGTCCGGGCAGCCAAAGGACGGCAAGCAATGGCAAACAAAAAGAAGGCAAGGGACAGTAAGGACATGAAAAATCGGTTACTTCCAGAGATATTATTTATGTTTGCTGTGTTCCTCATAATCTTTAATAAAAATATGCCTTTTAAAGACTGGTTGTTGTTATCTTACCACCAATTATACATTGTTAAACTATTTTATACTACTGCGGTGGTTAGCAAGTCTGTAAAGTCCAGTTATCCATTGATTCTACGTTGTTTCTCCGGTATTTATCCGGCATGAACAAGCCTAACGAACTGCTGATAAAGCTTCCACTATTGCTAAATACTCCTAGCATTCCACCACCCGATACACATTCCCCTTGGCAGTATGCACCCGCTCGCCCA